>NZ_DASUVO010000135.1:0-9927 GCF_036378875.1 Actinophytocola sp.
GCAACCATCTGTGTTGGCGTTGATCATGAAAACGGTCTCGGGTGATGTCGCGGGCCATGCGGCGCAGTGTTGGGGCGATGTTGGTGCGCCGGTACGGGCGAACGTGTCCCCGCAACGACTTGCCATCCACCGCGATGACCACCGGCACCGGCACCGGCTGGTGCGGCGGTGCTGAGGCCCCGGACACGGCATGAGCGGCGGCATCAGCGCGCGTCGTAACGTGGCCTACCCAGCCCGACAATCCGATTCCGGTGCGGGCTCCACCGCGCTCCCGACGCGACCGCGACCGCCGCGATGGTCAACATCGAGGCCAACGAATGCCGAGTACCCCGCCGAGTACACCGATCGGTCACCCGCCCCAGACACACCCGTAGACACAGCTCTCTCACATGATCGTGCGACGTAGACACTCACATGATCAACCAGAGACCGTGCCCGCACTCAGACGGGTGATCGACTTTGACGAACCCCTGCGGGTACGGGCGGGGGAAGCCTACGCAACCATCTGTGTTGGCGTTGATCATGAAATGGTCTCGGGCGATGTCGGGGCGTTGAACCCGGGCGGCGGTTTCGCGGTCTGACGGCGGGTAGTGCCCGCTTCGCGGGCGGTCGGCTGGCGGCCGTGCGAGGAAGGCGTTCTTCATAACGCCCGGCGTGAGGCGGGCTCCCTTCCACACCGCGCTCGGCCAGGCCGGTTCCGCGGATGTCCTGAAGGGCACCCTCGGGACGTTCAGCGTCCTCAAGGGCACCCTCGAGACACGACCGTCCCCCGGTCCGGCGGTAGGGCCCGGTCCGCGCCCCGAGCATGGACCGAGCCCCACCCACGGCTCACTCCCCCGAGAAGTGAGCCGCCCCCTGGATCACTCGTCGGCCAGTGGTTCCGCGCGCACTCGCTTGAGCGCGGGTGTGCACACTGACGCCGCGAGCAGGGCCACCAGTGCGCCGAGGACGATCGGTGCCGCCAGCCATGGGCTCAGTACCGGCGCGCTCTTGGACACCAGACCGAACAACCCGACGCCGACCGCCGTTCCCAGTGCGCCCGCGCCGACCGTCGCCACCAGTGCCGGCAGCGCCGCCTCGGCTCGCAGTGCCCTGGTCAGCGTGCGTACCGGGGTGCCCGCCGCCATCAGGGCGCCGAACGTTCGGCGTCGGTCCATGACGGAGCCCGCCGTCGCGATGGCCGCGCTCAGGCCGCCCAGCACGGACGCCGTCACCAGACCGATCACGGTCACCCGGCGCAGGTCGGCCAGCTCGGTGTTCTGCTCGTCGAGCTTCATCTCCCGGCTGAACACCTGCGCCCCGCCGGACGCGGCCTGCAGCGCGGTGCGTGCGGTCTCCCTGGACGCGTCGCTCGCCGGGAGCGCGACGTCCACACTGGACAGAGGGGCGCCGTCGGGCAGCAGCGACGGGTCGATCAGCACCATCTCCAGACCGGCGGTCGCCACCGGTTGGCCTGGCAGCGGTATCTCCTTCGTCTCTCCGCTGTCGGTGTTCTCGAGCATCTCCATCGCCGCTGTTGCCGGCGCGTAGATCGCCGGCTCGGACCGGCACGTGATCCGCACCGGCAGCAGCACCTGCGCGTCCTCGCACGACACCACGTACGCCTGCAGGAACTGCTCCCCCTGCTGCACGTTCAGGTTCCCCACCGCCGTCGCCCGCTCGACCAGCCCGTACCCGGCCAGCCTCCGGTTGGCGTCGGCCACGATCCCGGACGCGAGTTCGGCATCGGTCGACAGGTTCAGGACGCTGTCCCGGTACTTGATGGCGTACCCGGCCTCCGACTCGAGGCTCGGCATCAGCGTCAGCGCCATCGACCCCGCGAACACCGCGAGCACCACCCCGGAGGACGCCCGGTACGCGGCCTTCGGGTCGTCCCGCAGCCGCCGGCCCGCCAGCAGCACGGCCGGCTTGCGCCACACCTTCGTGAACACCCCACCGAGTGCCGAGGTCACCCACGGTCCCAGGAGGGTGGGCGACCACATCAGGAACGCGAGCGCCAGCAGGACCGGCAGGAAGGAGTTCGACAGGGTCGTAGAGGTCAGCACCGCGAAGAACGCGACCACGGCGACCGGCACGATCGCGAGCCGCGCCGCGGACAGCGGTTTGCGGGTGTGTCCGCCGGTGGCCATCAGCGGCGTGTTCACCACGCGCCGCAGCCCGGCCACCGCCGCGCCGACCACCAGCACCGGCACCGCGAGCGCGATGGGAATCACCATGTGCCACGGCAGCACGAAGTCGTGGGCGAACCATGTGCCGCCACCCCACGGCACCCACGTCGCCAGCGAGTGCAGCACCGGGCTGACGGCGACCCCGATGACCGCACCGCCCACGGCGGCCAGTCCGGTCTCCGCCCCGACCATGGCGGTGACCTGCGCGGGCGTAGCACCCGCGAGCCGCAGCGCGGCGAGCCGGCGTTCGCGGCGCGCGGCGGTCAGCCGGGACGCGGACGCCACCAGCACCAGGCTCGGCACCAGCAGCACCACGACACCGACTCCGGAGAGCAGGCCGAGCAGAGGGTCGACCTCCGCGGTGCCAGAAGCCAGGTGGGGCAGTCCGACGGCGGTCGCCGGCATCGTGTCCGGTGTGTGGCCGACCAGCACCACCAGTTGCTCGGGGAACATCAGCGCGTCATCGCCGAGCAGTCCGACGGGCTTCGCCGCGAACCGGTCGGCGAGTTCGGCGGCGGGCCGGTTCGACGCGAGATGGGCAAGCTCGGGTGACTGCAGCATCTCCCCGGGCCCCGGCAGGCGGTCGATGCCAGGTGGCAGCTCGATCCGCGCGGTGTCGACGAGCGGCGCCACGTCAACTCGGGTGATCACCTTGCCGTCGATCTGGTCCTCGCTGGTCGCGACAGCGACGACCCCGTCGAGGTCGGCGTTGGCCTGGGCGGCGTCGAAGGAACTCACCGGGCGGGGGTCCTGCCACAGCGTGCGCTCTGCCCTGGACTGTGTCGCGTACGGGAGGCTCACCAGCAGAAGCACGAGCCCCGTGGCCACCGCGACCCCCAGTGCGGTCAGCGTGGTGGACACCTGGGTGCGTCGGTCGACCCGCAGTACACGCAGCGCGAGTTGGAACGCGTTCACGCCGCGATCCCTGCCCGCGAGGTGTGCGGAATGGTCATGTGGTTGGCCCGGCTCATGCTGCCACCACCGAGTTCTCGATACGACCGTCTCGGATCGCGACCGTGCGCGGCACCATGGCGGCGACGTCGAGGTCGTGGGTCACGATGATCAGCGCGGCCCCGGTCTCCCTTGCGGTCGTGATGAGGCTGGTGACCGTCGCGTGGCCGGTCTTGGTGTCCAGTGCACCGGTCGGCTCGTCCGCGAAGATCACCTTGGGGCGGTGGGCGATGGCGCGGGCGATCGCGACGCGCTGCGCCTCACCACCGGAGAGCTCACCGGGCCGCCGGGTCTCCTTGCCGGCCAGCCCGACGCGGCCAAGCCAGGTGCGGGCCGCGGAGACCGCCATGTTCCTGTCGCGACCGCCCAGGAGCAGCGGTAGCGCGACGTTCTCCTCGGCGGTCAGCTCGGCGACGAGCATGCCGGACTGGAACACGAACCCGAACTCGGTGCGCCGCAGCTCGCTGCGCTTGGTCTCGTTGAGCTGGTCGACCCGTTGGCCGCCGAGCGTGATCTCACCCGCGTCGGCCTTGAGGATGCCGGCGAGCACGTGCAGCAGCGACGTCTTGCCCGATCCGGACGGCCCGACGATGGCGAGTGCCTCCCCGGCGGCGATGTCGATGTCCACACCGGCGAGCGCGTAGGCGTCGCCGTAGCGCTTCACCAGTCCCCTCCCCGACAGCAGCGGTGTCATGTCCGTCCCCTTCGATCGCGGTGTGTGCGGGGAGAACCCTGCCGGGAGTGACCGGTCCGGCACGTCGGGCAGATGGCCATGACCGGCCGGAGCCGCATGGCCGATCGGCCGACCCACGAATGGCCAACTGGTCACCTACGGTGGGTCACATGACTCGATCAACGCGACCGCGGGTCACGGGCAGCACAGCGACCGTCGTGTTACTGGGGTTGGTCGCGATCGTGTTCACGGTGGCCGTGCTGAACCACGACGTGCTCAGCGGGCTGGACGGCACGTGGCGGGACTGGGTGATCGCACACCGGAACGGCACGCTGACCGAGGTCATGGTGAACGCGAGCCGGTTCGGCAGCACGCCGGCGCTCATCTTCTACGCGCTCGTCGCGGGGGTGTGGCTCGTGCGGAGCGGCCGGCCTCGGGACTCGCTGCTCGTGGTGGGCGGGTCGGCGAGCGGGCTCGCGCTCGGCCCGGTGCTCAAGGTGGTGGTCGCACGACCCAGGCCGGCACTGAACGAGCACGTGGTGTTCGTCGACAGCTGGTCCTACCCGTCCGGGCACAGCCTCAACACGATGGTGGTACTCGGGTTGCTCACCGTGCTCGCGATGCGTGCGCGACCCGGCTGGCTGTGGCGCACGCCGCTGGCCGTCCTGGGCGCGTTCCTGGTGTTCATCGTGGGTTTCAGCCGGGTCTACCTTGGGGTCCACTGGCCGTCCGACGTCATCGCCGGCTGGCTGGTCGGTGCGCTGTGGCTGGCGATCTGTTTCACCCTGACGCGCGGGAATAGCCACCCATCCGGTACTGTTCGAGAAGGTAGTTGAGTATGCAACTACTTCTTCGAGAGGGATGAGCGTGATGCAGTTCGGGATCTTCTCCGTCGGGGACGTCACCATGGACCCGACCACCGGCGTGACGCCGAGTGAGCGAGAGCGGATCAAGGCCATGGTCACGATCGCGCTCAAGGCCGAGGAGGTCGGGCTCGACGTGTTCGCGACCGGTGAGCACCACAACCCGCCGTTCGTGCCGTCGTCGCCGACCACGATGCTCGGCTACATCGCGGCACGCACCGAGCGCCTGATCCTGTCCACCGCGACGACGCTGATCACCACGAACGACCCGGTGAAGATCGCCGAGGACTACGCGATGCTGCAGCACCTGGCCGACGGCCGCGTCGACCTCATGATGGGTCGCGGCAACACCGGCCCGGTGTACCCGTGGTTCGGGCAGGACATACGGATGGGCATCCCCCTGGCCATCGAGAACTACGCGCTGCTGCACGAGTTGTGGCGCAAGGACGTCGTCGACTGGGAGGGCCGGTTCCGCACGCCGCTGCAGGGTTTCACGTCCACGCCGCGGCCGCTCGACGGCGTTCCCCCGTTCGTGTGGCACGGCTCGATCCGCAGCCCGGAGATCGCCGAGCAGGCCGCCTACTACGGCGACGGCTTCTTCGCCAACAACATCTTCTGGCCGAAGGAGCACTTCATCCGGCTGATCAGCCTGTACCGGGAGCGGTTCGCGCACTACGGACACGGCACGCCAGAGCAGGCGTACGTCGGGCTCGGCGGCCAGGTGTTCATGCGCAAGAACTCCCAGGACGCGGTCAACGAGTTCCGGCCGTACTTCGACAACGCGCCGGTGTACGGGCACGGGCCCGCGCTCGAGGACTTCATGGAGCAGACGCCGCTGACCGTCGGCTCGCCGCAGCAGGTGATCGACCGGACGCTGACGTTCCGCGAGTCCTTCGGCGACTACCAGCGCCAGCTGTTCCTGATGGATCACGCCGGCCTGCCGCTGAAGACCGTGCTGGAGCAGATGGACATGCTGGGCGAGATCGTTCCGGTGCTGCGCAAGGAGTTCGCCGCCCGGCGCGCTCCGGGTGTCGCGGAGGCCCCGACACACGCCGCGCTCGTCGAGAAGGCGCAGCTGGCGGAGGTGCAGTCATGAGGCTGGTCGTCGTTTCGGCTGGGCTGACGCAGCCGTCGTCGACCCGGTTGCTGGCCGACCGGCTGGCAACCGCGGTCGAGGCGCGGGCCGACGTGGACGTGCGGGTGATCGAGCTGCGCGACCTTGCCGTCGACATCGCCAACCACCTGGTGACGGGCTTCCCGTCACCGGTGCTTGGCGACGCGGTGCGGGCGGTGGAGGAGGCGGACGGCCTGATTACCGCCACCCCGATCTTCACCGCCTCCTACAGTGGTCTGTTCAAGTCGTTCTTCGATCTGATCGACTTCGAGGCCCTGACCGGCAAGCCGGTGCTGATCGCGGCGACCGGCGGCACGGCACGGCATTCGCTGGCGCTGGAACACGCCCTGCGGCCGATGTTCGCCTACCTGCACGCGGTGGTCGTGCCGACGGCCGTGTACGCGGCGTCGGAGGACTGGGCGAGCGGTGAGCTGTCGGAACGCGTCGACCGCGCCGCCGGCGAGCTGGCCGACCTGATGCTACGCACCCCGGCCCAGCACAAGGAGGAGGAGCTGATCCCCTTCGAGGAGCAGCTGGCCGCCCTCCGCAAGAAGCCCTGAGCGTGTCGCTATGACACGCTCAGAGACACGCGCTGACCTGCTGTAACAGCGTCGATCCCCACGCGACTGACATAAAGCAGTGCCGCAAGGCACGTTTGCGCAGGTCAGGAGCTTTACCATGGAGATTGTCAGAAAGTTACGCGCAGTCGCGATAGCGGGCGGGATCGTCGCGCTGCTGCTCGGCACGGTGACCGCCCAGGCGTCGGCCCGGCCCCTGGAGCGGGAACACGTCCACATCCTGGAGAGCGAGGTGATCACCGACTGCGGACTCACCATGCTGCAGGAGACGGACGTGATCATCAACAGGGTCTTCGTCGCCCACGGCCGCGACGGCCTCGCCTACCTCCTCGAGAACTTCCACGGCTCGTCCACGTTGACGAACCTCGACAACGGCCTGAGCGTCACCCATGCCTTCAACAGCGTCACCAAAGACCTCAAGGTGACCGACAACGGCGACGGCACGCTGACGATCCTCGTGCTGTCCACGGGTTCGCTCAAGGTCTTCGGGCCGGACGGTGAGCTGCTGTACAACGATCCAGGACAGATCCGCTTCGAAATCCTGATCGACCACGGCGGCACACCAACCGACCCGTCCGACGACGAGTTCCTGGAGTTCCTCGGCGACGTCTTCGGCAGCACAGGCCGCAACGATCTCGAAGGCCTGGAGTTCTGCGACGTCGTCGTGCAGGCGATTGGTTGACGTCGATGTTCTCCGTGAAAATTGTCAGGAAATCACGCGCAGTCGCGGTAGCGGGCGGGATCGTCGCGCTGCTGCTCGGCTTGTCGTCCGCCCCGGCGGCGGCCCAGCCCATCGAGAGGGTGCATTTCTACGATGTCGGCAGTGAGGTGTTCACCGACTGTGGGCTCACCCTGCAGAGCGACTTCGACATCATGGGCAACATCGGCGGCAACGTCCGGGGCCCCAACGGGCTCCTCTACTTCGTGCAGAACTTCCACGGCACGGTCACGACGACGAACCTCGCCAACGGCCTGAGCATCACCGAGTTCTTCCACAACGTCGTCAAGGACCTGAAGGTGACCGACAACGGCGACGGCACGCTGACGATCATCATTCTGGCCGCGGGCGCCTTCAAGGTCTCCGGCCCGGACGGCACGCTGCTGTTCAACGATCCGGGGCAGGTTCGTTTCGAGTTGGTGCTCGACCACGGCGGCACCCCCACCGACCCGTCCGACGATGTGGAGCTGTCGTTCAGCGTCGTCAGGGAAAGCACCGGCCGCAACGATCTCGAAGGCATCGAGTTCTGCGACGTCGTGCAGCAGTTCATCGGCTGACGGCCAGTGGGTGCTCTCCGTTCGCGGAGAGCACCCACTACGCGTCCTTCGCGGCCTGTTCGGCGGCTCGCTTGCGTCGCTTGCCCTCGTGCATGGCGGCCACCCGGGCAACCGGGATCTCGTGGCCTTCGGCGATCAGGTCCGCGGGCAGTACCTGCGGTTCGGGAAGCGCGTCCGCCCACGGATCGTGGTAGCCGAGCAGGTCGGCCGCGTTGCGGATGGTGAAGTCGCGCGGCGACACGCTTTCCACGTCCTCCCACGGCACGGGGAACGACACCGTCGCGCCGGGCCGGACGCGGGGGCTGTACGCGGCGACCACGGTCGCGCCGCCGGCCCTGGTCGAGTCGATGAACACCTTCCCGCCGCGGTCGGCCTTGATGTAGGCGGTCGTGGCCACCTCGGGGTCGATCCGCTCAGCGCGGGCGGCGAGTGCCCTGGTCGCGGCCGCGGTGTCCGGCATCTCGTGGTCGGTGGACACCGGAACGAACACGTGCACGCCCTTCGCGCCACTCGTCTTCACCGCGCCCGCGAGACCGACGTCGGCCAGTGCCTGACGCACCAGCAACGCGGCCTGGACCGCGGCGGCGAACGAGTCGGAGCCCTCCGGCGGGTCGAGGTCCAGCACCAGGTGCGTCGCGCGGTCGAGGCGGGGCACGCGGGCGAGCGTCGGGTGGTACTCGACGGCCCGCTGGTTCGCGAACCAGATGAGCGAGCGCCGGTCGTCACACAACGCGTAGTGCACCTCGCGCCGCGACGACTCGGCCCAGTAGGCGTACGTCTTCAGCCAGTCCGGCGCGTACTTCGGCACGTTCTTCTGCATGAACGGGTCCTGCCCGGCGCGTACCCGCACGACCGACAGCGGCCGGTCGGCCAGTTCGGGCAACAGTCGCGTGTGGACGGCGTCGAGGTAGTCGACGAGGTCCCGTTTCGTCGCGTCCGCGCCGTCGAACAGCGGCTGGTCGAGGTTGGTGAGCGGCACGTCCGCCCGCGACTGTGTTGACTGGGTCGCTTCACTCCTCCGCCCGGCCGCCTCCTTCCCTCGTCGCGTGCTCGCCGCTCGTTCCTCGCTCACGAGCACGCTCCTCGGTCAGTCCGGCGGAGGGCTCCCCCGCTCCACTCCCGCGTGCTTTTCGCCGCGCCCATGGACTGGGACTGTAGCCGTCCTGCGGGTACGGTGCCCGCATGTCCCGACCAGGAGGACCGTACCGCGACGAGCGGTACCCACCGCAGCAGCGGCAGTACCCGCAGGACGGGTACCAGCAGGGATACCCGCAGCAGGGTTACCCGGACCAGGGCTACGAGCCGGACTACGGCCAGGGCTATGGCCAGAACCACGGGCAGGGCTACCAGCGAGGCTCCACCCAGGATCAAGGTTACGGTGCCGGCCAGGGTTACGACCCCGGCTACGCCCCCGATGAGCGCTACGGCACCGACCAGGGCTACGACCGCGGCTACGGCGACCAGCAGCCGTACCGCCCCCAGCACTCCGGCGCGGAGAGACCTCGGCCCTCGGCGCCGCCACCCGAACCGGAACACGAGGGCGGCGGGTTCCGGCTGCCCGGCCTCGGGCTGCTGCTGAGCCTCCTCGGCCTGGTGGTGCAGGTGCTGTGCCTCGTGGTGCTGCCGTGGGTCTCCGGACCGGCCGGCACCGCCGGACTGCCGGAGCTCTGGGACGCCGCGAAGGACGTCAGCGCCGGCGGTTTCGGCGGCTCGTACGTGCTGCTGTTCAGCTACCCGCTCGCCGCGCTCGGCATCCTGCTGTCGCTGGTGTCGGTGCTCGAGTCCGTGGTCGTGAAGGTCATCTGGGCCATCCTGGCGCTCATCGGCGTCGCGGCACTCGCGCTGCGGTTCGGCTGGGACTCGATCTCCGCCGGCTCGTTCGACTTCTCACAGCAGGAGATCACGTACGGGATCATCGCGCTCTCCGTGCTGTTCGTCGTGATCTTCATGCTGAAGATGGCGATGTCGACGTTCCGCATCGTCGGCGGGCTCGTGCTGCTGGCGGTCGCCGGTGTGCACATCGCCGCGCTGCGCGACATGACCACCAGCCTCAGCGAACTCGAGATCGCCGCGTACGGCCCCGCGGTCGGCTACGTGCTGGCCGCGTTGGCGGCGTTCATCGGCCCCCGCCGCATCGGCTGACGGAAACGCCCTGGCAGGGCCGCCTTGGGTTCTAGTGATTGTTGCAACACCCCAGTTCAAGGGGTGCGATGGACTACGAGGTCCGGGCTGACCGTAAGCCGCAGGGACGGAAGAAGCTGATCCGGGAACGGGCTGCATACTTCCAGCTCATGCAGCAGGGCTA
>NZ_DASUVO010000136.1:0-27669 GCF_036378875.1 Actinophytocola sp.
GAGACCGAGGACAATTCCGGCTGGCTCCTGTCGGCGGACGGGTCCGAGCGACCCATCGCCCTGGGATCGAAGGCGCAGATGGCGTCCAGTATGTGGGATGCCGTCGTTTCGCTGATTCAGAAGTGAGCGTCCCTCGATACCCAGTACATAGTCTTCAGACAGGGAACCAGGAAAGAGTGGGTGGGATACGTCGTGAGTAAGTCCGCAAGCAGGCTGTTCACCAGCGAGTCGGTGACAGAGGGGCACCCTGACAAGATCTGTGACGCCATCAGCGACTCGGTGCTGGACGCTCTGCTGTCCAAGGACCCGAAGTCCCGCGTGGCGGTCGAGACGCTGGTGACGACCGGCCAGGTGCACGTGGCCGGTGAGGTCACCACCGAGGCCTACGCGGACATCCCGGCGCTCGTGCGCGAGACGATCCTGGAGATCGGCTACGACTCGTCGGCCAAGGGCTTCGACGGCAACTCCTGCGGCGTGAACGTGGCACTGGGCTCGCAGTCGCCCGACATCGCGCAGGGCGTCGACACCGCCTACGAGAAGCGGGTCGAGGCCGAGGAAGACGAGATCGCCAAGCAGGGCGCCGGCGACCAGGGCCTGATGTTCGGCTACGCGTGCACCGACACGCCGGAGCTGATGCCGCTGCCGATCGCGCTGGCCCACCGCCTGTCCCGCCGCCTGACCGAGGTCCGCAAGAACGGCCAGCTGCCGTACCTGCGCCCGGACGGCAAGACCCAGGTCACCATCGAGTACGCGGGCGACCAGGCCGTGCGCCTGGACACCGTCGTCGTGTCCTCGCAGCACGCTGACGGCGTCGACCTGGAGAAGCTGCTCGGCGTGGACGTGCGCGAGCAGGTCGTGCTGCCCGAGCTCGCCGGGCTGGAGCTGGACACCGAGAACGTGCGGCTGCTGGTCAACCCGACCGGCCGCTTCGTCATCGGCGGCCCCATGGGTGACGCGGGCCTGACCGGCCGCAAGATCATCGTCGACACCTACGGCGGCATGGCCCGCCACGGTGGTGGCGCCTTCTCGGGCAAGGACCCGTCGAAGGTGGACCGCTCCGCCGCGTACGCGATGCGCTGGGTCGCCAAGAACGCGGTCGCCGCCGGCCTCGCGTCCCGCATCGAGGTGCAGGTCGCCTACGCCATCGGCAAGGCGGCCCCGGTGGGCCTGTTCGTCGAGACCTTCGGCACCGAGACCGTCGACCCGACGAAGATCCAGGAGGCCATCTCCCAGGTCTTCGACCTGCGGCCGGCCGCCATCATCCGTGACCTGGACCTGCTCCGCCCCATCTACAAGCAGACCGCCGCGTACGGCCACTTCGGCCGTCCCGAGCTGGACCTGCCGTGGGAGCGCACCGACCGTGCGGACGCACTCAAGGCACTCGCGGGCGCCTGACCCCCTCCACTGGCTGTGGTACGCGGTCGTCGGAATCCTCCCGACCGCGTACCACGAGTGGGTGCTCTACGACCTGACGTGCCGGACGTGGGTGCTCCGGCACCTCAGTCGCGCTATGGTGCAGTTCACCTTCTGGTGGCTCGCGCTACTCGTGCCGGGACCGTGGTCACTCCGGTTCTCCATGGTGGCGCTCGGCTACCTGTTGAGTATTTACTTCTCGATCTCCTTCATGGAGGACGCCTGTGAGCGGCGCCTGCTGAAGGCCGGCTACCCGGCGGGCCTGAACCGCAAGATTCGCGAGGAAACCCCCGTTTCCGCCCGTGCTGAAACCGCGGCGTTCTACGCCTCGTTCTACCCGCCCGGCTGAGGGTGGCAGCCCCCTGCTCTGGTAGACCAGCGGGCATGACGTTCCCTGTGGCATCCTCGCGGCTCGCAACCGCACCTCAGGGGAACGTGGCGCAAACCAGCCACAAGTACGTGACCAAGCAAAACCCTCCGTCCCCGACGCAACCAACACATTGAATTCCGGGGAGGCGGAACAGTCATGACCGGCGGGCGCGAGGTGCGCAAAGGGGAGAGGCGGCCGGCGGCC
Organism: Actinophytocola sp.; assembly: GCF_036378875.1. Classification (GTDB taxonomy): domain Bacteria; phylum Actinomycetota; class Actinomycetes; order Mycobacteriales; family Pseudonocardiaceae; genus Actinophytocola. The sequence goes on from NZ_DASUVO010000136.1 coordinate 1,988, forward strand.
AACCTTCCGGTCGCCCGGGTGTACGTCGACGTCCCGCTGCACCACCTCGACCGGCCCTTCGACTACTTCGTGCCAGAGGAGCTCGACGAGGCCGCGGTGCCCGGTTGCCGGGTGCGGTTGCGGTTCGCCGGGAAGCAGGTCGACGGGTTCCTTCTCGAGCGGGTCGCCGAGTCCGACTTCGACGGACGGATGGAGTTCGTCGGCAAGGTCGTGTCCTCCGAGCCGGTGCTCACGCCCGACCTCGCGGCCATCGCCCGGGGTGTTGCCGACCGGTATGCGGGCAGGATGATCGACGTCCTGCGGCTCGCGATCCCGCCTCGGCACGCCAAGGTCGAGGCCGAGCCGCCGGCTGAGACCCCGGCGAAACCTGACCAGCCGGACACCAGGGCCTGGGCGCGCTATCCGCGGGGGCCCGCGTTCGTCGAGGCGCTCAGGAACGGTCGGCAGGCGCACGCCGTCTGGCAGGCGCTGCCCGGTGAGGACTGGCCGGCCCGGCTCGCGGAGTTGGCCGCCACGGCCGCGGCGAGCGACCGGGGTGCGGTGCTCGTCGTGCCCGACTATCGGGATGTCGCGCGGCTGCACGCGGCGTGTGTCGAAAGAGCAGGCGAGGAGAACGTCGTCGCGTTGTCCGCCGACGCCGGGCCTGCCAAGCGGTACCGGGCCTGGCTCGCGGTCAAGCGGGGTACCGCTCGCGTCGTCGTCGGGACCCGGGCCAGCGTGTTCGCGCCAGTGCACCGGCCCGCCTTGTTCGTCGTGTGGGACGACGGGGACGACCTGCACGCCGATCCCCACGCGCCCTACCCGCACGTCCGCGACGTGCTCATCCAGCGGGCCCACAGCAGCGGCGCGTCCCTGCTCGTGGCCGGGTTCGCGCGCACCGCGGAGGCGCAGCTGCTCGTCGAGTCCGGCTGGGCGCCGGAGATCGTGGCCGCCCGGGACGACGTCAGGAGGGCGTCGCCGCGGATCACCGCGCTTGGCGAGTCCGACCAGCAGCTCGCGCGGGACCCCGCGGCCCGTGCGGCACGCATCCCGTCCGTCGCGTTCGAGGCTGCCAGGGAGGCACTGAAAGCCGGGCGGCCGGTGCTGGTGCAGGTGCCGCGCGGCGGGTACGTGCCCGCGCTCGCCTGCCAGCAGTGCCGTGGCCCCGCCCGCTGCCGGCGGTGCGCAGGGCCGCTCGGCCTGCCCAGCGGCACCGAGGCGCGGCCGCCGACCTGCCGGTGGTGCGGCGTGCCCGACACGGCGTTCCGCTGCGGGAACTGCGGCTCACGCCGGCTGCGCGCCATCGTCGTCGGGGCCAAACGCACCGCCGAGGAGCTGGGCCGGGCCTTCGCCGACGTGCCCGTGCTCGGCTCCGGCGGCGCGGACGTCCTCAAGGACGTGGCCGGCCGGCCCGCACTGGTCGTCGCCACGCCAGGGGCCGAGCCGGTCGCCGCGGGCGGGTACGGCGCCGCGTTGCTGCTCGACGGCTGGGCGCTGCTCGGCCGCGCCGACCTCCGCGCCAGCGAGGAGGCGCTGCGTCGCTGGATGGCGGCGGGCGCGCTCGTCCGGGGGGACGGGCGGGTCGTGGTACTCGCCGAGTCCGGGCTGCCGACCGTGCAGGCACTCGTCCGGTGGGACCCCGTGTGGCACGCCAGCCAGGAGCTGGCCGCCCGCACCGAACTCGGGTTCCCGCCGGCCGTCCGGATGGCGTCGGTCGACGGGCCGGCCAAGGCACTCGGCGTCTTCCTGGACGAACTGGGGCTCCCGGCCTCAGGCGAGATCCTCGGCCCGGTTCCGATCGGCGAGCCCGACCGCGACGGCAACACGGAGAAGGAACGTGCGCTCGTCCGCGCCTCCCGCGCCGAGGGGCGAGGGTTGGCCGCCGCCCTCGCCACCGCACAACACGCCCGCACCATGCGAAAAGAGCCGGACGCGATCCGCGTCCAACTCGATCCGCTCGAGCTGATCTAGCAGGGTCCCAGGACGAGTGCGCCGGCCCGCCCCCAGGTCGGGGTCGGCGGTCACCGGCTACTCCATCATCGACGGGCCGGTCATCGGGTCCTTTGCCGGGTCGTACGTCCACTCCCCGCTGATCACCTCGTTGCCGTCATCGAAGCCTTTGACGGCAACGCCACTGGGCACGTGCAGCCCGCCGACCTCCACGAGGAACAGCCCGTCCCGGACGACCGGCGGACAGTCGTAACCGATCGGCTCCCCGGTGTCCGGGTGCGGGTTCGTGGCGCGGAACGTCAGCGAGTCGACGCCCTGTGCCACACCGGCCAGCAGTCCGTGCGAGAAGTACGTCCCGTAGATGTTCGCGCCACCGCCCGCGGCCAGTGGAATCGGCTCGGCGCTCGGATCGGACACGGTCGCGCCCCAGGACCTCTTCGAGCCTTCGCTGAGGACCTCGCCGTTCTCACAGAACCCCGGTTTGCCGCTGTTGTCGCTGAACGCGGTCACGCGTACGAGAGAGCCGCTGTCGAGTCCGATGCCTCTCCCGGGGCGTGCGCGCGTGACCGTGAACACCGGCTGCCATGTCGACCGAGGCGCGTACTCGGCCACACGTGGACTGGTCGCGACCGCCGCCCAGCAGCGGTCGAGATCCTCGTCGGACTGCGCGTTCGGCCGGCTGACGGTGAGCTGGGGAGACGACCCGGGCACCGTGGTGGCGGACGGGAGCGCCGTTGTGCCGGCCCGGTAGCCGTCGGACGTGCCGGACATCGGCTGACCGACGATGACGGCACCGGCCGCCACCACGGCGACCGCCGCGGCCACGGACAGCGGAGCCCGGTAGCGGGATCGTGGCGGCACCGCGTTCACCCTGGTCCGGATGCGGTCGCGGACCTCGGGTGGCAGCGGCGAGTGGGGTGGCAGGTCGAGATCTTTCATGGCTGTTCCCTGAGTTTGGTGCGGAGCTTGGCCCGCGCGCGGGAGAGTCTGGAGCGGACGCTGACCTCGGCGACGCCGAGGAACTCGGCGGCGTCGGGCACGGGCAGTTCGCCGAGCAGGCAGAGTTCGACCGCCTGCCGCTCGGCGCGTGGCAGGGACCGGACGGCCGCGAGGATCCGGGCCATCCGGGCGTCACCGTCGACGCGCCGGGCGACGTCGTCGGCGTGGTCGGCGGAAACGGACGAGTCCGGCACGCGGCGCAGCGCGTGCAGGAACCGGGTCGTGCCGCGTCGCTCGTCGCGGGCCAGGTTGCCGGCCACCGTGTACAGCCACGGCAGGGCCGAGTCCCTGACCAGCCGCATCTCGCGGCACTTGCGCCAGGCCAGCAGGAACGTGCTGGACGTGAGGTCCTCGGCCTGGCTCCACGACGCGGTCAGCCGGTACGCGTGGTTCCAGACCGCCTCCACATGGCGTTCGAACAGCTCACCGAAGGCCTGCCGGTCTCCATCGGCGGCACGGCTCCACAGCTCCACGTCCGACGCGATGGCGGCCCCCCGGGGTGGCTTCGCGATGGTCACATGAACAAGTGGCCGATGTGGCACTCGTGTTGCATCTTCGCGGCACCCGAGTGGCACTGAATAGACTGTCGTCCGCTGCCACGCGACCCCGATCGGAGCAATGTGACCGTCCAGCCCATCCGCCTCTTCGGTGACCCCGTGCTGCGGACCCCCGCCGCGGAGGTCGTCGACTTCGACAAGGAGCTGGCCACGCTCGTCAAGGACCTCTGGGACACCATGGAGGACGAGGGCGGCGCCGGCCTGGCCGCGCCACAGCTCGGCGTCGGCCTGCGCGTGTTCACCTACCACTGCGACGGGTTCGCCGGCCACCTCGTCAACCCGACCTGGACCGCGGTCGACGAGGAGATCCAGGACGGCGAGGAGGGCTGCCTGTCGATCCCCGGCCTCTACTGGCACTGCCAGCGGGCGAAGAACGTCGTCGCCAGGGGCTGGAACATGCACGGTGAGCCGGTGGAGATCGAGGGCACCGACCTGCTGGCCCGCTGTATCCAGCACGAGACCGACCACCTCGACGGCGTCCTGTTCGTCGACCGGCTCGACGACCAGACCAGGAAGGCGGCGATGAAGGCCATCCGCGCGGCCGACTGGTTCGACGGGGGCACGCCGACGATCAAGGAAAGCCCGCATTCGCTGTTCGGCGGTGCCGTCTAGATGCGGTTGGTATTCGCTGGCACCCCCGAGGTCGCACTCCCGTCCCTGCGCGCGCTGATCGACTCGCCGCGGCACGAGGTCATCGCGGTCGTCACCCGCCCGGACGCGCCGGCGGGCCGTGGCCGCCACCTCGTCCGGTCCCCGGTCGGCGCGCTCGCGGACGAGCACGGCATCGAGGTGCTCACCCCGGCCAAGGCGTCCGACCCGGCGTTCCTCGAGCGGCTGCGGGAGCTGGCGCCCGACTGCTGCCCGGTGGTCGCGTACGGGGCGCTGCTGCCGCAGAAGGCACTCGACATCCCGTCGCACGGCTGGGTGAACCTGCACTTCTCTGTGCTGCCGGCGTGGCGGGGCGCCGCCCCGGTGCAGGCCGCGGTCAGGCACGGCGACGAGATCACCGGGGCAAGCACGTTCCGGATCGTGAAGGAGCTCGACGCCGGTCCGGTGTTCGGCGTGCTGACCGAGGCCATCCGGAGCGAGGACACGGCCGGTGTGCTGCTCGACCGGCTCGCCGAGGCAGGCGCAGGGCTGCTGGTGTCCACTCTGGACGGTATCGAGGACGACACGCTGCGGGCCGTCGAACAGCCGGCCGACGGCGTCACCTACGCGGCCAAGATCACCACCGAGGACGCCCGGCTGGACTTCTCCGCGCCGGCCGTCGCCGTGGACCGGCTTGCCCGCGCGGTCACCCCCGACCCCGGCGCGTGGGCGGAGTTCCGCGACGAGCGGATCAAGCTCGGCCCGGTGAAGCGCGTCGTGGCGGACTCGCTGGCACCGGGTGAGCTGCGGGTCGAGCGCAAGCGGGTACTCGTCGGCACCGCGACCGACCCGGTCATGCTCGGCGAGGTGCAGGCACCGGGAAAGAGACGGATGGCGGCCACCGACTGGGCACGGGGCGCACGAGTCGAACCAGGAGAGCGACTGAAGTGACCCAACCACGACGGCGCCCCGCGCGGTTTTCCCGGCCCCGCTCGCCCCACCCGCCCAAACAACCCAACGGGCCGGGTCGGCCACCGGTCGAGGACCCCGCCCGCCAGGCGGCGCTGGACACCCTGCGCGAGGTCCGCGCCCGGGACGCGTACGCGAACCTCCTGTTGCCCCAGATCCTGCGTGAGCGTCGCATCACCGGCCGGGACGCCGCGCTCGCGACCGAGCTGGCCTACGGCGCGTGCCGGTGCATCGGGTTGCTCGACGAGGTCCTGGCCGCGTGCGTGGACCGGTCGCTGGCCAAGGTGGAGCCCGTGTTGCTCGACGTGCTGCGGCTCGGCTGCTACCAGCTGCTGCGCACGAGGATCCCGTCGCACGCGGCCGTCGCCTCCACCGTGGACCTGGTGCGTGCCGAACACGGGTCTCGCAGTAGCGGGTTCGTGAACGCCGTGCTGCGCAGGGTCGCCGAGCGGACCGAAGACGAATGGCTGGACGAGCTCGCGCCGGACCCGGAGAAGGACCGGATCGGCAACCTCGCCATGCGTGAGGCGCACCCGAAGTGGGTGGCCCGCGCGTTCGCCGACTCCCTCGGCACGACAGGGGAGGAGCTGCGGGACGCGCTCGCGGCCGACAACGAGCGGCCGGCCGTGCACCTCGTGGCCAGGCCCGGGGAGATCACGGCCGAGGAGCTGGCGGCGATGACCGGCGGCGAGGTCGCGCCGTACTCCCCGTACGGGGTGCGGTTGGCGGCCGGTGCCGGCGACCCGGCCGGGCTGGACCCGGTGCGGGAGCGGCTGGCCTCCGTGCAGGACGAGGGCAGCCAGCTCTGCGCGGTCGCGCTGACGCGGCCGACCGTCGAGGGCGAGGACACCCGCTGGCTCGACCTGTGTGCCGGGCCGGGCGGGAAGTCCGCGCTGCTCGGCGCGTTACTGGGTATCCAGGGCGGACGGCTGGACGCGGTGGAGAAGGCGCCGCACCGGGCCCGGCTCGTGGAGCAGGCGACGGAGGGACTGCCCGCCGTTGTGCACGTCGGCGACGGGCGGTCGCCGGCCGCGCTCGGGCTCGCCGCCGGCACGTTCGACCGGGTGCTGGTGGACGCGCCGTGCACCGGTCTCGGCTCGCTGCGCAGGCGCCCCGAGTCACGGTGGCGGCGGCAGCCGTCGGACGTCGGAGAGCTGACGAAGCTCCAGCGTGAGCTGCTGCTGACGGCCATCGAGCTGACCCGGCCGGGCGGCGTGATCGGGTACGTGGTGTGCTCGCCCCACCTGTCGGAGACGGTCGGCCTCGTGTCCGACGTCGTGCGGCGGACCGGGGTGACGCCCCTGGACACCCGCGAGTCGTTCCCCGACATGCCCTACCTCGGTGACGGCCCGTACGTGCAGCTGTGGCCACACCGGCACGGCACCGACGCCATGTTCTGCGCGTTGCTGCGCAAATGAGCCATGTAGCTGTTATCGCCATGGGCGGCACCATCGCCATGGCGCCGAGCGCGAGCGGGGGGATCGTGCCAGCACTTGGGGCGGACGACCTCGTCGCCTCGGTACCGGGCCTCGCCGAGCTGGCCGTCACGATCACCACGGAGTCGTTGCGGTCCCTGCCAAGCCCGTCGCTGGGCTTCGCGGACCTGGTCGCGCTGTCGGTGCGGGTCCAGGAGGAGATCGCCGCGGGCGCCATCGGGGTCGTGATCACGCACGGCACGGACACGATCGAGGAGACCGCGTTCTTCCTGGACCTCACGGTGCCCTCGGCAGAGCCAGTGGTCGTGACCGGGGCCATGCGGCACGCGCAGTCGGCCGGGCCGGACGGTCCGGCGAACCTGTACGCGGCGATCCGGGTGGCACTGTCCCCGGCCGCTCGCGGTCTTGGCACGCTGGTCGTGATGTCGGACGAGGTCCACGGCGCCCGGTTCGTCCGCAAGAGCCACACCAGCAGCACGGGCGCGTTCGTCTCGCCCGGCTTCGGCCCGCTGGGGCTCGTGGTGGAGGGCGACCCACGGGTGCGCGGCGTGGCCCGCCCCGGCCTGACACTCCCGGCCGACCCGCGAGTTGCCGAAGTCCGGGTGGGCCTGATCACGGTCGCGATGGGAGACGACGGACAACTGCTCCAACGCGCCGGTGACCTGTTCGACGGGCTCGTCATCGCCGGGCTCGGCGCCGGGCACGTGCCAGCGGCCATGGTGCCGGTGGTGGCCGAGCTGGCGGGGCGGGTCCCGGTCGTCCTGTCCACCAGGACAGGAGCGGGCTCGGTGCTGCGGCAGACCTACGGCTATCCCGGCTCCGAGCGCGACCTGCTGGACCGTGGTCTGATCCAGTCGGGATTCCTGGATCCCGCCAAGTCACGCGTACTGCTGACCCTCCTGCTGGCGGTCGGCGCGGACCGGGAGACGATCACCGAGGCCTTCGACCGCTACCGGTGAGCAAGCCACGCCCTACCCGGGGGTAATAGGCTCGTGGGTGTGTCACGAACACCCATGATCGCGCCCAGCATCCTTGCCGCGGACTTCGCCCGGCTCGCCGAGGCGGCCGATGCCGTCAAGGGGGCTGACTGGCTGCACGTCGACGTGATGGACGGCCACTTCGTCCCGAACCTGACCCTTGGACTCCCTGTGGTCAAGGCCATCCTGGCCAGCACCGACATCCCCGTCGACTGCCACCTCATGATCGACGACCCGGACCGGTGGGCCCTCGGCTACGCCGAGGCCGGCGCGCACAACGTCACAGTCCACGCCGAGGCGGCCGCCGATCCCGTGAAGCTCGCCCACGACATCCGTGCCGCCGGCGCGAAGGCCGGATTGTCGATCAAGCCGAGGACCCCGTTCGAGCCCTATGTGGAATTGCTGAGCCACTACGACACGTTGCTGGTGATGTCGGTCGAGCCAGGGTTCGGCGGACAGGAGTTCATCCCCGAGGTGCTCGACAAGGTGCGCAAGGCCCGCCGGCTCGTGGACGCCGGCGAGCTGACCGTCATCGTCGAGATCGACGGCGGGATCAACTCCGACACGATCGAGCAGGCCGCCGAGGCGGGTGTCGACTGCTTCGTCGCCGGTTCGGCGGTGTACGGGGCGGCCGACCCGGCCAAGGCGATCGAGGCGTTACGGGACCAGGCGAGGGTGTCGACAGGAAAGGCGCGGTAGAGGTGTTCACGGGGATCGTCGAGGAGCGCGGCGAGGTCGTCGCCGTCCAGGACCTGCCGGACGCCGCGCGCGTCACCATTGCCGGACCGCTCGTCACCAGCGACGCGAAGCTCGGCGACTCGATCTCCGTCAACGGGGTGTGTCTGACCGTCGTCGAGGTGGCGGAGGGGGCGTTCACCGCCGACGTGATGCGCGAGACGCTCGTGCGCAGCAGTCTCGACAAGATCGCCCCGGGCGAGCCGGTCAACCTGGAACGCGCCGCGGAGGTCGGCAAACGGTTCGGCGGGCACATCGTGCAGGGCCACGTCGACGGCACCGGGGTGGTCGTGGCCCGCGAGTCGACCCCGCACTGGGACATCGTCCGCATCGGCATTCCTCCCAGGCTGGCGCGCTACCTGGTCGAGAAGGGCTCGATCACGGTCGACGGCGTGTCCCTCACGGTCGTCGAGGTTGGCGACGACTGGTTCACCGTCAGCCTGATCCCCGAGACGCTTCGTGCCACCACGCTCGGCGTCCGCACCGCCGGGGACCGGGTGAACCTCGAGGTGGACGTCGTCGCGAAGTACGTGGAGCGGTTGGCCTCACCACACTTGGGCGGAAAAGTCCCCGCGCGGGAGCACAATGGCGGCACGGCGGAGGAGTCTCGATGACCAACATCGAAGGTATTGAGCGGGCGATCAGCGACATCGCGGCCGGTCGCCCGGTGATCGTGGTCGACGACGAGGACCGTGAGAACGAGGGCGATCTGATCTTCGCGGCCGAGAAGGCCACGCCGGAGCTGATCGCGTTCATGGTCCGCTACACCTCCGGCTACATCTGCGTTCCGCTCACCGCGGCCGACTGCGACCGACTCAACCTGCCGCCGATGTTCCACACCAACCAGGACGTCCGCGGCACCGCCTACACCGTCACGGTCGACGCGAAGGTCGGGGTGTCCACCGGCATCTCCGCCGCCGACCGGGCCCACACCATCCGTCTCCTCGCCGACGAGACCGCGGAGGCCGGCGACTTCAACCGTCCCGGCCACGTCGTTCCGTTGCGTGCCAAGGAAGGCGGCGTCCTGCGCCGGCCTGGGCACACCGAGGCCGCCGTCGACCTGGCCCTCCTGGCCGGCTTACGTCCGGCCGGCGTGCTCTGCGAGATCGTGTCGCAGAAGGACGAGGGCGACATGGCCCGCCGCGAGGAGCTCGAGATCTTCGCGGCCGAGCACGACCTGGCGATCATCTCCATCGCCGATCTCATCGACTACCGCCGCCGCAAGGAGGTGCAGGTCGCCCGGGTCGCGGAGGCCCGCATCCCCACCCCGCACGGCGCGTTCCGCGCGGTCGGCTACGACTCGAAGATCGACGGCATCGAGCACGTCGCCCTGGTCTACGGCGAGATCGACGACGGCGAGAACATCCTGGTCCGCGTCCACTCCGAGTGCCTGACCGGCGACGTGTTCGGCTCACTGCGCTGCGACTGCGGCCCGCAGCTGGACGCCGCCATGGCCGCGGTGGCCGCCGAGGGTCGCGGCATCGTGCTCTACATGCGTGGCCACGAGGGCCGCGGCATCGGCCTCATGCACAAACTGCAGGCCTACCAGCTGCAGGACGACGGCCACGACACCGTTGACGCGAACCTGGCGCTCGGCGTGCCGGCGGACGCCCGCGACTACGGCCAGGGCGCGCAGATCCTCGTCGACCTGGGCGTGAAGTCGATGCGGCTACTGACGAACAACCCGGCCAAGCGCGTCGGCCTGGACGGCTACGGCCTCGCGATCGTCGACCGCGTGCCGCTGCCGATCCGCCCGAACGCCGAGAACCTGCGGTACCTGCAGACCAAGCGCGACCGCATGGGCCACGAACTGGGCGACTTAGACCTGGTCGAAGGAACCTCCCAGGCCTAGGGAATCTCCAGCGCCCTGATGATCGGCTCGACGTCCAGCTCGGGGTCGGCGGTGTGTGCGGCGCGTAGCGCTCCGGTCAGCACGGTCATCAGCATCTCGACGACCACGTTGGCGTCGAACGGGTGGTCGCTGGTCAGGTAATCCCTCGCGAGCTGGTCGGCCGCCGTCATGTAGAGGCGCACGACCAGCCGGATCGCGGGGCGGTCGTAGTCCAGGCCCAGGTTCTCGCACAGCCTGAGGTTCCCTCGGTCGCGGATGTCGTCGAACTTCTCGGCCTCGGGTCCTGGTGTGCGCAGGATCAGGTTCAGTGCCACGTCGCGGTGGTCGGCCAGGTAGGCCAGGTGCGCGGCGTGGGACTGCCTGACCCGCCTGCCCAGTGGGATGTCGGGGTCGATGACGTGCAGGTCGAGCACCTCACAGCCGATCTGGCACAGCACCTCGTGGTAGAGGCCCTGCTTGCTGCCGAAGTGGTGGAACACCAGCCCGTGCGCGACGCCAGCCGCCCTGGCGATGTCGGCCACCTTCACGTCCTCGTACGCCGAGGTCATGAACTGCTCGCGTGCCGCCGCGAGCACCTTCTCCCGCGTCAATGCCGCGGCCGCCTGGCGGCGGGTCGGGGTGGTGGCTGACGGCACGAGCTGCTCCTTTTCCGTGTTCGGTTTCCACGCTAGCAGTCGTTGACTTCGAGTCAGCCAGTTGTGTTAGATTGATTGAGAGTCATTGACTCAAAGTCAACTACTGAGGGGAGTGGACGATGTCCACCGTTCTGATCATTGGCACGACCGGCACGGTCGGCGGTCTCGTGCTCGAGGAGGCGCTCCGCCGGGACCTCGACGTGCGGGCTCTGGTGCGGGACAAGAAGCGGGCGAGCGGCCTGTCCGACGCCGTCGAGCTGGTCGAGGGCGATCTCGGCGACCGCGACGCGGTGCGTGCGGCGCTGGCCGGCACACGGGCCGCTCTCTACGTCTCCCCGCACGAAGCCAACGAGGTCGAGCTGGCGCGGATCTTCGGCGAGGAGGCCGAGCGCTCGGGCACGCGCCTGGTGTTCGGCGGGTTCCACATCCCCGATCCCGCCGAGCGCGCGGCGGCGGCGCGTGCGATCCCGGCGTACGAGGCCAAGCTGCGGCTCGCCGCCTCGCTGGCCGACTCGAGTACACGACCCGTGATGGTCAACCTCCCCAACTTCGCCCAGAACGACGAGATCTTCCGTGAGGACATCCTGGGCGGGACGTTCCCGACGCCCCTGCACCCCGACGGGGTCAACCGGGTCGACCTGCGCGACGCGGCGGAAGTGATCACGACCGCGCTGGCCGACCCGGACTTCCCGGCGGGCTCCTACAAGGTCGTGGGCCCGGAGTCCCTGAGCGGTGAACAGAGCGCGCGGATCTGGGCCGAGGAACTGGGCCGGCCCGTGCGCTACACCGGTGACGACCCGAACTGGCGCGAAGCGCTCGCGGCACGGCTGTCCGGCCGGAAGCTCGAGGACTGGATCCGCAGCTTCGAGTTGCTCGGCAGCATGCCGCTCCCCACCGACCCGGCCGACGTCGAGGCCACGACCGAACTGCTGGGCCACGCACCCCGCTCCTTCCGCGACTACGTGCACCACACAGCCACCCACTGGCACTGAACCGCGCGAGTCGCGCGTTCGGCCCCGGCGAGTCGCGCGTTCAGCCCCCGCGAGTTGCGTTTTCGGGAACGCCCGCGGGGCGGGAATCGTCGTGGGGGATGACCGGCGGGACGGCGTCGATCGGACAAGGGGATAATCGGGCCCGTGAGTGGTGAAGGCCGTCCCGAGGTCGAGGTCCAGGAGTGCGAGGGGATTCGCCTCGCGATCGCGGCGACCCGATGGCACGACAAGATCACGTCGACCCTGCTGGAGCGTGCGCTGGTCGCCGCCGCGAAGGCGGGGATCAAGGAGCCGACCGTGGTGCGCGTGCCCGGCGCGGTCGAGCTGCCGGTGGTGTGCCAGGCGCTTGCCAAGCACCATGACGCGGTCGTCGCGCTCGGTGTGGTGATCCGCGGCGGCACCCCGCACTTCGAGTACGTGTGCGACGCGGTGACCTACGGCCTCACCCGCGTGTCGCTCGACGAGTCGACCCCGGTCGGCAACGGCGTGCTGACGTGCAACACCGAGGAGCAGGCACTGGCCAGGTGCGGCCTGCCGGACTCGGCGGAGGACAAGGGCTTCGAGGCGACGGTCGCCGCGCTCGACACCGCGATGGTCGTCCGCGGGCTGCGCCAGCCGTGGACGGAACGAGGGTTCGCGTGAGCATGTACGTGGCCCGGCCCCACAAGGCGCGGGTGATCGCGGTCGCCGTCGCGGTGTTCTTCCTCGCGGTGTTCGTCGTCGTGGCGGTGCTGTTGCGCAACGACACGACCGGCGTGAACTTCTACGTGTCCGACCAGGTCGCGATGGCCGGGATCGGTCTCGTGCTGGCATGTGGCGCGCTGTGGTTCGCCCGCCCGAGGGTGCGTGCCGACCGCGATGGCGTCGAGGTCCGCAACATGCTCGGCACCCGCCGTTACGCGTGGTCGGACGTCGAGGCCGTGAGCTTCCCGGACGGCTCACCGTGGGCCCGGCTGGAGCTGCCGGACGACGAGTACGTGCCCATCGTCGCGGTGCAGGCCATCGACGGTGAGCACGCGGTCACCGCGATGCGCGAGCTGCGCCGCCTCCGCCGCGAGGCCGCCGTCGAGGCGCCTTGAGTTACGAGCATCACATTCCTCCAGTTGGTTGAATGAGCGCTGAACCATTTGACGTGCGTACGCGTAAGGCCCGGTGTTCCCTGACTGCCGAGACACCCCAATGGAGGCCCGGCTTGACTGCTGTCGAACCCACCACACCCATGAACACCCCCACGACCGGACCCCGGTCGCGCCGTGATGTCCTGTGTGGCCTGCTGGTCGCGCTCGTCGCACCAGGCGCGGTGGTCACCGCGTGTTCCTCCAGCGACGACACCTCGGGCAGCGGCGCCACGACGAGCGACAACAACTCCGGCACGTCCGCCGGCAACGGCTCGTCGTCCTCGGGGCTGGCCGCACTCTCAGACGTGCCGGACGGCGGCGGTCTGATCGTGGACAACCCCGACGGCGGCAAGATCCTCCTCGTCCGTACCGGCACCGAGGTCAAGGCGTACAACGCCGCCTGCACCCACATGGGCACCATCGTCAGCGCCCCGGCCGACGGCGTCGCGACCTGCTCGGCGCACGGCAGCGAGTTCTCCACGACGGACGGCTCGGTCAAGAAGGGCCCGGCGACCTCGGCGTTGGCCACGGTCAACGTGACAGTGAGCGGCGACCAGGTCGTTCTCGCCTGACTCACAGACTCCCCGGGCAAACGTGAGCCCCATTCGGCTTATAGCCACGGTGGCTGATCCTGGTTACGGTCATCTCGTCCCTACCAGGACCGCGTGTGCCCGGGGAGTCACGTCATGCGATCAACGGCGATCGGTTTCCTCGCAGCTCTGCTCGTCAGCGGCCTGACGGTCGCCACCCCCGCGGTCGCGGACGACCGTCCCACCGCCATCGTGTCCCTCGGGGACAGTGCCATCTCCGGTGAGGGCGCCGGCAACTACGAGCCGGGCACCCGGGGCGAGAACGGCGACTGGTGCCACCGCTCCCTGAACGCGCTCGTCCACCGGACCGCGGTCGCGAACAGAACGATCAACCTCGCCTGCTCGGGCGCCGACTCCGCCAATGTGTCACTCGCCGACACCACCCACTACACGGAAGGGTCGCAGGCCCGCCGCCTGATCGGTGTCGCCCAGCAGTATCGCGTCACCACGGTGATCGTCCAGGTCGGCGCGAACGACGAGCCGGCCTTCGCCGACACCGTGCTCGACTGCATCGGCGAGTGGTTCAACCCGTTCAGCGCCGGCTGCCACACCTACCTCCGCGCCCAGTGGCCGCAACGCCTTGCCGCCATGGCCCCGAGAGTTGAACGTGCCCTGGCCGACGTGCGCTCCGCGATGTCCCAGGCCGGCTACGCCACCGGCTCGTACAACCTCGTCCTGACCTCCTACGCGTCCCCGTTCACCGACCGCATGGACCCGATCCTGCACGGCCCGCAGGGCTGCCCGATCAAACTGGCGGACGGAAGATGGGCCCGCACCGAGGCCGTCCCACAGTTCGCGACGGCCCTGCGCGGCGTCGCCACCCGCAGCGGCGCGAAGTTCCTGGACTTCTCCCGCGCGACCGAGGGCCGCGAGGCCTGCAGCGGTTACGCCAATCCGGCCACCGAATGGCAGAACCGCATCACGGTCGACCCGTGGGCGTGGGTGACTGGCGGCCTGGACGCCATCGGTACTCACATGGCACAGGAATCCTTCCACCCCAACGCGAAGGGCCACGCACAGCTCGGCAGGTGCGTCACGGAGTTCGTGAACTCCGGCCGCGCCTCGGCCCAGTGCGTGGCGGGCGCGGACGGCAACCTCCATGCCGTGTAGGCAAAGGTGATCCGTTGGCGTGGGCTTCCCTTGCGCCTGCGGGAAATCCGGCGCCTGACAGCCGCGGCGGATAGTCTGGTCAGACTGGGAGGGTGGTGTCGATGCCCGAGAAACGCCCCCGCGTGCAGGCGCGCTACGTCGTCAGCGGGATCGCGCTCCTGATCGCCCTGATGGTCGCGTGGCCGGTGTACCTGGAAATCGCCACCCGCAGCGCCTTCAACAGCGGGGATTTACGCACGGTGCCCAACGCGATCGTCGTGCGGACCGAGGTGTACAGCGGTTACAACATGTCGCAGAACTGGCAGGAGTTGGAGATCGAAGTCGCTCTCCCGGGCTTCGTGACGTACGTCGTCTACAGCGACAGCCTCGACCTGTGGCCCGAGGAGGGCGAGATCGTGAGCGCGGGCCTGCTGGGCGACGAACTGGTCAGCCTCAACGGGCACTACGTCAGGGGCATGTTCCCGTTCGGCTACACCATCCTCCTCATGGCACTGGCCGGGACAACCGTCTGTGCCGCGGTCATGTTCATCCGCCGTCGGTCGAGGGCACCGCAGGACCTGCTTCTCGAGACGGGCTTCGTCAGTTGGTTCGCCGTATGGGCCTTCCTGCCGATCGGGCTGGTCTTCGACACGTCCTTCGACTCGCCGTGGTGGCCCGTCATCGGGTGGGGCGGGAGCGTCCTGCTGTTGCTGGCCGTCTTCATGCGCAAGTACGTCAGCGTGCACCGGACATGGCGAACGGAGGTGGCGGGACTCAGCGGAGCACACCCGCAGGACTGAGCCTGTGTTGCGTCTGTATGTAACGATCCCTACAGTGAGGGCATGGCCGCACATACAGACGAGGCGAAGGTCGCCCAGTCGCGAGAGGTGCTGCTCGACGTCGCCGAGCGGCTCATGAGTCAGAAGGGCTACGCGGGCACCTCTGTCTCGGCCATCTGCAAGGGCGCCGGCGTCGCCGCCACCTCCCTGTACTGGCACTTCGGCAGCAAGGAAGGCCTGCTGGCCGCCGTGATGGAACGGGGCGCACGGCGGTGGTTCGCCGCGTTGCCGCGGTGGGACCAGCTCGACGGCGGTGTCCAGGCCCGCGCCGAGACGGTCGTACGGGGTGGGGCCGCCGCGGTCGGGGCGCATCCGGCGTTCCTGCGCGTGTTCTACATGTTGGCCCTGGAGGACCACGACGACGCGGCCGTGGCCGAGTTGATCGGACGGGTGCGTCAGCGGGCCGCCGACTACTTCCGGAGCCTGATCATCGGGATGCTCTCCGACGAGGAGCCGCACATCGCGGAGGCGGCGGCCACGGAGCTGACGCCGTTCGCGGTGGCGTACTCCGACGGGTGCTTCTTCGCCGCCAAGCTGGAGTCGGCCGACCTGTACCGCATGTACACCGATCTGCTCGCGGCTCTCCGCGCCCTCGCCCCGGCGGCGACAGACCGTGCCAGGCGAGAGGGGACAGGCTCGTGAGGCGCACCGCGCTGGTCACCGGCGGCACGGGCAGCCTCGGGTTCCAGACCGCCGCGGCTCTGGTCGCCGGTGGGTGGGACGTCGTGATCACCGGACGAAACGCTCGGGCGGTCGCGGCTGCCGCGGCCCGGCTCGGCGACGGCGCCGTCGGGCTGCCGTTGGATCTTGGCTCGCTGGCACAGGTCTGGCGGTTCGCTCGTGACGTGCCGGTGCCGCACGCGGTGGTGTGCAACGCGGGGATCCAGACCGTCTCCGGCACCGTCCTCACCGAGGACGGCATCGAGCAGACCTTCGGCGTGAACCACCTCGCGCATTTCCTTCTGGTGCGGGAACTGCTGCCACGGATGGCGCCGGGCGCGCGGGTCGTCATCGTCGCGAGCGACACCCACGACCCGGCCAGGCACACCGGCATGCCCGCCCCCGCCTACACCGACGCCCGATCGCTGGCCCACCCGACCGAAGGGGCGGACGTCCCCAGCACGGTCGGGCGGCGGCGCTACACGACGAGCAAGCTGTGCAACGTGCTCGCGACCTACGAGTTCGCCCGCCGGGTGCCATCGGAAACAGCCACCTTCACCGCGTTCGACCCTGGCCTCATGCCGGGCACGGGTCTGGCCCGTGACTACCGAGGCCCGCAGGCGTTCGCGTGGCGGTACCTCCTGCCGGCGCTGACGGTCGTTCCCGGGCTGAACATCCACACGCCCCGCCGGTCCGGCGCCGCCCTGGCGCGGCTCGTACTCGATCCGGCGCTGGCCGGCACGACCGGCGTGTACTTCTCTGGCCGACGCGAGATCCGGTCCTCGGCGGACTCCTACGACCTGGCCAAGGCGGCGGACCTGTGGGACACGAGTGTGCGGCTGACCGCGGACATACCGCGTCCGCGGCGCGACCGGTCGTAGCGGGTGGCCCCCGCGTTGTCGGTGCTCGGCCGTAGGCTGGTCGGGTGGCAGATCCGTCGACATATCGCCCGTCGCCGGGCACGATTCCCGACGCGCCCGGGGTCTACAAGTTCCGTGATCCGGGTGGACGGGTCATCTATGTCGGCAAGGCGAAGTCACTGCGCGGCAGGCTCAACTCCTACTTCGCCGACGTCGCCATGCTGCACCCGCGCACGCGGCAGATGGTCACGACGGCCGGCAGCGTGGAGTGGACGGTCGTCGGTACCGAGGTCGAGGCGCTCCAGCTCGAGTACAACTGGATCAAGGAGTTCGACCCGCGGTTCAACGTCCGCTACCGGGACGACAAGACCTACCCCGTCCTGGCGGTGACGCTCCACGAGGACTACCCGCGCCTGCACGTCTACCGTGGCCCGCGGCGCAAGGGCGTCCGCTACTTCGGGCCCTACGCCCACGCCTGGGCGATCCGCGAGACCCTCGACCTGCTGCTGCGGGTCTTCCCGGCGCGCACGTGCTCCGGCGGCGTCTTCAAGCGGCATGGCCAGATCGGGCGGCCCTGCCTGCTCGGCTACATCGGCAAGTGCTCGGCCCCGTGCGTCGGCAAGGTGAGCGCCGAGGAACACAGGGACATCGTCGAGGACTTCTGCGACTTCCTCGCCGGCAAGACCGACCACATGATGAAGCGCCTGGAAAAGGAGATGAACGCGGCCTCGGCCGACCTCGAGTTCGAGCGCGCCGCGCGTCTCCGCGACGACCTGGCCGCGCTGCGGCGGGCCATGGAGAAGCAGGCCGTCGTCCTCGGGGACGGCACCGACGCGGACGTCGTCGCGTTCGCCCACGACGACCTGGAGGCCGCCGTCCAGGTGTTCCACGTCCGAGGCGGCCGCGTGCGCGGTCAGCGTGGCTGGGTCATCGACAAGATCGACGAGGTCGACGAGGCCGGGCTGGTCGACCAGTTCCTCCTCCAGTTCTACGGCGACCAGGCCGAACTGGTCGAGGAGGGCGACACGAGCCCGGTGCCGCGCGAGGTGCTGGTGCCCGCCCTGCCCGACGACGCCGACGCCATGACCGACCTGCTCTCGGAGCTGCGTGGCGCCCGCGTCCAGCTCCGCATCCCCCAGCGCGGTGACAAGCGCGCGCTCATGGAGACTCTCGAACGCAACGCCAAGGAGGCGTTCACCCAGCACAAGCTCCGCCGCGCCGGTGACCTCACCGCCCGGTCCGCCGCGCTCCAGGAGCTGCAGGACGCGCTCGGACTCGACACCGCGCCCCTGCGGATCGAGTGCATCGACATCAGCCACATCCAGGGCAGCGACGTGGTCGCCTCCCTGGTGGTGTTCGAGGACGGCCTGGCCCGCAAGTCCGAGTACCGCCGGTTCGCGATCCGGGACGCGGCCACCGAGGGTGACGTCGCGTCGATCGCCGAGGTGGTCCGCCGGCGCTTCCACCGCTACCTCCAGGAGACCAAGGAGGAGCCGAGGGCCGGGATCGACCCCGAGACCGGACGGCCGAGGAAGTTCGCCTACCCACCCAACCTCCTGGTGGTCGACGGCGCCGGACCGCAGGCCAACGCCGCCGCGGACGTGCTCGCCGAGATGGGCATCCAGGACGTCGCGGTCATCGGGCTCGCCAAGCGTCTGGAGGAGGTGTGGTTGCCGGCCGACCCGGAGCCGACCATCCTCTCCCGCACCAGCGAGGGCCTCTACCTGCTGCAACGGGTCCGTGACGAGGCGCACCGGTTCGCCATCGCCTACCACCGGCAGAAGCGGTCCAAGCGGATGACCACCTCCGCGCTCGACGGCATCCCCGGCCTCGGCCAGAGCCGCAAAGCTGCTTTGCTCAAGCACTTTGGTTCGCTGAAGCGGTTACGCGAGGCGTCGGTGAACGACATCAGCGGTGTACCGGGAATCGGCACGCACACCGCGGCGCTGGTACACAGTGCCCTAGCGGCCGATACGGCGGCCGACACCGAGAAGGACAACGGAGGTACCTCGTGACCGAGACGCCCGAGGACCACGCGCAGGGCGTGGAGGTCGCCGTGGTGACCGGCCTGTCCGGCGCCGGGCGCAGCACCGCCGCCAAGTGCCTGGAGGACCTTGGCTGGTTCGTCGTGGACAACCTGCCACCCGAGCTGATCTCCACGATGGTCGAGCTGGGCGCCAAGGCGCAGGGCGCGGTCACCAAGGTGGCCGTCGTGATGGACGTGCGAAGCCGCGCGTTCACCGACGACCTGGCAGCCATCATCCGCGACCTCGACGCCAGCGGGTACAAGCCACGCGTGCTGTTCCTGGAGGCCACCGACGACGTGCTGGTCCGCCGGTTCGAGCAGGTCCGGCGCGGTCACCCGATGCAGGGCGACGGCGGCCGCCTGATCGACGGCATCAAGGCCGAGCGCGACCTGTTGACCCCGCTGCGGGAGGACGCCGACCTGGTGCTGGACACGTCCACGCTGTCCGTGCACCAGCTGCGCGCGAAGATCGAGGACGCGTTCGGCACCGACACGGCCACGACGACCAAGGTCACGGTGCTGTCGTTCGGCTACAAGTACGGCATCCCGATGGACGCCGACCTGGTGATGGACGTGCGCTTCCTGCCGAACCCGTTCTGGATCCCCGAGCTCAAGGACCTCACCGGCAAGGACAGCGACGTGCGGAACTACGTGCTCACCCAGGAGGGCGCGGAGGAGTTCCTGGACCGCTACCACGAGCTGCTGCGGCTGATCGGCGCAGGCTACCGGCGGGAGGGCAAGCGGTACCTGACGCTCGCGATCGGCTGTACCGGCGGCAAGCACCGCAGCGTGGCGATCTCGGAGGAGCTGTCCCGGCGGCTCGCCGACGAGGACCGCATGGCGGTGAAGGTGGTGCACAGGGACTTGGGGCGCGAGTGAAGGCGGTCGCACTCGGGGGCGGGCACGGGCTTCACGCGACGCTTTCGGCGTTGCGCCGGTTGACGCCGGACGTGACCGCGATCGTCACGGTCGCCGACGACGGGGGCTCGTCCGGGCGGCTGCGCCGCGAGCTGGGTCTGCTGCCACCGGGAGACCTGCGCAAGGCGCTGGCGGCGCTTGCCGGAGAGGACGACGAGAACTCGCTGTGGGCCACCGTGTTCCAGCACCGGTTCGGCGGCACGGGGGCGCTGGCCGGGCACGCGGTCGGCAACCTCGTCCTGGCCGCGCTCCTGGAGATCCTGCAGGACCCGGTCGCCGCGCTCAGCGAGGCGGCGCGCCTGCTGGGCGTGCAGGGCCGCGTGCTGCCGATGTGCACGCAGCCGCTGGACATCGAGGCGGACGTGATCGGCCTGGACGAGGATCCGGCCGCCGTGCGGCGGATCAGGGGACAGGTCGCGGTGGCGACCACGCCGGGTCAGGTGCAGCGGATCCGGCTGCAGCCGGCCGGCGGGCCGGACGACGTGCCGAAGGCGTGCGAGGCCGCCGTCCAGGCCGTGCTGGACGCCGACGTGGTGCTGCTCGGACCCGGTTCGTGGTTCACGAGTGTGCTGCCGCACCTGCTGGTGCCGGAGTTGCACGAAGCGCTGATCGACACAACGGCGTCCCGCATGGTGGTACTGAATCTCGTCCCTCAACCGGGTGAGACGGCTGGGTTCTCCCCGGAGCGGCATCTGGACGTACTCTGCGAGCACGCACCTCGACTGCGCGTGGACGCGGTGATCGCCGACGCCGACTCGGTGCCGACCCCGGACCGCCTGCGGCGTGCGGCACAGGCACTGGGCGCCCAGCTGAGGCTCGACACGATCACGTCGGCGGACGCGCGGGACCGGCACGACCCGGCGGCGCTGGCTGAGAGCCTGCGGGGGGCGTTGAGGTTCTGAGCGGAGCTCGCGGGGCGGGCCGTCGGCTCGGATGAGCGGGCCGGGGATGTTGATGGTGGGATGTACGCCAGCGTGGGAGGCGGGGTCCCGTGGGAGGGGCACGCATGGTGGGAGAGGAGCTGTCATCGTGGCGATGACCGCGGCAGTCAAGGACGAGCTGAGTCGTCTTGCCGTGTCGAAAACGTGCTGCCGGCGCTCGGAGGTGTCGTCGCTGCTGCGGTTCGCCGGAGGACTGCACATCGTCGCCGGCCGGGTGGTCGTCGAGGCGGAACTGGACACGGGCGCGGCCGCGCGCCGGCTCCGCAAGGAGATCCATGACCTGTACGGGCACAACGCGGACATCCACGTCCTGGCGTCCGGGGGGCTGCGCAAGGGCACCCGGTACGTCGTGCGGGTGGTGAAGGACGGCGAGGGCCTGGCAAGACAGACGGGCCTGCTGGACCAGCGAGGCCGCCCGGTCCGCGGCCTGCCAGCGGCCGTCGTGTCCGGGGGAGTGTGTGACGCCGAGGCCGCGTGGCGCGGCGCCTTCCTGGCACACGGCTCACTGACCGAGCCGGGCCGGTCATCCGCACTGGAGATCACCTGCCCTGGCCCGGAAGCCGCGCTGGCGTTGGTGGGCGCGGCCCGCAGGATGGGCATCCAGGCGAAGTCCCGCGAGGTCCGAGGCGCCGACCGCGTGGTGGTCCGCGACGGTGACGCGATCGGCGCGATGCTCACCCGACTGGGCGCACACACCTCGGTCCTTGCCTGGGAAGAACGCCGCATGCGCCGAGAGGTCCGCGCAACGGCGAACCGCCTGGCGAACTTCGACGACGCGAACCTGCGCCGCTCAGCAAGAGCCGCGGTAGCGGCAGCCGCACGAGTGCAGCGGGCGATGGAGATCCTGGGCGCGACGGCCCCGGAACACCTGAGCGCCGCGGGCAAACTCCGCCTGGCCAACCGCCAGGCCTCCCTGGAAGAACTGGGCCAACTCTCGGACCCGCCGATGACCAAGGACGCGGTAGCAGGCCGAATCCGCCGCCTACTGGCAATGGCGGACAAGCGAGCAAAGGAACTAGGCCTCCCGGACACGGAGTCGGCGGTAACCCCGGAAATGCTGGAAGCCGAAGTCTAGGAACCAGCAAACAAACACCAGCACACCAGCCGCGAGGCCGGGGAACCGGCGTTGTCTGCGGCGGACGAGCATGCCGATACAGCGGACAGTGCGCCAAGCCGAACTCGCCCGCAGCGGTGACGAGTCGGTGGCCGAACGGCTGGAGCCAGTGCTGTCACCGACTATGTGGCTCGGCTCGGGAGGCGGGGTGCCATCTGCGGGCGAAGCCCGCGGGCGGGCGGGCACGGCCTCACCCCTATTGCCGTGGTGTCGCGACAGGCGGGCCGTTCGAGCCGGCGGCCACGCGATGCGTCCTTCATCACGCCCACGGTGAGGATAGGGGGCCTTCATCGCGCCGGCGAGGTCCTCTGCGCCCGGCGATGCATTCAGGAGCGCCCACCCCGTTGACGGGTGGACGCTCCCGAAGCAAACTCCAGGGCCCGCCTGACTGACCCCCACGCGGCCAGGCGAGCCCTGCCCTCCCTCGAGCACCGAACCCCCCGGTGACGAGCCGTCCCCCGCCTCGTCACCGCTTCCAGCGCCCCTCGCACAGGTACAAGAGTCGGTGCCTCTCACCCAGATACAAACCCGGTCGGAAAATCCCGCGAGCCCGCACCAGGGCCCGTTCAAGAGCGTCAACTGATTCGATACAGTTAAGTCGCCCGCACCTCCCGCGACCTGTCCGACCTCGGGAGATAGGGTGGTCGGGGCTGTCAGACGAAACGAGCACGAGGGAGACGCACGGTGACGGTTCGAGTAGGCGTCAACGGCTTCGGCCGTATCGGCCGCAACTTCTGGCGCGCGGTGGCTGCCAGCGAGCACGACATCGAGATCGTGGCGTTCAACGACCTCGGCGACGTGGCGACCATGGCTCACCTCCTGAAGTACGACAGCGTCCTCGGTCGCCTGCCCTTCGAGGTGAAGGCCACTGCCGAGGGCATCGAGGTGGACGGCAAGACGATCAAGGCGCTCGCCGAGCGCGACCCCGGCAAGCTGCCCTGGAAGGACCTGGGCGTCGACGTGGTCATCGAGTCGACCGGCTTCTTCACCAAGGCCGACGACGCCCGCAAGCACGTCGACGAGGGTGGCGCCAAGAAGGTCATCATCTCCGCGCCGGCCAAGGGTGAGGACCTCACCGTGGTGATCGGCGCGAACGAGCACCTGTACGACGGCTCGCAGACGATCATCTCCAACGCCTCCTGCACCACCAACTGCCTGGCTCCGCTGGCCAAGGTCCTCCACGATGCGTTCACCATCGAGAAGGGCCTGATGACCACGATCCACGCGTACACGCAGGACCAGAACCTGCAGGACGGTCCGCACAAGGACCTTCGCCGTGCCCGCGCCGCCGCGCTGAACGTCGTGCCGACCTCCACCGGCGCAGCCAAGGCGATCGGCCTGGTGCTGCCGGAGCTCAACGGCAAGCTCGACGGTTACTCGCTGCGTGTGCCGGTGCCGACCGGGTCGATCACCGACCTGACCGTCGACCTCGCCAAGGAGGTCACGGTGGACGAGGTCAACGCCGCCTACCGCGCCGCGGCTGAGGGCCCGCTCAAGGGCATCCTCCGCTACAGCGAGGACCCGATCGTGTCGTCCGACATCGTCACCGACCCGGCGTCGTGCATCTACGACGCGCCGATCACCAAGGTCATCGGCAACCAGGTCAAGGTGTACGGCTGGTACGACAACGAGTGGGGCTACTCGAACCGGCTCGCGGACCTCACCGCGCTCGTCGCGTCGAAGATCTGAGGCTTCACCGTATGAAGACACTCGACGACCTGCT
Source organism: Actinophytocola sp. (assembly GCF_036378875.1). Classification (GTDB taxonomy): domain Bacteria; phylum Actinomycetota; class Actinomycetes; order Mycobacteriales; family Pseudonocardiaceae; genus Actinophytocola. Next base: position 25,535 of record NZ_DASUVO010000136.1, read on the forward strand.
CGCCGAGGGTGTGTCAGGTCGGCGCGTGCTGGTGCGCGCCGACCTGAACGTGCCGCTCGACGGCGAAACGATCACCGACGACGGCCGGATCCGCGCGTCGGTGCCCACCATCAGCAAGCTGACGGGTGCCGGTGCCCGCGTCGTGGTCACCGCGCACCTCGGCCGGCCGAAGGGCGCGCCGGAGGCGAAGTACTCGCTCAAGCCGGTGGCGGTGCGGCTGAACGAGTTGCTGGACGCGACCGTGACCCTGGCGGCCGACGTGGTCGGCGACTCCGCGAAGTCCACCGTGGACGGACTGGCGGACGGCGAGGTCGCGCTGCTGGAGAACATCCGCTTCGACGCCCGCGAGACCAGCAAGGACGAGGCCGAGCGGGGTGCGCTCGCCCGTGACCTGGCCGGCCTGGTCGGCGAGAACGGCGTGTTCGTCTCCGACGGCTTCGGTGTGGTGCACCGCAAGCAGGCGTCGGTGTACGACGTGGCGGGGTTGCTGCCGTCCTACGCCGGTGGGCTCGTGCTGGCCGAGGTCGAGGTGCTGCGCAAGCTCAGCGGCGACCCCGAGCGCCCGTACGTCGTCGTGCTCGGCGGCTCCAAGGTGTCCGACAAGCTCGCGGTCATCGAGTCGCTGCTGCCGAAGGTCGACAAGCTCCTCGTCGGCGGCGGCATGTGCTTCACGTTCCTCGCGGCGGAAGGTCTCGGCGTCGGCGAGTCGCTCCTCGAGGGCGACATGATCGACACCTGCAAGAAGCTACTGGCCGACGCGGGGGAGAAGATCCTGCTGCCGGCGGACGTCGTGATCGCGGACAGGTTCGCGGCGGACGCCCAGACCGAGACGGTGCTCGTCGCCGACATGCGCGAGGGCTGGATGGGCCTGGACATCGGCCCGATCACGGCCGAGCGGTACGCCGCGGCACTGGCCGACGCGCGGACCGTCTTCTGGAACGGCCCGATGGGCGTGTTCGAGATGGCCCCGTTCGCCGAGGGCACCCGCGCCGTCGCGCAGTCCATCGTGGACTCCGACTCCTACAGCGTGGTCGGCGGCGGCGACTCGGCGGCGGCCGTGCGCGCGCTCGACCTGCCGGAGGACGGCTTCTCACACATCTCCACCGGCGGCGGTGCGTCGCTGGAGTTCCTGGAAGGCAAGGAACTTCCGGGCGTAGCGGTCCTGGAGGGACATTCGTGAGTCGTCAGGTGCTCATCGCCGGCAACTGGAAGATGAACCTCAACCACCTCGAGGCCATCGCGCTGGTCCAGAAGATCGCGTTCTCGTTGCCGGAGAAGTACTTCGCCAAGGTCGAGGTCGCGGTGCTGCCGCCGTTCACCGACATCCGCAGCATCCAGACGCTCGTGGACGGCGACAAGCTGAAGCTTCGTTACGGCGCCCAGGACGTCTCGCGGTACGACTCCGGCGCCTACACCGGCGAGGTGTCGGCGCCGATGCTGGCGAAGCTCGGCTGCTCGTACGTGACCGTCGGCCACTCCGAGCGCCGGGAGTACCACGAGGAGACCGACGAGCTGGTCAACGCCAAGGTGAAGGCCGCGCTCAAGCACGACATCTCCCCGATCCTGTGCATCGGCGAGAAGCTGGAGGTGCGCGAGGCGGGCAACGCCGTCGAGTACACCACCGACCAGCTGATCGCGGGCCTCAAGGGCCTGAAGACCGACCTGGTGTCGAAGGTCACCGTCGCGTACGAGCCGGTGTGGGCCATCGGCACCGGCCGCGTCGCGACCCCGGCCGACGCGCAGGAGGTCTGCGGCGCGATCCGGGCCAGGCTGGCGGACAAGTACGGCAAGGAGATCGCGGACAGCGTCCGTGTTCTCTACGGCGGCTCGGTCAAGTCCGGCAGCATCAGCGACCTGGTGAAGCAGGACGACATCGACGGCGCCCTCGTGGGCGGCGCGAGCCTGGACGCGGAGGAGTTCACCAAGCTCTGCGCCCTGGCGGCAGGCGGCCCCCTGCCCTGACCCCGTTGTCCGTGAAGGGCCCCCGTCACGCCGCTTGGGTTCTAGTGATTGTTGCAACACCCCAGTTCAAGGGGTGCGATGGACTACGAGGTCCGGGCTGACCGTAAGCCGCAGGGACGGAAGAAGCTGATCCGGGAACGGGCTGCATACTTCCAGCTCATGCAGCAGGGCTA
>NZ_DASUVO010000137.1:0-31972 GCF_036378875.1 Actinophytocola sp.
CTGGCGCATCAGCCACGCGAGAGCGATCTGGGCGGGCGGCACCTCGCGGCGCTGGGCGACGGTGGTGACCGCGTCGACCACCGCGTCGTCGGCGGCCGCGGCCTCGGCGTACAGGAGCCGGGCGTACTCGTCGCTGCCGGCGCGGACAGAGCCGCGGCCTCGGCCGCCCGCCAGCAGGCCGCGCGCCAGGGGGCTCCACGGGATGACGCCGACGCCCTGGTCGAGGCAGAGCGGGATCATCTCGCGCTCCTCCTCGCGGTACGCCAGGTTGTAGTGGTTCTGCATGGACACGAACGGCGTCCAGCCGTTGTCGGCGGCCACGTGCTGGGCCTTGGCGAACTGCCACGCCCACATGCTGGAGGCGCCGATGTAGCGGGCCTTGCCGGCACGAACGACGTCGTGCAGGGCCGCCATGGTCTCCTCGATCGGCGTCTCGTAGTCCCAGCGGTGGATCTGGTACAGGTCGACGTGGTCGACGCCCAGCCGGTCGAGCGACGCGTCGATGGCCGCCATGATGTGCTTGCGGGACAAGCCTTTGTCGTTCTGGCCGGACCCCATCGGGAAGTAGACCTTGGTGGCCAGCACGTAGTCGTCGCGGCGGGGGAACAGTTTGGCGAGCAGTCGCCCGGTGATCAGTTCGCTGACCCCGCCGGAGTACATGTCCGCGGTGTCGAAGAACGTTACGCCCGCCTCGACGGCCTGCAGGACGATCGGCTCCGCGGCGTCCTCGTCGAGTACCCAGTCCCGCGAGACGGTACTGCCGTAGCTCATCATGCCGAGGCAGATTCGGGACACAGTGAGGCCGGAGGTGCCCAACCGGAGGTATTCCATGGGAAGGAATCTGCCAAAGTGGAGCCTGCGGACGGAATGGCATTGTCCAGGTGGACGGCGCGAGTTGTCTTGAAACTCAAGGCATACCAGCCAGGTCGCCTGCGCCTTGACGCCACGCCAGGTTGACCCTAGCGTCAGTCGCAACACGATGGGTAACGTTACCCAAACCGGGAGCACGCAAGCTACCAAGCACTGTCATCAAAGCGGCGGTCCACTGTGGCCATTGACTGAAACGTTTCAACAACGGAGTTGGGAGGGGTTCCGATGGTGGGCTCGAGGATGACCCGCAGGGCGATGATCGGCGGGTCGCTGTCGGTGGTCGCCGGGATGGGCATGCCGCTTCGGGCACTCGCGCAGAGCACGGAGAGAACAGCCGAGGCGGCAACCCGTTACGGCAAGGTGCGCGGGAAACGCGAGGACGGCATCGTGAAGTTCCTCGGCGTGCCCTACGCCACGCCGCCGCTGGGCGAACTGCGGTTCAAGGCCCCGACGCCGCCCAGAAGGTGGCACGGCGTGCGCGACGCGGTGAGCTTTCCCAACCCGGCATTCCAGGTGGCGGGCAACGAGATGGGCCCGAACGGCAACGGCCGGATGCCAGCACCCTCCGAAGACTGCCTCTACCTCAATATCTGGACCCCCAACGCGGACTGCGGGCGTCGGCCGGTGATGTTCTACAACCACGGCGGCGGCTACATGATCGGCTCCGGCTCCGCCACGGGACAGGACGGCACCCATCTGGCGCAGCTCTACGACGTGGTGGTCGTCGAGTCCAACCACCGGCTCGGCATGCTGGGCTACCTGTTCCTTGGCGACCTCGCCGGCGGCGACTACGCCGCCAACCAGGGGATGCTGGACATTCTCGCGGCGCTGCGCTGGACCAGGGAGAACATCGAGAACTTCGGGGGCGACCCCGACAACATCATGGTCTGGGGCGAAAGCGGTGGCGGCGCCAAGACCGCGGCCATCTACACGATGCCGGATGCCGCGCGGCTGTTCCACAAGGCCTCGATCGAGAGCGCCGCGCCGCTGCGCTTCCCCACCCGTGAAGGCGCCACTGCCCGGGCCAGGCGCACACTGGAGCTGTTGGGCCTGACCACGGCGGACATTCCCAGGCTGCATGACATTCCGGCCGAGAGACTGCTCGAGATCCAGCAGTCCGAGGCAGCTAATGGGGTCGCGCCCTGGGGCGACCCTCCTCCGCTCCCCGGTTTCGGCGCCTTCGTCGATGGCCGAGTCATTCCGCAGCATCCCTTCGCCGACGGCGTCGCGCCCTTCTCGGCCGGCAAGCCGCTGATGTGCGGCACATGCCGCGATGAGACGGTGTTCTTCAGTCTCTTCGGGCCGCGCGACATCTTCCGCATCGACGAGGCCGGCCTTCGCAGGGAGCTGAGCAGGACGTATCAGGGCGCCGAGCTCGACCAGATCATCAACACCTTCCGCGGGTCGCGACCCGACGCGACGCCGGCGCAGCTCTACTTCGCGATCACCACCTCGCCGATCTGGCGCGACGCGATCAAGATCGCGGAAACCAAGGCGGCGCAGCGCGCGGCGCCCGTGTTCATGTACCAGCTCGCCTACAAGAACCCGACCCTGGTGCCAGGCACCGATTTCCCGCTCGGCTCGCCGCACGCGTCGGACATCAACCTCAAGTTCGCCAACACCGACAAGAACCTCGACTCCTTCCTCTACGCGGATCAGTCGCCGGGGCGGCTCGCGACCGCACGGCACATGAGCGGACTGTGGGCAGGCTTCGCGCACCGGGGCCGTCCCACCGCGACGGACCTGCCGACATGGCCCGCCTACACGCCGAGGAACCGTGCCACGATGTGGCTCGACGCCACGTGCAGGATCGTCAACGACCCGGACAAGGACGAAAGGCTGTTCTGGAACAACCGCCCCTGAGGCGTCACGCGATCACCGGCGGCTCCCCGACTCGACGATTAGTCGGGGCTCGGTCGAATTGTCACCATGACATGGAACCGATCGGTAACAGCCGTTCAAAGAACCATGTCCCGGCAATAGGATCCGGGCGTGCGCGACTACGAGGTCGGTAAGGACGGTCTTGCCGTGATCGTCGTCGGTGTCGACGGGACTCAGCGCGCACTGCATGCCGCCGCCTGGGCCAGTGGGCTCGCCCGGCGGGAGCGGGCGCGGCTGGTGTTCGTGTACGTCGAGCAGTTGACCAGCCCCGCCTACTGGTCGCCGTTCGGGATGGCGACCGCGGCGGAGGCGGCGACCGAGCTGGTCGACGAGCTGCGCGGCACGATCACCGACTATCTCGGCACGACGGGGGTGCGGTGGGAGCTGGTGCACCATCGCGGCGACCCGGCGCACGGCCTGGAGAAAGTGGCCGAGGAGCTGCGCGCGGACTGCATCGTGATCGGCCGGGGCAACGGCGGGGTGGCCAAGTTCCTGATCAACGACGCGCGACGTCCTGTCGTGGTCGTTCCCTAGTCTGCATGCCATGACCGAGGACTTCCGTGACGCCGACCTGTCCAACCAGAAGTGGGAGGGCCGCCACTTCGACCACGCCGACTTCACCGAAGCCGACCTGCGTGGGCTGGTGACGAAGGGCTGCACGTTCGACCACTGCGACTTCACCCGCGCCGACCTCGGCGAGTCGAAGCACACGGCGTCCGCGTTCCGGTCATGCACCTTCGAGCGCACGAACCTGATGCACTCGACGTTCGGGGGCTGCACGTTCCTTGGCGCGAGCTTCCACGAGTGCCGCTTCCGCCCGTGGCAGCTCACCGACACGGACCTGACGCTGGCCAGCCTGGCCGGCGCGAACCTCCGCGCCACCACACTCGCGGACCTGCGCCTCCGCGAGGCCAACCTGACCGGCGCCGACCTCCGCGACTGCGACCTGACGGGCACCGACCTGCGCGGCGCCCGCCTGCTGGAAGCCAAACTGGCGGGCGCCGACCTCCGCGGCGCCCAACTGGACGCCAACGGCCTGCGGCAGGCCTCGCTGGAGGGCGCCAGGGTGGACATCGACATGGCCATCGCCTTCGCCGCGGCCCACGGTCTACAGGTGGGCGACTGACAACGCCTAGCCTGGGTGCGGAAAACACCAACGGAAGGCGCGGCCGCAGATGAGCGAGACCGATCCGCACATTCATGTCGAGAAGAAGGTCGTGGAGACCGGCGCCGAATTCCGCAACGTCGTCGCGTCGACGTTGGGGCACGTGCTCGACGCGCCGACCGTCGTCACCACCGGTTGTGGCCACCAGGTGCCGTATGCGATGACCTCGCAACGTCCGGAGAGCGTCACCTGTCTGGCCTGCCGGGAACACGCCCACCGCGAGTACATGAAGTTCGCCGACCAGGTCGAGCACATGTGTCAGATGCCCGGCCTGAACATCGCCGGCATCACGCCAGAAAGCGCGGCCGAGGCCGTGGCCCGGCTCCGCGAGGTGGCGAAAAGATTCTCCGGCTAGTTGTCACAGCCGCTTCGTGGCCGGTGTCTCCATGCCGAGAAACAATCGGAGGAGGAGACATGGCCAGGATCCCGAACGCGGAGCTGACCGGCATCTACGGCGCGCTGGTCAAGCGGATGGCCCGCAGGACGATCGGCAACGTGCCGGAAGCCGTACAGGTGTTGTGGCACAACAGGAAGATCGTGAACTTCAGCTTCGGTCTCAGTCGCAAAATCCAGAAGTTCGACCAGTGTGACCAGACGCTGAAGTCGTTCGCCCACATGGCGGTGGCGAGCCTCGTCGGCTGCGGCTTCTGCCTGGACCTGGGCTACTTCGAGGCCCACAACAAGGGGCTCGACGTGACCAAGGCACGTGAGGTGCCCCGGTGGCGCGAGTCGGACGTCTTCACCCCGCTGGAGCGGGACGTCATGGAGTACGCCGAGGCGATGACACAAACCACGCCGACGGTCACCGACGAACTCTCGGCCAGACTGCTGAAGGCGCTCGGCCCGGCCGCCCTGGTGGAACTGACCACCTTCATCGCCCTGGCGAACTTCATGACCCGCGCCAACACCGCGATGGGCATCGAGTCGGAGGAGTACTCGGCCGCCTGCGGCCTCGCGCCGCTCGCCACGGCCCAGCCGGCATGACAACGTTTGGCGGGCCGGCCAACGAGACTGGCGAAGGGTCGGTGACGTTTGGTGGAAGCGCTCGCCCACTGGCTGAAGCAAGCGAACCTGAAAGGGTTCCTGGTCGCACTCTCGGAGATCGTTGAATACCGCTTTGACGAACTCGACTGGGGTGCCTTCGAAGCCTGGCTCGAACCGTCGACCGGTGACTGGTTCATCTATCCGCTGGCTGGCCGAGTGACTGTCGAGGACGCCGTTTCACGAACTGTGGAAGAGGGCGAAATCGACCTCAGGGTCTCGCTCCCGCAGGCTGAACGGTGCCTCAGGGAACAGATCCGAGTGGCGTGGATGATTTTCAACCACTTCGACGTCTCGCCCGACGTCCAGTTCATCGACTGAGTGGCGGGCCGGTCATTGCCGGCCCACCACCACAACCTCAGCCTGGTGGCCGTTCGCGGTCGTTGATCTCCACGAGATGGCCGTGTGCCACGAGGTCGCCGACGGCGTCCGGCAGGAGGTAGGCCGTGCCTCCGCCGGGCTGGTCGAACCACGGGATCGCGGCGCCGGTCAACACCTGCACCGGCTGGCGGACGCGGTAGGCGTGGTACGGCCGGTCGATCCACTCCGGCACCAGCGACCGCTCCGCGAACGGGGTGCCCGCCACGTACACGAGGTTGCCGTCGTCGTCGCCGTAGCGGTCTATTTCCGTGCCCGGCTCCAGTTCCGTGACCCGCTTGCCGCGGAACAGCGTCAGCGGCGGCTCGCCCGGCAGCGGCCTGATCGGCCACTCCGAACCGGCCGCGGTGGCCGCCGCGCCCTTCACCGGGCGGGACGCCAGCACGGTCGCCTGCTCGCCCCGCCCTGCCGGTACCTCGACGCCACGCGGTGGTGACAGCGGCTCGTCCCGTGGCGGTGTCTCCATCGCCTTCGTCGGTTGTGGACGTGGCGGTCGCGGTGGCGCGAACCCCTCCTGCGACGGCTCGGAGAAGCCCGGTGAGTCCGCATAGGACGGTGGTGGCGAGAACCGGGCCGGCGTGTCGATCGGCTCGGAGAAGCCTGGCGAGTCCGCGTGCGGCTCGGAGAACCGGCCAGGGGAGTCGGTGTAGCCCGGGGTGCCCGGCGGCGGGCTGACCGGCTTGTAGTCGTCCGCCGGCTTCGGAGAGCCTGGCGAGTCGGTGTAGCCCGGGGTACCTGGCGGCGGGCTGACCGGCTTGTAGTCGTCGGACGGCTCGGCGAGGCTCCGGCGGCCCGGACTGTAGTCGTCCGCCGGCTCAGGCAGGCTCCGGCGACCCGGGGTGTACTCGTCCTGCGGCTCGGGCAGGCTTCGGCGACCTGGGCTGTAGTCGTCCGAGGGCTCTGGCAGGCTCCGACGACCAGGGCTGTAGTCGTCCGACGGTTCGGCGAGGCCCGGAGGCGTGTAGCCGTCCGACGGTTCCGAGAAGCGGCCCGGTGAGTCGGAGTACGCCGGTGGCGCGTAGTCCTCCGCCGGTTCCGAGAAACTCCGCCGGCCCGGCGAGTCCGAGTAGCCAGGAGTACCCGGCGGCGGACTGGCCGGCGCGAAGTCCTCGATCGGCGCCGACAGGGGTTCGAACGCCTCGATCGGGGCGGACAGCGGCTCGAACCCGTGGTCCTCCGGCGCGGGCACGGCCGGCGGCGGCATCGGCGGCAGCTCCGGGTTCTTCGGCCCGGCGGCCCACCGGTCGGTGTCCAGGAGCAGCTTGCCGAGCAGGAACGCCGACGCGTCCGCGACGTCCTCGAACATCGCGGGCGCGACCCATTCCCGGTCGTGCCAGCCGACTCGCCAGCCCTCGTCGGTCTTCTCCATCCCCCACGCGCGGGCGCTCGGCGGACCGCCGATCCGGTACGCGGTCTGCGGCACGTCGAGATCGTCGAGCCGCGCCCGCAGGTGCTCGAGCTCCTCCGCCGGTTCCTGTGACGGCAACGCGGCACGCGGCGGCGGGGGTGCTGGCGGAGCAGGCGCGGGTGCGGGCACCGGCAGCGCACGCGTCGGCGCCGGGGCCGGAGGTGCGGGAGCGGGCGCGGGCCGAGGCGGCGGGGGACCAGGCGGACCAGGGGGCGGGCCGAGGAACAGCTGCGCCGCCGAGCGGGTCTGCTCGTCGACCTGCGGCAGCTTGAAGCGCATCCGGCGGATGTGCTCCAGCAGGTCCGTCTCCGGCGAGATGTCGTGCTCGCGCAGGAAGTAGTTCACCGCGGCCGGCCAGATCCACGTGCCGTCCGTGTGGAACGCGATCGGCACCGACTGCTGGCCGTTCGGGTCGAGCCGGTCCACGTCGTACCCGCGGGCCGGGCCCACCAGCGGCGCGCCGTCCAGGTAGTCCAGGAACTCCTGGATGTCCATCTCGTCGACCGGTGGCCGGTTCACCGAGGGGCGGCCGTCCTCACCGGGACCGTCGAAGACCCGCGCGACCCGGAACCGGGGCGTCGGTGGGCCACCCGGCGGCGGGCCGGGAGGCGGCGGCGCTGACGCGAGCCTGCGACGCAACCACTCCGGGACGTTCTCGTCCGTGCGGGGGAACAGCCGCATGTCGTCCGGGTACGCCTGCGGGGGCGGCGGCATGTCCCAGCTCGGCTCTTCCCGGTCGTACTCCAGGTTGTAGCTCGACGGGTGGTCCAGGCGGTACCGCGCGTTGAACCAGGTGCCGCGCCCCTCCCGGTACATGCCGGCACGCAGGCGGGAGAACAGTTGCCTCAGGTCGGCCGGCATCTCCCACGAGTCGGTGGACCCGTCGGAGAAGGTGACCTTGCCGGTCGACTCGGCGTAGCGGCCGACAGCGCGGTAGTCGACGGTGAGCTGCTCCCAGTCGTCGGGTGCGACGCGTAGCATCGCCAGCCCGATCTGCTTGACCAGGGCGTCCTGCTCAGTCGGGGTTAGCTGGGTCGGTTGTGCCACGGTGACATCTTCCCTTGTCCTTCGGTCGGCGTCACAGCCTGCTTCTTTACCCCGGCCCTCCTGGTGGCCGCAAGGTCACGTAAGTAAGGATGACCCCACGTGACCTCCGCCGTATCAGCACACCATCCGCCGGCTCGGCTACGTGCGGCGGGTGCCTGTCTTGCCGCGCTGGGCGGGGTGGCGCTGGCCGTGCAGGGCCGGATCAACGGCCAGCTCGGCCTCCAGCTGCACGACGGGCTGTTCGCCGCGCTGATCTCCTTCTCCGTGGGGTCGGTGCTGCTGCTCATGGCGCTGCCGATCTTGCCAGCCGCGCGTGCCGGTGTGGGCCGTTTGCGTGAAGCGCTGCGTACCAAAGCACTACGCCCGTGGCAGTTGCTCGGCGGCTCGTGTGGCGCGTACCTCGTCACCACCCAGGGGCTCACGGTCTCGATCCTCGGCGTCGCGGTCTTCACGGTCGCGGTCGTCGCAGGTCAGATCGTGTGCAGCCTGCCCGTCGACCGTGCCGGGCTCGGGCCCGGAGGTCCTCAGCCCATCACACTCCCCAGAGCACTCGGCGCGTCACTCGCTGTGATCGCGGTGATCATCTCCGTCTCCGACCATGGCGCCTTCACTGTTTCGGGTGGACTTTGGTGGGCCGTACTACCGGCGGTAGCGGGCATCGGACTGGCGTGGCAGACGGCGGTGAACGGTCAGGTGCGGGCCGCGGCGGACAACGTCGTGGTGCCGACGGTGGTGAACTTCCTGGTCGGGACGTGCGCGCTGGCCCTGGCCGCGGTCGTCGACGTGCTCGTGCGCGGCTGGCCGGCGCCGCCACCCGGTCAGTGGTGGCTGTACGTGGGTGGAGCACTGGGAATCTGCGCGATCCTCACCGCGGTGACCGCCGTCCGGGTGACGGGTGTGCTGCTGGTGGGCATGTCGTCGGTCGCGGGTCAGCTGATCGGCGCCGTGCTGCTGGACGTGCTGGTGCCGGCCGCGGGCGGCCTCTCGGCCACGAGCCTGATCGGCATCGCGCTGACGATGCTCGCGGTCGGCATCGCCGCCATCCGTGTCGGACCGCGATGAGAGGATGTGGGCGTGACCGCGACGATCCTGGACGGCAAGGCAACCCGAGCAGCGATATTCGACAGCCTGCGGGCGCGTGTCGCCGCGCTGGCCGAGCAGGGAGTCGTGCCCGGCCTCGGCACGATCCTGGTCGGTGACGATCCCGGTTCCCACTCGTACGTGCGCGGCAAGCACAACGCCTGCGCCAAGGTCGGCATCAACTCCATCCGCCGTGACCTGCCGGCGGACATCACGCAGGCCGACCTGTACAACGTGATCGACGAGCTGAACCAGGACCCGGCCTGCACCGGTTACCTCATCCAGCTCCCCCTGCCCGGCCACCTTGACTCGGGCGCCGCGCTGGAGCGGGTCGACCCGGCCAAGGACTCGGACGGCCTGCACCCGACCAACCTCGGCCGCCTCGTGCTGGGGGAGACGGGCCCGCTGCCGTGCACCCCGCTGGGCATCGTCGAGCTGCTGCGGCACTACGACGTCCCGATCGCCGGCGCCAACGTCACCGTCGTCGGCCGCGGCGTGACGGTCGGCCGCCCACTGGGCCTGCTGCTGACCCGCCGCTCGGAGAACGCGACGGTCACCCTGTGCCACACCGGCACGAAGGACCTGGCCGCCGAGGTCCGGCGCGCGGACATCGTCGTGGCCGCCGCGGGCAACCCGGCGCTGATCACCCCGGACATGGTCAAGCCGGGGGCCGCGGTCCTGGACGTGGGCATCACCCGAACCGACGAGGGCCTGGTCGGCGACGTCCACCCGGACGTGAAGGAAGTGGCGGGCTGGGTGGCCCCCATGCCGGGCGGCGTCGGTCCGATGACGGTCGCGATGCTGCTGTCCAACACGGTGGCCGCGGCGGAACGAGCCGCGATATGACGACGCCCCACCGCCGCCGCCACCCCGTCCTGGCACACCTGCCGTTCGCGCTGGTGCTGGCCGTGGTGGCGTTCGGCCTGTTCCGGATCGTCCTGTACCACTGGCGCGAGGGCACGGTGGTGATCGGCATCGCGCTGTTCCTGGCCGCCGGACTGAGGGCCCTCCTACGCGACGACCAGGCCGGCATGATCATGATCCGCGGCCGAGGCGTCGACGTACTGACCTACTCAGCCTTCGGCGCCTGCATGATCTTCGTAGCAATGACGATCGAGGGCGGCCCACTGGGCAACTGAGCGAAGGTGAGGACGGGCCCATCGGGATCCTTGGAGTCCCGTACCGCGATCCCAGTCGCGAGGTGGGCCAGCTCAACGCAGTTCGGATCACCGGCGCTGAAGCTGCTCTTCCGCCAGATCAAATCGTCACCCCAAGCTAGCGGCCATTTCCACCACCAACCTTAGTGAGTTCTCCTGGCTGATCGCCACGCTCAGCAACGTGGCGATCGCGCGGTCGTAGACCGCGACCTCAGTGCGCTCTTCCAGGAAGAGGCTGGAGGTCAGGTGCCCCAGATAAACGACGCCTTGCCGGTCATCGAATCCGAGCCGTAGGAAGGGGCCATTGAGTCCGGGGTGGCCGCCCGCGATCGTGGGGACCACCCGGAGGGTCACGTTTGGCCGTTTCGCCACTTCGGCGAGATATCGCAACTGGTCTCGCATGACCTCGCGGCCACCGACGACGTTGCGCAACGCTGACTCGGTCACGAGCGCGATCAGGCGCGGGGCGTCGTGCTTGCGAAGAACCGACTGGCGATGGATCCGGCCAACCGCCCGCTCATCGACCTGGGCGGGATCGTCGATCATGCCGACTTCGCGGACCATCGCCTGGGCGTAGGGCACGGTCTGGAGCAGTCCGGGGATGACCAGTGGTTCGAAGCTCACCAGCTTGGTCGCCCGTGATTCCAGGTGCTTGAGTGTGGTGAAGCGAGCCTCGAAGGAGCCCTGCCGTTGCCAGAGGCCGGGCTGGTTGGCCCTTGTCGCGAAGGTGAGCAGTTCGAGGCGTTCCTCGCCGGTGACGCCGTAGACGACCAGAAGAGCGGCGACGTCCTCGGGCCGCGGCACCCGCTTCCCCGACTCCATCCGGGACAGGTGCGACTCGCTGATCCCGATGCGCGCGACGACCTGCGACAGCGTCAGCCCGCACGCCTCCCGCAGCCGGCGCAGCTCCTCGCCGAGCACCTCGATCCGAACGGTGGAATCCGGCCCCTGCAACATCACGGTCATTACTCGATCTCCCTCGCGAACTCGCCTCATCATGGCGTGCTGACCAGGGAGTCGACGGCCGCGAAGGACAATTCCACTCAAAGGACTGTCCCGTTGCGACCCCCGCAAGAAAGCGAAAGCCCAGGGCGGGCTTCCCCCGTAGACCCCGAGGACCCCGATGGCATCGCCGGGCCCGTGACGGTGTGGCGGGGGCCGCAGTGACTCGCTGCTCACAAGCGGCCCCGCCCGCCCCTAGCATGCTTGATAGCCTCCTGGCACCGGTTTTTCCTTTTCTCAGTCGGGAGGATCTTCCCCGTGGCAAGCAAGGCTGCCGTCAAGGTCACCGTCACTGGTGCCGCCGGCCAGATCGGTTACGCACTGCTGTTCCGCATTGCCTCAGGGCAGCTGCTCGGGCCCGACACGCCCGTCCGGCTGTCGCTGCTGGAGATCACCCCTGCGTTGAAGGCCGCCGAGGGCACGGCCATGGAGCTCGACGACTGCGCCTTCCCGCTGCTCGCCGGCATCGACATCACCGACGACCCGAAGCGCGCGTTCGACGGGGTCAACGTCGCGCTGCTCGTCGGCGCCCGCCCGCGTACCAAGGGCATGGAGCGCGGCGACCTGCTCGAGGCCAACGGCGGCATCTTCAAGCCGCAGGGTGAGGCCATCAACGCGGGCGCCGCCGAGGACGTCAGGGTCCTCGTGGTGGGCAACCCCGCCAACACGAACGCGCTGATCGCCAAGTCGCACGCCCCGGACGTGCCCGCCGACCGGTTCACCGCGATGACCCGGCTCGACCACAACCGGGCGCTGTCGCAGCTGGCCGCGAAGCTGGGCGTCGCCGTGACCGACATCGACAAGATGACGATCTGGGGCAACCACTCCGCCACCCAGTACCCGGACCTGTTCCACGCCGAGGTCAACGGGCAGCAGGCCGCCGCCGCGGTGAACGACGACGAGTGGCTGAAGGAGACCTTCATCCCGACCGTCGCCAAGCGGGGCGCCGCGATCATCGAGGCCCGGGGCGCGTCGAGCGCCGCGTCCGCCGCCAACGCCGCCATCGACCACGTGCACGACTGGGTCAACGGCACCGACTGGACCTCGATGGCGGTCGTGTCCGACGGCTCCTACGGCGTGCCCGAGGGCCTCATCTCGTCCTTCCCGGTGCGTTGCGCGGACGGCAAGTGGGAGATCATCCAGGGCCTGGAGATCGACGACTTCTCGCGGTCGCGGATCGACGCGTCGGTGGCCGAGCTTGCCGAGGAGCGGGACGCGGTCACGCAGCTGGGACTCATCTAGATCCGCAGGTCAGGCGTTAGCCGTGTGGCGCCCGTCATACCTGATGGCGTGAACATCCGGCTTCGGTCGTCATTGGCGGCCCCTTCAAACATCTTTTTCTCGACCGATCCGTCGAGGAGGAGGGGGCCACACAATGACCACCGAAGCCATTCACGCCGATCTCGTCGCGCTGTACGACGGCACCACACCCGTCCGGTCCCGCTGGGCCTACCGCGCCGACCAGCCGTTCACGGTCACCGCCGCGTTCCAGACCGACCCGGCACGCTGGGTCGAGTGGGTGTTCTCGCGCGAGCTGCTGGTCGAGGGGCTCACGAGCTCCGCTGGCGTCGGTGACGTCCGCTTCCACCCACTCGACGAGCGCGGCCTGCACATGCTCGTCGTGGAGATCGAGTCACCCGAGGGCTACGCCCTGCTCGAGCTGGACCGGGACGCCGTCGCGGAGTTCCTCGGCAGGACCGAGGAACTGGTCCCGCACGGCACCGAGGACGACCACTTCGACGTCGACGCGTTGATCGCCGAGCTCACCAGGGTCTGAGGAAAGCTCACGACCAGCACCCGGCCCTACGCTCAAGGCCGAGTGCTGGTCGTTCGTGCTTGTCGGTTCGGCTCCGCTCACGGAGCTTCGTCTTTGTCCTCCACCACGCAGTCTGGGCCCGGGAAGACGAGGCCTTCATGGCCGTCCGGGTAGCGGACGAGGTAGGGCGGGTGCCCGTCCGCGCCGCGCACCTCGATGATCTCGCCAACCTGGTCGGGGTTTCCAACGTTGCGACCGTGGACGTGAAGCCGGTCGCCGACTGCTGCATGCATAGCGCAACTGCCTCCCAACGCACACCAGGGTAGGTCCGGATTGCCCGACTGATTCTAGTCTGTCCAAGTGATTTCGCAGGTCCTTGCTCGTGTCGATGGCGTGTGCGGTGAGCTCGTGCTGCGTCGGGTCGGCCCCCACCACGAGATCATCGCGAACGGCGTCTTCCTGATGGACACCCGCAACGGCGAATCGGAACGGTTGATGGTGCGTGCCGCCGCCGAACGCATGCCCGCCGGTGGACGGCTTCTGGTGGGCGGTCTCGGTGTCGGCTTCTCACTCCGCGAGGCGCTGGCCCACCCGTCCGTCGGCGAGGTCGTGGTGGTGGAACGCGAACCGGCCGTGATCGAGTGGAACACCGCCTACCTGGACAACACCGGCCTGCTCGACGATCCGCGCGTGCGGGTGGTGTGCGCCGACCTGCTGAGCTGGCTCCCGGAGGCCGGCCAGTTCGCCGCGCTGTGCCTGGACATCGACAACGGTCCTGACTGGACGGTCGACGAGGGCAACGCGGCGCTGTACTCGTCCACCGGCCTGGCCTTGCTGGCGGAGGCACTCGTGCCGGGCGGGGTGCTGGCGGTGTGGAGCGCGGGTGCGGCGCCCGAGTTCACCGCGGCGCTGGCGCGTGACTTCGGCCCGGTGGAGACGCTCGAGATCCCGGTGCCGAGAGGCGAGCCCGACCGCGTCTTCATCGTGATCGCGGGGCGGTAACCGAACGCGGGTCTCACGCGACGTCTCCATGGGGTGACCTGGAGGTGCGCGATGCTGCAACACCGTCCTCGCCGCCCGACGCTGTCCTGGGTCCGTCACCCCGCCTTCGAGTGGCTGAGCGTCGGTTTCCTGTATCTCGTCGCCACGGCGGCCAACGTGGTCCTGGCGCTGCGCATGAGTGAGGCGTGGCCGGTCGTGCTGGCGACCGCGATGGCGCTCGTGACCGTGCTGTGCGCGATCGCGGCCTGGCGCCGCTTCTAGAGGACCCCGATCGGGTAAATTCCCCTGGCGGAGGGCAATATCCTTTCGTCCAATCGGGTGATTTTCGAGCCCGCGAATACCAAGGGTCACGGCTCGTGCGGTTGCCGTACCAGCGCAAGTGCAGATGCATGGGAACCTTGATCCTGGATTTCGAGATCAACACCCGCGTTTACCTGCGTGTTGGCCGTCGATAGGCTGTTTTGGTTCACGGGAGAACTTCGGGGTTGTGAGGTTGCGATGGGCAGCACCACGTCCAAGTACGACGCGCCGAGCATGGTTCCGGTCGGGGTGGACCCGACCAGAGCCAGCATCGCGCGCGTGTACGACGCGGCCCTGGGAGGCAAGGACAACTACGCGATCGACCGCGAGGTGCTGCGGCAGGTCGCGACCGTGGCGCCGGAAGTCAACGACCTCGCGTGGTCGAACCGAAACTTCCTGACCCGCGCGATCCGATTCCTCACCGACCAGGGCGGAATTCGGCAGTTCCTCGACTGCGGCTCCGGGTTGCCTACCGCGGAGAACACACACCAGATCGCGCAACGCATCGACGAGCACGCACGCGTCGTGTACGTCGACAACGATCCGGTGGTCATTGCCCACGGCGAGGCGTTGTTGGAGGAAAACGAGGTCACGCACTTCGTGTCCGCGGACATCTTCGAGCCGCAGGACGTGCTTCAGCACCCGCTCGTGCGCAAGTACCTGGATTTCACCAAGCCCGTCGCGCTGCTGCAGGTCGGCACACTGCATCACTACACCTCCGACAACGGCGCCGAGTTGATGCGGGAGTACGTCGACGCGCTGGCGCCGGGCAGCTTCGTCGCCATCTCACACTTCCTGGACCCCGAGACACCGGAGCTGAGCCCACTCGCGCGGCGCATGGAGGAGCTGTTCCTGCACAGCCCCATGGGCTCCGGCATGTTCCGGACGAAGGCGCAGCTGCGGGAGTTCCTGCCGGGCCTGGAGATCATCCCGCCGGGGCCGGGTGAGGAGCCGGACTTCACGCTGTCCGACATGTGGTGGCCGGACGGTCCTCGCCTGCGACCGCTCAGCCCGGTGGAGCAGTGCAGTGCGGCCGCGGTGGGCCGCAAGCCGTGAGGCGGTAGCGTCCCGCCTGTGCCAAACTTCCACGACCTGTTGAACGACGCGGCGTTGTTGTCGTTCGAGCACCAGCTGCACCTGGCGGAGACGCTCGGGGAGCACGCCTGGGAGACCGACCTCGCCGAGCCGAGGTTCTCGTTCACCGGCGACCACCCGTTGACGTGTACCAAAGTGCACCTGCTCGGCAGCGCCGCGCCCGGCCCGAAGTCCTGGCTGTGGTCGTGGGCCAACCCGTTCAACTACAGCGACGAGGTACTGGAACTTGCCACGTTCGTCCGCGACTTCGGGCAGCGGCACGACATCCCGGAGCTGTCGAACGCCGAGGTCCCGTTCGACGCCCTGCCTGGCTCACCAACCGACCCGGCCCAGGTCGCGTCGCTGATGGCGGAGGCGGCGAAGGCGGCCGCGAAACGGTGGACGGGCTACCAGGGCCCGGTCGGCGGCGGCACACGTGCCGGCTTCCTCATCGAGCACCCGGACTTCCAGCTGCCGCCGCCGGAAGGCACCCGCGTGGCCCGCGTGCTGCAGCAGGGCATCATGGAACTGACCATCAACGACCACCGCCGCGCGTTCCACGCCTACGCGGTGAACCGCGGGTTGGGCGTGCAGCACAACGGGTTGCAGCTGTACCTCACCGGTCCGGGCTTCTCCCTGTCGGTGCAGTTCAACCAACAGAACCTGATGACGGCGATGACCGCGAACCTCGGCGCGAACCAGCAGTGAGGCCCGGTCCTGAAAGACGCGATCGGGACGTTCAACGACATGAGCGCGTCTTTCGGGACATCGCCCGTGCCGTGACGTCAGGCGGTTTCGGGCGCTTCGCGCCCCGAAACCGCGCAGCGAGCCACCGGGCCACCAGGACCATCGGTGGATCTGGGCTGAACGTCCCAAGGGTGCCCTTCAGGGCAACAACCTTGGGGTTCCCGAGGGCTAGGCTTTCGCGGCCTTCGCCGCCGCCTTCATTTCCTTCTTGTGCGCACGGACGGCCAGCAGACTCGCCTCGTCGGTGATGTCCGCGACCGACAGGTGCGTGCCCTTCTTCCCGAACTCGCCGGCCGCGCGCTGCCAGCCCTTCGCCGCCAGGCCGCGCTGCTTGCCAAGCAGGGCAAGGAAGATCTTGGCCTTCACCTCGCCGTAGCCGGGTAGGGCCTTCAGCCGCTTGAGCACCTCGGTGCCCGACGGGTTGCCCGCCGTCCACACGCCGGCCGCGTCGCCGTCGTACTCCTCGACGAGGCCCTGGCACAGCGCCTGGACCCGCTTGGCCATCGAACCGGGGAAGCGGTGGATCGCCGGCGGTGTCGAGCAGAGCGCGGCGAACTTCTCCGGGTCGTACTCGGCGATGGTGCGCGCGTCCAGCGAACCGATGCGGTCGAGGATCTTCTTGGGACCGGCGAACGCGGTCTCGATGGTGATCTGCTGATCCAGCAGCATGCCGATGAGCAGGGCCAGCGGCTCGCGGTCGAGCAGCTCGTTGGCCTCGGAGTCCGTGGTCAGCCAGATCGCCATGGCGTCATCATGACACGCGCCGCCTACCTCGCCGAGAGTAGCCGCGCGGGGACGAGGTACGCCCCGTGGCGCACCACGAGTGTCGCGCTCGCGCCGACGACACGGAGGGGTCGCCGAACTGACGATATGGGGCATGACCACGACAGTCGCGCGACCAACCAGAAGGCTCACGCCCCCCACCCGCAAGTGGCTGCTGTTGCTGCACGTGATCACCTCGCTCGGGTGGCTCGGCCTCAACGTCGGCAACCTGACACTGACCGTCACGGGGCTCACCACCGACGACCCGACGACACAACACATCGCGCTCGGCGCCACGTACCTGGTCGGCGGCCCGCTGCTCGTCCCCGTCAGCCTGCTGGCGTACACGTCCGGCATCCTGCTCGGCTTCTACAGCAGGTGGGGCGTGTTCCGGTATCGCTGGGTGCTCGTGAAGTTCGTCCTGACGACGATCGCCGTCCTGCTGATCCCGCTGTCGCTGCTGCCGGGCCTCGAGGACGTGTCCGCGTTGGTGTCGGCGGCCCCGGCGAACCAGCTCGTGGACATCGGCCAGCACGGCGCGAGCATGCTGTCCGCGGGCATCGTGTCGACGACCATGTACGTCACGTGCGCCGTGCTGTCCGTGCACAAACCGTGGGGCCGGACGCGCCGGGCTGGGTAACGTGACGACGTGCTCCGACCTGACTACCCGATCAAGACCGACCGCCTGCTCCTCCGTCCGTTCGCGACCACCGACCTCGACGCCCTGCACGCCTACCAGCAACTGCCCGAGGTCGCCCGCTACCTGATGTGGCCGCCGAGGGACCGGGAGCAGGCGGCCGCGTCGCTGCGGTACCGGATCGAGCACCCGACGCTCGAGAAGGAAGGCGACATCCTTGTGTTCGCCGTCGAGCACCAGGACACGGGCGCGCTGCTGGGGGACGTGAACCTGGCGTGGGTGTCGGAGAGCGACCGCGCCGGCGAGATCGGCTTCGTCTTCGACCCGCGCCACCACGGCCATGGCTACGCCCGCGAGGCGGCGACGGAGGTGCTGCGGCTCGCCTTCGAGGAGGCCGGCCTGCATCGCGTCATCGGCCGCGCGGACGCGCGCAACGACGCGTCCGCGAAGCTCATGACCAGGCTGGGCCTGCGCAAGGAAGCCCACTTCGTGAAGAACGAGTACGTGAAGGGCGAGTGGACCGACGAGGTCGTGTTCGCGATGCTCGCCGAGGAGTGGGCCGCCAGGGGAAAACCCTGAGGCATGAACCGGGGCTCGTCCCGGATGGCAAAGATGATCTCAGCGGCGAGGCTCTTGCCCATGAAAACGATCACCGCTCTGTTGACCGCCGCGGCGCTCACCCTCGGCGCCGCCCCGGCCGCCGCCGCTGCCGAGGAGCCGCCGCTCGACCCGGCCAAGCTCGCCGCCGCCATCGCGGACCTGCCCAACGACGAGGCGAGTGGTGCGCTTCTCCAGGTCCGCGGCGCGGATGGCTGCTGGCAGGGCACTTCCGGTGTCGGAAACGTCCGCACTGGACAGAGAGTCCCGCAGAACGGGCGCTTTCGTATCGGCAGCATGACCAAGACGTTCGTCGCGACGGCCGCGCTCCAGCTCGTCGTGCGCGGGGACCTCGAACTCGACCGGACCGTCCAGTCCTACGCGCCCGACCTGCTGCCCGCCGAGTACCCGCCGATCACCATCGACCACCTGCTCACCTACACCTCCGGCCTCCCCGGCATCCGCATCGACCACAAGGACCCCGTCTGGTTCCTCGAGCACCGGTTCGACACCTGGACCCCACGCCAGCTGTTCGACCTCGCCTTCTACCAGGACGGCAACGTGTTCCCGATGATGTTCGACCCGGGTGAGCAGCAGCGCTACGGCAACATCGACTACCTCGTCCTCGGCGCGGTCATCGAGAAGGTCACCGGCCGGCCCTACGGCGACGCGATCCGCGACGGCATCATCAAGCCGCTTCGTTTGTCGGCCACCACGGTGCCCGGCACCGACACCAAGATCCACGGTCCGCACGCCCGCGGTTACGAGGAGCAGAACGGGTCCTTTGTGGACATCACGGAGGCCAACCCGACCTACCAGTGGTCCGCCGCCGAGATGATCTCCAACGCGCCCGACCTCGACAGGTTCCTCGTCGCGCTCATGTCCGGCCGGCTGCTGCCGCCCGCGCAGACCGCGCTGCTGTTCGAGGTGCCCGACGTGCCCCTCTACAACGGCAAGGGTGCCCGTGCGTACCTCGGTCACGGTCTTGCCCGGCTCGCCGTCGGCGATGTCGTGTTCTGGGGCAAGACCGGTGACCGGCCCGGCTACAACAACGGCATGGCCGCGACCAAGGACCTCACCCGGCGGGCCGTGTTCTCTGTCAACACACTGCACATGGGCGGCGCCGAGCAGCCGGCGGTGACGCAGAAGATCGTCGCGGCCGTCGCGGGGCTCGCCTGAGCGTCACTACCCGTACGCGTGTACTGTTTGGCTGGGCTAAGCAGACGCACACGCGCGCAAAGACGACGCGAGAGGAGCATCCCGGCACATGGCCAAGATCAAGGTCCAGGGCACGGTCGTCGAGCTCGACGGCGACGAGATGACCCGCATCATCTGGCAGTTCATCAAGGAAAAGCTGATCCACCCGTACCTGGACATCAACCTCGAGTACTACGACCTCGGCATCGAGCACCGGGACGCGACCGACGACCAGGTCACCGTCGACGCCGCCAACGCCATCGGCAAGCACGGCGTCGGTGTGAAGTGCGCCACGATCACCCCGGACGAGGCGCGGGTCGAGGAGTTCGGCCTGAAGAAGATGTGGCGGAGCCCGAACGGCACGATCCGTAACATCCTCGGCGGCGTGATCTTCCGCGAGCCGATCGTGATCTCGAACATCCCGCGGCTGGTGCCCGGCTGGACCAAGCCGATCATCATCGGTCGTCACGCCCACGGCGACCAGTACAAGGCCACCGACTTCAAGGTCCCCGGCCCCGGCACGCTGACCGTCACCTACACCCCGGCCGACGGTGGCGAGCCGATGGAGTTCGAGGTCGCGCAGTACCCGGAGGGTGGCGGCGTCGCCGTCGCGATGTACAACTACCGCAAGTCCATCGAGGACTTCGCGCGTTCGTCGTTCCGGTATGGCCTCGAGCGCAAGTTCCCGGTCTACATGTCGACCAAGAACACGATTCTCAAGGCCTACGACGGCATGTTCAAGGATGTCTTCCAGGAGATCTTCGACGCCGAGTTCAAGGGCGACTTCGACGCCGCCGGCCTGACCTACGAGCACCGGTTGATCGACGACATGGTCGCCGCCGCGCTCAAGTGGGAGGGCGGTTACGTCTGGGCGTGCAAGAACTACGACGGTGACGTCCAGTCGGACACGGTCGCGCAGGGCTACGGCTCGCTGGGCCTGATGACGTCCGTGCTCATGACCCCGGACGGCAAGGTCGAGGCCGAGGCCGCGCACGGCACCGTGACCAGGCACTTCCGCCAGCACCAGGCCGGCAAGCCGACGTCGACCAACCCGATCGCGTCGATCTTCGCCTGGACCCGTGGCCTCGAGGCACGCGGCAAGCAGGACGGCACGCCCGAGGTCATCGGCTTCGCCGAGACGCTGGAGCGGGTCATCATCGAGACCGTCGAGAGCGGCAAGATGACCAAGGACCTGGCGCTGCTCATCGGCAAGGACCAGGAATGGCAGACCACCGAGGAGTTCCTCGCGACACTTGACGAGAACCTCCAGAAGAAGATGGCTTCTGCCTGATTAGTTTGACAATTGCCGCGCCCGCACGAGTTTGTGCGGGCGCGGCTTTTTTCTTTACGGAGCGTGGTGTTCGGGACGAACGCTACTTCCCGAGTGTGGTTTATGCGCAGACTCTTTTCGTTTACCAGGTGGTTGAGCTATACCTGTCATGAAAATGTCAGGCCCGCCTGAGGAGCGTTACCGTGCTCAAGTTGACCGGAAAGCGAACGGTGATCGCGGCCGCACTGCTCGCGGGGGTGGTCCTCCTGTACGTGCAGGGCAACGAGGAACGGCAGCAGGGCAACACGTCCAGCGAGACCGCGACCTGCCGCGTCGCCGCCAAGGAGGACGGCGTGCGGATCCGCAACGCTCCCGTCCCGGAGGACCCGGCCAACGTCGTCGACGAACTGGCCGCCGGCGAGGAGGCCGACGCCACCACGGAGATCCAGAACGGTTTCCGCAAACTCAGCGAGGGCCGCTGGGTGTCGGTGGAGTTCACCCAACCCCTCGAAGGCCGTAAGTGCTGAGTTCTGATCAGGGCTCGTACTTGATCGTCTTCATCGTCAGGTGTGAGTCGACACGGCCGATGCCTGGGGTGTCCTCGAGCTGGTTGGTGACGAAGCGTTCGAAGGACTCGAGGTCGGCGGTGGCGACCCGGAGGAAGTAGTCGGGCAGGCCGAACATGCGGCGGAACTCGACGACCTCCGGATAACCGGCGACCTGTTCCTCGAACCGGGCGACCGTGGCGCGGTCCTTGACGGCGAGGTCGACGTTCACGATCACCTCGAACGCGCGGCCGGCCCGTGTCGGGTCGAGGCGGGCGTGGTAGCCCGTGATCACACCGTCCTGTTCGAGACGGCGGACCCGGCGCAGGCAGGGCGCTGGGGTGAGCCCGACGCGGTCGGCGAGTTGGGTGTTCGTGAGCCGGGCGTCCGCACGCAACTGCTCGATTATTGCCCGATCAATGCGATCCACGGCCTGATTATTGCGGGGCGGCTGCCAATGCGGCAACGATTCGCAATCGCATTGTCCCAGGTCACGGCTATCGTTGCGGCGTGGCGACGATCTCCGAGCTGTACCACTACCCCGTGAAGGGCTGTGCCGGTATCCGCGTGGCGGCCGGCGTCCTCGGCCTGGCGGGCCTCGAACACGACCGCCGCTTCCTGGTCACCGATCCGGCCGGCACCTACCGGTCCCAGCGCCGCGACCCCCTGCTGGCCACGATCCAGCCGGCGGTGGACGGCGAGCGGCTCACCTTGTCCGCGCCAGGCGCCGCGGCGGTCCACGTGCCGATCGACGAGTCAGCGCCCCGGCGACCGGTCACGCTCTTCGGCGACCCCTACACCGGCATCGACCAGGGCGAGGAGGTCGCGGCCTGGCTCAGCGCGGTGCTCGGCACGCCGAGCCGGCTCGTGCTCGCGCCACCCGAGCACCAACGGATCACCGACGGCCTGACTCCCGGCACGTCCGGATACGCCGACAGCTGCGCGGTGCACCTGCTGTCCGAGGCGTCGCTCGAGGAACTGAACGAGCGCGTCGACCGGCCGCTGCCGATGAGCCGCTTCCGGCCGAACATCGTGGTCGAGGGCTGGGACGCGTACGAGGAGGACCACGCACTCCGCCTGAGCACGGGCACGGTCGAGCTGGGATACGGCAAGCCAGCGACCCGCTGCGTCGTCGCGATGGTCGACCAGCTCACCGGCACCAGGGCCGGGCCCGAGCCGCTCCGGACCCTCGCCACCTACCGTCGCAGCGCGGCGGGCGGGGTCGCGTTCGGCGCGAAGTTCGCGGTCGTGCGGCCCGGGCCGATCGCGGTGGGGGACGTGCTCACCGTGACCGAACGGTCCGCGGCGAGCCTCGCCGAGCCTCAGTCCAGGTCGACGACCAGACCCTCGTCGGCGGCCAGCAGTTCGCCGCTGTAGTGCTCGGCCGCCTGTCGCAGAGACACGCCGCGGTCGTTGCCGGGCCAGAAGTGCGTCAGCATGAGCCGGCGGGCCTCCGCCTCCGTCGCCCAGTAGCCGGCCTCCGCGGCGGACAGGACGTTGCGCGGGCCGTCCGGCTGCTGTTGCAGCGTGGCGTCCATGATGTAGAGGTCCGCCCGCCGGCCGAGGTCGGCAAGCGCCGGCGACGGGCCGGTGTCGCCCGTGTAGGCGACCGTCCGGTGACGGGTCGTGGTCAGGCGGACGCCGATGTTCGGTACGTAGTGCGGTAGTTCGACGCCGAGTACCTCGAACGGGCCCACCTTGTTCGTGCCGGCCAGCTCCCGCACCTCGAACAGCTCGGCAAGCCGGGGCGACGGCTCCAGGCTGTCGACCAGCTCGGCGACCCCAGGCGCGCACAACAGCGGGATGGGGTCGAACGCACGCTCGCCGTAGTGGCGGACCCGCAGGAGCGCGTTGAGGTCCACACAGTGGTCGCTGTGCCTGTGCGTGATCACCACGGCGTCCACGGCGCCGTTGGGGCACAGCGCGAGCAGCCTCGGCAGCGTGCCGAAGCCCAGGTCGAGCACCAGCCGGAAGCCGGCGTGCTCCACGAGGAACCCGGCACACGCACGTCCCGGCTCCGGCCACGCCGCACAGCTCCCGAGCACGGTGATCTTCACGACTGGGCAGCCTAGTGGGAGAAGCGGTGTGACAGGGTCGGCCGCGTGGACGAACCCCTACTCGTCGAGCGGCGCCCGCTGCCCATCGAAGGCCGGTTGGGCCAGCAGCTCGCGTTCCTGATCGAGGTGGACCGCCTCAAGACCATCCTGCGGGCCTCGACCCTGGCGGCGGTGCAGCGGCGGGAGAACGACGCGGAGCACTCGTGGCACCTGGCGCTGATGGTGCTGGTCCTGGCCGAGTACGCCGACGAGCCGATCGACGTCGGCCACACCGTCCGGCTGGTCGTCGTCCACGATCTCGTCGAGATCTACGCGGGCGACACGCCGCTGTACGACGACACGCTGCGGCTCGACCAGGTCGAGCGTGAGCTGGCCGCCGCCGACCGTCTGTTCGGGCTGCTCCCGGAGGACCAGGCCCGCGAGTTCCGTGCCCTGTGGGACGAGTTCGAGGCCCGCCAGACCCCGGAGGCCCGCTTCGCGAAGGCCATCGACCGCCTCGAACCAAACCTCCTGAACTGGATGGCCGCCGGCGGCACGTGGCAGACGCCCGGGGTGACCGCCGACACGGTGCGTGCGCGAACTGTCCACATTGGTGAGGCGTCCGCAGCACTCGGCGAGGCCATGGCCGCGTTGGTCGGGGGCGCGACCCGCAACGGATGGCTTGCCGCTGGTCAGCAGGGTGTGACGGGACCCGCGTAACCATCGGGGTAGCGGGACGGCTAGTCTCCCGCGTCATACCGATTGGGCTAACCCGCCAGCACCCTCGGTAGGGTTCCCGGTCCCAAGGCCCCCAAACGGGGGTAACACGATCGTGACAAGCGCAGGAGGCGCACCAGTGCGCGACCGAGTTGCCTCGGCAGCAGCAAGGCTCGTTCGGGTTTGTGTGGTCCTGGCCCTGGTCCCGGTCATGCTGCTGACCGGGATAGCGGCAGCGAGCGCGAGCACGGCGGACGGCGTCGCCGCCTCGAACATGCAGTTCCCCATCGGCCCCGTCGGTGTGGCCGCGGTCGTCGTCGGCCTTGGCGGCCTGGTGACCGGCCTGGTGCGGCACCGCCGCCGCGAGACGGCCGCGTCGAAGTCCGAGCCGGAGACGGTGATCATCGACAAGGCGGCCGCCTGACCGCTGCGTGAGCGACCTCTGGGAGAATCGGGGCCGTGACGGAAACGCCTGAACGTCGTCCCCGCGTCCTGTCCGGGATCCAGCCGACGGCTGACTCGTTCCACCTCGGTAACTACCTCGGCGCGGTCCGCCAGTGGGTCGCGCTGCAGGAGACGCACGAGACGTTCTACTGCGTGGTCGACCTGCACGCGATCACCGTCGAGCACGACCCCAAGCTGCTTCGCAAGCGCACCCGCGTCTCCGCGGCCCAGCTGCTGGCGCTGGGTATCGACCCGGAGCGGGCCACGCTGTTCGTCCAGAGCCACGTGCCGGAGCACGCGCAGCTCGGCTGGGTCATGCAGTGCCTCACCGGCTTCGGCGAGGCCAGCCGGATGACCCAGTTCAAGGACAAGTCGGCCAAGCAGGCACAGGACCGCATCACGCTCGGCCTGTTCGGCTACCCGTCACTGCAGGCCGCGGACATCCTGTGCTACCAGGCCAACCACGTGCCGGTCGGGGAGGACCAGCGTCAGCACCTGGAGCTGACCCGCGATCTCGCGCAGCGCTTCAACTCACGCTTCGGCAGGTCGTTCACGCTGCCGGAGGCGTACATCCTCAAGGACGCGGCCAAGATCTACGACCTGCAGGAGCCTGGCGCGAAGATGAGCAAGTCGTCGTCCTCGCCTGCCGGCATCATCGACCTGCTCGACGACCCCAAGGTGTCGGCCAAGAAGATCCGGTCGGCGGTCACCGACAACGAGCGCGAGATCGTCTACGACCCCGAGCGCAAGGCCGGCGTGTCCAACCTGCTCGTGATCCTCTCGGCGTTCACCGACCGCACCCCGGTGCAGCTGCAGGAGGACTACGCGGGCAAGGGCTACGGCGACCTGAAGAAGGACGTCGCCGAGGCGCTCGTGGAGTTCGTGACCCCGGTGCAGGCGCGGGTGAAGTCCTACCTCGACGACACGGGCGAGCTCGACAAGATCCTGGCCCGCGGCGCGGAACGGGCCCGCGAGGTCGCCTCGCGCACGCTTGCGCGGACGTACGAGAAGCTGGGGTTCCTGGCCGGGACATAACCGCATACGGGCGGTAACTTCGGTCCGTGGCGGACAAAGAATCGTTCCTGGTGAGGCAGCGCCGAGCGCGGCCGTGGCTCGATCACATCGTGCGGGCGGGTGAGGCGTACACCGAGCGTTACGGCAGCCAGCACGCCGCCGCGATCACGTACTTCAGCGTGCTGTCGCTGTTCCCGCTGCTGATGATCTCGTTCGCCGTCGGCGGCTTCGTGCTCGCCGGCAACGCCGCTCTCCTGACGGAGATGAAGAACGGCATCACGGACGCGGTGCCGGCCGGGCTCGACGAGATCGTCAACGACGTGATCGACGAGGCCATCGAGTCCAGGGGCGCGGTCGGGGTGCTCGGTCTGCTGGCGGCGCTGTACTCGGGCCTGGGCTGGATGCAGAACCTGCGGGACGCGCTGACCGCCCAGTGGGGTCTCGAGCACAAGCAGCGACCGTTCCTGAGCACCATTCTCAAGGACGTGCTGGCGCTGTTCGGTCTGGGTCTCGCGCTCGCCGTCTCGTTCGGGCTGTCGGCCGCGGGCAGCGGCCTTGGCTCGTGGCTGCTGGGCCTGGTGGGGCTGTCGGACGACGCGTGGGCGCTGTTCCTGTTGCGGCTGGCCACGATCGTGCTGTCACTTGCCGCGAACTGGTTGGTGTTCCTGTGGGTGCTGTCCCGGCTGCCCAGGGAGCGCGTGAGCGCCCGCTCGGCGGCGCGGGGTGCCATCGCGGCGGCCATCGGCTTCGAGCTCCTGAAGCAGGGTTTCACGATCTACCTGGAGATGGTGACCAACTCGTCGTCCGGCAGGGTGTTCGGTCCCATCATCGGTCTGCTGCTGTTCGCGAACCTGGTGTCCCGCTACCTGCTGTTCATCACCGCGTGGACGGCAACGGCGAAGGAGAACATCGTCCCGAGGGCCTCGCTGGCGCCGCCGCCGGCGGTGATCAGCCCACGGGTCGTCGTGCGCAAGGGACCGACGGCACGCGGCGCCCTCGGCCTGTTCGGTGCGGGTGCCGTACTGGGCCTGCTGTTGCGGAAACGGCGTTAGGCCGTGCGGTTCGCGCGTGCGGCGCGTGCCCTGCGGCGGCGGAACCACATCGCGACCGTCACCATGACCGCGATGCCCGCGAGGACCACCAGCGGCAGACCGACGTTGCCGAACGCCGACCGGTTCTCGTCGCTCGTGTCGGTCGACGCGGCCTGGTCGTCCACGGGCCGGTTCACGGCGTCGTTCTTCTGCTGGTTCGTGTCCTGCTTGGGCTGGGCCTCCGGCGCCTTGGTCACCAGCTCGCCGACGGGCTTGGAGTTCGCCGCCACCAGCCCGAAGCCGTAGTCGAGCAGCGAGGCGCCCTGCTCGGCCAACGTGCTCTGGGTCTTCTCGCCCCGCAGGAGCACCACGACGAGCCGGCGGCCGTTGCGCTCCGCCGCGCCGACGTAGGTGTGCCGGGAGTCGTCGGTGAAGCCCGTCTTGCCGCCGAGGAAGCCCTCGTACGTCCGCAGCAGGGTGTTGTCGTTGTTGATCTGGAAGCCCGCCCGGTCGGCATAGCCCGGGAAGTCGATCCTGGGCGTCTTGGCGGAGTTCCTGAACTCCTCGTGCTGCATCGCCGCCCGGAAGATGAGGCTCTGGTCGTAGGCCGAGGTCGTCATCCCGGGACCGTCGAGGCCGGACGGCGTCGCCGCGCGGGTGTCGAGTGCGCCCAGCTCCTTGGCCAGGGCGTTCATCTTCTCCAGCGCGACCTCGGGGCCGCCGAGCGCACGGGCCAGCGCGAAGGCCGCGTCGTTGCCGGAGCGCATCACGAGCGCGTGCAGCAGCTGGTCGACCGTGTACTGGCCGCCGGGGCCGATGCCGACCTTCGTGCCCTCCTGGTTGGCGTCCTCCTGCGTGCCGGTGACGACCATGTCCGGGCTCAGCTCGCGGATCACCACGATCGACAGCAGGACCTTGATCAGTGATGCCGGGCGCTCCCGCGCGTGCGGGTCCTTGGCGGCGAGCACGTCGCCGGAGTCGAGATCGGAAAGGACCCATGTGGCAGCCGTCACAATCGGAGGCGTTGGGCTACCCTCCGGTTGGACGATCCCGCACTCGCCCATTCGGGTTCCCCCGACCGGTTCTTCAGGTACGGGGAGTGGTGTGGGGGAAGGGCTGCCGGGCGCTGGCTCCTCGGAGGTGTCGACGGCTGGCGGCGGCACCGGGAGGTGCTCGCAGGCACCCTGTGCGGCGTCGTTTTGGCCGGTCGTCGGCTGCCCTTGCCGTGCGTAGCGTGCGGCAACGGCCCCGGGGGCGGCGACAATTGCGGTCATGACCAGGGCGCATAGCGACAGGACAAAGGCCGGCACGAACCTGGTGGCTGCAAGGCGCACGTCCTGCAGCCTAGGGCTTCTCGGTGCCGCGGCGTCGCCGACCCTCTGGAAGAACCCAGAAGAGGGCTTTGCTAGCGACTGTCGGCAAGTGCCCCCTGAACGGGTGAAACGCCCGGGTTACCAGCATCGGACCGGCGGCTAGATTGAACGTGTGAACGCGCCGAGCACCGGGCAGCAAGCAAAGGTGTCCTCGCGGCAGCAGTCGCGGCTGCTCGCGTTGCTGCGGGACGAGGGCCCGATGTCCAGGGTCGCGCTGGGTGAGCGGCTGGATCTGCCCCGCGCGAAGTTGACCGGCGAGCTGACCCGGCTGGTCGACACCGGCCTGGTGGAGATCGGCGGACCGGCCGCGAGCCGGGGCGGGCGCCGGTCGACGCTCGTGCACCTCGCCGACGACCTGCGGTTCATCGCGGCCGACGTGGGTGCGACGTCCATCAACGTGGCCGTCACCGACGGTCGCTGCGAGGTGCTCGCGATCGAGAGCGAGGACTGTGAGGTCCGGCTCGGGCCAACACCCGTGCTCGGCCGGGTCGTCGACCTCGCGGTGCGGGTGTTGGAGAAGGCGCCCGGTCGACTGCTCGGCGCCGGCATCGGTCTGCCGGGTCCGGTGAGCTTCCGCGACGGCATGCCGGTCGCGCCGCCGATCATGCCGGGCTGGGACCGCTATCCGGTGCGCGACGAGCTGGCCGGCAAGTGGGGCTGTCCGGTCACCGTGGACAACGACGTGAACGTGATGGCCCTCGGCGAGCGGCACGCGGGCGTGGCGCGCTCCCTCGACGACCTCATCTTCGTGAAGGTCGGCACCGGCATCGGCTGCGGCATCGTTCTCGGCGGCAAGGTCTACCGCGGCGTGGCCGGCACCGCGGGCGACATCGGACACATCCGGCTCGACGACTACGGGCCAGCGTGCGCGTGCGGGGAGGTCGGCTGTCTGGAGGCGTACTTCGGCGGCGGGGCCCTGGCCCGCGACGCACTGACCCTGGCCCGTTCGGGCCGCTCGACGATGCTGGCGGAGCGACTGCAGGAGAAGGGCAAGCTGTCCGC
This sequence comes from Actinophytocola sp., assembly GCF_036378875.1. Classification (GTDB taxonomy): domain Bacteria; phylum Actinomycetota; class Actinomycetes; order Mycobacteriales; family Pseudonocardiaceae; genus Actinophytocola. Next base: position 28,534 of record NZ_DASUVO010000137.1, read on the forward strand.
CCAGGACGTGGGCGAGGCGGCGACGGCGGGCGACTTCGCCGCCGCGAACCTGGTCCGCGAGGGCGGCCGCCGCCTCGGTCACGTGGTGGCGTCGCTGGTCAGCTTCCTGAACCCGGGCATCGTCGTCATCGGCGGCGGCGTCTCCCGCCTTGGCCACCCGCTACTGGCGGAGGTCCGCAGCTCGGTCTACCGCCGCTCCCTCCCGCTGGCGACGGGCAACCTCCCGATAGTCCTCTCCGAACTGGGCGAACTGGCCGGTGTGACCGGCGCGGCGTGGTCCGCAACAGACAGAGCCTTCGCCCCCATGAACTAACCGCGTGTCCAACGCCCAGAACCCGCGTGTCCAACAAATCTGACGCGCGAGTTCAACAAACGCGCCCACCGGTTTGTTCAACTCACCGGTCCCCACGGTTGGACACGCGAGGGTTGGGGTTGAGTTCGGCAGAACTTTTGATGGTTTGGTTCGAAAGAGGTGCTCGTATGTTGCGCCGTTCGGACTATTGCGGACCGATGTGCCCCTGAGACAGGGTGGTTTGTGAGTTAGAGCACCGGTCTTCGATCGGACCCTCAACGAAGTGGAGCGCCGGTGGGCCAGAGCCGTCCGGCAGACCAGGCCGGTCTGCGTAGAGGGAACCTCGCACTGCTCGTGCGTACCCTCCGCGACCACGGCGCGCTGTCCAGGGCGCAGCTGGCGGTCCGGTCCGGGCTCTCCAAGGCCACCGTCTCCAGCCTCGTCACCGACCTCGAAGCGCGAGGCCTCGTGTACGACGTCGGGGTGTCCGCCGGCGGGCAGGGGCGGCCCGGTCAGCTGGTCGACCTGCGGCCCGACAGCGTGTGCGGGGTCGGGCTGGACGTGCACGTCGGGCACATCGGGGTGCTGGTCACCGACCTCGGCGGTGAGGTCCTCCGCCAGGACCGGACCGTCGTCGACGTGCCAGCGCTCGGGCCGGAGCGAACGCTCGACCTGCTCGCCCAGCTCCTGACCGACACCATGGCCGGGCTGGAGAACGCGATCGGGGTCACCGTCTCCGTCCCCGGGCTGGTCGACACACAGGCCGGCACGGTCCCGTTCTCCCCGCGGCTGCGCTGGCGCGACGTCGCCGTCGTCGACGGGCTCGCCGCACGCACCGGCCTCCCGCTCGACCAGATCGTCGTCGACAACGACGCGAATCTCGGCGCGATGGCCGAGTTCGCGACCTTGGACGTGGCCGACCTCGTCTACCTGACCGGCGACTACGGCATCGGCAGCGGCGTGATCGCCGGCGGCCGGCTCGTGCGGGGCGCGGGCGGGTTCGCCGGCGAGATCGGGCACATGGCGATGGACCCGCTCGGCCCGTACTGCTCCTGCGGCCGCCGTGGCTGCTGGGAGACGCAGGTCGGACTGGGCGCGCTGCTACACGCGTGCGCCGACCCGGACGACCCGATCCGCGACCCGGCTCTCGACCTCGACCAGCGGATGCGGATGATCCGCGCCCGCGCCGAGCAGGGGGATCGCCGCACGCTCGACGCACTGCACCAGATCGGCACCGCCCTGGGCACCGGCGTCTCGTACCTGGTGAACCTGCTCAACCCGGCCGTGGTGGTTCTCGGCGGTTACTTCGCCGCGCTGCCCGAGTGGCTGGTCGAGCCGATCCGGCACCAGGTCGTGGCGCACGTCCTCGCCCCCGGCGCGGGCGGCGCGACGGTGGTCGGCTCGCGACTCGGCTTCACGGCGGCCACTGCGGGCGGCGCGTTGGCGTCACTGCGCCGCGTGCTGGAGGACCCGACCGTCGTGCCGGTGATCGAGGCTACGGAAGAGGAGGCTCCCGCGTGAGCGAACCATCGGCGTCGACAGAAGCCGCAGAGGAAGTTCTCCTGACGATGTCCGGCATCGTCAAGGCCTTCCCCGGCGTGCGTGCGCTGGACGGGGTGGACCTCGAGGTCCGCGCCGGCGAGGTGCATTGCCTGCTCGGGCAGAACGGCGCCGGCAAGTCCACGCTGATCAAGGTCCTGGCCGGCGCGCACCAGCCCGACGGTGGCGACATCATCTGGCAGGGCAGACCGACGACCTTGAACTCGCCGGTCGTCGCGCTCCGCCTCGGCATCGCCACGATGTACCAGGAGTTGGACCTCGTCGACGGGCTCTCCGTGGCGGAGAACATCTTCCTCGGCCACGAGCCGTCGACGTTCGGGTTCAGCCAGCGCCGGGCCGCCCGCAACCGGACCCGTGAGCTGATGGCCCGCCTCGGTCATCCGGAGATCCCGCCGAGCCGCGAGGTCGGGCTGCTGTCGGCGGCAGGCCAGCAGCTGGTGTCGATGGCACGCGCGCTCGTGCACGACGCCCGGCTGATCATCATGGACGAGCCGACCGCCGCGCTCGCCGCCGACGAGGTGGACAACCTGTTCCGCGTCGTCGAGGACCTCACGAACGACGGCGTCGCGGTCGTCTACATCTCCCACCGGCTGGACGAGATCCGCCGCATCGGCGACCGGGTCACGGTGCTCAAGGACGGCCGCACTGTCGCGTCGAACCTGCCGGCGGACACCCCGACCTCCGAACTGGTCAACCTGATGTCCGGCCGCATGGTGGAGACCGTCTTCCCGCACCGCGAAGCGTCCACAGTGGATGAAGCGAACGAGGTGCTCCGCGTCGAGGGCCTGAGCCGGGCGAGCGAGTTCACCGACGTCAGCTTCACCGTTCGGGCCGGCGAGATCGTCGGCATCGCCGGGCTGGTCGGCGCCGGCCGCAGTGAGGTGCTCGAAACCGTCTACGGGGCACGGAAATCCGACCAGGGCGCGGTGTTCGTCAACGGCAAGCGGTTGCGGCCGGGCAGCGTGACCGCGGCCGTCGCGGCGGGTGTTGGCCTCGCCCCGGAGGAACGCAAGAGCCAGGGGCTCCTGCTGGACCAGTCCGTGGCCAACAACGTGACGCTCGCGAGCCTGCCGGAGTACAGCCGCGCCGGTTTCACCGACCGGGGCAAGGAGTTGCGGGACTCCCGCGCCACGCTGGAACGACTGGACCTGCGCCCGGCCGACCCGCGCCGGATCGTGCGCACGCTCTCCGGCGGAAACCAGCAGAAGGCGGTCGTCGCCCGGTGGTTGGTGCGGGACTGCAAGGTCCTGCTGCTCGACGAGCCGACCCGCGGCGTCGACGTCGGCGCGCGGGCGGAGCTGTACCGGCTGATCCACGAGCTCGCGGCAGGCGGGGTGGCCGTGGTGCTCGTCTCCAGTGAGGTGCCGGAGGTGCTCGGCCTGTCCGACCGCGTGCTCGTGATGCGGGAGGGCCGGTTGCTCACCGAGGCACCGGCCAGTGAGCTGACCGAAGCGTCCATCTTGGACATGGTGATGGAAGGTAGCGAGGTGATGGCATGAGCGGAGCTTGCGGAGCGAATCGTGGATATTCACGCCGCCGCCGAGCCCGCGGAGGGCGCCGGTGGAGCGGAGCTTGCGGAGCGTTCCG
>NZ_DASUVO010000138.1:0-34531 GCF_036378875.1 Actinophytocola sp.
GCTGGCCTCGGTCATCACGGCTTCCGTGGTGAGCGGCACGATTTCCGACACCGAACCCACCAGAGTCGTCTTGCCAACCCCGAACCCACCGGCGACCACGATCTTCGCCGAGGTGGTCGGCTGAGGTGAGGACGCGCCGCGCGGACCGGGAGGACTAGAGCCTGCGGAGACCACTGAGCACCCTTTCGATGAAGTCGATCGACGGCCAGCTGGGCACGGGGCCGACACCGTTCAGCAGCAATTCTGCCTACCTGCGCTGTGCGCCCTGAAGCTGGGCGCGCACCTCCGGGGTCATCTGCTCGCCCACCCGCTCGACCAGGAGCGTCATCTCGTAGGCGACCAGCCCGATGTCACAGTTCGGCGCGGCCAGCGCGGCGAGGCACGACCCGTCCGAGATGGACATCAGGAACAGGTATCCGTGGTGCATCTCGACCACGGTCTGGTTCACCCCGCCGGCGTCGAAGCACCTCGCCGCCCCCTGGGTCAGGCTGATGATGCCGGACGACACCGCCGAGAGCTGCTCGGCGCGGTCTCGTGGCAGCCTCTCCGAACCAGCCAGCAGCAGCCCGTCCGCCGACACGACGACGGCGTGTGCCGCGCCGGGGACGCGACGAACGAAATCAGTGATGAGCCACCCAAAACTGCCGGGTTGGTCTGCGGACGCGGTGGTCACTCATGCTCCTCGTTGTGGCGGCCGTTCTCGGAACCGGACTGGTCCTCGAAGAAGGCATTGGTCACGGCGTGCCGGCCACGTCGCACGCCCTGCTGGAAGCTCGACATCCGGCCGCGGACGGCATTGGCTGTCCTCGGCGGCAGCGGCGGTCCCGCCGCCGTGCGCTCCGCGGCGGTCTCTGGCGTCCGCGGCGCGGCCGAGCCGGGCACCAGGTGTGCCTTGGGTACCCGCTTGGGCAGGCCCGAGTCGGTGACGGTCTTCGGCGTCTTGTCCTCGAGCAACGCCTGGGCCGCCAGCCAGCCGTCGTCGCCCGGCGACGTCCACGGGGTCCGCTCGGCCCGGTGGCTGGCCGGCGCCGGAGCCGGCGCAGGCTCGGCGGGCGGCGGTGTGCCGTTGGTGCCATTGGTTCCGTTGGTGCCGTTCGGGGCCGGTACCGGGGTCTCGGCCACCGGCTCGGCCGGAGCGGGCACCGCGGGCAAGGACCCGGTGTCCGCCGACGTCGCGAACCACTGCGACAGCACGGCGTCGTAGATGGGCAACCGCTCGGTGGGCGCCTCGTTGTAAGCCCCTCGGCCGCTGCCCTGCGGTGTGTAGCCGCCCTGGCTCGGCGGCGCCGCCTCGGCGGGATCGGGCAGGGGGTTGCCGAACAGGGTCGTGGCCTCGTCGCGCCGAGGGGTCTGCTGCGCGGGCGGCTCCGGCCGGGCGCCGAGCACACCAGGTCCCGCGCCGGCACCGGTCATGGTGTTCGAGCCGGTCTGGTCAGGGCCGAGGGTGAAGGCCGGGTAGCTGGCGACCTCCTGCGGTGTGCGGTTCCGCTGCGTGTCGTTGCCCAGGTCGCTGATCGGACCGCTGTCCGCAGGCGGCCGGCCCGAGCCGAACGCACTGGCGATGCCACCGCCGCGAACCGGCGGAGCGCCGCCCGGCGGCATGCTGGTGTTGATCGGTGCGCCCGAGCCGGTCGAGGTCAGCAACGCGTTGGTGGACGTGGACGACGGCGGCATCGGCCGCGACATCCCGGCGGCATTCGCCACCAGCTCCGCCGGCACGTTGATGCGGGCGATCAGACCGCCCTCGATGTCCTCGTTGTCCCGCAGCCGCACCACGATGTTGTGCCGCTGGGCGAGGCGCGCGACCACGTAGAGGCCCATTCGCCTGGTCACCGCGACGTCCAGGTCCGGCGGCTCGGCGAGACGGGCGTTGGCCGCCCTGATCTGGTCCTCGGACATCCCGACGCCGTGGTCGGTGATCTTGATGGCGAGCTGGGCGTTCTTGTTCATCGTCATGCGGACGGTGACCTTCTTGTCCGCCGGGGAGAAGTAGGTCGCGTTGTCCAGCAGCTCCGCGATGAGGTGCACCAGGTCGCTGACCGCGCGGCCCTGCACCACGACGTCGGGTGCGGAGGCCACCTCGATCCGCGCGTAGTGCTCAACCTCACTGACCGCGGCACCGACGATGTCACGCGCCGGGACCGGCCGGGACAGCTGGCGGGAGATGCCGGTGCCCGAGAGCACCAGCAGGCTCTCGCTGTTGCGCCGCATTCGGGTGACCAGGTGGTCCACCTCGAACAGGTTGGCGAGCTGCTCGGGGTCCAGCTCGTCCTGCTCCAGCCGGTCGATCAGCGACAGCAACCGCTCGATGAGCGTCTGGCTGCGCCGGGACAGGTTGACGAAGATCGAGTTGATGTTCTCCCGCAGCAGTGCCTGCTCGGTGGCCATCTTGATGGCCTCACTGTGCACCGCGTCGAACGACCGCGCGACCTCGCCGATCTCTTCCTTCGTGAACACCGGCACCGGATCCACCGCCTGCTTGGCGGCCTCCGCCGGGTTCCGGTCGGCCAGGATTCGCTGCAGCGACGCGGGCAGCTTGCGGTTGGCGACGTCGAGCGCCTCGCGCCGCAGCACACGCAGCGGCTTCAGCAGCGACCCGATGACCACGAGCGTCATGGCGAAGGCGACCAGCAGCGCGGCGAGCACGATCGCCGCGTCCCGCAGCGCCGACTCCGTCGCCGCCTGTCCCAGGGCGTTGGCGTCGTCGCGGAGCCGGTCCAGCAGCTGGACCTCGACCGTGCGGAAGGCCTCGATGGTGACCGTGCCGTCGTTGTTCAGCGTCGAGAGGTTGATGTTGAGCGGCGCTTGTCCGTCCTGCGTGGACGACTCGGCGCTGGCGATGGCCGACGCCTTGATCCGCTGCCGGTTGTCCACCTGGGGACCGGTGACCGTGCTGGCGAAGAGCTGCAGCTGGTCGGAGGTGGCGTTGGCGCGGTAGGTGGACACGGCACCCGCGGCACTGGCCTGCGCGTCCCGGATCCGGTTGAGCAGGTCCGCGGGGAAGCTGTTCTGGATGGCCGCGATCTCGAGGATCGCGTTCTCCTTGGCCACGTTCTCCTTGGCCTCGGACAGCGCCTGGATGACGGTGCCGTTACGGAGCAGGTCGCGGTCGGTGACCGCGGTGTTGATCTCGCGGCCCAGGTTGACCACGGCGTCGAGCACCGCGGAGTACGCGGCGAAGACCGCGGCGTCCGGGTAGTCCGTGTTGGTCACGGTGCTGCGGATCGCGTCGAGCGCCGACAGTCGCTGCAGACCGATGTTGTACCGCTGCTTGGCGGCGGCATCGTCGGTGTCCAGGGTGGCGCCGGCCTGCTGCGCGGCGGCCACCGCCTGGTCGACCTGGACGATCTGCTGGTCCAGCTCGGCGCGCTGGCCCTGCTCCCCGCCGGCCACGAAGGCCACCGACAGGGTGCGCTCCTTCTGGAGCTCGTGCACGACCTCCGTCACGTTCCTGGCCAGGTCGACCTGGCTGACCGTCTGCCGGAACTCGGCGGCACGGTCGAGGTCGTCGGAGGCGCGCAGACCACTGACCGCCAGTGCGGTCAGGGTCGGCACCACGATGACGGCGATGACCTTGGTGCGGAGGCGCCAGCCGCTTATCCGCAGCAAGGAGCCGCCCTTTCCACGTCCCGCGGGCGGCTTGCGGCCGACCGCCGGACCTCTTGCGGGCACGATGGCACCGCGGCCTGCGCTGTTCCCGTTTCGGGGCGGGACGTCAGCAGTGTGGTCGGGCACGCCCAGCACTCTCCCTGGTCATCAAGCCGGAAGCCCGTCAGTTGCGAACGGGACAAATAGGTCAGCGGGACTCGAATCACCAACCGTTGGACAGGCGCATGATCTAATACCCACTGGCGCACAGAAAGTAGCGGAGCCGCCCGGACGATGTAACCCCTACGGCCCCCTCTTTCCATCGGTTGGGTGCAGGCGCAAATAGTGGGTACTGATTGTGAGCGCTCGATGACACTCTCTAGAGTGTGCGCCCTGGTGCCCCAAGCACCACCCGTTGGCTTCTTCCACATCACTCCCCGAGGAGAGGCTTCAAATGCCCAACGGCTCGACCGAGCGCAGATCCCGTTCCCGCCTTCCGCTGATCGCGACCGCATTGACGCTGGTCACGACGCTGTCCGGCTGCAGCCTTCTCGGCGGCTCAGACGACGCGGGCGAGACGTCGTCCAACGACGGCAAGGGTCTGGAAAAGTCCACCATCAAGGTCTCGATCATGAAGACCACCGACCTCGCGCCCCTGCACCTTGCGATGCAGGAAGGCTACTTCAAGGACGAGGGCCTCGAGATCCAAACCGTCGACGCGAAGAGCGGCGGCGAGTCGACACAGAAGCTGGTGGCCGGCGAGGTGGACATCGCCTACGCCAGCTACACGCCGTTCTTCCTCGCCGAGAGCAAGGGCGCGGCGAAGAACCTGGGCGGCATCAAGCTGGTCGCGGACGCTTCCTCGGCCGGCCCGGGCAGCACCATGGTGGTTGCCCTGCCCACCTCGTCGGTGAAGAGCGTCCAGGACATGGCCGGCAAGAAGGTCGCCGTCACTGCCACCGGCACGATCTCCGACCTGCTCGTCAACTCCACCCTGAAGACCAACGGGGTGGACCCCAAGAGCGTCACGTACGTCCCGACGCCGTTCCCGGCGACCGCCCAGGCACTCAAGGCCGGGACCGTCGACGCCGCCTTCGCCACCGAGCCGTGGCTGCAGGACGCCGAGCGGAACGCGGGCGCCGTTCCGGTGTTCGACACGGCGACTGGTCCGACCGCGGACCTGCCGACCGCCGGCTGGGCCTCGACCGGGAACTTCACCGACAAGAACAAGAAGACCATCGCGGCGTTCCAGCGTGCCATGCAGCGCGGCACCGACCTGGCGTTGTCCGACCGCAGCCTGGTGGAGCCGATGCTGGTCAAGTTCTCCGGCGTGGACGAGCAGACCGCGAAGATGGCCACTCTCCTGACCTTCCAGTCCAAGCTGGACGCCACGCGAATTCAGCGGGTGCCCGACCTGATGCTGGAATTCGCTGTCATCCCCGCCGCGATGGATGTGTCCAAGATGATGATCCCCACTGCTCCGGTCAGCTGAACTATTGCGTCCGTTCAGTCGAAACCTTATTGGACTGGCCACCTTCTTCCTGATTTGGGAGGGGGTCGTCCGGCTCAACCTGGTCGAGCGGGTCTTCCTGCCGACGCCGTCCGACGTGGCGGCTCGGCTGGTCGACCTGCTCGGGCAGGAGTCCTTCCTGCGTGACGTGATCGCGACGGTGCTCGCCTGGCTGGTCGCGCTGTGTCTGGCGGCCGCGGTCGCGCTCCCGGCGGGGCTCCTGCTCGGCAGCGTGCCGTCGGTGCGGGTGGCGACCCGGGTACTGATCGAGTTCCTGCGGCCCATCCCGCCGGTCGCGCTCATCCCGCTGATCATGATGTTGCTCGGCTCCGGGCCGGAGGCGAAGATCACACTCGCGTTCTACGCGTCGGTGTGGCCTATCCTCTTCAACATCATCTACGCGTTGGACGAGATCGACCCGCTGCTCGTGGAGACGGCCCAGTCGTTCGGCAACGGCCGGCTGAGGGTGATGGCCACGGTCGCGCTGCCCCACGCCGCGCCGTTCGCGTTCACCGGGCTACGGCTGTCCGCCGCGATCGCGCTGATCGTGACGGTCAGCACCGAGTACCTGGCCGGCAGCGACCTCGGCATCGGTGCGTTCATCATCGACACCGCGAGCAACGTGGGCGCCATGGACCAGGTGCTCGCCGGCACCGTGGTGGTCGGCGTGATCGGTTTCCTGATCAACGGCGGTCTGGAGCGGATCGGCAGGCGCGTGTTCCGGTGGAGCGACACCACCCGCGCGGAGGCCCTGACATGAAAAGGCTGACTGGCTTCGCGCAGCGCTGGGCGGTGTTCGTGGTGGCCGTCGTGGTGTGGCAGCTAGCTGCCGCGGCCGCGGCGAACGTGTTCTTCCCCACGCCGTGGCAGATCGTGCTGAAGTGCCGGGATGTGTGGTTCACCACGTCGAGCGGCGGGTTCGGCCTGTCCGACGCGGTGTTCGAGGACATGCTGCCCAGCATCGGCCGGGTGCTCGGCGGCTGGGCGCTCGCGGCCGTTCTCGGCATCGCGATCGGCACCGCACTGGGCCGTTCCCGTACCGGCATGCAGTACGTCGGGTCGCTGTTCGCGTTCTTCCGCACGCTGCCATCGCCCGCGCTGGTTCCGGTGTTCATCCTGTTGTTCGGTGTCGAGAACTCGATGAAGCTGGCGCTGATCGTGTTCGGCTCGATCTGGCCGATCCTGCTGAACACTGTGGACGGTGTGCGGTCGGTGGACCCGGTGAAGACCGAGACGGCGAAGTCGTTCGGCATTCCCAGGACGCAGTGGGTGGCCATGGTGGTGCTGCCCGCGGCGCTGCCGAAGATCTTCGCGGGGCTGCGCCTGTCCCTGGCGATCTCGGTGATCCTGATGGTCGTGTCCGAGATGGTCGGTGTGACCAACGGCATCGGCTACCAGCTGACCTACGCCCAGAGCCAGTTCGACGCCACCACCATGTGGGCGTGGATCGTGCTCCTCGGCATCATCGGATACGGGCTCAACATCGCCCTGCTCGCCGTCGAGCGCCGGGCACTTCGCTGGCAGCCCACTCGCGCCGCGATGGCTGCCGCCAAGGCAGGAGGATGACTTTGCCAACCATGCTGGACGTGCGCGGCCTCGCGCACCGGTACGGCACGCACACCGCGGTGGCGGAGCTGACGTTCAGCGTCGACTCCGACGAGCTCGTGTGCATCGTGGGCCCGTCAGGATGCGGGAAGTCGACCATGCTGCGCTGTATCGCCGGGCTCATCAAGCCGAGCGACGGTGCCGTCAGCCTGCACGGCGACCCGGTGGACGGTGTGCCGGACGACCTCGCGGTGGTGTTCCAGGACTACAGCCGGTCGCTCTACCCGTGGCTCTCGGTACGCGGCAACGTCGAGTTTCCGTTGCGTACCAGGGTTTCCGGCCGTTCGGCGCGGCGTGCGCGCGCCATGGAGGCACTGAGCTGGGTCGGCCTGTCCGACGCGGCTGCCAAGTACCCGTGGCAGCTGTCGGGCGGCATGCAGCAGCGAGTGTCGATCGCCAGGGCGTTGGCCTGCCAGCCGGCGCTTCTGTTGATGGACGAGCCGTTCGCGTCGGTGGACGCGCAGACCAGGGCCGAGCTCGAGGACCTGCTGCTGCGGGTGCGCCACGAGCACGGCAGCACGGTGCTGCTGGTCACCCACGACATCGACGAGAGCGTCTACCTGGGCGACCGGGTGCTCGTCCTGTCCGGCTCGCCTGCGTCGATCGTCGCGGACCTGACCGTGGACCTGCCGGCCGAGCGGGACCAGATCACCACCCGAGGCTCGGCGAGGTTCGTCGAGCTCCGCACCGAGGTCGCCCGTCTGCTGCACAACAAGCGGCCCGCCGAGGCGGCGCCCACCCAACCGGTCAGGACCAACGAGGAGCGCGCCGCTGAGCGCTTCCTGGCTGCCGAGCGGGAAGAGCGTGCGCAGCAGACCGCTGAGATGCGGCAGGGACGTCAGTAGAGCTGGTGCGGGTTCGGGTCGACGGGCACGTGGATGACCGTCGGCCGGTCGTCAGCCAGGGCTGAGGTCAGCGCCGACTTCAGCTCCTGCGGGTACCCGACGCGGTGAGTGTGGCAGCCCATGCCGGCGGCCACGGCGATGAAGTCGATCCCACCGAGTTCCACCCCGGGCATCTTCGCCCCGCCGTCCGAGCTGGCCAGGATGTCGACGGCCGCGTACTGGTTGTTGTCCAGGATGACGAACGTGACCGGCAGATGCTCCCGCGCCGCCGTCCACAGTGCCTGGATGCTGTACATGCTCGAACCGTCCCCCAGCACCGCGACCACCTTGCGGTCCGGCGCACCGAGCGCCGCACCGACCGCCGCCGGCAGGCCGTAGCCCAGGGCGCCGCCACCGGTGCTGAGCAGTCCCGTACGCAGGGCACGGACCGGCAGGTACTCACGGCGGACCAGAAGGTGGCTGGGGATCTCCTCCACCAGGATGACGTCATCGGGCAGCTCGTCGGCGAGCGCCGAGAACACCCAGCTGGCGGTGATCGGCATGCGCTCCGGCGGCCGCGCTGGCCGTTTCCTGCCAACCGGCAACGGTCGAGCCGACTCACCACTGGAGGCGACCAGGGCCTGTACGGCGGATTTCACACCCGACCGGATGCCGACCCCGCCGCTTGCTCGCGCCAGCACATGCTCGTCATCACTGACCAGGAACAACCGCGGCAGCGGGGTTTCGGCCCTGCCGCGGAACACGTGGTAGAGGAACGCCGCCGCGCCCAGGACCACGACGAGGTCGTACTCCTGCAGCTTTTCGGCCGTGCCGCGCTCTTCCGGTGGCAGGAAGCCGAGGAACTGCGGGTGGTCCTCGGGGAACGAGCTACGCCACGACATCGGGCTGGCCCACACCGCCGCCCTGGTCCGCTCGGCCAGCTCCACCACGTCGGGTATCGCACCCTCGGCGTCCACCCCGGGTCCGACCACCAGCACCGGCTTCTCGCTCGCGGCCAACGCGGACACCAGCGCGTCGATCGCCGCCGGATCCGGGCCGAAACCCGGGATCGCCGGCCGGTCCGCCACCGGTTCGGCCTCGGCGTCCCAGTCGTCCGCTGGCACGGACACGAACACCGGACCGTACGGCGGCTGGGTGGCCACGTGGTACGCCCGCGCGATCGCGGCGGGAACGTCCTGCGCGCGGGCCGGTTCGTAGCTCCACTTCACGTACGGGCGCGGGAACTGCGTCGCGTCGATCGCGCCGAGGAACGGCTCCCCCGGTAACAGCGAGCGCACCTGCTGGCCGGCCAGCACGATCATCGGGGTGTTGTTGCGGTACGCGGTGAACACGTGCCCCAGCCCGTGCCCGACACCGCCGGCCGAGTGCAGGTTCACCAGCACCGCACGGCCGCTGGCATGGGCGTAGCCGTCGGCCATCGCCACGGCGATCGACTCCTGCAGCCCGAGCACGTACCGGAAGTCCTCCGGGAAGTCCCGCAGGAAACCGATTTCGGTGGTGCCGGGGTTGCCGAAGATCGTGGTGAGCCCGAGTGACCGCAGCAGGTCCCGGGTGACATCCCGAACGGTGGTCTGTTCCGCCTCCCCGGAATTAAATGTGTTGGTCACGTTGGGGACAGCTGGTTCTGTTTGGTCACGTACTTGTGGCTGGCTTGCATCACGTTCCCCTGAGGTGCGGTTGGGAAGCCCTCGGCCTGCTTTCGATCCCGAGGTTGACTCAGAGAGTGTCACGACAGCGGTTCACTCGATCAAGCTACCCCACCCGTACGATCCCGGTGCATGTCGCTCAACTGGACCTCTTACGTGGACACGGATTCCTCGGTCGAGCACGACAGGTTGCTCCTTCTGCAGCAACTCTTCGACGGCGACAGCGAGAAACTCCTGGAACGAGCGGGTCTTGCGCCAGGCTGGCGATGCCTGGAGGTAGGCGCCGGCGCGGGCTCGGTCGCCCGGATCCTGGCCGACCGAGCCGGCGCGACGAACGTCACGGCGACCGACCTCGACACCACACTTCTCGCGCCACTGGCCGAAAGCGGGGTGCGAGTACTCCGCCACGACGTGACCACCGACGAGGCCCCAGGCGAGTTCGACCTGATCCACACCCGGCTCGTACTGGAGCACGTGACACAGCGGGACCTGGCACTGCGCCGGATGGTGTCCTGGCTGGCGCCGGGCGGCGTCCTGGTCGTCGAGGCCGCCGCGCCCATGCCGGAGATGTCCAGCGACCCGACGGTCGGCCGGGCACTCGCCGCGTTGTCCGACCAGTTACGAAGATCGGTCGGCACCGACAGGACCTGGGCACGCACACTGCCAGTACCACTCGAACAAGCCGGCCTCGTCGACTGCACCGCGGAAGGCCACATCATCCCGGCCCGCGGCGGCTCGCCCTTCGCGCACTGGATGATCGAGACCCACCGCCTGGTCGAACAGGACGTGGTGTCGAACGGCACCCTCACCGCGGCGGAACTCGCACACACCTTCGCCGCCTACACCAACCGACTTTCGTCGACTACACGTGGCTGACCATCCGCGCCCTGGGCCACAAACCGCGCTGACGCGGGGTGCCTATGCTTCGGCGATGCCTGTGTCGCGGAAACGGAAGAAGAAGCCTGGCAAGTCCGGTCGTCCACGCCAGCCGGCCCGTGTGGACCAGCGCGGATCCGCTGCTGAGCTGAGCGGGCATGATCGCCGTGAGCTGGCGGCGGCATTGCAGGGTATGGCCGTCTACCGGGAACAGGTCCAAGAAGGGCGGGGGTCGCGAGCCACCGCCGCGGCGACGGATCTGGTCACCGACCTCGTGACGGTCGCGGCGAACCAACCCGATGTGATCGTGGAGGACGCCTTGTGCCTGCGGCTGGGCACACTGTTGAGCGAGTCGGAACGGGATCCGATAGACGAACGACCGGGCCCGGACCACCTGGCCTCGGCCTTGGTGACCGCGGCGGCGGCCGCCGTGGAGGCGACCACCGGCGACGCCGACGCGTGGCGCGCACCGTGGCAGGTGCTCACCGCCGTGGCGGGCATCCTGCCCTACCCGCACGGCGAGACCGTGGCCGAGGAGATCAGGCGGCTACGAGACTCGGTGGTTGCCCGGGTGCCGCTCGGGCCCACGGTGACCGGACCGGTGCGGTGGACCCGCGACCGCTACGGCAGCCGGTTCGCTGTCACCGCGCCGATCACCACCGCGGATCGACCGGCGCGCTGGTATCTGTGGGACATCGACGCCTGCGGACACCAGGCGCACACCGTCCACAGTGGCTACTACCCCACCCCGGAAGCGGCACTCACCGCCTGGCAGACCGGGGTCGGCCCGACCGCGGCCGCCGGCACGGAGCTGGCCCCGGTGGATGACCCGAGACTACTGTCCGACCTACTTCCCGCCATCGAAGGATTCCTGCGCGTCGGCGGGGAGAACGCCGAACAGTTCGCCGAGTACCACCGCAGCAGGCGCCTGGCCGAGGTCGTCAAGGAAAAGTTGCGGCAGCGGAAAACCCGACCCAACCGCGGCCTGGACGCGGCCACCGCCGCCGCCGAGTTCACAACCTGGCTGCGCGCCCGCGCCGCCGAGGGGCAGCAACTGCCGGAAGACCTCGACGAGTTCGTCACGGAACTGGCCGACTCCTGGTGCATCAACGAGATCGACGCGGTATACGCCACGTGTTCCCCGCACCGCGTCGCCCTGTGCGTGCAGCACGTGCGCGGCTACTACCTCGACGACTTCGCCGAACAACTGGTCACTCTGCTACCCGACTGGATCCGCTGGTTGGCAGCACGTAACAGCACACCATCGGAACTGGCCGACCGCTGCCTGCCCTATGCCGAGGGAAAACCGCACCCCCAGATCACCGGTAACGACAAGACCGAGGCCGACTACCTCGCCCGCGTCATCGAATAAGCCCTGCGGACCTGCCGGTGTCCTGAAAGACGCGATGGGGACGTTCAACGACATGAGCGCGTCTTTCGGGACATCGCCCGTGCCGACTCGCCACGACTGCCGTCATGGCCGCGGCCGAGTTGATCGGCGCGGCACGGGTCCAAGAGTCGCCCATGGCAAACTCAGCCGGGTGCAGATCGGGATGCTTGGACCGTTCGAGGTTCGCACGGACGACGGCGTCTTGGCCGACGTGCCGGGCGCGCGGTTGCGCGGGCTGTTGATCGCCCTCGCGCTCAGGCCGGGTCACGTGGTCCCGAAGGCGACGCTCGTCGACTGGATCTGGGGTGAGAATCCGCCGGCCGAGGCGGCGAATGCCTTGCAGCGCTTGGTTTCCCGGCTGCGGAAGGTGCTGCCGGACGGGGTGGTCGATGGCCAGACGAACGGCTACCGGCTGAGGGTGGATCCCGACGCGGTCGACGCAGTGCGGTTCGAGCGTCTCGTCGGTCAGGCCGGCAGTGACGAGGAGCCACGGCTACTGCGCGAGGCCCTCGCACTGTGGCGCGGTGCTGCCATGCAGGACGTCGGTCTGCAGGACAGTGAGGCGTTCGACGCGGCGGTCACCCGGCTCGAGGGGCTGCGCCTGACCGCCATGGAGGACCGGTTCGACGCGGAGGTCAACCTTGGCCACGGTGCGGAGCTTGTCACGGAACTGACGGACCTGGTGGCCGCGCATCCGATACGCGAACGGCTTGTCGGTGCGCTGATGCGTGCCCTCGTCGCGGCCGGGCGGGGCAACGAGGCACTGCTGGTGTACGAGCGCACGCGGGAGGCCCTGGCCGACGCGCTGGGCGTCGACCCTTCACCGGAGCTGTCCGCACTGCACGTCGCGCTGCTGCGGGGCGAGTTGGGCCGGCGGGACGAGACCCGCAAGACCAACCTGCGTGCCGAGCTGACCAGCTACGTCGGCAAGGAGGCCGATGTCGCCGCGGTCCGTGAGCTCGTCGCCGAGCATCGGCTCACCACCCTCATCGGGCCGGGCGGTTCGGGAAAGACGAGGCTGGCCACGGAAACCGCGCGCACGCTGCTCGGCGATCTGCCGGACGGGGCATGGCTGGTGGAGCTCGCGGCCATCGGCGCAGACGGTGACGTGGCACAGGCGGCGCTCGCCGGGCTCAGCCTGCGGGACGCCCTGCTCAGCGAGGCGCCGAGCGCGGAGCCGACGGACCGACTCATCGCCGCGCTCCGCGAGCGGGAGACGCTGCTGGTCCTGGACAACTGTGAGCATGTGATCGAGTCGGCGGCGGCGTTCGCCCATCGACTGCTCGGGGAGTGCCGGCGGCTACGGATCCTGGCGACGAGCAGGGAACCGCTCGGCATCACCGGTGAGGCACTGTGGCCGGTCGTGCCGTTGCCCGTGCCGGAGGAGGGCGCCGATCCCGGCAAGATCGAGTCCGCGCCGGCCGTCCGGTTGCTGCGGGACCGGGCAAGCGCCGTGCGCAAGGATCTCGCGGGCGACGCCGACACGTTGTCGACGATGGTGCGCATCTGCCGGGCGCTCGACGGGATGCCGCTGGCGATCGAGCTGGCCGCGGCCCGGCTGCGCACCATGACCATCGACCAGCTCGCCAACCGGCTCGACGACCGGTTCCGCCTGCTGACCGGTGGCAGCCGCACCGCGTTGCCGAGGCACCGAACGCTGCGCGCGATGGTCGACTGGAGCTGGGAGCTGCTGACCGACGCCGAACGGACCGTCCTGCGCAGGCTCTCGGTGTTCTGGGGCGGGGCGAGCCTGGAAGCGGCGGAGCGGGTCTGCGCTGGCGACAAGGTAGAGGCGTGGGAGGTGCTCGAGCTGCTCACCGCGCTGACCGAGAAGTCGCTGCTGGTCGCCGAGGGTGACAGCGCGCCGCGCTACCGGATGCTGGGCACGATCAAGGAGTACGCCAGGGACCGCCTCGCGGAGGCGGGGGAATCGGACCTGGCACGCCAGGCGCACCTCGCCTACTTCACCGAACTCGCCGAGACCGCTGACCCGCGCCTTCGCCGCGCCGATCAGTTGACCTGGCTCGCCACGCTCGCTGCCGAGCACGACAACATCAGTTCCGCGATGCGTGGTGCGCTCGCGGCAGGCGAGGCACAGGCGGCGATGCGGCTCGCGGCGGCCGCCGGCTGGTACTGGTGGCTGTCCGGGCACAAGACCGAACTCGTCGAGCTGATCACCGCGGCCACGGAGACGCCCGGCGAGGTGACCGACGAGGTCCAGGCCGTCGTGTACGCGTACGTCGTCGGGTTCGCGAGCTCCGGGCGGGGAGCCGACCAGTACAACGCGGCGGAGTGGATCCACAAGGTCTACGAGATCAACCAGCGTGTGCACAGCCGTCACCCGTCGGTGGAGCTGGTCGTCCCGCTGGAACACATGTTGCGGGCGCCGGACGAGATGCTGTCCGTGTGGGAACCCATGCTGGACAACGAGGACCCCTGGGTGCGCGCGATGGGCCGGCTGCACCTCGGCAGGACGCGGATCATCCTCGGCCACCCCGGACGGGAAGCGGACGCATACCTCGAGAAGGCGCTCGCCGAGTTCCGGGCAGTCGGCGAACGGTGGGGCATGTCGTTCGCCCTGACCGAGCTGGCGGACCGCATCGCCATGCGCGGCGAGTTCGCCGGTGCGTGCGAGTACCTCGAACAGGCGATCGTGGTCGTGACCGAGGTCGGTGCGATCGAGGACATCATCCGGATCCGGTCGCGACAGGCGGAGATCTACTGGCTGCTGGGTGACGAGGACGCGAGCGCGGCCGCCATAGCCGAGGCGGAACGGTGCGCCCAAGGAGTCACCTGGCCGGAGGCGCTGGTTGAGCTGGCCATGGCGAAGGCGGGACTCGCGTGTTGGCGGGGCGACGCCGAGGAGGCGCACCGGCACCTCGATGTCGCGATGACCCTGCTGGGCGACAAGGCGGAGGAGGCGAACATCCGCGCGGGGACGCACTCCCTGCTGGGCGCCATCGCCGACGACCTCGGCGAGGCCCGTGAGCACCACGCTTCGGCCTGTCAGGCGGCGGCCGAAGCCGGCCATGTGGCCACGATCGCGCTGGTGCTCGTCGGGGTCGCGGACCTGGCACTGCGCCGCGACCAGCCCGAGCAGGCGGCACGGCTGCTCGCGGCGAGCACCGCCGTGCGCGGACTGCCGGACCGTTCCAACCCGGCCACGGCCCGGATCGAGCAGGCAACACGGAGCCGCCTCGGCGACGTGGGGTTCGCCGAGGCGGCTCGGGAGGGCACGGAGACGGACTGGAGCGAGCTGGTCGCGGTCACGCTCGCTTCGTGAACGTGGCACGGGCCCACAGGTAACCGACGAGAGCGATCCCGACGCACCAGGCGATGGCGGTGATCGCGTCGCCGGTGTCGGGTGCTCCGGCGAGCAGCCCGCGGATGGTCTCGATGATCGGCGTGAACGGCTGGTACTCCGCGAACTCCCGCAGGCCCGGCCCCATCTTGTCCGCCGGGATGATCGCGCTCGAGAAGAACGGCAGCAGGACCAGCGGCACGGCGGCCATACCCGCCGTCTCCGGAGACTTGGCCGCCAGTCCCAGTGCGATCGTGAGCCAGCCGGCCGCGAAACCGAGCAGTACGACCATGCCGACCACGCCGAGCCAGTCGACGAAACTCGCCGCCGGGCTGAATCCCATGGCGAAGGCCACCCCGACCAGCGCCGCGATGGCGACCAGGTTGGTCAGCACACTGGTAATGACGTGACCGGTCAACACCGCGCCGCGGGAGACGTCCATGACCTTGAACCGGTTGATGATGCCCTTGGTCATGTCGGAGTTCACCGCCACCGCGGTGCCTCCCAGTCCATAACAGACAGCCATCAGGATCAGGCCCGGCGTCGCGTAGTCGACGTAGTCGACGCCGACGCTGAACGCGTCTCCCATCATGTACACGAACATGAACAGCATCAGGATCGGCATCAGCACCGCGTTGAACACCGAGGTCGGGTTCCTCGCGACGTGCTTGGCGTTGCGGCGCAACATGACCATCGAAGGTGACTGGGTGCTCATTTCACTGCCTCTGTGTTGTGGCCCGTCAGGGCGAGGAAAACGTCGTCGAGGTCGGGGGTGTGCACGGAGAACTCCTCTGCGCTGAGCGAGTACTCGTCGAGCCGGTCCAGCAGGGCCCGCAGCGACTTCGTGCCGCCGTCGCTGGGCACCCGCAGGGCCAGTACCTCGTCGTCCCGCGTGGCGTCGAGGAAGACACGCGCGGCCTCGTCGAGCTCGGCGACACTGGTGAACCGGAGCCGGACGTGGGTCCCGGGGATCTGGCGCTTGAGGTCGTCGGCGGTGCCCTGGGCGACCAACCGGCCCTGGTCGAGCACCGCGATCTGGTCGGCGAGCTGGTCGGCTTCCTCGAGGTACTGGGTGGTGAGGAAGATGGTCACGCCGTCGGCCACGAGGCCGCGGACGATCGACCACATCGTGCGCCGGCTGCGCGGGTCCAGCCCGGTCGTCGGCTCGTCGAGGAAGACGATCCTCGGGTTGCCGACGAGCGTCATCGCCAGGTCGAGCTTCCGGCGCATACCGCCGGAGTAGGTCGACGCCGGCTTCTGCGCCGACTCGGTCAGCTCGAACCGCTCCAGCAGATCGGCGACGACCTTCTTGCCGTTGCCGGAGATCGACCTGTTCAGGTCGACCATCAGCTGCAGGTTCTCCTGCCCTGTCAGCAGCTCGTCCACTGCCGCGAACTGGCCGGTGACCCCGATCGCCGACCGCACCGCCTTCGCCTCGGTCGCTATGTCATGTCCGGCGACCCGTACCGACCCACCGTCCGCCTTCATCAACGTGGTCAGCACGTTCACCGTCGTGGTCTTGCCCGCTCCGTTCGGACCGAGCAGGGAGAAGACCGAGCCGGCACGGACATCGAAATCGATGCCGTCGAGCACGACCTTGTCCCCGTATGTCTTCCGCAGTCCTGAAACCGCAATCGCCGAACTGTTCATGCCGCAACTGTCGACGGCTGGGCTGACACCCACCTGTCACGGCACTGACGCGACCTCTGACACCGTGGTGTCAGAGCCGTGTCAGTCCGGTGTCTGGTCCGCCGGAGATCGTGGCGGCATGACTCAAACGGTTCCCATCCCGCACGGCCTGCCCATGGAGCGCGATGCGGGCCCCTTCGACCCGCCCAGCGGCATCACCCGGCTGCGCGAGGCTCGCCCTGTCTGTCCCATGGTCTTCCCCGACGGCCACGAGGGCTGGCTCGTCACCGGCTACGACGCGGTCCGCCAGCTCATGGCCGACACCCGGTTCAGCTCCCGCCAGGACATCGGCATCCTCCACGTGCCGTACGAGACCCCCGGCATGCCCGCCGCGACCGAACCGTCGCCGCACGTGCCGGGCCTGTTCATCAGCATGGACCCGCCGGACCACACCCGGCTGCGGCGCAAGCTCACCGGCGCCTTCACCGTCAAACGCATGAAGCAGCTCGAAGAACAGATCATCGACGTCACCGAGCGGCAGCTGGACGAGCTGGCACGCCTGACCCCGCCGGTCGACCTGGTCAAGGAGTTCGCGCTGCCGGTGCCCTCGCTGGTGATCTGTGAACTGCTCGGCGTCCCCTACGCGGACCGGGAGACCTTCCAGGTCAGCTCCGCCAAGTTCATGGAACGGGACGTGACGCTCGAGGAGAAGATGGCGGCGTTCGGCGCGATCTTCGGGTACCTGACCGAACTGGTCACGAGCAAGCGCGCCGCGCCAGACGAGGACATCCTGTCCGACCTGGCCCGCGACGACGACCTCACGATCGAGGAGCTGACCGGCATCGGCTTCCTGCTGCTGCTCGCGGGCCACGAGACCACCGCCAACATGCTGGGGCTGGGTACTTTCGCGCTCCTGGAGCACCCCGAGCAGCTGGCCGAGCTGCGCGCCGACCCGGACCTGATGCCCGGTGCCGTCGAGGAGCTCATGCGCTACCTGTCCGTCGCCGACATCTTCTTCCGCTACGCCACGGAGGACATCGAACTCGGCGGCGAGACGATCCCCGAGGGATCGACCGTCGTTATCTCGCTGCTGGCGGCCAACCACGACCCCGAGCGCTTCGACGACGCCGGCAGCCTGGACATCCACCGCAAGGCCCGCGGTCACCTGTCGTTCGGCCACGGCGTCCACCAGTGCCTCGGCCAGCAACTGGCCCGCATCGAGATGCGTGCCGGTTTCTCCGGGCTGCTGCGTCGCTTCCCGACCCTGGAACTCGCCATCCCCGCCGGCGAGGTGAAGCTCAGGACCAACATGAACATCTACGGCGTCCACGAACTGCCGGTCACCTGGTAACCCCCGGCGATGCCCTCTCACTCACCCCCCGAGCGAGAGGGCATTCACGCCGTCAGAGATGCCGCAGCAGGAAGTCCGCGGTCGTGTCGGCGGCCTGGCCGAGGTACGGCTCGGTGTCGTAGAGGTCGATGTGGACCTTCGCGTCCAGCCAGCGGATCTCCTTCACCCCGGGAGCGCGCTCGTACAGCTCGCGTGCGAGGTCGGGTGAGCAGTAGGCGTCCTCGACACCGTGGACGACCAGCAGTGGTGTCGCGCCGAGCAGGTCCGCCGCGCCGAGGGCGTCGAACGTCATCAGCGAGTGCAGCGAGCCGCGGGTCACCTCGTTGCGCCAGTGCGGCGAGGCGGAACGGTCGGTGCCGTAGTAGGCGTACGGTTCCTCGCCGGGCATCGCGGCCTCGCCGTCGGCGGACACCGCGGGCAGCAACTCGTCGTAGCGGTCGAGCATGCCGCCGAGCGCGGCCCGGTAGGTGTCGATCCCCATGCCCTCGGCGAACCGGGCCGGGCTGTTGTACGCACCGGCGATCCCGGCGACGGCGCGCACCCGAGGATCGGTCGCCGCGGCCCGCATCGCGTAGCCGCCGCCGAGACAGACACCGACCAGGCCGAGTCGTGCGGGATCCACCTCCGGGCGCGTGGTCAACAGCCCGGTCGCGGCCCGCAGATCGGCGAGCTTGCCCTGGGCGTCCTCGTGCTGGCGGCGGCCGCCGCTCTCCCCGAAGCCGCGGTGGTCGAAGGTGAGCGTGACCAGCCCGGCCGCGGTGAGCCGTTCGGCGTACGCGGCGACGACCTGTTCCTTCACACCGGTGAACGGCCCGGTGAGCGCGACCGCGGGTGCCGGGTGCCCGCCGTCCGGGACGCGTAGCTCGCCGACCAGCTCGATGCCGTCGCTGTCGAACGTGACTCTCATGCGGCGGCCAGCTCCTCGGCGACCGCGTCCGCGCCGTGGCCGACCAGCCAGGCGAGTGAGGCGTCGGGCAGTAGTTCGGTCATGGTTTCGGTCAGCTCCAGTTTCTGTGCGTCGGTCAACCGGTCGGCGCCAGCGGCGATCCTGCGCACCGCCTCCCGGTAACCGCGAAGGTAGCGCTGTTGCCGTGTCAGCACGGAGACGTCGCGTGGTGCGCCGTGCCCCGGGTACAAGGTCAGTCCGGCCAGCTCGCGGGTCAGCCGGTCGAGCACGTCGAGCCACTGCCCGGTGTGCCCGTCCGCGGTGTAGGAGTGCACACCGTCGAAGGCGAGGTCGCCGATGAACGCCGCCCTCGCGTTCGCGGACTCCACGACCAGGTAGGAGTCGGCGTGGCTCTCCGCTGGGCCGACGTCGTGGAGACGCACCCGCAGACCGCCCACCTCCACCGTGCCGCCGCCGGCGAACGTCCGGTCCGGCACCCGGTACCGGTCGGGCCACTCCGCGCCGTAGGTCGGCTGCCACTGCTCCCGCTTGTCGTCGGCGCTCTCCTTGATCACCTGTGCCACCGCCGCCGTCGCGTACACCGGCACGTCGTCACCGATCACATACGGCAAGCCGTTGAAGTGATCGGGATGCGGGTGGGTCACGAACGCGGCGAGCACCGGCTTGCCGATCGTCGCCAGCCGGTCGGCCAACGCCCGCGCGTCGGACACCAGCAGGCCGGCGTCGACCAGCACGAGCCCGTCCTCCGCCGCCACCACATGGCTGTTGACGAAGATCCCCGCCTCCGACGCCGTGTAGGTTTCCACCGTCAGGTCATTCATGGTGGCGACGGTAGGTCGACGTCGACCAGTCAGCCAGAAGGCACTTCAGAGTGCCCTTTCCCGAGGAGCGCCGATGGCACTGGTGATCCCCGACGTACTGGAGGAAAGCTGCGCCACCCGGCAGGCGCTGGAACGCCTTGCCGCGAAATGGCGGGTGCTCCTCGTCTACGCACTGCTCGCCGGCCCTCAACGCCACGCCGAGCTGCGCCGCAGACTGCCCGACATCACACAGAAGGTCCTGACCGAGACCCTGCGCGGCATGACCGCCGACGGCCTGGTGGAACGCCGGGTGCTCAAAGACACCGCGCCCCAACACATCGAGTACGCCCTCACCGAACTGGGCAAGACGCTCCAGGCACCACTGGCCGCGATCTGCGAATGGGCGATCACCCACAACGAGAACCGGTAGTTGACCCCGCCCCAGGGTCAGACTGGACGCTGGCCGCATGACGAACAAGATCGTAAGAATGCGGCGCTTGGCGGCCACGGCGCTGGCGGTCACGTTGCTGACCGGGACGGCCGCCGCGGAGCGGGATCGCCCGGAGCTGCGGAACGCCATGCAGGCGTTCGTCGATGTCGGGTTCGCCGGGATGCAGTTGCGCGTGCACGATGAGCGGGGCGAGTGGGTCGGCAGTGCCGGGGTGCGCAAGCTGGGCGATGCCGCGAAGCCGCCGACGAACGGGCGGTTCCGGATCGGCAGCAACACCAAGACCTTCGTCGCGACCGTGGTGCTGCAGCTGGTGGCCGAGGGCAAGATCGGGCTGGACGCGTCGGTGAACGGCTACCTGCCGCGGTTCGGACTGGACCGGCGGATCACGGTGCGAATGTTGCTGCGGCACACCAGCGGGTTGTTCAACCACACCGGCGATGTCTATCCCGACGGGACTGTCGTGCCGGGACTGCCATCAACGGGCACGGAGTGGGTGGACAACCGGTTCCACACCTACCAGCCGGAGGAGCTGGTGCGTGTCGCGCTGTCCAAGCCGGCCGTGTTCGCGCCGGGGGCGGGTTGGCACTACTCCAACACCAACTACACGCTGGCCGGACTGCTGATCGAGAAGGTCACCGGCCGTTCGTACGCCGAGGAGATGCGGCGGCGGATCCTGCGGCCGCTCGGGCTGCGAGGCACTGTCGTGCCGGGCACGCGGCCGGGAATCCCCGGACCGCACGCCCACGGCTACTACCGCTACGAGGACGCCGGACAACCGAAGACGGTCGACGTCACGCGTCAGAACCCATCCTTGATTTTCGCGGCGGGCGACATGATCTCGACCACCCAGGACCTCCACACGTTCTTCTCCGCGCTGCAGAGCGGAGAACTCCTGCCGGACCCGCTGCTGGCCGAGATGCGCACGCCGGATCCGACGTACGGCTACGGCCTGGGACTGTTCGTGGAGGACGTTGGCTGCGGCGTCACCGTGCTGCGCCACAACGGCAGCACCATCGGCTATGGGGCGCTGATGTACAGCACGCCCGACGGCCGCAAGACCCTGACCGCCTCGGTGACCGCCGGGGACGCCGAAATCGACCTGGTGGAGGACTATCCGAAGGTGTTGAACAAGCTCCTCGATGAGGTGTTCTGCGCGGGTTGACCTTGACCTCGGGTCAGGCTTCACACTCGTCGCATGGCTTCCTCGACCGGCGGCATCACGATCAGCCAGGCGGCGGCATTCGCCGGGGTCACGGTGAAGACCGTGCGGCACTACCACCAGCACGGGCTGATCGACGAACCACGACGCGACAGCTCCGGCTACCGCCGGTACGGATCGGCCGACCTGCTTCGGCTGGTCCAGGCCAGGACCCTGGCCGCCGCCGGCGTACCGCTGGGCGAGGTGCGGCCGCTGCTCGACGCCAACGCCGAGCAGTTCACCGCCGCACTCGCCGACGTCGAGCAACGTCTCACCGACCGTATCGCCGACCTGATCGCCCGCCGCGACACACTGCGACAACTCGCCGACGGCGACCGGCTCCTGATGCCCGACCGCGCACTCGCGCTCCTGGACCGGCTCACCGACCTCGGTTTCGATCCCGACTACGTGGCAGGCCAACGGGAAGCCATGGTGCTGGCCAGGGCACTGGCGCCGGAGTTCTTCGACTTCTTCCTGACCCAGCTCGAACACCGGCTCGACGACCCCGAGTACATCGACCTCACGAAGCAAGCCTGGGACGCCAGGTCCTGGGCTCCGGACGACCCTCGGATCGACGAGCTGGCGTCCGCGCTGGCCGACAACCTGCTGGTCAACCGCGAACACCTGGCGGCGCCGAAGGGCTTCCAGCCTCCGCCCGACGGCGCCACCCGGTACGGGCTGATCAACCACCACCGCGAAGACCAGACGGCCTGGACACGACTGAACAAGCTCGTCGAAGCCAAACTGCGCTCGGCGGGCGTCCCCATCCCATACCAATGACGGCAGGCGACGGCGTTACCCCGCGCCGGCCTGCCGGAGCGCGTCGGCGAGCGCCTCGGTGCTGGTCACACCGACGATCAGCGCGCCGTTCTCGAAGACGAACCTCGGCACGGTGGTGACGCCATCCCGCCGCGCGGCGGCCACCTGCTCACGCACCTCGGCGTCTCCTTCGTCGCTGGCGAGAAAGGCCCGCACCCGCCCGCCGTCCAGGCCGACCCGCTCGGCCAGCTCGGTGAGTCGCGTGTGGTCGGCGATATTCACGCCGTCGCGGAAGTACGCGTCGAACAGGGCGGTCGCCAGCGCGGCCTGCACCCCGGCGCCGTGCTCGTGCAGGGCGAGCCACCGAAGTCGGTGCGCGGTCATGGTGTTGACCGCGACCGCACGGTCGAAGCGGTACTCGATCCCTTCACCGGCACCGAGTTGTGCCATCCCCGCGAGCATCGTCTCGGCTTGTTCCTGACCGAACATCTCGACCACCGAGTCCATCAGCGGTCGGGGCTCGTTGGGCGCGTCGGGCATGAGTTGGTACGGGCGATGGACGAGTTCGATGTCGGGTTCCGCACCGGCCGCGCGGTGGAACTGGTGCGTGCCGAGGCGACACCACGGGCACGCGATGTCGTCGTACACCTCGACCTTCATTCTGGGTCCTTTCCCGTGCTCTCGGTGGAATCCCGCAGCGTCCGGAGGGCTCGGGACCATTCGAGGATTTCGTCCAGCATGAGAGTCAGTGCGGTTTCCTGGCGTTCGCCGGGTGCACAGACGCCGGCCTTGGAGTCGGTGAAGTCGAAGTCGAAATACGGGTTGATCGCGACCTGGGCGTGTACGTCGGCGATTTTGATCTCACCCATGGTCTGCCGCAGTTGTTCGGCGGCGCGGGTCCCGCCGTAGACCCCGTAGCTGACGATCCCGGCTGCCTTGTCGTTCCATTCCCGGTACAGGTAGTCGATGGCGTTCTTCAGCGCGGCGGGGATGGCGCTGTTGTATTCCGGGGTGACGAACACGAACCCGTCGAACCTGTCGACCGTGGCCGCCCACCGCTTGGTGTGTTCGTTCTGGTAATAACCGATGACCGCGGGCGCGGGCTCATCCAGCAAGGGCAGCTCGTAGTCGGCTATGTCGACGAGTTCGAGGCCGGCCTTCCCGGTCTTGACGGCGGAGTGCCGGCCGCCGGCCTCGAAGACCCACTGGCCGACGTCCGCCACGCGACGCCCCGGGCGAGTGCTGCCCAGAATGATCCCGATCTGGATCCTCATGCCCACGAGCGTCCCGGCGTTGGGCATGTCCGGGCCAGGCCGCGGTTTTCCTAGCCCTGGCAGGGCCAGGAAAGCTGAATACAATTGCGGTCGATGAGCGAGACAGAGCTGGGCACGTTTCTCCGCGCGCACCGGGAGGCGGTACCGCCGGCCGCGGTCGGGCTCCCGAACGGGACCCGACGCCGCACACCCGGGCTGCGCCGGGCCGAGCTGGCCACGCTCGCCGGCGTCAGCGTGGACTACCTCACCCGGATCGAGCAGGGGCGCGACCGCAGCCCGTCCACCCAGGTGCTCGCCGCGCTCGCGGAGACGTTGGGTCTGTCCCATGACGAGCGGATCCACCTGTACCGGCTGGCGAAGACCATGAGCGGCGGCGCGTGTGACGGGGCGCGGGCCATGACGGTGCGCCCGACCGTGCGGGCACTGCTGGACCAGCTCGAACCCGCGCCGGCGCTGGTCGCCAACCGGACTGGCGACCTGCTCGCGTGGACGGCCGGGTTCGCGCGGCTCGCCGGCCCGACCGGGTTGCTGGAGGCCACACCACCGAACCTGGTGCGGCACACGTTCACCGACCCTCGGGCACACGACGCCCACCCGGACTGGGACACGGTCGCCGGTGAGCGGGCCGCCGCGCTCCGGGCCGCGGCCGCGCTCGGCGACCCCCACTCAGCGCTGCTCGCCGAGGAGCTGACCATCATCGCCGGTGAGCCCTTCCGCGACCGGTTCGAGGGCTCGGCCGCACTACCCGCACGCACCGGCGTCGAACGGTGGACGCACCCGGAGGTCGGGGAACTGCGGCTGGCGTACGAGAGCCTCGACCTGCCCGACCCGGACGAACAGCGGCTGGTGGTCTACCTCGCCGCCGACGAGGCCACCGCCGCCGCCCTCGACCGCCTCACTACCCATCAGGCCTCGACGGTGCGGTGAAGGACGCCTTCTCGAACCGCCCGCCCGCGCCGGCCGTGCTATGAGCATGCACCCTCGGGACGTTCGGTCCATGAATCGCGTGATCATGTTGCTGATGGCGCTCGGACTCCTGGTCATACCGTCAACGGTGGCGTGCGCCGGAACGACGAGCACCGGGGCGACGAGCACCGGGCCGACGAGCACCGGGCCGACGAGCGCCGCGACCACGATCACCGTGCTCCAGCTCAACATCTGCCACGGCGGAATGGCCGGCTGCTACCGAGGTGACGCGGTGATGGGCAAAGCCGACGAGGTGATCAGGTCGAGCAAGCCGCAGGTGTTGTCGGTGAACGAGGCATGCGAGGGTGACGTCGAGCGGCTGCGGCCGGCCATGGGGCCCGCGCGGGCACTGTTCGTCGCGGCACGCAACCTCGACGGCACGCCCACCATGTGCACCGGCACTGACCAGCAGTACGGCAACATCATCATGGTCACGGACGGATTCGCGGGCACCACCGAGGAGACCGGTACCTACGACGCACAGAACAGGTCGCTGAACGGTCACCTGGAGCTGCGGTCCTGGGCATGCCTGACCGCCGCGGAGCTCAGCGCCTGCACCACGCATCTGTCCTCGGACAGCGCGCCGATCGCGCTCGCGCAATGCCAGGACCTGATGAGCCGCGCGTCCGCCTATCCGGGGCCGGCCATCGTCCTCGGTGACTTCAACCTCAAGGACCAGGGCTCCCCCGGCATGCGGGACTGCGACCCCGCCGGGTTCTCCCGCCGAGGCGACGGCAGCGTCCAGCACCTGTACGCCAGCAACGACCTGTCGTTCGCCCAGACCACGTCGATCGACATGACGGGCACCACCGACCATCCCGGCCTGTTGGCCAGCTTGACCTCGACGCCGCGTTGACCCTCCATCCGAGCACTGACAACGGTCGGGTCGTCCGAGGAGACTCGACGACCCGACCTTGCTGCCCATCAGAGGCTGCGAGCGACGATGTCGCCGTAAGCGGTGGTCGCGTGGATGTCGAGCTGGGCGGCGGCACCGTCGGCGTTCCTCAGCGCGTTGCTGATGCGGCCGTAGGAGGTGCCGGCGTCCAGGGATGCCGAGACTCCGGCGGCGGCGTCGACCGAAATGCCGCCGGACTGGGTGCGCAGCACGACCTTGCCACGCACGGCCTCGGTGATCCGGATGTCGCCCCGTGCGGTGCTGATCTCCGCCGGGCCGTCCAGGCGGCCGACCTCGACGTCGCCGTCGACCGCGGTGAGACGGACGCTCGCGGCCTCGTCGATCTTGATCTGACGGTACGCGCCTTCGAAGGCCACGTCGCCAAGACGGCCGACCCCGCGAAGCTCGGAGCAGGCCGTCTTGGCCTCCACGGATGAGCCGGCGGGCAGCTGGACGGTGACCTCCAGGGAACCGGAGGGGCCGAAGTACTGGTTCTTGGCCGCGCGGGTGTGGATCCGCAGCACACCGTCGACGTACTCGACCGTGGTCTGCTCCGCCGCCTTCACGTCGCGACTCTTCGACGCGTTCGCGGGCAGCACCTCGACCACGGTGTCGGCCCGGTCGGCGGCGATGAACTGGACGCGCCCCGCGGGGATGTCCAGGACGGCGGAGATCGGGGCGGGGGTGTCGAACTTCTGCATCGTGCTCTCCTGGCGGTTCGTTCCTGCGCTGGCTGTGTGTGCGATCGAGTTCATGGCGACTACGATCGCCCGCCGCACTGACACCGGACAGCCACCGGGCTGACGCGGCCACTGACACAGGTGTCCTCGCTGGTCACCGCCGCATCCGCGGATCGTGCGACGGGTCGGCGTACATAGGCGGGCAGCCGCCGTCGACGGCTTCGGGGCGCAGTTCGAAGTGCCATGGTTCGTTGCGGAAGATCTGGCACAGCCCGTAGCTGGCGCCGTGCTCGGACAGCCACGCCCTGGCCTCGGAGCGCCCGATGTCGACCGCGTCCCCCGACACGTGTGGAGACGTGTCGGGGGTGGCCACCCACCTGGCGGCTTCCTTTTCGGAGCCGTATTTCGAGATCGCCTCACGGAGCAGTTGTTCCTGGTACTCCGGGGAACGCCAGCCACCGTTGACGAAGAACTGGACCCCGTCGCCCGCGGCATCGGTCGCGGCTCGGCGCAGAGCGGCGAGCAGATCGGGATCGAGGTTCGCGACGGCCGGGATCTCGTCGAAGACCGTGACCGGATCGGTGACGGCGCCATGTGCGAGGGCAAGCCGGACGGCCGAGGACGCCAGCAACCCGGTGCGGCTGGCCACTGTTCGCGCTGGTTCGCTGTGGGGCATGCCTCGACTCAAGGCAGCGTGGCGTTGCCAGCACGTATGACGTTTTTGATATGCCCACGACATGCGCCGGCTCATAGCATCGGAGCATGCGTGTGCTGATCGTCGAGGACGAGCCGTATATGGCAGAGGCCATCCGCGACGGGCTGCGCCTTGAAGCGATCGCCGCCGACATCGCCGGTGACGGCGACACCGCTCTGGAGCTGTTGAGCGTCAACGCCTACGACATCGCCGTCCTCGACCGCGACATTCCCGGGCCCTCCGGTGACGAGGTCGCCGAAAGCATCGTCGCTTCCCGTAGCGGCATGCCGATCCTCATGCTCACCGCCGCGGACCGTCTCGACGACAAGGCCACAGGGTTCGGACTCGGCGCCGACGACTACCTCACGAAACCGTTCGAGCTCCAGGAACTCGTGCTCCGTCTCAGAGCGCTCGACCGCAGGCGCGCGCACAACAGACCACCCGTGCGGGAGATCGCAGGCCTGCGGCTGGACCCGTTCCGCCGCGAGGTCTACCGCGACGGCCGCTACGTCGCGCTCACCCGCAAACAGTTCGCCGTGCTCGAGGTTCTCGTCGCGGCCGAAGGCGGTGTCATCAGCGCCGAGGAGCTGCTGGAACGGGCATGGGACGAGAACGCGGACCCGTTCACCAACGCCGTGCGCATCACGGTCTCGGCACTGCGCAAGCGGCTCGGCGAACCCTGGATCATCGCGACCGTGGCCGGCGTCGGCTACCGCATCGACGCGGCACCCGGCACCGGAGGGGATCGTGGATAGGCAGCCTGGTTTGAGCGTCCGCCTCAAACTCACCCTCAGCTACGCCGGGTTCCTCATGGTCGCCGGCGCCTTGCTGCTCACGGTCGTGTGGGTGTTCCTGCTGCGTTACGTGCCCGAGGAGATCCGCTTCCCGACGGCCTTACCCGACCGCTCCGCCCTGCAGAGTGCCTTCGTACCGAAGGCACTCGCGGCCCTGGCGTTCCTGCTGGCGTTCGGTCTCGCGGGAGGATGGATCCTCGCTGGCGGCATGCTCGCGCCCCTGAATCGCATCAAACATGCCACACGCCTGGCCGCGAACGGATCGCTCTCCCACCGGATCCATCTGGAAGGCCGCGAGGACGAGTTCCGCGAGCTCGCCGACGCGTTCGACACCATGCTCGCACGGCTCGAAGCACACGTCGCCGAACAGCAGAGGTTCGCCGCCAACGCCTCCCACGAACTGCGCACGCCACTGGCGATCACCCAGGCTCTTCTCGACGTCGCCCGCAACGATCCGGGACGGAACACCGACGAGCTCGTCGAACGCCTCCACTTCGTCAACGCGAGAGCGATCGACCTGACGGAGGCGTTGCTCCTGCTCAGCCGCGCCGACCAGCGGTCCTTCGCCCGCGAACACGTCGACCTGTCGCTCGTAGCGGAAGAAGCCACCGAAACGCTTCTCCCACTCGCCGAGAAACGCGGCGTCACCATCGAGACCTCCGGCGACATCACCCCCACCATCGGCTCCCACGCGCTCCTGCTGCAGATGACCACGAACCTCCTGCACAACGCGATCGTCCACAACCTGCCCGAACAGGGCGCCGTGTGGGTCACGACCACCGTCCACCCCAAGGGTGTGGTGCTCACGGTCGTCAACTCCGGCGAAAACCTCACCCCGCAGTTGGTTTCCACGCTCGGGGAACCCTTTCAGCGCGGCTCAAGACGCATACGCACCGATCACGCGGGTGTGGGCCTCGGTCTGGCCATCGTCAAGAGCATCACCCAGGCACACAACGGAACCCTCACCCTCACCCCCCGCGCGGCCGGCGGGCTCCGCGTCACGGTGCAACTGCCCGCCGCCGGCTTCACTGGTCGGTGAGATCGCGTAGGAACCGCCTTCCGGTTTGGTCGACGTAACCGCGGCGCCGGTAGAACTCGTGTGCGCCGTGGCGGCGGTCCGCGCTGGTGACCTCCATACGTACGCAGCCACGACCTGTCGCGAACAGTTCCGCCGCTGCGACGAGCTGACGGCCGACGCCCTGGCCGCGTGCCTGCTCGGAGACGACCAGAGCGACGATCCGCCCCCAGGAGCCGGAGCGTTCGAAGAACGGGCAGACGTGGACCGCAACGAGGCCGAGGAGGTCGCCGTCAGCATGGGCCACGTAGGCCATGCTGGAGGGGTCGTCACACCAGGCCTGGATTCGGTTTGCTGTCGTCGCGGTGTCATCTTGGGGGTAGCCCAGCTGGTGAAGCAGCTCGTCGACGGCCGCGGCGTCGTTGGGGTGTGCCAGTCGTATCCGCATGCTATGCGATGGGGAAATCAAAGTAGGTGTCTGGATAGGGCTCGTCTTTCAGCGTGTAATGCCACCACTCCCATTCGTACCGTTGGAAACCGCAGGCCTCCATGACAGAACAAAGGAACTGACGGTTCTCCGCTTCGACGGGCGTGATGCCTTGTGCGCCATGATGCGAGATCGAATCCATCAGGTCATGGTCACCACCCATGGCCGCACGCTCTCCGGTAGCCAGGTGATAGAGCGTCAGGTCGACCGTACTGCCCCGGCTGTGGCCCGACTTGGCGGCTACGTACCCTTTTTCGAACATCGCGGGCCTGTCGATGTTCGGGTAGTGCCGCGGCTTCGTCCGGCCATCCTCCGGCTGCGTTGACCAGCGAACGAAGCAGTCGACGGCGCGTTGCGGACGATAGCCGTCCCAAAGTAGCAGGCCGAAGCCAAGGGACGCGGCCTTCTCCTGCGCACTCTCCAGGGCCGCGCACAAAGCCGTGGTGCCGACAATGCGGTTGGCCACGTATCCGTCCACGGGTTTGCCGGTGAAGTTGTCCCAGGTGGCGTACTTGGCGTCCCAGCGAATCCCGGGCACGATCTCGTCCACGAAGACGAAGTCGTCCTTCATTGGACTTTCCCCGTCAACGCCAACGACACGATCCGGTCGATCACCTCGCCGAGGGGCAACCCCGCGGCCGCCATCATCCTCGGATAACGGCTGTAGGAGGTCAGGCCGGGCAAAGTGTTGACCTCGTTGAGGACCACTGTTCCGTCTTCCTTCAGGAACATGTCCACACGCGCCAGGCCCGTGCATCCCAGAGCGCGGTATATGACCTTTGCCGTCTCCTGGACGAGCGAACGCGACTCCGAGGAAATATCGGCGGGCACGGTGATCGTCGAGTTCTCGGAACCGCTTTCGGGCTCGTCCTCCTGATGAATTCTGAAGAAACCGTGAGACAACGTGATTTGGTCCGCCTCGCCGGCAATCAGATCCAGGTCGTTCCCCAGGATCGCACATCCGACCTCAC
The DNA here is from genome assembly GCF_036378875.1 of Actinophytocola sp. Taxonomy (GTDB): domain Bacteria; phylum Actinomycetota; class Actinomycetes; order Mycobacteriales; family Pseudonocardiaceae; genus Actinophytocola. The sequence goes on from NZ_DASUVO010000138.1 coordinate 29,633, forward strand.
TGCCGGCGACAGCCTCTTCGATCAGCACCTTCGAGTCGTACTGCCGTGCGGTCTCCACCGCGCCCCGCAGTTCTTCCGCGCGAGACACCTTGGTGACGCCGAAAGATGACCCCGAACGGGCCGGCTTGACAAAGACGGGATAGGTGAGCTGGTCGGGATCAGGGTTCTCGTTCGCCGTGACGGTCCAGAAGTTCGGCGTAGCGACCCCAGCGCTTCGAACGACGAGATAGGTGAGGGATTTGTCCATGCAGAGGGCAGAACTTTGGACATCGCAGCCGACGTAGGGGATGCCGGAGAGCTCCAGCAACCCCTGAATCGCACCGTCCTCGCCAAGCTTGCCGTGTAGAACGGGCAACACAAGATCGAGACCGATCGCTTCGTACTTCCCGTCCTCCAGGACGAGCAACCCGCGGACGCTGCTGTCCGGCGACAGCACAGCCGGACGGCAGTCGCCGTTTTCCCAGTCCGCGTCGGGGCCGTCACAAAGCTTCCAAGCACCGCTCTCCGTGATCCCGATCCAGAACGGTTCGTACTTTTCGGTGTCGAGGTGCCTGGCGACCTCCTGCGCAGACTTGACGGAGACGGGATGCTCCTCGGAACTGCCCCCGAATATAATTCCGATCTTCATATCCAGTGCTGCTTTCCGCGCTCAAATTTCCGACAGTTGACAATGGAGTTTTCAACGGCATCACTCAGCGCGTGGTCCGTGTAGTACGCGGTGTGCGGACTAACGACCACGTTCGGCAACGCCTGCAACCGCGACAACAGTTCACTTTCGATGGGCTTGTCCCTGCAGTCGGCGTAAAATATTCCTTCCTCACCTTCGAGGACGTCCAACGCCGCGCCGCCCAGCCGACCGCTTTCCAACGCCGAAACAAGGGCCTCGGTGTCGAGAAGCGCACCTCGCCCAGTGTTGATGACGAACGCGCCATGCTTCATCAGCTCGATACGTCGACGATCCAGGAGATGGTGGGTATCAGTGTTGAGTGGGGTATGAAGCGTGACGATGTCGCTCTGCTGCAACAGGTCATCGAGAGGAACGTAGTCAGCGGAGGTCCTGGGACGAATGTCATAGGCCAACTTCTGGCAGCCAAAACCCCACAGCCTGTCGATGACCGCCGCCCCGATACGGCCCGTTCCAATGACCCCAACGGTCAGGTCGCGCAGTTCTTTCCCACGCGCGTCATTCAACCGGTAGTCATGAACACCGGCACGACTGATGATGGACTTCGCGTTCCGCACCGCCATCAACATCAGCATCAGTGTGTAGTCAGCTACACTGTCAGGCGAATAGGCGACGTTCTCGACGGAGATGCCAACGCTCTCCGCGTATGCCACATCGATGTGGTTGTACCCGATGCTTCGGGTGGAAATATACTTCACACCAGCCTGCGCAAGCGCAAGAAGAACGGCATCCGTGATCTTGCTCTTATGACCGACGCTGACACACCGGTTCCCGGAGGCCAGTTCAATATTGTCTTCAGATACCGCGGCCTCGGTGATCGTTGGCACAACACCAAACCGAGGCGCGATCTCCCGAAACAAGACGGCCTCGTCCGCCCCGCACCCATAAATCGTAATACCCATGGTCGGGACGGCCGAAGAGGACCAAGACGCCAGCGACCGACCGCGGCGTGCCACTGTTCGCGCTGCTTCGCTGTGGGTCATGCCCGCCAGTCAAGACAGCACGACGTTGCCAGCACGTATGCGATTTTCGATATCCCAACGATATGCTACCGGTCGGTAACCTCGAGTCGCCCTCACCCACCCGCGCTGCGGCCAGCTGACCGCAGGCCCCTGGCGGGCATCACGACCCGAGGCCGCATCAGATGCCACCACCACCCCGCCGACCGCCAGGTCAAGCCGGTTGCAATCAAGGCAGTCTGACGCAGCCCTGTCAGTCCTCGATCATTGGGTTAATTGGGGACAAGAACGGGTCTTCCTGCGCTTCGACGCGTCCCCGAGCAATTCTCGTTACCTGATACGCATTAAATCCCGGGGCCTCGATAGCCTCCGAATCGTATTCATACAGGAGACCCCAAGAACCCGGCAGCTTGGTCGCGACGAGCTTGATCAGATCATGAATCGCGATAGCGTCGACGGTTGGCCGATTCACGCATCCCGCGATCGTCACCATGTACTGACCATTCAACACAATAAGTTCCACCTTGATGTTCGGCCAGACGAACCGCTTTTCGATCACATCCCTGAGCATGTGGACAGCAGTCTCCAACGAGCCGACATCAGACTCGTACGTCGACTCCGAGAGATTCAACCAGCCATGGACCTCGTACATCACACCTCGTCTATCGGAGTCGATCTCAGTTGCCAGCGGACGTCGGGACAAAGCCGCCATGTCTTCAGGTTCCTGCCCATGGCGACCAGCTGAGTCTGGCAAGCAGTTCGCGGATCAGGTCTGCCCGCACTCGGAGTCCGGGGTCGGCGACAGCGAGGTCGGCTACGCCCCGCGATGGGCGTGGTCTTTGCGCGTCGTCCACACCCCACCGTCGACCCCGTCCACAACGGCCGGACAAACAAGATCGCCCGCTGACCTAGTCTTCGCAGGTCAGCGGGCGACTTTCAGCACACCTGGACTCTCCCGATTTTCTCCACCCCGAAACAGTGTGAAGCACGATGCCCAGCCGCAACAACGACCGCCACCAAACAAACGGTTTCTAGTAGAAGTGACGCTTGCTGCCAAACCTCTATGTGCCGGTTGCCAGTCCGAAGGCAACAAAGGTGGCGATACCGAGTATCAGTGCGATGATCGCTCCGGCCCAGCCCCCAAGGTCGCGGTCGCGCATGCCGAAGAACGCGGCCACGAGCCCACCCGCAGCGAGCACCAGGCACACGATCCCCGGAATGCTGCCGGCGCCGCCCTGCCAGATCAACAGGCCGGCACCAAGCCCCGCGCCAAGCCCGCCGATGATCGCGGTCCATTCCCGCACACCGTCGACCAGCGCGCCCCCCGCGGCCTTCCCCGCCTTCTTCCAGGACATTTCAGGGCCTGTCCTTCCGTCGTCCGGTTCGCTTCTTGAGGATCGTCATCGGTTGCTCGTCATCATCACGAGCACGGCGACGTTCGGCAGCAGTACGTTCAGCGGCCGCGTCAGCGTCGTCGACCTCCCGTTTCACCCGTGCCATCTCGGCCAAGAACACGTTCTGGTTCTCCCGATACAGCCGGGTCGCCGCCGGATCGGCGGTCCCCTCGCGGATCTGCCGCCAGGTCAGCCCACCGCGATCCACCCGCTCCTGCAACGCCCGCGCTACCGGACCGGATCGCCCCGTGCGGAACGACTCGGCCACCTCCCGCTCCAGTCTCTTGTACTCGGCGGTTCCGGTCACATCGGTCCGGGCGACAATGCTGATCGCCGTGCGAGCTTCCTGACTAGTCCCAAGGCCGTGAAGTTAGGCGGTGGTGGTGCTCGTCAAGGGTCTGCTGGTGTCAGGATGTGGATGCTGACCGTGGCTTTGTAGCTGTTCCGGTCGATGTTGGGTCCGCGGGCTTGGTATTTGGAGATGGCGCGTTTGACGATGCGTGGACAGACCCGTAGTCGGCGGGCGGGCATGAGGTTTGCCAGGACATGCCGGCCGATGGTGCCGGCTAGGTCGATGGTGGTGTCGGCGATGACGTTCGTGGCCTGGATGACCTGGTCGCGGGCGGTTTGGTAGGCGATGGTGAAGCTGGCTCGGTCGGGATCGGTGTCTGGTTGGGTGGTGGTCGCGTCGGCCATGGCAGTGCGCAGCAGGTGGTAGGTCACCAGCAGGGCGTAGATTTCCTGCTCGATGCCGACCGGGGTGCGGGCGCGTAGTACCCGGCCACCGAGGATGCTGGATTTCAGTTCCAGGTAGGCGGTCTCGATCTCCCAGCGGTCGTGGTAGAGCCGGATCAATTCGCCGGCGGGGTACTGGTGGTGGTCGAGCAGGGTGGTGGCCAGCCGATAGACGCCAGTGTGGCGGCCGGTGGTGGTGGCGATGGTGATCTCACACTCGATGACACGTACCCGCAGGCCGCCGAGGATCGAGAGGTAGGAGCCATCTCGGTAGCGGTTCAGGACGGGGATCTTCCGGCCGTTTTTCAAGCGCACCAACAGATCCGCTTCAGTAGCGGCGATCTGGGCCAGCAGACCGGCCGCGCCGAAGTTGCGGTCGCCTAACAGGATCATCCCTCGCCGGAGGCTGGACAGCAGGCGTGGTGTGTAGGTGGTTTCCCCGCTGGTGGTGGGCCCGAACACCGCGTCGATCAGGGTGCGGGTGCCGCACGCCAGCAGCGCGACCAGCCGGACCTGCGGGTAGCCGGCGCCGCCGTGGTTGCCGCGGTGTTTGGTGAACCGGGCCAGCGTTCTGGGGTTGTCGGGCACGGTCAGGGTGGTGCCGTCGATCGCGCAGACCAACAGCCCGCGCCACCACGTTCCGCGTTGCCCGGGGGTGGCTGCTGGTCCGCGCAGCAGGTCGAACAGCCACCGCAGAGGTGCCGCGCCGATGCGGTGGCGGGCGTGGCCCAGCCCGCCGGCGGTGGGTGTCGCGGTGGCGATGCCCGCCAGCCCGGCGGTGAGTTTGCGCCACACCCCGAGATAGCCGACCTCGGGGAACAGGCAGGCGGTTAACAGCAGGTAGACCACCACGCGGGAGGGCAGGTCCCGCAGCCGGGCTTGGGTGGTGCGGGTCGCGGTCAGGGCCGCATCGACCATCTCAAACGGCAGATGCTGGGTGAGTTCACCAAGATGGCCAGGCGCGAACCGGCCCCCGGCCACCGTAATCGTGCGCGTGATGACAGACTGGGTATCCAACGGAGTTCTTGCTATCTGGTGATCTTGGTCGACACCGTTCTAGCAGGAACTCCGTTGCTTGTTTCAGCCGGCTGGACGGCCGCACCTGATCCTTAACTTCACGGCCTTG
>NZ_DASUVO010000139.1:0-87302 GCF_036378875.1 Actinophytocola sp.
CGTGATGACGGTGACCGCGCCAAGGCCCGCACCACCGGCAACACCGATGATCCCGGGCTCTGCCAGGGGATTCCGCGCGACGGCCTGGATCAACGCGCCCGCGAGCGCGAGCGAGGCGCCGGCCACCAACGCGGCCACCACGCGGGGCGCCCGGTTCTCCATGACGTTCGTGACGATCGGGCCCGCCTGGCCGGTGACCCAGTTGAGCAGGTCACCCATCAGCAGCTTCGCGTCCCCGAGCAGGACCGAGCCGACGACCACGCCGGCCGCGACGACCACGAGTCCGCCCACCAGCAACCGGAACCGGGTGCCGGTCACGCCGCCGCGTACGGTGGCGGCGGGTGGCTCGGTTCCGGCGGACACACGGACGTTGCGTGCCAGCACGATGAGGAAGATCGCGCCGAGAATGGTCGTCACCACGCCCGTCGGCACCTCGAGCGCGCCCTGCGAGCCGATCACCGCACGCAGCAACACATCCGCGCCGAGCAGCAGCGCGACCCCGGTGGCGGCGGACACCGGGACGAGCGCCGCGTGCCGGTGCAGGCCGGGCACGTGACTGGCCAGCAGACGGACCAGCGCCGGCGCGGCGAGGCCGACGAAGCCGATCGGGCCGGCGAGCGTCACCGCCGACGCCGCCATCAGCACGGCCAGCGTGATCGCCGCGAAACGGATCCGTCCAACGTGGACACCGAGTGTGCGTGCGTGGTCGTCGCCCAGGTACACGAGGTCCAGCCGTCGCGACATGGCGAGCAGCAGCACGAGTGCCCCGCCGACGAGGGGCGCGAACGTGACCACGCCGCCGAGTCCGTTCTGCCCCAACGAACCCGCGCCCCATGCGAACAGGCCGCGGGTTTCGTTGGAGAACAGCAGGATCAGTATGTGGGTCAGCGCGATCATCGCGAGCGCGATCGCGGTGCCGGCCAGCACCAGCCGCACGACTCCCGTGCCGCCGGTGCCGGACAGCGTGAGCACCAGCACCGCCGCGCCGAGCCCACCGACGAACGCGACGCCGGCCGCCCCGAGCAGCGGGAGCGAGATCCCGAACGCGGCGACCGTGACCAGCGCGAGGTGTGCGCCCGCGTCGACGGCGAGCGTGTCCGGCGACGCCATGATGTTGCGGGACACCGACTGCAGCACCGCGCCCGCGACGCCGAGCGCGACGCCGACGAGCAGCGCGGCGAGCAGCCGGGGGAGCCGGGACTCGATGACGACCGCCGCGGTGCCGTCCGTGCCGGCGCCCGTGATCAGCCGCAGCACGTCCAGCGCGTTCGTGCTCGACGTGCCCTGCGTGAGGTGCACGGCCGAGCCGAGCGCGATCAGGACGCCGAGCCCGGTGACCAGCAGCGTGAGCCGGCCCGCGCGGGCCACCGGGCTCGCGGCGATCGTCGTGTCCACTCAGGCCTTCAGCGCGGCGACGGCGGCGTCGACGAACTGTGCCATCGAGAGCGGGCCGCCGAACATCCACAGCCCGTCGTCGAAGCGGTGGACCTTGCCGCTCTTGACGAACGGCAGGTTCTGCCAGATCGCGTTGCCCGCCAACTGGTCGGTGTACGGGTCACCGTCCACCTCGTTGGCGATGTACCAGAACCGCACGTCCGGCAGCGCCGTCAGGCCCTCGACGTCCGCCTGCGCGAGGCCGTACACCTCGTCGCCGGCCATCGGCCACGCGTTCTCAAGACCGATCCGCGCGAACACGTCGGACACGAGCGAACCCTTGGCGTACGGGCGGATGCTGACCGAACCGGCGTCCACATAGGCGTCGGAGAACGCGACCTGCTCGCCGGTCGCGCCCAGCTCGTCGACCGCCGCCTTGCCCTCGGCGAGTTTGGCGTCGAAGTCGTCCTTCAGCTGTGTCGCCTTGTCCTCGGTGCCGGTCGCCTTCGCCAGCATGTCGAGGCTGTCGAACATCGACCCGATGCTGTCCTCGCTGTCGCTGCCCACGAGCACGATCACCGGGATCTGCTCCTCGATCTGCTCCAGCGCGCCCTCGACGAGGCTGTCGGTGACCACCACGAGGTCGAGGTCGAGCGAGCTGAGCGTGTCGATGCTCGGTTCCCCCCGGGTACCGATGTCCTTCGGCGTGTCGTCGAGCGGCGCCGCGCTCGTCCACGCCTCGTAGCCCTTGATGTCCGACACGGCGACCGGCATGACCCCCAGCGACACCAGGTGCTCGACCCCGTTCCACTCGGTGGCGGCGATCCGCTTCGCCGGTCCGTCGAGCTTGACCTCCTTGCCACGGGAGTCGACGACCGTGATCTCCTCGCCGCTCGACGAGTTGGCCGCGGCCGGGTCCTCGGTCGTGCCGCAGCCGGCGAGGAGTAAGCCGGCGGCCGCGGACAGGCCGATGATCACACGTGTAGTGCGCATGGGTGGTGTTTCTTTCTTTTCAGGCGGTCCGGATGGCGGCTTCGTTGAAGCGGCCGACCGCGCGGGTGTGCATCCGGCCGTCGACCGGGTCGATATGGACGTCGACGCGGATCCCGTACGCCCGCGTGAGGTTCTCGCTGGTCAGCACGTCGGCGGGGGCGCCTTCCGCGGTGACCCGGCCGCCTTCGAGGAGAAGCAGCCGGTCCGCGACCGCGGCCGCCTGGTCGAGGTCGTGCAGGACCACGCCGACCCCGACGCCGTGCTCGTCGGCGAGGTCGCGGACGACGTCGAGGATCTCGACCTGGTAGCGCAGGTCGAGGAAGGTCGTCGGCTCGTCGAGCAGGAGCAGCGCGGTGTCCTGGGCGAGGCAGCTGGCCAGCCACACCCGCTGCGCCTGGCCGCCGGACAGGGCCTGCACCGGCCGGTCCGCGAGGGCGGTGAGCCCGGTGAGCGTCATGGCCCGCTCGACGGCCGAGGGTCCTTCGGGGTCCCGCCCGCCCCAGCGGGACCGGTGCGGGTGCCGGCCGAACTCGACGAGCTCACGCACGGCGAGCCCGCCAGGCGCGGTCCGCTGCTGTGACAGCAACGTGATGCGGCGGGCCAGGTCGCGTGCGGACAGCACCCGCAGGTCGGTGCCGTCGGCGAACGCGACATCCCCCGCGACGGGTGGGTGGAGGCGCGCCAGCGCGCGCAGCAGGGTGGACTTTCCGCTGCCGTTGGGGCCGATCAGCGCGGTGACGGTGCCGGCGGCCAGCGCGATCGAGGCGGCACGCACGACGACGTCCCGCCCGTAGGCGATGTCGATCTCTCTGGCGGAGACCCCGTTCACAGACACAGTCGAACAGTAAAGAAAGCCTAGCCTAACTTGCAAGCCGGGTCGTGTGCGTCACACTGTGCGCATGAGTTGCCGACTGTCCGAATTGGTCATCGACTGTGCCGACCCCGTCACGCTGTCCCGCTTCTGGTGCGAGGTGCTGGGGTACGTGGAGTTGGGCCGCGAGGAGCCCGACGACGGGGTGGAGATCGGCCCGGCGGGCGGCTTCGGCGGGGCGGCGCCGATTCTGGTGTTCGGCCGCACGACCGAGCCGAAGTCGGGGAAGCTGCGCCTGCACCTCGACGTGAACCCGGTCGACCGCGACCAGGACGCGGAGCTGGCTCGCCTGCTGGCCATCGGCGCCAAGCCGGTGGACGTCGGCCAGACCGGTGAGGAGTCGTGGCACGTCCTCCAGGACCCGGAGGGCAACGAGTTCTGCCTGCTGCGCCGCCAACTCCCGGAGCTGTAACCCTCGGGCTCCGCCGGAGCGATAGCCTCGGAAAGGGGTCAACCGGGGGAGTCGTCATGCGGGTGTTGTTCGTCGTGCTGCTGCTGGCCCTCGCCGGCTGCACGATGGTGTCCAGGAGTGAGCCGCCGTCGAACGAGCCGGTATCGGCCACGACCTCGACGGTGCCGTCCGCGCCGCCAGGGGAACTCGCCCTGTACGCGCCATGGGTCGACGCGGTCTGCCTGGCGTACAACAGGTGGACGCAGCTGCCGGCCGGCCCGCTGCCCTACGACCGGGACCCGATCGAGGAGGACCGGCCGGCGGTGATCGCGTACCTCACGGCCCATGTCGACCTGCTCACCGAGTTGCTCGGCATGTTCCAGAGCCTGCCGCTCGCGCCGACGTCACGGACGCAGGAACTCGTCGACAAGGAGATCGCCGGGATCAACGAGGCGCTGCCACCCATGCGGGACATCCTGAGCGCCATGGAGTTCATGCCCGTGGAGTCGTTCGAGGACGTGGTGTTCATGGCCGACGCACACCCGACGCTGCTGGACGAGCCGACGATGCAGACGTTGCTCAACGAGGACCAGGTGTTGGCGCAGGCGCACGACGAGGCGCCGAACTGCTAGACCCGTTGCAGGGCACGGAGAAGCACGCGCGGCCGGCCGCCGAAGCCCTCCGCCTCCATGGTCGCCAGCGCGATCCTCGGTAGCTCGCGCGCGGCGGGGAACGCGATGAACCTCGGCACCCACGCCGGCTGGAACTTGGCGTTGAACCGGTACAGGCTCTCGATCTGCCACCAGCGAGAGCCCAGCCGCAGCAGGGACGCCCACGCACGGGCCACCGGACCGGCGCCGATGCGTTCTCCTCGTTCCAGCGCGGCGCGGAAGACGGCGAAGTTCAGCGACACCTTGTGCACGCCGAGGTCCCGGCACGTGGCGAGCAGCGTCGTGATCATCAGTTCGTTCAGGCCGCCCTGCGCGGTGCGGTCGCGGCGCATCACGTCCAGCGACAGGCCGTCGTCGCCCCACGGGACGAACTGCAGCAGGCCATGGCACTCGCCGTCGCGTTCCGCGGTCACCAGCACGCACTCCGGGTCGTCGCCAGCGGCCGTGCGGCACAGTGCCATGGAGAAGCCGCGTTCCGGTTCCGTGCCACGCCATTCCTCCGCGAGCGCGGCCAGCCGCAGACGCTCCACTTCGGACACCTCAACCGTCCGCCGCACCCGGATCTCGTAACCCGCGCGCCTCGCGCGGGCCGCCAGCTGCCGCACGTCCCGCATCGCGCGACCCTCGACGGTGAACGTCGTCGCGTCCACCACCGCCTCGTCGCCCAGCTCCAGTGCGCGCAGGCCGTGCCGGGACCACACCGTCGCGCCGCGTTCCGAACAGCCGAGCACCGCCGGCACCCAGCCGTGCTGCGCGCACGTCTCCAGGAACGCGGTGATCGCGCCGGGCCACGCCTCCGGGTCGCCGAGCGGGTCGCCGGACGCCAGCGCCACGCCGGCCAGCACGCGGTAGCTCACCGCGGCCTTCTCGGTCGGCGAGAACACCACCGACTTGTCCGGGCGCAACGCGAAGTACGCGAGCGAGTCCCGCCCGTCGAGCAGCCGCCGCAGGGTGGCGTCCCCCCAGCCGGCCGGCGCCGGTTCGGCCGACCGCAGCAGGAAGTAGCCGCCCAGCAGCGCCGCCGTGACGCCGCTGACGATGCCGATCGCCGAGGTGAGGTCGTCGAGGAACACCACGCGGAACCCGACCGGACCGGACACGCCGACCAGCGACAGCGCCGCGTGCTCGAGTCGATCGGTGACCGACGGGCTGCCGATCAGCCGGTGACGCGCGAACAGCATGATCAGGAAGTTCACCAGCACGCCGCCGAGCGCGATCTGGGCGAACACCCGGACGCCGAGCCAGCGGCCGGTCGCCGGGTCGGGCCGTGCGGCGAACTCACGCCGGTACGCGAACAGGGCGGCGAACAGGCCGGCCGCCACGAGCGTCGCGGCCGGGGCGTGCCGGAACACCAGCTGCAGCACGGCGATCAGCCCGGTCAGCCCCATCGCCAGCTGCCACGCGCGCCGTTTGCGCCGGCGCAGCCCGGTCGCGAGCGTCAGCAGCCCGAGGCCCGCGACCGCGGTCACCACCAGTGCGCCGACGTGCGCCTGGTAGGGCAGCCCGAACCAGGTCGCGAGGGACGGACGGAACAGCCGCCTGCCGACGGGCAGCACGACCGCCAGGACGGCGAGCAGTCCCGCCACCCGGGCGGTGGTGGCCAGCACCCGAACCGCGCGTCCGTTGTAGACACACCAGGAGTTTCGCATGCCTCGCTCCTTCGCCGCCCTTATTGATACGCCCGGAAAAAGGTGATCGCCACCAGTTGGTCCGTATTTCAGGCAACTCTCAGGAATTACCTCCACAATGACGGGCGTGAGTGTGTCATTGCTCTCCGGATGGCTGCCGTGGACCCTCCGGATCGCCGCCGTGGCGGCTGTCGTACTCGCGGTCGGGCGACGGGATCGGCACTGGTGGACCCGGCGTGTGCCGGTCGCCGTCGCGATCGCCCTTGTCGTCGGGGCGGTCGTCGCGATCGTCGCCGACGACGTGCTCGCCCAGCCGGAGCCGCTGCCGGGCGAGGTGTGGTTCTGGATCGGCGCGTTGATGTTCGCGCTGGTCATTGGCCTGTGGCGAGCACCGGCGTGGCGGCGGGTGGTCGCACTCGGCGCGGTCGTGCTCACCGGGTTGTCGGCGGCGAGCGCGCTGAACGAGTTCGTCGGCTACTACCCGACGATCGGCGCCGCGTTCGGGGAGCTGACCGGTGAGCCGCTGCCGGCACAGGTCGGTGCCCGTCAGCTGACCTCGGTGGACCCGGCGACCCGGTCGGGACGTGTCGTGCCCGTTTCCATCCCGGACAATTACAGTCATTTTACTCACCGCGAAGAATACGTTTACCTACCGCCGGCGTGGTTCCGTTCCGGGCGAAAGGAACAATTCCCGGTGATCGAGATGATCGGCGCCGAGTTCTCGACGCCGGAGAACTGGGTCCGGTCCGGCGGCGCGGAGATCGCCGCCGACAAGTTCGCGCGCTACCACCACGGCCGTGCGCCGATCCTCGTTTTCGCGGACGCCTCCGGTGGGTTCACCGTCGACACCGAGTGTGTCGACGGCCCGCACGGCAACTCCGAGACCCACCTCGTCCGGGACATCCCGGCGTACATGGCCGCGCACTTCGGCGTCTCGCCCACCGGCTGGGGCGTGGCTGGCTGGTCGATGGGCGGCACCTGCGCGGTCGACCTGACCGTCGAGCACCCCGACGTCTTCCGTCACTTCATCGACATCTCGGGCGACCTCGGCCCCAACACCGGTGACGAGCAGTCCACAATAGACAGCCTCTATGGCGGCGACCGCGCCGCGTGGGCCGCGCACGACCCGCTCACGGTGCTGGCCCACCACCGGCACTACGCCGGCGTGACGGGCGTTTTCGCCGACGGCACAACAGAACACCGCACCACCCACGCGGCCTACACACTGGCCGCGGCCTGCCGGGCGGACGGGATAGACACGACGGTGCTCGTCCGCCCGGGCGGCCACAACTGGCAGTTCGGCGCCCAGGAGTTCGCGGAACTACTCCCAGAACTGGCGGAAACCCTACAGGGAACCCAAACCTAACCCAGGGACGGGACCACGGTTTTCGCCACTGCCACTGCCTTGTCGCACGCGGTGGCCGCGTCGAGGTCGGCTGGTTCGCCGCTGATCTCGACGGAAACCAGCTCGCCCCAGCCCGGGGCCTCGTCCTCGGACGGTGTCTCGATCTCGCGCCAGGACACGTCACAGCTGACGGTGCTGCTGTCCACTTCCTTCGCCTGGATGGCCGTCACGCCGCCGCCCAGGTCGACCGGCTCGCCGTCCTCGGCGTCCGGCGGCAGGCCCTTGAGAAGGCTCACCGACACCAGCGGGTAGTTGGTGCCGTCACCCGACCAGAAGTCGCACACGTGCAGGTTCTTGACTTCCATGAACGACTTCTGTCCCAGCGCGGTCTCGATGGCCTCCTTGTCGGCCACCGTGCACGGGTCGACGGTCAGGACCGAGCCTGGCACCTGCTGGTACTGCGGCGGGTTGTTGTGCACAGCCTGTACGACCTTGGTCAGTGCGGCCTTGCCCGCCGCGCAGCCGTCGCCGCCGACGTAGTCGACCTGGAACGTGATCGCCAGCGACAGTTCGTAGGACGTCACAACGGAAATCCAGCAGGACTCCTTGTCCTCGTCGTCGACGACGAGCGGCAGTCCTTCCAGCTCCTCGGTCGGGTCGTCCACCAGGATTATCTGGTCACCGACACGTAGTACGAACTCGACGGTCTTGCCGCTCGCGTCGGTGACGTCGACGCCGCACTCGCCCCAGTCCAACGTGGAGAGACTGTCCGGCACGAGGGTGCCGGTGTCGCCGAGTGTCGTCTCGTTCAGCAGTGCACACGGGTCCACGGTTCGCAGTGCCGCGGCTTCCACAGCGGGGTCCTTGATCTCCGGCGTCGCGCTACTGCTCGTCTCCGTCGTTTCCTTGGGAGAAGAGCCATTCGACGAGGTGGAGTCGTTTCCACAGCCGGCGATCAGCGCCAGCACAGCCACGCCGGCGGCCAGCATCATCCTGTTCTCGTTGATCACGGGGCAGGACAGTAGCGAAGTCGTCAGCCGGTTGGTCAAGGAATCGCAAAAAAGACCGACGACCTGCAAATTTCCACCATGACCGAAGTGGACTGACCTCAGTAGACAGGTAGATCGATCTTGGTGGCGAAGCGGTCGGTAAGCTTCATCATCGCCGTGAACAGCGTGGTGCGCTTGAACATCCAGTTGCGCATGCGGATACCACGTTGGGTTTCCGGGGCCAGGAACCGCCCCGCGTTACCGCTCTTGGCGACCTTCGCGTAGGGGCGAAGCAGGTCCGTGTACCGGCGAAAAGCGATCGCGTGGTCGCCGCCCGAGCGGTGCAGCTCACCGGCGAGCACGTACGCACCCACGACCGCGAGGCCCGTGCCGAAGCCGGCGAGCGTGTTGCCATAAGCCGCGTCGCCCAACAACACGACCCGGCCCTTCGCGTAGTCGGACATGTCCGTGCGACTGATCGAGTCGAGGTAGAACTCCTGCGCCGCAGGGACTTTCGCCATGAGCTCCGGGATCCGCCAGCCGCCACCACGGTAGGCGTCCATCAACAGCTTCCGCTGCTGCTCGGTGTCGTAGTGGTCATAGGAAAGCTCGTGTGACGCGAACACGAAGAACGACTGCGCCTTCGACCCACCGATCGCCGCCATACGGCCAGGTTCGTTGTACATCAGGCCATCGCCGTCGATGTCCAGTTTCGCGAGCGCGTAGTAGTGACCGAGGAAGCGGACGTAGTCCCTCTCGGGCCCGAACGCGAGGCGCCGGACGTTCGAGTGAATACCATCGGCGCCGACGACCAGGTCGAACGTGCGAGGCGCACTGGCGGCGAACGTTACGTGCACGCCACCGGCCGTCTCGGTGAGCGACGTGATCGAGTCGCCGAACACGTACTCGCAGCTGCTCTTCGTGCGTTCGTACAGCAACGCGGCGAGGTCACCGCGCCGGATCTCGACGTCCCCGCCGGTGAACTCCCCTGGCATGACGGTCAGTGTGCGACCTTGTCCGTCCACAATGGTCTGATCACGACCGCCGGTCTGACGCCGGTACACCTCGTCGAGGATGCCCATCCGTTCCAGGACCGTGCGGTGGGTCGCACCCTTGAAGTCGACGGCCTGTCCGCCAGGTCGTGGCGCGGGCGCCTTCTCGACGACGGTGACGGTCGCGCCGTAGCGAGCGAGCCAGAGAGCGAGCGACGGGCCGGCGATACTGGCACCGGAAATGAGAATCTTCATGCCGACAACGTCGCGCCACGCGCCGACGGTTCACCGACGGCCGACTGACAGCGCCTGAAGGTTCGCCGCGGTGCCGGGTCCCCCGGGTGCTCGTGCGAAGTCGGTTGGGGCGCACGAGTGTCCCATTCGCTCGGACTGGCCACCGAAAGTTGTCCACAGGGGCCCGCGACCTGGGGTTTTGTCTGTGTGGCTTGGTACGATGGCCTCGGGGTGGCCCCCCGGGTATGGGTGGGGGATGCCTACGCAACCATCTGTGTTGGCGTTGATCATGAAACCGCTCAGCCGATGCCGGGTGTTGAGCCTGTGGTGGTTTCGCGGTTGTGTGGTCCGATGGCGGGCAGTTCCCGTTCGCGGGCGGTTCGAGTCGGTGGTCGTGCGAGCGTCCTTCATCACGCCCACGGTGAGGAAGGCTCCCCTTCACCGCGCAGCACCGCCCTTGGCCAAGCCCGGATATCCTGAAGGGCCCCTCAGGACATCGGCCACCAGTGGGCTGCGCCACCCCATCTGCGTTGGCGTTGATCATGAACGGCTTGTTCGGAATGGGCACGCTCGGATCTGTCGTGTGGTCTTGGCGGTGGACAGGGACACCCTTCAGAGCACCGCGGTTGAGGCGTCGGCGCGGGACTGGCCGGCGCCCTGTGCGTAGGCGGCGGCGAAACCGTCGGCGCCCAGTTCCTTGGTCGCGCGTGCCGCTGTCGCGGCTACCAGAGGATCACCCGCGATGGCTGTGCCGCGCAGTGCCACCGCCGTGCCCAGCAGGAACGCCGCCCGTGCCGGGGGTGTCGCGCTTGCCAGACCTTCCACAGCGGACGCGAGCGTCGCGGCGAACGGTGATCTTCTGGCTGTCTCGACGGCCTCCTCGTGGCGGTCCATGGCGGTCAGGATCCGTGCCCGCGTAGGGAAGCCTCTGAAGTCGTCGCTTGTCGCGGCCAGTGCTGGGGTGAGCGAGGCGCCCGTGATCGTCGCCAGGCCGAGCAGGACGGTCGGGGACGGCGGCTGTCCTGCGCGCCGGTTCAACTCGCCCGCGTGGAGGACGTCCGCCTCGGCGCCGACCGTGTCTCCCTGCCGCAGCAGGCAGTCCGCTCGTCGGCACAGTACGTCGACGCATTCCTCCAGCGCGCCGAACCGCTCGTAGAGTGCCAGCGACTCCGCCCACAGCGACCGGGCCCGGTCCCACTCGCCGCGCCAGCCCGCCACCTCGCCGAGCCAGTCCAGCGCCTGTGCCATGCCCCATCGTTCGCCGAGGTCCCGGAACGTCGCCAGCACGTCCCGCAGTTCCGCCTCGCCGACCGAGGGTTGACCGTCCAGCACCCGCATGATCCCCATGCTCAACCGGCCGACCGCCTGGGTCCACGAGTCGGTCCCAATCTCGGCCTCCTCCGGTGGCCCCCACGGTCCGGCGGTCATGCCCCACAAGGTCCCGACGAACGGGTACCGCCACGACTTCAGACCCCGCATGACCTCCTGCGCCCTGGTCCGCGGCCCGCGCGCGTGCAGGACGGCGGCCACGTACCCCTCGCCAGAGCCGGGCGCCCGCTCCAGCAGCGCGGCGGCCGCTCCGCCAGCCTCACTGTGCCGCCCGGACAGCCACCAGTACGCGGTCAACGACGCCATCAGTTCGTACCCGAGCGCCGGGTCGCCATCGACCGACCAGCGCAGCGCGGCCATCAGGTTGTCGTGGTCCGCCGACAGCGTCGCGAGCCAGTCGAGTTGTTCGGCTCGCCGCAGGTGCGGGTCCGCCCGTTGTGCGAGCGCCAGGTAGTACGACGCGTGTGCCCGCCGGGCGTCGGCGGGGAGGTGCTCGGCGCAGAACAGCCTGATCGTGTCGAGCATGCGGTACCGCCGGCCGTCCGTCTCGATGAGAGACCGGTCGACGAGGTCGGCGAGCACGTCGTCGGTCGTGTCGCACACGGCCTCGACCGCGGCGAGTGACGCGCCGCCGGTGAACACCGCGAACCGCGCCGCCACCGTCTGTTCGGCTGGGGTTAGCAGATCCCAGCTCCACGCCACCACAGCCCGCAACGTCCGGTGCCGCGCGGCCGCCGTCCGGTCGCCCCGCGACAGCAACTGGAACGGGCCGTGCGACGCCAACCGGGCGGCCAGTTCCTCGACCGTGAACTGCCGCAGCCGCGCGGCGGCCAGCTCGATGGCCAGCGGCAACCCGTCGACCGCCGTGCAGATCGAGGCCACCGCGTCCGTCACCGCGAACCCCGGCCGGACGGCGGCGGCCCGGTCGGCGAACAGGCGCACCGCGTCCTCGGTGAGCGGGGCGAGCGGCAGCAGGGTTTCGCCGGTGAGCCCGAGCGGTTCCCTGCTGGTGGCGAGGATCGTCAGGGAAGGGCACTCGGCCAGCAATGTCCGGGCGAGGGTCGCGGCCGCGTTCACGACCTGCTCGCAGTTGTCGAGCACCAACAGCAGTGGCTCGTCGAGTGCCGCGACGAGCCGCCGGACCGGGTTGCCGCCCGACGGCAGGAAACCGGACTCCCGCAACCCGAGCGCGCCGAGCACCGCGTGCGGCACCAGGTCACCGTCCTCCACCGGTGACAGGTCGGCGAAGCAGACGTCCCGCCCGCGTGCGGCCTCGATCGCCAGTCGGGTCTTACCGGTGCCGCCCGGGCCGAGGATCGTCACGAGCCGGGTGTCACGCAGTTCCCGCAGCCGCGCCAGTTCGGCGCCGCGGCCGACGAAGCTGGTGAGCTGCGCGGGCAACCCCACCCGCCGCGGCGCCGGGTCGGCCCGCAGGATCGCCAGGTGGGTGGCGGACAGCTCGGGCGACGGGTCGGCGCCGAGCTCGTCGGCGAGCAGCCGGCGGGTGTCCTCGAACTCGGCGAGTGCCTCGGCCTGCCTGCCGGTCGCGTGCAGTGCCCGCATCAGCTGACCGCGCAGCCGTTCCCGCAGCGGGTTGGCGGCGACGAGCGCCTGAAGCTCCGCGACGGACGTGCCCTCCGGCAGAGCCAGCTCGGCGTCCACGAGGTCCTCGAGCGCCGCGAGCCGCAGTTCGTCGAGCCGGGCGACCTGCGGTTCGCCGTGTGGCAGGTCGACGAGCGCTGGCCCGCGCCAGAGACCGACCGCCTCCCGCAACACGGCCGCGGCCTTGTCGTGGGCACCGGCCGCGAGCAGCCGGCGCCCCTCTCCGGCCAGCCGCTCGAACCGGAGGGCGTCGACGTCGTCGCGGTCGACCACGAGCCGGTACCCTGCGCCGTCGAAGACCACCGCGTCGACCGCCTTGCGTAGGCGGGACACGTGGGCCTGCACGGCTCCTGCCGCGTCGGTGGGTGGGTCGTCCCCGTACTGAGCGGCAAGGATCGCGTCGATCGGGACCACTCGGTTGGGGTTGAGCGCGAGTAGCGCCAGTAGGGCGCGTGGTCGCGGTCCGCCGACGGCGACCGGCGTGCCATCGGCAGTTCGCACTTCGAGTGGTCCCAGGATCCCGATCCGCACTCGCGTGAACCTACGTGACGTGCCGTCGCCTACGCGTTCCGCCGTGGCTCGGCATCTACGGAGGACTGATCAGGCGGTGGCGCCGCCGTCCAGCACGAGGTCGTGGCCGACGGTGAAACCCGACTCCGGAGAGGCCAGCCACAGCACGGCCGACGCGATCTCCGCGAGCGTCCCGACCCGCCCGATCGGCAGCGCGGCACGCAGCCGGGTCGCGC
Source organism: Actinophytocola sp. (assembly GCF_036378875.1). Classification (GTDB taxonomy): domain Bacteria; phylum Actinomycetota; class Actinomycetes; order Mycobacteriales; family Pseudonocardiaceae; genus Actinophytocola. The sequence continues at coordinate 13,166 of NZ_DASUVO010000139.1, forward strand.
GGTCGGCCGGCGTCTCGCCCGGAAGCAGCGACATCGCGGTGTCCGCCGGGCCGGGGCTGATGGCGTTGATCCGGATCCCGTCGGCGATGTGCTCCAGCGCCGCGTTGCGGGTCAGCGCGCTCACCGCGGCCTTCGTCGCCACGTAGGCGCTGGTGCCCGGGCGACGGCCGTGCGCGCCGAGGGTGGACGCGTTGTTCACGATCGCGCCGCCGCCGCGTGCGCGCATGTGCGCGATCTCGTGCTTCATCGACAGCCACACGCCGGTGAGGTTGACGTCGATGGCGCGGGTCCACTCGGGCACCGACAGGTCCACGACCCCGCCCGGCACGAACACGCCCGCGTTGTTGAACGCGACGTGCAGGCCATCGTGGCGGCGCACGACCGTCTCGACCATGGCGGCGACCTCGTCCTCGCGGGTCACGTCGGCGATCACCGCGCTGGCGGCGCCCCCGGCGGTCTCGATCAGCTTCACCGTCTGGGCCAGCGGCTCCGCCGCCCGCCCGGCCACCGAGACCGTCGCGCCCTCCGCCGCGAAGGCCAGCGCCGTCGCCCTGCCGATGCCGCCCCCGCCGCCGGTGACGAGCACGACCTTGTCCGAGAATCGCATATGAGACCAATCAGTCCAATATCGTCAATGCTGTGCGGACCGCGTCGGCAAGGCGTTCGGGGCTTGTGTCGTCCCGGCCGAGCACGCGGATGCCCTGCAGGAAGACGAGCAGGAACCGGGCCAGTGCCCGTGGCTGCGCGTCGGCGCGCAGCTCACCCTGCGCCCGCGCCCGCAGCAGCGCGGACGTGAGCGCCACCTCGACGGTGTCCCAGCTGGTCCGCACCCGCCGCGCGACCGCCGGGTCGGTCATCCGCTCCACGGCCGCGTTCACGACGAAACAGCCGCAGTCGTCGCGGCCTGCCTCGGTCGCGTACGCCTCGACGAGCGCTCGTACGGCGGGCAGCGCTGGCCCGGGCCGGGACAGTAGTTCGACGATCGTCGGGTCGCGCTCGGTCAGGTAGTGGTCCAGTGCGCGCAGGTAGAGCTCGTGCTTGCTGCCGAACGTGGCGTAGAGGCTCGCCCGCGCGATGCCCAGTTCCGCCACCAGGTCCGCGGTCGAGGTCGCCTCGTAGCCCCGGCGCCAGAACAGGTTCATGGCCGCCGCGAGCACCGCGTCCGGATCGAACTCCTTCACCCTCCCCATGGGACGGACGCTAGTCTTTATGAGACTGATCAGTCAAGAATTCGTTGTGGTGACCACACCGCGTCGAGCCGCCCGGGCAGACGCAGTCGCCAGCCGTGCGGGGCCGGAAGCCAGCCAAGAGCCGGCCGGACGTCCGGCATGCGGTCGAGCAGCACGTCGAGTGTGGTGCGGGCGATCGACAGGACCATCGGGTGCGCGGGGCAGTGATGCGCGCCGGCGCCGAAGCCGAGGTTGGATCGGACCACCCGGCGCACGTCGAACCGGTCCGGCTCGTCGAACACGGCCTCGTCCCGGTTGGCCGAGGCGATGGCGAGCGCGAGCCGGTCGCCGGCACGGATCTCCTGGCCGCCCAACGAAACCGCGGACACGGTGCGGCGGAACAGCACACCGACGGGCCCGCCCCACCGCAAGGCCTCGTACACGGCGGCGCCGAGCAGTTGCCGGTCCGCGAGCACGGTGTCGAGCTGTGTCCGGTCGGTCCACAGTGCCAGCAGGGTCCACGCGGCGAGCCAGCCCGGCTCGATCACACTCAGCGCGAGGTGGCGGAGTAGCGGCACGGGATCCGCTTCGGCGTTCACAAGCCGCCTGACCAGCGAGCCCCTCGGTCGGCGTCGCAACTGGTCGATGAGCGCGGTGACGTCCGGGGTCATCTCGACGGTCTCGACCCGAGCGAGCGTGTTTCCCCAGTACAGCAACGTGTCCGTGCAACCGAAGCCGAGACCGAGCAGGGTCGCGCCGGCGACCGCGGCGACCGGCTCGAAGTACTCGGTGGTCAGATCGCCGGCGCCGGCGGCGAACACGTCGTCGGCCGCCTTGCGGGCGATCGGCCGGGTGATCGTGTCCACCTCGGCCGGACTGAGGCCCGGTTGGTAGGCGGTGCGGAAGACGTCGTGGATGCCGGCGTAATCGCCGGCATAGCGCTTCGGGTCGGAGAGGACGGTGAGGACGTCGTGCCAGCCGGTCACGAGCCACAGTCCGGCCTCCGGCAACCAGCTCACCGGCTCCCGCGCGCGCAGGCGTGCGAACGCGGGATGCGGATCGGTGTCGAGCTCGGTGAGCGTGGTCATCACGTCGAAACTAAGAGTGACAGCCCCGCCTCAACCGGTCACGACCTCATTCGCCGCGGAGGAGATGCGATATCGAGACATGCGGCCCTATAAGGCGCCGCGCTCCACTCCGCCGGGTGGTGTCACGTTCAGGACCGTCGCGAGCGGGATGATGCTCACCGTGTGTTTGCGGCGTCCCTCGGACATGCGGATGCCCACCCACATCTCCCCGGTGATCGGGTCCGGCTCCACCGGTCCGGTGACCTCGCCGACCCGGAAGCGCTCGCCGTGCTCGTCACGCAGCAGGAACGTCACCATCGAGCCGCGGGCGGGACTCTCGTCTGCCTTTTTCGACACCGTCGCTCACCTCAAAAGCCGGGGGGACACCTGACTTCGGATTCCCAAAAGTTCGTCAGCTATTCCTGTCCCATCGAACTAACCGGTTGAGGCACACTTACCGGTGTGCGCTTGCTTCCTGTGCTGACCGCTGTCCTGCTGCTCGCCGGCTGTGGCGCCGAGGCGTCCGCCAAGGCCCCGTTCACGGCGGTCGTCCTGCCCTCCGGCGCCGTCCCCGTCCGCATCGCGGCGGCGGGAGACGTGCTGTACGTGGCCGTGAGCAAGGACGGGAAACCCGGCATGCTGCGGTACGAGAAGGGGCGTGCCACCGAGATCTCCCTCACCCCCGCGACGCCCTACGGCAGGATGGCGGAGTGGCAGTCGCTGGCCGCCGACGGCACCGAGATCGTCGCCGTCGGCAGCAAGACCGGCGGCGCGCACGGCAACCCCCGGTGGAGCCTGTGGCGCACCAAGGGCACGGGGCTCGCCGAGCAGCCGCAGAAGTTCTCCGCGTTCGGCGGGTACGGCGCCGGCTCGCTCGTCGACGTCGTCCTCCCCACCACCGGTCCACTGCTCGTCGGTGTGTGGCAGAGCGCCACGACCGGCTCGGACGTCGCGGTGTGGACGACCGACGGCACCTTGTGGAACAGGCAGAGCTCGGCTGGAACGCCACTGGAGAGCACTCAAGACTCGCTCAAGTTCCCGTTGGGCGCGACGGCCCACGGCGCGGACGCCCTGATCGCCGGCTGGCAGTTCGCGGAAGGGCGGCAGCAGCCTGTCGTGTGGACGCTGCGTGACGGTGTCGCGACCCTCACACCGCTCCCCGACGCGGGCAAGAACGGCATGGCCATCACCGTGAGCTGCACCGACACGTGTGCCGTCGCGGGCAGGGTGGACGGAAGTCTCGCGATCTGGCGGCAGAGCGGTAACGCGTGGCGACGGGTATCCGACGTACCGGACGTACCTGTCGGTGATCACGAACGGCCGGTGCCACCGGTCGGGGACACCCTCGTCTACTCCGATCGGAGCGTGGTGCGCGTTGCTACCCTCGGTGGCGACGCATCCGACGCGGCCGGCCCCACCGGCGTGGTCACCGCGATCACACGGGTCCACGACACCACGTACGTGCTGGCGGGACCCGACAAAGACAACCAAACCCTGTGGCGCGCCGGCCCGAGCTGACCGTTCGGCGGCGCGTAGGCTCGGACGCGGTACCTGACGTGTTCATCTCCCAGCATGTGGCCGGCATCGCGACGGTCGGGAGAGACTCGGTAAAGTCAATGTCCGGGCTGAGAGGCGCTGCAACGGACTGGGGTCCGCCACGCTCGGCCTGAACGATCTGTACGTAAGGGCGCCTCCCACACAACATGGGAGGTCGCATGAGCAAGGAACTAGCCCTTCGCGCGCTGTTCGACGAGCGTATCGCCGTGCTCGACGGGGCGTGGGGCACCATGCTCCAGAACGCCTCGCTCACGCCGGAGGACTTCCAGGGCGACCGGTTCGGCGACCACACCCACGACGTGACCGGCGACCCGGACCTGCTCAACATCACCCGGCCGGACCTCATCCTGGACGTGCACCGCCAGTACCTCGCGGCCGGCGCGGACATCACGACCACCAACACGTTCACCGCGACGTCCATCGCGCAGGCCGACTACGGCCTCCAGGACCACGTGCGCGAGATGAACCTGGCCGCCGCGCGCCTCGCTCGCCAGGCCGCGGACGAGGCGGGCGGCAAGTTCGTGGCCGGCTCGATCGGCCCGCTGAACGTGACACTGTCGCTGTCGCCGAAGGTCGAGGACCCCGCGTACCGCGCGGTCACGTTCGACCAGGTCAAGGCCGCCTACGCGGAGCAGATCAGCGCTCTCGCCGAGGGCGGCGTCGACATCCTGCTCATCGAGACGATCTTCGACACGCTCAACTGCAAGGCCGCCGTCGCCGCCGCCCGCGAGGTCGCGCCAGATCTGCCGCTGTGGATCTCGGTCACCATCGTCGACCTGTCCGGTCGCACGCTGTCCGGGCAGACGGTCGAGGCGTTCTGGCGCTCGGTCGCCCACGCCAAGCCGCTGGTCGTCGGCGTGAACTGCGCGCTGGGCGCCGAGCAGATGCGCCCGCACGTGGCCGACCTGGCCCGACTCGCGGACACCTACGTCGCGAGCCACCCGAACGCGGGCCTGCCCAACGCGTTCGGCGGCTACGACGAGACCCCAGAGGAGACCGGCGCGCTGCTCGGTGACTTCATCGGCGCCGGCATGGTCAACATCGTCGGCGGCTGCTGCGGCACGACGCCCGCGCACATCGCCAAGATCGCCGAGGCGGCGCACGGCCGTACGCGTCGCGCCATACCGGAGGTCGAACACCGGTCCCGGTTCGCCGGCCTGGAGCCGTTCGAGATCGGGCCGGACACCGGGTTCGTGATGATCGGCGAGCGGACCAACGTCACCGGTTCGGCCAAGTTCCGCAGGCTCATCGAGTCCGACGACTACCAGGCCGCGGTGGACGTCGCGCTCGACCAGGTGCGGGGCGGCGCGAACCTGCTGGACGTCAACATGGACGCCGACCTGCTCGACAGCGAGCAGGCGATGACCACGTTCCTGAACCTGATCGCGACCGAGCCCGAGGTGGCGAGGATCCCGGTCATGGTCGACAGTTCCAAGTGGACGGTGCTGGAGGCCGGGCTGAAGTGCCTGCAGGGCAAGGGGGTCGTCAACTCGATCTCCCTGAAGGAGGGCGAGGAGCAGTTCCTCGCGCAGGCCCGCAAGATCCGCGACTACGGCGCGGGCGTCGTCGTGATGGCGTTCGACGAGCAGGGCCAGGCCGACACCGCGGACCGCAAGGTCGAGATCTGCGCGCGTGCCTACGACCTGTTGACGCAGAAGATCGGCTTCCCGGCCGAGGACATCATCTTCGACCCGAACGTGCTCGCGGTCGCCACCGGCATCGCCGAGCACAACGGGTACGCCAAGGCGTTCATCGACGCGCTGCCGCGGATCAAGGAGCGCTGTCCCGGCGTGCGGACCAGCGGCGGCATCTCGAACCTGTCGTTCTCCTTCCGTGGCAACAACGTCGTGCGTGAGGCCATGCACTCGGCGTTCCTGCTGCACGCCGTCCGCGCCGGCCTGGACATGGGCATCGTGAACGCGGGTCAGCTGGCCGTGTACGAGGACATCCCCAAGGATCTGCTCGAACTGGTCGAGGACGTGCTGTTCGACCGTCGTGAGGACGCGACGGACCGGCTGGTTTCCTTTGCCGAGAACGTGAAGGGCAGTGGCACCAAGCGGGTCGTCGACCTGTCGTGGCGCGAGGGGACGGTCGCCGAACGACTGTCGCACGCGCTCGTGCACGGCATCGTGGACTTCATCGAGGACGACACCGAGGAGGCCCGGCAGCAGTTCGCGCGGCCGCTCCAGGTCATCGAGGGTCCGCTGATGGACGGCATGAAGATCGTCGGTGACCTGTTCGGGTCCGGCAAGATGTTCCTGCCGCAGGTGGTCAAGAGCGCACGCGTGATGAAGCGTTCCGTCGCCTACCTCGAGCCGTTCATGGAGGCCGAGAAGGAGAAGCTGCGGCTCGAGGGCAAGATCGACACGGGTCGCGGCCAGGGCAAGGTCGTCATGGCCACGGTCAAGGGCGACGTGCACGACATCGGCAAGAACATCGTCGGCGTCGTGTTGGGCTGCAACAACTACGAGGTGATCGACCTCGGCGTGATGGTGCCGGCGGCGACCATTCTGGACACCGCGGTCGCCGAAAGTGCCGACGTCATCGGGCTTTCCGGACTCATCACCCCGTCGCTCGACGAGATGGTGTCGGTGGCGGCCGAGATGGAGCGGCGCGGGCTGAAGCTGCCGCTGCTGATCGGCGGCGCGACGACGTCCCGGCAGCACACGGCCGTCCGGATCGCGCCGGCGTACTCGAACATCGTCGCGCACGTGCTGGACGCGTCGCGGGTCGTCGGCGTGGTGTCGGACCTGCTCGACGCCGACCGTGCCGAGGCGCTGGCCAAGCGGACCCGCGAGGAGCAGGAGGTGCTGCGGGAGCAGCACGAGCGCAAGCGCCGCCAGCCCTTGTTGACCCTGGACCGGGCGCGGGCGAACCGCGAGGTCGTGCCGTTCGACGACGTCCCGACGCCCTCGTTCACCGGCCTGCGGGTCATGACGCCGTCGATCGCCGAGCTGCGCGAGATGATCGACTGGCAGTTCCTGTTCCTGGCGTGGGAGCTCAAGGGCAAGTACCCGGCGATCCTGGACCAGCCGGTCGCGCGCGAGCTGTTCGACGACGCCAACACGATGATGGACGAGATCATCGCGGCCGGCTCGCTGACCGCGAAGGGCGTGTACGGGTTCTGGCCGGCCTTCGCCGAGGGCGACGACATCGTGCTGGCGTCGGGGGAGCGGTTCCCGATGCTGCGTCAGCAGACGCAGAAGCCGGAGGGCCGTCCCAACCGTTCACTGGCCGACTACGTGGCCCCGTCCGGTTCTGGCGACCACCTGGGCGGCTTCGCGGTGGCGATCCACGGCGCGGAGGACCTGGCGGCGTCGTACGAGGCGGCCAACGACGACTACCGCGCGATCATGGTGAAGGCGCTGGCCGACCGCCTGGCCGAGGCGTTCGCCGAGTACCTCCACCTGGAGGCCCGCCGCCAGTGGTTCGAGCCGGACGCCGCGCCGTCGCTGGCGGACCTGCACGCGGAGCGCTTCCGCGGCATCCGGCCGGCGCTGGGCTACCCGGCGAGCCCGGACCACAGCGAGAAGGCGCTCCTGTTCGAACTGCTGGACGCGTCCGCCCAGGGCATCGGCCTGACGGAGAACTTCGCGATGACCCCGGCCGCCGCGGTGAGCGGCCTGATCTTCCAGCACCCGGACTCGCGCTACTTCACGGTGGGCCGCATCGGCCGTGACCAGGTGGAAGACTACGCAACCCGCCTCAACGTCCCAGTGTCCGAAGTAGAACACTGGCTCCGCCCCAACCTGGCCTACGACCCCGACTAACCCCGCGAGTCCAACACCAGAGACCCGCGTGTCCAACACAGGAGACCGGTGAGTTCGACAATGGGAGTGGACTCCGATTGTCGAACTCACCAGTCCAGACTGTTGGACACGCGGGTCTGGAGCGTTGGACACGCGAGGTCAGGGCTGTAGGACTGCTTTGCCCTGGATCTGGCGGTTGCGTAGGGCCTTGGCCGCTGTCTCGTAGTCCGCCAGGTCGCCTTGCCAGCCCAGTTCCACCCGTAGGTGGCCCGCTGCCACGTGGGTGAGCAGTGCGGCGAGGTCGGGGCCCGCTGTCGTCGTGTCGATCAGGAACGATGTCAGGGTCTTGGGCGGTCCCACCGTCGCGTAGGGCGGGAACGTCGCCGGTTCGCCGGAGCTCCAGCCGACGCTCTGGATGCTCCCACCCGGCGCGAGGAGGCCCCACGCCTCGACGAGCTGCGGCCCGCCCACGTTGTCGATCACGATGTCCACGGGAGTGGTCAGGCCGGTCAGGCCGACGATCACCTCGTCGGCCTCCAGTCCCGCACCACGGGCCGGGGAACCGACCGACGCGATCACCGTCGCGCCCGCGTGCCTGGCCAGTTGCACCGCGAACCGACCGACGCCGCCGGACGCGCCCGTGACGAGCACCCGCTTCCCTGGCCCGGCGCCGGCCGCCCGCAACGACTGCAGTGCGGCGAGACCCGCCACCGGCAACGTGGCCGCCCGCGCCAGGTCCACCTCTTCGGGCACGACGGCGAGCGCGGACGGCTCCACGGCCACCCGTGACGCGAACGCACCGGCTGTCAGCGCGACCACACGGGCACCGACGGGCGGTCCGTCCTGGCTCGTCTGGACCACCACGCCGGCCAGGTCGGAGCCCAGCACCGCGCCGGCCGGCACGCGGCCGGACCGCGCGTCGTTGAGGTCGCCGAGGTTCAGTGAGACGTAGTGCACGTCGACCAGCACGCCGTCGACCGGCGCGGGGCGGTTGGTGAGCCGCACTCCGGCGGGTGCGGACGGGTCGACGACGAGTGCGCGGATCATGGTTCCCCTGTCGGTGCGACGAATTCCTGCGCACGGTAACCAGCGGCGGCCCGGTTCGATTCCCGAAAACGCGACTCGCAGGGGCCGAAAGCGCGACTCGCGACTGTTGGGTGCGAGTCGGCGCGTTGGAACGGCGGGGCGCCGGCCGGAGGCTGGGGGGAACATCCGGCCGGCGTTTCCGGTCGCGCGCAGGGGAACTGTCCACGTCAGCAGTGCCCTGGGGGTGTTGACACCGCCGGAAAGGCCCCAGTTCTTCCTGGTTCCGCGGCGACCAATCGATATAACGGCTTACCCCCCCTTGGCGTTCCGTGTCAGAAAGTGCGTTCCGTCACGTGGAAACCTGGAACAACAGCGAGTGGAGCCTTCTCGTACGCCGGCGTTTCGTCAGGTTCGGCATTGGTCGGGCCTCGAATTCCGGCGTCTCCCGTCGCAGGTAGTGCGGATACCTGGATAACCACACACTGGTTCCAGGTTCCTGGCTCACGTTCCCTGGTGTCGTGACCTCGCTTACCGAATTACCGGAGACGCGGACCGGGCTGACCGCCACCAGCCTCGCGACCCTGCTGGCCAGCTACGTGCTGGCCCCCATCGACCTGTTCATCGTCAACGTCGCGTTACCCACGATCCAGTCCGACCTGCACGCCTCCACCTCGACGTTGGAGTGGGTGCTCGCCGGTTACGGGGGCGCCTTCGCGTTGCTGCTCGTGATCGGCGGCCGGCTCGGGGACGCGCTGGGCAGGCGGCGGATGCTCATGTGGGGCCTCGCCGCGTTCACGATGACCTCGCTGATCTGCGGTCTCGCACCTAACGAAGCAGTGCTCGTCCTCGCCAGGGTCGCGCAGGGCGCGGCGGCCGCTTTGCTGGTGCCGCAGGTGTTCTCGATCATTCAGGCGACCAGCGTCGGGGAGCGGCGGGCACGCACCCTCGGCTACCTCGGCGCGGCCGCGGGGCTGGCGATGGTGCTCGGCCAGGTGCTCGGCGGAGTCCTCGTCGCCGTGGACCTCGCGGGCACCGGCTGGCGGCCGATCTTCCTGGTCAACGTGCCCATCGGGCTGTTCGTGCTGTTGTTGATCCGCCGGAAGCTGCCGGAGAGCAGGGCGCACGACCCGATCGGCGTCGACCGGTGGGGCACGCTGCTGCTGGCCGGCTCGCTGATCGCGTTGCTGGTGCCGCTCCTGGAAGGCAGGACGCTCGGCTGGCCCGCGTGGTGCTGGGCACTGCTGATCGCCGTCCCGATCCTCGCCACCGGGTACTTCACGGTCGCGAGGAGGCTGGAACGCGCCGGCGGCGTGCCACTGCTGCCGCCGGCACTGCTGCGGATGCCGACCATGCGAGTCGGCCTGCTGGTGGCGGTGCCGGTGTTCGCCGGGTTCGGTGGGTTCATGTTCGTGTTCGCGCTGGTCTTCCAGACCGGCCTGCACTTCAGCCCGTTCACGGCCGGCCTCGCGTTGACCCCTGCCGCGGTCGGCTTCCTCGTGATGTCACTGCAGACCAGCCGGCTCGTCGCCCGCTACGGCCGCCGCGTCCTGGTGATGGGCGCGGTCGTCCAGTTCGTCGGGCTGCTCATGCTGACGGTGACCACGCTGGCGATGTGGCCGAACATCACCGTGCTCGACCTGGCGCCCGGCGCGCTGCTGTACGGGGTGGGTCAGGCCGCGATCGCGCCGGTGCTGTTCCGGGTCATCCTGTCCGGCGTGCCGACCGAGGCGGCCGGTGTCGGCAGCGGTGTCCTGACCACGACACAGCAGATGTCGCTCGCCATCGGCGTCGCGACGCTCGGCTCGCTGTTCGTGGCGCTGGCCGGTTCGACGGGCATGCGGAACGCGCTGGTCTTCACCACCGCACTGCTGGCCGTCCTGTCGGTGATGATCGGCATGCTGATCACCCGTCTCCCGGACCCGCGCGCCTAGCGCGTCACCGCCTGCGGGAGATGGCCACACCCGTCAGGCAGACCGCACCGCCGATGAGCCCGTACACCGTCGGGATCTCGGCGAGCAGCAGCCACGACAGCAGCACGGACACGGCCGGCACGGCGTAGGTGGAGGCGGACAGGCGCCCGGCGTCCATACGGCGCAACGCGTACGCCCACGCGGTGAAGCCGATCGCGGTCGGGAACACTCCCATGTAGACGGTGCCGAGGATGGCGCCGACCGGTGCGACCCGCAGCTCGGTGACCAGCTGCGGCGCCCACGGCAGGAGCACCACGGTCGCGATGACGCAGCCCAGCCAGATCGCGGTGAGCCCGTCGACGTGCCGCAGCGAGACCTTCTGGATCAACACACCGGCGGCGTACAGCGCGGCCGCCAGGAGGCACAGCAGGACACCGGCGACGTTGCGCTGCGCGGTGGCGCCCATCGCGATGATCGCCGTCCCGCCCATGGCCACGAGGGAACCGGCGATCAGTGGGCGGGAGAAGCCCTCCTTCAGGAACCGCCCGGCGGCGAACGCCACCAGCAGCGGCGCGAGGTTCACGAGCAACGCGGCGGTCCCGGCGTCGACGTACCGCTCGCCCGCGTTGAGCGCGACGGTGTAGCCGGCGAGCCACAGCACGGCGTACGCCCCGACCAGCAGGAACGACGTGCGGGACAGCCGGACGCTGGCAGCGCCCTTGACCAGTACCAACACGGTGAGCGCCGCTGCGGCGACGCCGAGGCGCAGCAACGCCATCGGCGCGGGGGACAGGGAATGCCCGACGACGCGGATGGCGATGAACGCCGAACCCCAGAGCACGACGGCGAGCACGATGGCCGCCGCGGTCCGGCCGGTGTCCACCGGCCTGGCTGTCACGAGTTGATCGGTCACGGTCCTATCGTCAGCTCGACCGACTGTAAAGCACAAGCGACTAGTTCTATACAACCGTTAAGCCACTCTGTACGGTTGGGGGATGGACATCGCACGTCTCCGCGTCCTGCGTGCCGTCGTCGCGACCGGTTCGATCCGGGCCAGCGCGTCCGCTCTCGGGTACACGCCTTCCGCGTTGAGCCAGCAACTCGCGGCACTGCAACGGGAAACCGGCCTGCAGTTGTTCGAGCGGGTCGGGCGCGGCATCGAGCCCACGAGTGCCGGGCTGGCCCTCGCCGCCGAGGCGGAGGCGTTGTTCGAGGCTGTCGGGCGGGTCGAGCGCACGGTGGGGGACCTGCGGGAGGGACGGGTCGGCAGCCTGGCGATCGGCTACTTCGGGTCGGCGGGCGCGGCGTGGCTCGCCCCGACGGTCGCCGTCCTGCGTGCCGAGTTCCCCGAGCTTCGCCTGGACCTGCGGATGACCGAGTTCACGCCGGCGGACCCGGACGTCGACATCTTCGTGGAGGAGCAGGGCGGTGGGCACTCGCCACTCGTGGACGTGCGCCGGCTGACCGCCGACCCGTACCGCGTGGTCGTGCGCGTCGACGACCCGCTCGCCGAGGTGGCGGAGGTGCCGCTCGCGGACCTGGCCGGCCGGGACTGGGTGGACAACGACCTACGGGACGGGCCGTGCCGTCAGGTGCTGCTCTCGGCGTGCGCGCAGGCCGGCTTCGTGCCGCGCTTCGTGGTCGAGACCCATGACTACCGGACCGCGATCGCTTTCGTGGCAACGGGAATCGGGATCACGGTGGTGCCGGAGCTCGGCATCGGCGAGCTGCCAAAGGATCTGACGGCCGTCGCCGTGGTGTCCCCGACCCCGGTTCGCCACATCGGTGTGGCGGTCAAGAAATCCGTCGCACAGCACCCCGCCGCGCGACGTGTCGTGGAGTTGCTGGAAGGACTAGTTTGTAGCTGAGGCAACCGGGGGCGGCCGTTCTTCCTGTTGAGTCTACAAAGGACGGACAATGAGCGGTTTGGTTCTTGTCACGGGTGGCACCGGGCACGTCGGGAGCCACGCGGTCGTGCGTCTGCTCGCCGACGGGTACCGGGTGCGGGCCACGGTGCGGTCGCCGGAGCGGCAGTCGGACGTGTGGGCGTTCGTGGCCGCCAGCGGAGCGGACCCGGCCGGCCTGGAGGTCGTGGTCGCCGACCTGTCCGCCGACGACGGCTGGGACGCCGCGATGGTTGGCGTGCGCTACGTGCTGCACATCGCCTCGCCGTTGCCGGCACCCGTGGACGACGACGAGATCATCGTCCGGCCGGCTCGTGAAGGTGCGTTGCGGGTACTGGCCGCCGCGCGGCAGGCGGGCGTGGCGCGGGTGGTGATGACCTCCTCGTTCGTCGCCGTCGGCTACAGCGCCACGCCTCGCGACGAGTACACCGAGGAGGACTGGACGGATCCGGCCGACCCCAACACCGCCTACACCAGGTCCAAGGTGATCGCCGAGCGCGCGGCCTGGGACTTCGTCCGTGATGGGGCCCCGGAGTTGACCGTGATCAACCCGGTGGGGATCCTCGGGCCGGTGCTCGACGCGCACGTGTCCGTGTCGGTCGCGCTGGTGAAGGCGATGCTCGACGGGAAAGTGCCCGCCGTGCCGAGGATGTGCTTCGGGTTGGTGGACGTCCGCGACCTCGTCGACCTGCACGTACGCGCCATGACGCACCCTCGGGCGCCCGGCGAGCGGTTCCTGGCGGTGAGCGGGAAGTTCATCAGCATGCTCGAACTGGCCAGGATCCTCGCCGACAACCTCGGTGAGCGTGCCGCGCGCGTCCCCACCGTGGAGCTGGCCGATGACGTGGTGCGTGCGGCCGCGGCGCACGACCCGGTCATGCGGGCGGCCGCGTCGTGGCTCGGACGCGTCCCGGTCGTCAGCAACACCAAGGCCAGGACGCTTCTCGACTGGCGTCCTCGCGACGTCGAGACGACCATCGTCGACACGGCCGTCAGCCTCCTTGGATAACCGTTCATCACGAGTTAGGTCGGGATGGCTAGCCCTCGGGGTGCTGATTAGGCAGGATGCACCCGTCCGTGAGCTGCTTGGAGGCCGACTGTGTCCGGTGTTGGGTCATTACTTCGTGCTGGAGTGGCCGTAGGGGTCGTGACAGCGTTCGTCGTGGCGGCACCGCTGGTGTCGTCCCCGCCCACTCCGGAAGACCGGGACCTGTGGACGCCGATGACACCCGTGGCGGTCAGCTACGACATCGGCACGGCACAGCGCGGGGCCGCCAAGGGCCGGGTGCTGAGCTTCAACGACTTCCACGGCGCGCTCGAGCCACCGGTGGGCAGCGGCGGGCTGGTCAACGGCACCCCGGCCGGCGGGGTCGAGTTCCTTGCCACGCACGTCAAGCGGCTCCGCGCGGCGGGCGAGGCCGCCGGTGAAGAGGTGATCACCGCAGGCGCTGGTGACATGGTCGGCGCGACGCCGCTGATCAGCGCCGCGTTCCACGACGAGCCCAGCGTGGAGGCGCTGTCGCAGCTCGGGATGGACGTCACCTCGGTCGGCAACCACGAGTTCGACGAAGGCGTCACCGAGCTCCGGCGGCTCCAGTACGGCGGCTGTCACCCGACCGACGGCTGCCAGGACGGCGACGGTTTCGCCGGCGCGGACTACCGGTACCTGGCCGCCAACGTCGTGGACAAGAAGTCACGGCTGCCGATCCTCGCCCCGGTGGACATCCGGTTCGTGCGCGGCGTGCCGGTGGCGTTCGTCGGCATGACGCTGAAGGGCACTCCCAGCATCGTCAACCCGGCCGGGATCCAGAACGTCGAGTTCCTCGACGAGGTGAGCACGGCCAACCGCTACGCGGACATCCTGCGCCGGATCGGGATCAAGTCGATGGTGCTGCTGGTGCACGAGGGCGGGCAGCAGAACCCGCCGCCGACGCCGCAGAACCCGTCCGACTGCGCCAACTTCGCCGGCCCCATCACGAACATCGTGGCCGGGCTGCGGCCCGAGTACGGGTTGGTCGTCTCCGGCCACACCCACCGGTTCTACAGCTGCGCGCTGCCGAACTCCTCCGGCGCCAACACGGTCGTCACCAGCGCGGGCTCGAACGGCACCCTGGTCACCGACATCCAGTTCAGCCTCGACCGGAAGAGCAAGCGCTTCACCAGCATCGCCGCGCGCAACGTGATCGTCGAGAACGGCGTGCGGCTGCCGGACGGCACCTGGGCCAGGGACGCGGCCGGCAACTTCCTCCGCGACCCCGCGCTGGTCGACCCGGCGGCCAAGCGTCTGGTCGACAAGTACCGGACCGCCGTCGCGCCGATCGCCAACCGGGTGGTCGGCACGATCACCGGTGACATCACCAGGACCCAGAACGCGGCGGGCGAGAGCGCGCTCGGGGATGTGATCGCGGACGCCCAACTCGCGTACACGGCGTCCGCCGACGCGCAGATCGCGTTGATGAACCCCGGCGGTATCCGCGCGGATCTCAGCTTCGGGTTCTCCTCCGGCGGTGAGGCCCCCGGCGAGGTGACCTACGGCGAGGGCTTCACGGTGCAGCCGTTCAACAACCTGGTGGTCACGCAGACCCTCACCGGCGCGCAGCTGAAGGAGGTGCTGGAGCAGCAGTTCCCTGGCTTCGCGGGGCAGATCGCGCAACGCGTCCTGCAGGTCTCGGCCGGGTTCTCGTTCAGCTACGACAGCACGAGGGCACCCGGCGACAAGATCACCGCGATGTCGCTGGGCGGTGTGCCGATCGACCCGGCCGCGAGCTACCGCGTGACCAGCAACGACTTCCTGGCCAACGGCGGCGACGGGTTCACCAGGTTCACCGCGGGCACGTCGCGCGTCACCGCGCCCGGCTTCGACATCGACGCTCTGGTCAGCCACCTCGGCGCCGCCGCACCCGTCTCCCCCGGTCAGCAGAACCGCATCACCAAGATCGCCTGAGTGTGGGAAACGCACCCCGAGTCGTGCCACAGTGGAAGTGGAGGGTAAGCCACAGGAGGGACTCCGATGACGGGCACGAGCACACCCATCGCGTTGGACGCTGACTTCATCCAGGATCCGTACACGTTCTACCGGCGGCTACGCACCGAGGCGCCGGTGCGTGAGGTGGTGATGCCGCGTGGGCTGAAGGTCTGGGTGGTCACGCGGTACGCCGACGTGCGGGACGCGCTCGCCAACCCAGCCCTGCACAAGGACATGCGGCCGGTGCAGGAACTGTTCCAACGGCACCAGACGAAGTCGGCCACCAACGAGTTCGGCGCGGACCTGTCCGCGCACATGCTCAACAGTGACCCGCCCGACCACACCCGCCTGCGCAAGCTCGTCGCGAAGGCCTTCACGATGCGGCGGGTCGAGCTGCTGCGGCCCCGCATCGAGGAGATCACCGACAACCTGCTCGCCGGCCTGTCCGGCGAGGTCGACCTGGTCGACGAGTTCGCATTCCCGCTGCCGGTCACGGTGATCTGCGAACTGCTCGGTGTCCCACAGTCGGACCAGGACGACTTCCGCGGGTGGTCCGCGGCACTGGTGTCCGCGTCCGCCGAGTCCGTCGGTGCGGCCAGCATGGCGATGTCGGGGTACCTGCGTGCCCTCATCGACGCCAAGCGCGCGAACCCGGCAGACGACATGCTGAGCGCCCTGGTCCAAACCCAGGACGACGGCGACGAACTCACCGACGTCGAGCTGGTCTCGATGGCGTTCCTGCTGCTGGTGGCCGGGCACGAGACCACGGTGAACCTCATCGCCAACGGCGTGCTCGCGCTGCTGCGCAACCCCGACCAGCTGGCCGCCCTCCGCGGCGACCCCGGGCTGCTGCCCGGCGCGATCGAGGAGTTCCTGCGCTACGACAGCCCGGTCAACCACGCGACGCTGCGGTACACCGTGGAACCGACCGAGATCGGCGGCACGACCATCCCGGAGGGCGAGTTCGTGGTGGTGTCGGTGACCTCAGCCAACCGCGACGAAGCCCGTTTCGGTGGCGGCGCGGAAACTCTGGACGTCACCCGTCCGGCGGGCGGCCACATGGCCTTCGGCCACGGCATCCACTTCTGCCTCGGCGCACCACTCGCCCGCCTCGAGGGACAGATCGCGATCGGCCGGCTCCTGGACCGCTTCCCGAACATGACCCTGGCGACCAACGCCGACAACCTGCGCTGGCGCAACAGCACCCTGTTGCGCGGCCTGGAGAAGCTCCCGGTCCGCGTGGACTAGCGGCAAGGAAATACTGAGTCGGTGTGGCGAGTTGTGATCCACAATGATCAGCTGAACTCGTTGGCGGTCGTCGCGCACCTGCTGCACACGTTGTGCGCGATGGCTTTGCCCGATGCCGTGCAGTTGGCCGCCATGGTGCACTACCGCACCTCGGCGGAGGTGGCGGAGTTTCCCTCACAGGGCGAGGCCGAGCAGCTGGTGGTCGCCTTCCAGCGGCACGGGCTCGACGCGAGTGTCCGGCACGGATGATGGACGAGCACATCCAGTACGGGGTCACCGAGGACTACTTCGACGCGGTGCTGGCGAGTGACGGCATCGCCGTGCGGATGTCGGACAACGTCGCCCACGTCCTCACCCAGCTCGTGGCCAGGCTGATCCGCTTCCTGGAAACCGGTGAGGTTCACGAGGAGCGCAGAGGACCGCTCCGCCGGGCCAGGTCGGCGGACAAGGTGCTGCGTCACATGTTCCCCGAGGCCTATCGCGACCGCGCCGAGGCGCACTCCTTCCGTGAACGCCACGCGCCCGCACTGCGCGACAGTGCCGCCCCACGACGCGTGTACGCCAGATGCGCCACCGGCGCCGAGTACGTGATCGACCACGCCGAGGTGGACGACTGGCTGGTCACGCTGGGCCTGGCCCGCTTCCTGGTCCTGCCGCGTGACGCCGCGACCCACGACATGACCGTCGCCTGGCTCAACCACATGCAGGTGAGCCTGATCAGCACCGTCAACCCACAGTTGGCGAACCTGGTGGCCACCCACGCCCCGCGGACACGCACGATCCGGCGGAGCTAGCGGGCGTAGTCGCCGAGAGCGGGTTCGAGGAGGGGTCGCCTCCGGCCCGACGATGGCGGCGAACAGGAACAGGCGGCCGCGGACGGCTTCGCCTCCCTCACCCGCGTCACCGGCGTGGAATCCGCAGAGAAGCGCCTGCACGCCGAGGGCGTCGAGATCACGATGCCCCTACGCGAGGAGCCATGTCACCGATCCCAACGGTGTCATCGTCAACTGGTGGAGTGGACGACGAGCTGATCCCTGCCTTCACAACCGAAAGCGAGCCCTGACGGCGACGTCAAGATCTGGCTGTTCGAGCAGCAGCCGCGCGACGGAGATGCACCGCGCTGGGTGTCCGCGGTGCAACGTTCGCGTGAGTTCGAGCGACTGGACTGTCGGACGCGGTGGTGCCGCGTCGGACGTGGGCGTTGCGGACTGGAGGGGGTTGGTGTGGGTCGGATGCTGGGGAACGATCCTGACCAGCTTGACGGTCTCGGCGACCTGCTCACCAGGTCGGCGGAGCGGTTGGGCGCCATCGGTACAGAGGTCAGCGTGTTGCTCGCCGGTGCCGGCTGGGAGGGTTGCGACGCCGAGGAGTTCCGGTGGCAGTGGCACCATCAGCTGACCGGCATCCTCCATTCGACCGCGGCGCAGAACCATGAGGCCGCTCGTGTCCTGCACACCAACGCGCAGGAACAGCGGGCCGCGAGCAGCGACCACGCCGGGCTGTTCCCGGGTGGGTTCGGCGGAGCGGTGCCGGGCGACTGGTCGGTGTCGTGTGCGGAGACCGCACCCGACATCGGGTGGGAGCTGATTGGTCTACTCGGCACCGTCGTGGGCGCGAACTCGTTGCTCGCCGACACATTCAAAGCATTCGGCAAGCCGCCGCCACAGTTGGCTTCGTTCGCCGCCGGGGTGAAAGGGCTCGACAACATACTCAAAGGGCCGGGCATCGCGCTCAGCGCTCTTTCCCTTGTCGACGATATGAACACGTTCGCCACCGGGCTCGCGTGTGGGGGCAATCGCGCTGACACCGTCAATGCCGGGGTGGACACCGTGCTCGGTGTCGTCGAGCTTGGTCTCGGGGTTGGCGCGTTGGTGTTCCCACCACTTGGCGCGGCCGCGGTGGTCGCGACAGCCGCGCATTTCGCGTTCGATGCCGTTGTCGCGATCGATCCCGAGCTGCCCACCCGCATCGCGGACGGAATGAGCGACTTCGCCGACACCGTCGCCGACTCGGTCGGCGATGCGGTGACCGGTGGAGTCGACGCCGTCGCGAACCTCTTCGGTTTCTAGGAGGCCGGCCCATGTCCGCACAGCTCGTGCTCACGTACGCGGAGATCCAGTTCCTGCTGCGTTCCTACGAGCCGGAGCATGTCGCCGTTCGCGAGCAGCTCGGGCTTCCGGACGGACCGGACGCCGAGCGGAACGCCGCCGCCGGCCTCGCGTCGCTGCTCGCTCGCGGGTTGTGCGCGAGGGACGCGGACCGGGTGGTGCCGTCGAACGAACTGGTTGGTGTGATCGGCGCTCTGTCGGCCGCGACCAGGGGTACCGACGTGCTCGGCCGGCGAGCCGGTGGTCCCGTGCTGTTGCACCTGTTCACCGGGCCCAGGTTCGGGATCGCGGTGCAACCGGTCGGGCTCGGGCAGTACGCGGTGACGCCGTTGGACCCCGCACGTGACCTCTCGGACCAGGTGGTGGGGTTCGTCGACGCCTGCCTTGCTGGAACTCGCGACACGGCGGTCGTGGTTCGGTCCGGTGTGGTCCGTGCCGCGGTCGCGACCTCGGCGACCGGTGAGTGGTACATCTCGGACTCGGTGAACAACCCGAACCAGGGACATCCGTGCACGCCGGCGGATGCGGCCGCGCGGATCAGGGCTGTCCTGGCGGTGCCGGTGTGATCGGCGAGCCGGTGATCGTGGCAGGAGGCGGCACGGACGCCGGTCGCGTCCGTGTGTCCAATCAGGACAGTCACCTCATGGCCGGATGTGTGTTCGCGGTCGCGGACGGCATGGGCGGGCACGCCGCCGGTGAGGTCGCGAGCGCCCTCGTGGTCGCGCGACTCGCCGGGCTCGCGGAACGGCCAACGCTGCGACCGGATGACGTGCGAACCGTGCTGGCCGACGCCAACCAGGCGATCATCGACAGCGCCGCTCGCAATCCAGCGCAGTCCGACATGGGCACCACCGTGACGGGGTTGTGCCTCGTGCAGGTGGCGGGTTCCACCCACTGGTTGGTGTTCAACATCGGCGACTCCCGGGTCTACCGGTTCGCGGACGGAACGCTGACCCAGCTCACCGAGGACCATTCCCATGTCGCCGAACTCGTTGCGGCGGGCGAGATCACTCCTCGGGAAGCGCTGGATCATCCACTCGCGCATTTCGTCACCCGCGCGCTCGGCACGCAGGACTTCGTGGACCCCGACATCCGCGTTTTTCCGCCGACGCCGGGGGAGCGTTTCCTCATCTGTTCCGACGGCCTCACGCGCGAGCTGGCGGACGACCTGATCGCGCATGTGCTGGCCGACGAACCGGTGCCCCAGGCGGCCGCGGATCGGCTTGTCGGCCTGGCACTCGCCGCGGGAGGACGCGACAACGTCACCGTGCTGGTCGTCGACCACGTCGCTTCCCCGAGCGAACCGGTCGGCACGACCACACCTCGTGCTCGGGCAGGAGGCTGACGGTGTCGAACTCCTATGTCCCCGGTTCGTGGACGGTCCTGGCCGGGCCGGAGCTGACCCTGTTCACCGACGCGGCGCCGGACACCGCATGGGTGACCGAATGCTGGCGGTTGGTCGCGGCCGACGCGAGCCTGGACGACCTGCTCGGTGCGATCGTCCACGAAGGACTGCGCGGGGTCGGGGCGTTCGCGCTGTGGTCTGGAGACCGGGTGCTGGTCAGAGGCGCGGTGACGGTCGAGTTGGTCGACTCGGCAGGAGATCGGTCGCCGGTCGAATCTCCTGCCACGCCGACGTGGCACGAACTCACGATCCCGGCCGGTACCGCCCGCCTCGCCCTTCTCGCTGCTGGTCGTGCCACGGACGAACCGGCCTTGCCCCTACGGTGCGGCATGGCTCTTGCCTCGGCGGTGCACATCCCCCGGAACACCGAGGCGACGCCCGCTCCCGTCGTGGTGGAACCCCGCGCGCCGCAGCGAAGCCAAGCCGTCGAACCTGGCGAAGCGAGCATGCACTACGACGACCTGTTCGCCATGAGCCGGACACCAGGTACACCCCCGCGGGCGCAGTCGGTCGCCGAGTCGACGACCCGCTTGGAAAACCTCGCCCCCGTAGCGCCCTGGCCCGAGAAACCGCCCGCGCCGGCGCATGTCCAGCCGTCCGGCACCGGCGTGATCGAGCATCTACCGTGGGCACCGGCGGGACGTGGTACGCCGTGGGTCGAGGCGTCCGTGCCGGAGAAGCAACCTGACCTCAGCGCCACTGTCCAGCGGCCACGTCGCGCGGGCGGCGGCGCGGTGGTCAGCGCGGTCCGGTGTGCGACGGGACACCTGAACGCGGTCGGCGCGGACAGGTGCCGGGTGTGCGGCGACGCGGTGGTCAGCCAGGAGCCGTTCCAGACGACCAGGCCTCGCCTCGGACTGCTTGTGTTGTCAACGGATCCGGAGCCGATACCGCTCGACCGCGGCGTCGTGTTCGGCCGTGCGCCCACCGGACAGGGCGACGTGGACCGCATCGCGCTCCACCGGCCGGACATCTCCGCCAACCACGTGGAAGTGCGGCTCAGCGGCTGGCAGGTGCTGGTCGTCGACCTCGGCTCGACCAACGGCACTCTCATGGCCACGCCGGACGGTCACACGTCGGCACTCGTGCCGCGGGTTCCCGTGGAGATCCAGCACGGCACGGAGATCCTGCTGTCCGAGGACATTCGCTTCCGCTTCGAGGCGACGTCGTGACCGCCGCGCCACCACCGGAGATTCCCGGCTACCGCTTCGTACGGCATGTCGGGTCCGGTGGCTACGCGGATGTGTACCAGTACCTCGAGCTTCGCCTGACGCGCCCGGTCGCGGTCAAGGTGCTCAAGGACGGGCTCGGCGAGCAGGTGCGCAGGCAGTTCACCGACGAGGCGAACGCGATCGCGCTGTTGGGTGACCACCCGCACATCGTGACGGTGTATACCGCTGCGGTCACCCCGGATGGCCGGCCGTATCTCGTGATGTCCTACTGCCCTGGCGAGAACTACGCGCAGCGGGCGCGGCGTCGGCAGTTCACGGTGAACGAGGTCCTCACGGTCGGCATCCAGCTGGCGAGCGCCGTCGCCGCCGCGCACCAGGCCTCGATCCTCCACCGGGACATCAAGCCGGCCAACATCCTGACCGATCAGTGGGGCCAACCGCGGCTCGCCGACTTCGGTATCGCCGGGCGCATGGCGAGCGAGCAGACCACGGACGAGGTCGCGATGTCGGTGCCGTGGTCGCCGCCGGAGGTGGTCCGAGGGGGCACCGCGGGTGTGCTGTCCGATGTGTACTCGCTCGGTGCGACGCTGTGGCACCTCCTCGTCGGGCACTCGCCGTTCTGGGTACCGAACGGCGACACGATCGAGGCGATGATCGAGCGGATCGTGGCCATGCCGTTGCCGCCCCTCGGCCGGCAGGAGGTGCCGGGAGAACTCGAGGAGATCCTGCGGCGGGCGTTGGCGCCGCATGCCTCGAACCGGCAGCGCACCGCGAGCGCACTCGGCAGTGAACTGCAGGAGCTGAAGCGTCGTCGTGGACTCGACCACGACGAGGTGGAGTTCCGTACCAGCCTGCCAACCGCGCCGACGCCTGTTTCCCCGGTACAGGAACCGGAACACGGTGCCACGCAGGTCCGTCCGCGGCGTCCACCCGACCGTCGGCCGGCACCGGAACCACCCGCGGCCACTGTCCTGCCGGGACATACCGTTGCGCGCGAGATACCGAGGGACGAGGCGCCTGTCGCGCAAACCCAGCACCGGCCACGCGATCCCGAGCCGGTTGAATCACCACCACGCAAACGCTGGCCCGTATTCGCCCTTGCGGGTGTACTGGCGGCAGTGGTCGGGTTTGGCGCACTGATGTTCGCCAACGACCCGACAGGCACCGAGACCGACGACAACGCCCAGGTCGACGATCCGGGCGGGGCGATGCAGGACGCGGGTCTTCCTGGTGCGGACTCACCTCCTGGCATGCCCGCCATCACCGCGACCCGCACCGGCGACGGTTCGGTTCGGTTCACCTGGAATTACTCGGCGCAGCTCGCGACCGACACGTTCGCATGGCAGACACCCGACGGCGGGCAGCACGGCACCGCCGACTCCGCTGAGCTCGTTCTGCCCGGCACGGCGGGCACGGAGTTGTGTGTGCAGGTGAAGGTGGTTCGTGCGGACGGAAGCCACGGCGCCACCGACTGGTCCGATCCCGGATGCGCGGGTTGAGCGTGCCGGGAATTTCTGGACAAAAAGTGGACGAACCCGCCGCGGGTGAATTTGGGATTCGATCAGATAACGGCCGGTAACGCCCACGTGTCACCAAGATTGATTGTTTCGGTCCGTCCGGTTGCAACATTGCCGCCAGTCGCAGCGATACCCGACGTTGACGGCAGGTAATTCCGCGCGGTGTTTCAAGCCGCTACTGTGGGGACCAACGGACGGAACAGATGACATTTCTGCGTCGGCACCGGACAGCTGTCGCGTCGGCTGTGGTGCTCGTGGTCGCCGCCGGGTTGCTCGTGGCGTATGCCTTGTCCAGCAACGGGTATCCGGTCCGGCAGGTCGACCTCAACGATGGTGGCGTCTGGGTCACCAGCGACGCCGACGGACTCTTCGGCAGGTTGAACAAGCCAGCCGGTTCACTCGACGCCGCGTTCTACCCGCCGGGTGGTGCACAGCAGACCTACCAGTTGGACGTCGCGCAGGACGCGGCCGCCGTGGTGGCACGCGACCGTGCCGCCGGCACCTTGCTCCCCGTCGACGTCACCCGAGGTGTCTCACTCGCCGACCAGGCCGTTCCCTTGCCGGCCAACGCACAGGTACAACTGGCCGGCGGCACGGTCGCACTGCTCGACCCGGTCAGGGGTGCGGTGTGGGCGACCCGTGTGGACACGACCGCCGGTGTCACCGGGCTCGGTCAGCTGGACACCTCGAACGCGCCACTGGCCAGTGTGGACGGTGGTAAGGAGCCGGGCGCGGTCGCGCTCGCGGTCGGTGTGGACGGTTCCGTCTTCGTCGCGTCCGCGACCGGTAAGACCGCGCTGCTGCGTCCCGATGGCATCGGATTCACCCAGGCGGAGTACGGTTCGCTCGGCCTCAGGCTCTCGTCCGTGCGTGCCACCATGGTGGGTGGGAGCCCGGTCGTACTGGCTCCGGGCGACGGCAAGGTCGTCCTACCCGATCACACGGTCGCCGGTCTCGCCGAACATGACGACGCGGCGGTGCCCCAGCAGTCCGGCCCGGACGCGGACGCGGTGCTCGTCGCGACGTCCACCACGCTGTACTCGATCGCTCTCGACGGTGGCGCCGTCGCCGCGATGTCCAAGGCCGGCAAAGGAAGACCGGCCGCACCGGTGCGCCTCGCCACCTGTGTGCACGCGGCATGGGCCGGCACCGCGAAGGGCTACGTGCGGTCCTGCGACGGTGGTCCGGCGACCCCCGGCAACCTCAAGGACCTGCGTGTCCTGACGGACCCGGTGTTCCGCGTGAACCGGTCCGCGATCGTGCTGAACGACCTCGCGACCGGCGCCGTGTGGGATCTCACCAACCAGCGCAAGGTCGACGACTGGTCCTCGGTCAAGCCGCCACCCGTGCAGCAGCAGAACGACAAGAACAAAGACGACGACACCACCGACCAGGCGCAGAACAAGCCACCGAAGGCCGTCGACGACACGCTCGGTGCGCGTACCGGCCGCACGACCGTGTTGCACGTGCTGGACAACGACTCCGACCCGGCCGGCAACATCCTGTCGGTGTCCGGCGTGACGGCGCCGGACAACCCCGCTGCCACCGTGGCTGTCGCACCGAACGGGCAGACCGTGCAGGTGACGGTGCCTGCGGAGAGCCCGGACATCCACTTCAAGTACACAGTGGACGACGGCAAGGGGCTCAACGCGACCGCCGCCGTGACCGTGCAGATCCGTGGGCAGGAGGACAACAAGCCACCGGAGCAGCGGGCCGGCCGCACTGCCCGCACCTGGAACGTGTCAGCGGGCGGCCAGATGTCGTTGCCCGCGCTCGCCGACTGGCGTGACTTCGACGGCGACCCCGTGCTCCTGGTCGACGCGACCGCGAAGGCCGGCTCGGCCAGCACGACTCCCGACGGCTTCGTCGAGTACGTCGCACCGCTGGAGGCAGGCCCGCAGGCCGTCGACTACCGCGTCACCGACAACGTGGCGGATCCCGTTCCGGGCAGTGAGACCGTGCAGGTGCAGCCGGTCGACGCCACCGTCGGCACCCCCGCGACGGCCGAGCCGGACGTCGCGCGCGGCCAGGTCGGCCAGCCGATCGTGATCCGGCCGCTGGACAACGATCTGCCCGGCTCCGACCCGACCGACCCGGCCGCGCGCATGCAGCTCGCCGCGGACGTCGCGAGCCCAGCCGACGCGGTGGTGGTCACCGACGTGCGGTCCGGCCAGGTGACCGCGACCGCGTCGCGCCCTGGCACGTTCCTGCTCGACTACACCGTCGCGTTCGGCAACGCGCCGTTCGCGAAAGGCGGCATCCGCGTCGACGTGACCGCGGCGCCGACCTCACCGCAGCCGCCCGTGGCCATGCCGGACGTCGCCGTCGTGCGTGGCCAGCAGCCCGCGACGGTGGACGTTCTCGTCAACGACTTCGCCTCCTCCGGTGGGATGCTGGCGCTGCAGCAGGCCGAGGTGGTCGGTCCGGACGCGCCGGTGCGGGTGGCGATCGTCCGTGGCCGCTGGCTGCGGGTGAACGCGCTCGCCCCGTCGATCTCACCGAACCCGCAACTGGTGCGCTACACGGTGACCGACGGCGTGACCGCCCCGGTGACCGGCGAGGTCACGGTGACCCAGCTGGCCGCGCCGGAGCACGACGTCCCGGTGCCCAAGGACGACTACGCGGTCGTGCGCGCGGGTGACTCGGTGACGATCCCGGTGCTGGACAACGACACCACGCCCGGCGGCTCGCCGATCAGCCTGCTGGCCAACGTGCCGGACGCCCCGGAACGTGGCCGGCTCACGGTGACGGCGCTGCAGGACGGCGCCGACCCCGGCGCTGCCTACGTGCACGGCAACGCGGTGCGGTTCGTGCCGTCGAGGGATGTCACGGTGCCGAAGACCGTCGAGGTCGCCTACGTGGCGCAGAACCCGGCGGGCGAGTCCGCCGTTGGGCACGCACACGTCACGATCAACCCGCGGCCGAGCAACGAAAACCCTGACGTGCCACCGATTCCGCGGCAGGTGGAGGCCCGCGTCGTCGCCGGCGACACGGCGACGATCCCCGTGCCGACGAGCGGGGTCGACCCGGACGGCGACACCGTGACCGTGACCGCTGTCGGTTCAGCACCCGTCAACGGTCGGGTGCTGGCCATCGGCGCCACCTCGATCACCTACCAGGCCTACCCGACGAGCGCGGGCACGGACACGTTCTCCTACCTCGTCACCGATCCCTTCGGCCGCACGGGTGTCGCCGCCGTGCGGGTGGCGGTCGTGCCGCCCGGCCAGCCGCAGCCGCCGGTCGCCGTGGACGACGTGCTCACCGCCGCGCCCGGCGCGACGTTGACCTTCGACGTCACCGCGAACGATCTCGTGGCGGCCGACGACACCGTCACCGTGTCCGACCTGGGCGACCTGCCCGATGGTGTGTCCATGAAGGACGGTGACGGTGTCGTCGACCTCGTCGCGCCCGACCTGACGGGCAAGCCGCTCGTGGTGTCCTACGCGCTCACCAACGGCATCGGCGACCCGTCGCCTGCCACGCTGACCGTGCGCGGCCAGGACGGCTGGAACTCCCCGCCCACCGCGGGTGACGTGTTCGCGAAGCCGGATCCGGACGACCGCGAGGTCGAGGTCGACGTGCTCGCCAAGGTCGGCGACCTGGACGGCCCCGCACGCGACCTGAAGATCACGACGGTCCATGACCCGAAGGCCGAGATCGACGGCGGGACGGTCACGCTGCCCGTCGGCGAGCAGCCGAGGACCGTGCCCTACGAGGTGCGGGACAAGGGCGGCGCCACCTCGGTCGGCCTCATCCACCTGCCCGCTCCTGGCAACGGCGTGCCGTACGCGAAGCCGGACCAGACGATCGAGGTCCCGCAGGACGGCACGAAGACCGTCGACATCGCCGACTACGTCGTGAACCCGGCCGGAAAGTACCTGCGGCTCACCCAGACCGACCGGATCTGGGCGTCGCCCGCCGCCGGACTGACCGCGCAGGTCAAGGGCGAGCAGCAGATCGTGCTGACGGCAGGCCCTGGCTACCGGGGGCCCGCGGCGGTCACCTTCGAGGTGGTCACCGACAGGCGCCTGGACGCTGGCGCGCCGACGGCGATCATCACCGTGCCGGTCCAGGTCGGCCCGGACACGCCGGTGCTGCGCTGCCCGGACACACCTCTGTCGGTGATCGAGGGCGGCGTGACGGTCACGGTCAACGTCACCTCCGTCTGCCACGTGTGGGTCGCCGACCGGAAGAACCTCGACGCACTGCGGTACACGGCGTCGTGGCGGCAGCAGCCGGACGCGGTGGAACTGGATGGCTCCGGGGAGCACCGGCTACGGCTGACGGCCGACACGGACGCACAACCCGGTGCCACCGGCACCATCGAGATCGGCGTCGACGGGATGGACGTCACCCCCGCGACCCTCGGCGTCCGAGTCGTCGCGCCGGCCGCGCCGTCGGTGTCACCGGTCACTGTGGACGGTGTCAAGGCGGGCGACACCGCGACCGTCGATCTCACGCAGTACTTCCGTTCACAGCTGCGCGAGCCGAAGGTGTCGGTCGTCAGCGTCCGCCAGTCCGCCGGGATGCCGGCGAGGGCGTCCGCGGACGGCTCACGCGTGAAGCTCGAGCCGGGCGCCGACTCCCACGGCGCGATCACCTTCGACGTGGTGGCGACCGACGTGTCCGACAAGGCCCGCGCCGACCGGCAGGCCACCGGGCGGATCACGCTGAACGTCCTCGGTGTGCCGGACGCGCCGGGCACACCGGCGCCGGGACGCACGGTGCTGAGCAGGGTCGTCGAACTGTCGTGGTCCGCGCCGCGGGGCAACGGCGCGCCGATCGACTCCTACGAGGTCGACTACGGCAGCGGAACGCAGACCTGCCCGGCCTCGCCGTGCACGATCACCGGACTCACCAACGGGACCAGCTACACGTTCACCGTCCGCGCGCACAACCTCGTCGGCTGGGGCAAGCCGAGCGGCCGCTCCGCGCAGGCGAAACCGAACACCGTGCCAGGCGCGGTGACCGGACTGTCCACATCGGAGCCGCAGGACCACGCGCTGAGACTGTCGTGGGGCGCGGCACCCAACGAGGGCACCCCCGTGCAGCGCTACGAGGTCAGCTGGACGGGCGGTGGCAGGATGACCGTCGACGGCGGCACGACCACCGCGACGGCGACCGGGCTGGACAACGACGTGCACTACACGTTCACGGTCATCGCGGTGAACGAGCAGGGGCCTGGTCCCGCCGCGACGGTGGCCGGCCAGTCGGCGAGCGCACCGGAAGCACCCGGGGCACCCACGTTCACCGCGGGCAACTCGGCGAACGCGTCGTCCCGGTCGGTCAACATCTCCTGGAACCCGGTGGGCGCCAACGGACCGACGCCGACGACCTACACACTCACCCGCACCGGCGGCGGGACGAAGACGGTGTGCGCCAACGTGGCCGCCACGTCCTGCACGGACGACGGGCTGCCCAACGACGGCACGATCTACACCTACACGGTCACCGCGGCCAATGCCGCGGCACAGGCCGATCCCGGTCCGCACACGTCCGCGCCGAGCCCCGGCGCGGACATGGAGGCGACCGCGACGCCCGACCCGATCACGGGACTGTCCGCGACGCCGACCGGCAACGACGGCCAGGCGACGGTCAGGTTCGACGCACCGGCCACGCACGGGAAGACGTCGACGGTGACGTGCACGTGGAGCGGCGGCAGCTGCGGCACGTGGACCTACGACCCGAACGGACAGCCGGGCGTGCAGGAGACGGTGAACGGCCTGCCCAACGGACAGAACGTGACGCTGTCGCTCCAGGCGTGCAACGGCAGCGCCGGCGGCGCGTACGCGGGCGACCCGTGCGACAGCCCGGCGAGCACCGGCGTCACGACCTACGGACCGATTCGCGACCTCGCCATCAACACCTCGGCGAACGGCACCGTCGTGAACTTCACGGTGTCGGTCAACCCGAACGGCAAGCCGGCGACCGTGAACATCCAGACCAGCAGGCAGAACCAGACCTTCACCACCGGTGTCGGGGCGTGGAGCTGGAGCGGCGCGGACGACGTCGGCTACAGCAGCAGCGACACGATCAACGTGACGGTCAGCGACGCGGGCCGTGCGTCGGTGACAGGGTCCCGGACCCAGAACACGCCCGCGGCTCCGCCGCCTCCGGCGAGCGTCACCGTCTCCAAGGGCGCGCTCTGCGGTCAGTCCTGCGTCAACCAGGGCTGTGTCAGTAGCTGCCGCTACATCCACGTGCAGACCGCGAACTTCGGCGGGAACGTCACGTGCACGTTCAACAGCCGGGAAGGCAACGGCGGGTTCGTGAACCAGA
Organism: Actinophytocola sp.; assembly: GCF_036378875.1. Classification (GTDB taxonomy): domain Bacteria; phylum Actinomycetota; class Actinomycetes; order Mycobacteriales; family Pseudonocardiaceae; genus Actinophytocola. Next base: position 42,242 of record NZ_DASUVO010000139.1, read on the forward strand.
CGTTCGGCGCCAACGACAACAAGGACTCGTGGAACTTCTACGGCTATGCGGGCGGATGGGTCGAGGTGACCTGCGGCGGGGTCACCGGACGGGCCAACTGGTAGCCAGGGAAACGTTGTGAGGAAAGGAAAACGATGACCGCGCTCACCCAGCAGCAGGCGGCCTACTTCGCGCAGACCTTCGAGCGGATGGTGGTCAACGTCTCCGGCGCGATCATGGGCAAGGAGCACGTGGTGCGCCTCGCGCTGACCTGCCTGATCGCGGAGGGGCACCTGCTCCTCGAGGACAATCCCGGCACGGGCAAGACCGTGCTGGCCAAGGCGATCGCGAACACCGTGCAGGGCAGCCACGCCCGCATCCAGTTCACCCCCGACCTGCTGCCCTCCGACGTCACCGGCGTGAACATCTACGACCAGAAACGCCAGGAGTTCGAGTTCCACGAGGGCCCGATCTTCCGGTCCATCGTGCTCGCCGACGAGATCAACCGTGCCTCGCCGAAGACGCAGTCCGCTTTGCTGGAGGCGATGGAGGAACGCCAGGTCACGATCGACGGTGTGACCAGGTCACTCGGCAGCCCGTTCATGGTGATCGCCACGCAGAACCCGATCGAGCAGGCCGGCACCTACCGGCTGCCGGAGGCCCAGCTGGACCGCTTCCTGATGAAGACGAGCGTCGGCTACCCCGACCACAACGCCACGGTCGCCCTGCTCGCGGACGCGGCGAACCGCGACCGCGCCGCCGGAGTGCCGGCCGCGATCGGCGCCAGCGCCGTGTCGCAGCTGAGCGCCGCCGCCGACCAGGTCTACGCCGACCCCGCGATCCTCGGGTACATCAGCCGGATCGCCGAGGCCACCCGCGAGCACCCGGACGTCCGGCTCGGACTGTCCGTCCGCGGCTGTCTCGCGTACGTGCGGGGCGCCAAGGCGTGGGCCGTGGCGAAGGGCAGACCGATGGTGCTCCCGGACGACGTGAAGGAGCTGGCACAGCCCGTGCTCGGGCATCGTCTGGTGCTGCGGGCCGAGGCACAGTTCGACGGCACGCGGGTCGAGGACGTCGTCGAGAAGATTCTCGTGGACGTACCGCCGCCGCAGCAGCGGGGGCAGTTCTGATGGCGTTCCTGTCGACCGTGCGGGCAGCGGTTGTCCGGTTTCGCGTGACCGCGACCGACGCGCTGGCGCGTGGCCGAGCCGCGTGGGGCGTTCACGCGCCGGCGCTGCGGCGTGTGCCGGTGACCCCGTCCGGCTGGCTCGTGCTCGCCGCCAGCCTCGCCGCGTGGTACGCGGGTGCGCGGCTCGGCTGGCTGGAGCTGGTCCTCGTCGCCGCGACCGGGCTGATCGCTCTGCTGTTGTGCACCGGTCTCGTGGTGGGCCGCATGGCCCTGTCGGTGACGGCGGCACCCGAGCGGGATCGGGTCGTCGTGGGCCGAAGCACCCGTTGCCATGTCGTGGTGACGAACCGGGCCCGGCGGCGGATGCTGCCGATCGAGGTGGAGCTGCCGATCGGCGGTCGCGCGCCCGCCACGTTCGACGTGCCGGCGCTGGCCGCCGGTGGCACGTTCGCCGCGGACGTCGAGCTGCTGACCGACCGTCGTGCGGTCATCCCTGTCGGTCCGGCCACCACCGTGCGTGGCGACCCACTGGGCCTGTTGCGTCGATCGGTGTCGTGGAGCGAGGTGTGCGAGGTGTTCGTGCACCCGGTGACCACACCGCTCGAACCGCTCGGCGCCGGGCTGCTGCGCGACCTCGATGGCTACACGACGAACGACATGTCCATGAGCGACCTGGCGTTCCACACCCTGCGCGACTACGCGCCGGGGGACGACCGCAGGCACATCCACTGGCGCTCGTCGGCGAAGCTGGGCGCCGCCCGACCCGCCGGCACCTTCCTGGTCCGGCAGTTCCTCGACACTCGGCGCGCCCACCTGACCGTCCTGGTCGACGGCGACGGAGGCGCCTACGGCGACGTCGATGACTTCGAGACCGCCGTGTCCGTCGGCGCCTCCGTCGTCCTGCGGGCGGTCGAGGACGAGATCGACACGACCTTGCTCGTCGCCGACCAGCTCGTGCACAAGGGCGGCGCGCGTCGTTCGCTCGACGCGTGCTCGCGTGCCGGGCAGACCACGGCGTCGCTCGCGGATCTCGCCACTCGCGGTGTCCTGGTGGCACCGGATGCCACGATCGCGCTGTTCGTCACCGGGTCCGCGCCGTCGTTCGCGGCGCTGACGCGGGTCGCGGCGCGGTTCCAGCCCGAGGTCCGTACCTTCGCGGTGCGCGTCGACCCCACCGCACCGACCGCTTCGGTGGCCGGCAGTGCCGCGCTGACGGTGTTGACACTGCGTTCGCTCACCGACCTGCCCGCCCTGCTCAGCGGGGGAACGCTGCGGTGACCAGCAACACTTCCGCCAGAGCACGCGGACAGTCGATGCCTCGGCGCGGTGACCTCGTCGACGCGGGTTTTCTGGTGGTGCTCTCGGCCATCGCGTTGTCGGGGTTCGCCACCACCTACAGCGGGTGGAGCTACCTCGTCGTAGGGCTGAGCGGAGTCGTGCTCGGGGTGCTAGTCGGGCACCTCGCGAACATGCTCAACCAACCGGTGATCACCTTGGCCGCGTTGACCGTGGCCACGTTCTTCCTCGCGGGTGGTGCGGTCGTGCTCCGCGCGCAGGCCATCGGCGGGGTACTGCCCAGCGCCGCCACGATGCGTGGACTCGCCGACGGCAGTGTGAACGGGTGGAAGCAGTTGCTCACCACCCTTCCGCCCGTCGACGGTCGCGGCCCGCTCCTCGTCCTTCCATACCTGCTCGGGTTGCTGGTTGGCGCGGCGGGTTTCGCTGTCGCGAGCAGGATGCGGCCAGCCGTCGCGCCGGTCGGGGCGCCGTTGCTGCTGCTCGTCGCGACGATCCTGCTCGGCACCACCGAGCAGCCTGCCCCGGTGCTGCGAGGTGGTGTGTTCGCCGCGCTGGCACTCGCGTGGTCGGCGGTGCGTGCGCGCAGGCTGCGCCCGCAGGCCCGCGACGGGTCGCGGCATCTCGTGCGCCTGGGCGTGGCTGCCGCGATCCTCGGTGTGGCAACAGGTATCGCCACCCTCGTCGGGCCTGTCCTGCCCGGTACCGGCGGCGATCGTGTCGTGCTCCGCGACCTCGTCACTCCGCCGTTCGAGATCGGCGCCTACCCGAGCCCGCTCGTCGGCTTCCGCAAGTACACCAAGGACGCCAGACAGCTGTGGGACCAGACGCTGTTCACGGTCTCCGGCCTGCCGTCCGGCGCGACCGTGCGGATCGCGACGCTGGACGACTACAACGGCTCGGTCTGGGGTGCCGCGGACCAGCCGGCGACCGCCGGGCCGCGTAACAGCTTCCAGCGGGTCGGTGACCGCATCCCCACCGCGGCGACCGGCCGTGCCGCGACGCTGACGTTCACCGTGTCGCCGGCGTACGCCACCGCCACCGACGTCAGCGCGTGGTTGCCCACCGCGGGCGTCGCCACCTCGGTCGCGTTCACCGGTCCCGCCTCGGCGGGGCACACCGAGAACCTGCGCTACAACCTCGCGACCTCCTCGGGCATCGTGGCCGACCGGCTCCGCGCCGGTGACACCTACACGGTCGACACGATCCTCGAACCCGTCGGGATCCCCGACGACGCACAGCCTTTCGGACCGTCCACAGCAGACCCGGCGGCCCGCGCCCTCGTGAGCTCGAAGGCACAGAAATGGGCCGGGGACGCGACGAGCGTCGCCGGCCGGTTGCGTGCCGCCGCCGCGTATCTGCGTGAGCACGGCGCCTACAGCGACGGAGGGCCCGGCGAGTCCGAGTACCTGCCAGGACACAGCCTCGGCAGGCTCACCACGTTCTTCAACGCGCCGCGCCCCGTCGGCGACGACGAGCAGTACGCGGCCGCGTTCGCGCTCGTCGCGAACGAGCTCGGCATGCCGGCCAGGGTCGTGCTCGGTGCCACACCGAAGAACGACGGCGCGGTGCGCGGCAAGGACGTGCACGCCTGGGTCGAACTGCACCTCGCGGACGGGCGCTGGGTGCCGGTGCCGCACACCGAGTTCATGCCGGACACGTCGAAGAAGCCCGACAAGCAGCCGCCCCAGGAGTTCGAGAACACCGACGCGTCGATCGTGCCCCCGCCGAACACCTCCCACCCGCCGAGCACGCTCGACGACCTCGCACAGACCGACCCGAGCACCAACCGCGCCGCCACCTCGCCGGAACCCGGCACCGGCGGACTGCCCGCGATCATCGGCGTGCTCCTGCGCTGGGTCGGCCTCCCGCTGCTGGTGCTCGGCACGCTGTGCGGCGCGATCATCGGCGCGAAGACCGTACGCCGCAACCGAAGGCGTACCCGTGGTCACCCCGCCGCCCGCGTCGCGGCTGGCTGGCGCGAGGTTCTCGACCACGTGCGCGACCTCGGCATGCCCGCGCCACGCGGCGGCACCCGATGGGAACAGGCACGGTCCGTCGCCGACCAACGCGTCACCGGGCTCGCCTCGCACGCCGACACCGTCGTGTTCGGGGCCGCCGAACCCGGTGGGGTAGCGGCCGACGAGTTCTGGACAGCCGTGGCCACACTGCGCGCGCAGCTCGGCAGGGAAGCCGGACGCTGGCGTCGTTTCCGCGCCGCCATCAGCCTCCGCTCGATCCGCCCAGGGACGACATGAAGATCAAGTTCACGTTCCAGCGTCCCGGCGGAGCCGTCGTCGACCTGCAGGCCACCGTCGACGCCGCGACGACCGTCGGCGACCTCGCCGCACAACTCGTGCGCGCCGACCCACACGGCCAGGGCGCGGCCGCCGACGGCACCACGCTGAGCGTCGTCAGCACGGACCGGCGTGCGCTCGATCCCGCGCTGCGGGTCGCCGACAGCGGGCTGCACTCGGGCGCCACCGTCGCGCTCGCCCGCGGCGGCCGCGCGTTCGCCGATCCACAGGCCCCGCCAGCCGCCACGGTCCGGATCACCGCCGGCCCGGACCGTGGCCGCGAGTTCGGTCTGGCGTGGGGGACCGCGGTGATCGGCCGCGACGCGGGCTGCGAGGTGCGGCTCGCCGACCCGCTGGTGTCCCGGCGACACGCCCGCCTCAACATCACCGACGTCGCCGAGATCGTCGACCTCGGCTCCGCCAACGGCACACAGCTCGGCGGATCCGTCGTCGCGCGAACCGCGCTGCGCGCCGGTGACGTGGTTCGTGTCGGGGACACCGAGCTGACTGTCCACATCGCACCGGCACACCCCGGCGCCGGCAACCCCGGCGCGTTCGTGCGCTCACCACGGCTCGACCCGCGCTATGCCGGTGTCGAGCTGACCGCGCCGGAACCGCCGCAGCGCGGGCAGCACACGCGTTTCCCGATCGTGTCCCTGCTCGCGCCACTGCTGATGGGCGGCGTGCTCTACCTGATGACCCGGTCGCTGGTGTCGCTCGTGTTCGTGGCACTGACCCCGCTGATGCTCGTCGGCAACACCGTGGAGGCCAAGCTCGCCGGCCGCTCGTCGTTCCGCAAGGCCGTCCGCCAGTTCCGCGCCGACCTCGACGACCTGGCGGGCCAGGCGCGGAGCGCGGCCACCGACGAGGTCACCGCACGGCAACGTGAACACCCGTCGCTGACCGACTGCGCGGACGCCGTGCGTGGGCGTGGTTCGCTGCTGTGGACCCGACGGCCAGGCGAGCACGGTTTCCTGGAGCTGCGACTCGGCCTTGGCAGGCGTCCGTCACGCAACACGATCGAGCTGCCGGACGGCCGCAGGTCGCCGCGCAACCTCACGGCCGAGCTCCGCGCCGTCACCGACGAGTTCACCACGGTCGACCAGGTCCCCGTCGTGGCACAGCCCGCCGAGCACGGTGCGGTGGGCGTCGCCGGACCCCGCGCCGCGCTTCTCGACACCGCCCGCGCGCTGGTGATGCAGCTGGTTTCGCTGCACTCGCCGGCCGAGATGGTGCTCGCCGGGTTCGCGTCGGCGCAGAGCTCGGCGGCGTGGGACTGGCTGAAGTGGCTGCCGCACACCACGTCCCCGCACAGCCCGCTTCCCGTGCGGCACCTGGCGGACAACGGCGCCAGCGCGGGCGTACTGGTCGCCGAGCTCGAAGGCCTCCTCGTCGCACGCGAGAGCGGGGACGCCGCGCTCCTGCCCGCCGTGTTCGTGCTCGTCGAGGACGACGCGCCGGTCGAGCGCAGCAGGCTCGTCGACCTGGCCGAACGCGGTGCGGGGCACGGCGTCCACGTGCTGTGGCTCGCACCTGAGGTGGCACGGCTGCCCGCCGCGTGCCGGCACTTCGTGTCGGTGGACCACGGTCCGACCGGTGAGGTCGGCCTCGCGCACGTCGGCGAGCGGGTCGAACCGGTCCTCCTGGAAACGCTCGATGCCACCGCGGCGTTGGAACTGGCCCGCCGGCTCGCGCCCCTGGTCGACACCGGCGCCCGAGTCGACGACGACAGCGACCTTCCCAGGACCGTGTCCCTCCTCGCCGTGCCGGAACGGCCGATCGTCGCCGCACCGGAAGCCGTGATCGAGCAGTGGGCGGCGAACCGGTCGATCGTCACCGGCCCGTACGCCCCGGAGCGGCCGGACCGGCGCCCCGGCACGTTGCGCGCGGTCGTCGGTGCCTCCGCGTCCGGTGTGCTCGCGCTCGACCTGCGCGCCGACGGCCCGCACGCACTCGTCGGTGGCACAACGGGTTCCGGCAAGAGCGAGCTGCTGCAGGCGTGGATCCTCGCGATGGCACTGGCACACAGTCCACAGCGGCTGACGTTCCTGCTCGTCGACTACAAGGGTGGCGCGGCGTTCAAGGAGTTCACGACGCTGCCGCACAACGTCGGCATGGTCACCGACCTCGACCCGCACCTGGTGCGCCGCGTGCTCGCGTCGTTGCACGCGGAACTGCTCCGGCGCGAACACCTGTTCCACCAGCACAACGTCAAGGACCTCGCCGAGCTGGAACGCAAGGCGCCGACCGACGCGCCACCCAGTCTCGTCATCGTCGTCGACGAGTTCGCCGCACTGGTTTCCGAGCTACCGGAGTTCGTGGACGGTGTCGTGAACGTGGCACAGCGCGGCCGGTCGCTCGGTGTGCACCTGATACTCGCCACCCAGCGGCCCGCCGGGGTGATCCGGGAGAACCTGCGCGCCAACACGAACCTGCGGATCGCGCTGCGGACCGCGGACGAGTCGGACAGCACCGACGTGCTCGGCACGCCGCAGGCGGCGTTCATCGACGTGGCCACGCCGGGACGCGCGATCGCGAAGACCGGCCCCGGCAGGCTCGTGCCGTTCCAGGCCGGCTATGCGGGTGGCTGGACCAGCGAGCAGGCGCCGCCACCGGAGATCGTGCTCGAGGAGCTGCGTTTCGGTGCGGGCCGGGCATGGGAGTTCGAGGTGAGCGAGGAGGTCGGCGCCGACCCGGGGCCGACCGACATCACCCGGCTCGTCACCGCGATCGCGGGAGCGACGAGGAAGGCCGCGATCCCGCCGCCGCGTCGGCCGTGGCTCCCCGAGCTGTGCGGGAGCTACGACCTGTCCGACCGGTCACTTGTCCGGACCGGCCGCCGCGACGACGCGCTCGTGTTCGGCATCCGCGACGACCCGAAGTCCCAGACGCAGCCGCCGGTCGAGTTCGTCCCGGACACCGACGGCAACCTCGCCGTGTACGGCACCGGCGGGTCGGGCAAGAGCACACTGCTGCGCACACTAGCGATCACCGCGGGCTTCACCGTCCACGGTGGACCCTGCCACGTGTACGGCATGGACTTCGGCGCGCGAGGGCTGGACATGCTGTCGGGACTACCGCACGTGGGCAGTGTCGTCGCTGGCGCGGACCACGAGCGGATCATCCGGCTCATCACCCGGTTGCGTGACCTCGTGGACGAGCGGGCACTGCGCTACTCGCAGGTGAACGCGGGAACCATCGGCGAGTACCGCGAGAAGGCCGGCGCGCCAGACGAGCCGAGGGTGCTGTTGCTCCTCGACGGCGTCGCGGCGTTCCGGCAGGCGTACGAGGCAAGCGACCGCAGCCGCTGGTTCGACATTCTCGTCGGCGTCGCCAACGATGGCCGGCCGGTCGGCGTGCACCTGCTGTTGTCGGCCGACCGCCCCACGGCCGTGCCGTCCGCGCTGGCGTCGGCGATCCAGACCAGGGTGACGTTGCGGATGGCGGACACGAACGACTACGCACTCCTGGGCGTGCCGACCGATGTGCTGCGTGCCTCGTCCCCACCCGGCCGCGGCCTGTTGCGTGGCGCGGAGATCCAGGTGGCCATGCTGGGCAGCCAACCGGACGTGGGCTCGCAGGCGGTGGCCATCCGCCGCTTCGGCGCGGCGATGGAACGCGCGGGCGGCACCGTGGCGCCGCCGGTGCTGCGGCTCGAGGACAAGATCCGGCAGTGCTCCCTGCCCGACGAGATCGACGGCTTGCCCGTTCTGGGCGTGGGTTCCGCGGAACTGGCACCACACACCTTCGACCCACGCGGCGCGTTCCTCGTGATGGGTCCACCGGTGTCGGGCCGCACCACGGCGTTGCACGCGCTGGCCGTGGCACTGCGCCGATGGCGTCCGGACATGCCCCTGCACTACTTCGGCAGCAAGCGTTCCCGCCTGGCTACTCTTCCACTGTGGACATCCCCGGCGTGCGGCATCGACGAGATCGCGGACCACGCCCGTGAACTGACGGAGAAGCTCGCCGGTCCCGCGGCGTTGTTCGTGGAGAATCTCGCGAACCTCCACACCACGGCCGCGGACCTGCCACTGGCGACGTTGGTGCGGCAATGCCTGGAACAAGACCTGTTCGTAGTAGGCGAGGGCGAGACAAGCACCTTGGGTGTGGGCGGCCAGGGCCTGATAGGCACCCTCCGCGCCGGCAGACAAGGCCTGGCACTGGCCCCGGCGACAGACGACGGCCTGACCGTCATGCGCACGCCGTTCCCCCCACGCCTCAACCGCGCGGACTTCCCACCGGGCCGAGCACTGCATGTTGTCGCCGGCCGCACAGCCGTGGTGCAGATAGCACTGCCAGAAGAAGACCACCGACCGGCCGCCCCCGGACCGGCGAGAGCGGGCGTCGCGCCCCTGAGGAAAGGATGAACCCGATGGCCTTCATCGGAATGGACGTCGAAGCGGTCCGCACACTGGCGGGCCAACTGAACTCCAAAGCAGACGAGATCGACACCATCACCTCGACACTCACGAGCCAGCTGAGCACCACACAATGGGAAGGCACCGACGCAGGCACATTCCGCGCCAACTGGACCAGCACCCACGTAACCCAACTAATGACAGTAGCCAACGCCCTCCGCGACGCGGCCACAAACGCCATCCGCAACGCCGACGAACAGTCGACCGCGTCTTCTGCATGACATAGCCAGTCGGGGAGTGTGGGCCTGCCACTTAAGGCAGGCCCACGATTCCCCGACGCTGACAAATGGTTGTTCCTTCGGTCCGCTGACTGCGTCTATGCCGGTGCCCCAGCCGCCCGACAGCCGGTTTTGGCCCGGAACTATCGGTCCGCACCTCCTGGATCAGCGAGCTGATTTCGAGTAATGGTCGAAGGAGTCATCTTCACTGCAGCTCGGCCGCGTTTCGCGTTTCCGGCGGTTGTTCGAGATTCTGCTGACGTTTGCGCTGTTCGGATTTGAGGCGATGAACCTCCTCAACGAACTCTTTGAGAGCGATTTCCTCGGTATCGCAGTACTTGTAGCGACCGACGCCGACTTCGAACGCCTCCCACTCATGCTCGATCGCGTCAGCTGTCTGCTGGAGGTAGAAACTTCGTTCCTTGTACTTGTAGTAGCCCATAAAGCCGCTAGAGATACCGACAGCGAGGGAAACGCCGAGCACCACCCAGCGAATAGGGCCGCCGCCAGTTGAGATGCCGGATGCACCTGTGGCGCTGATCGAACCAATAATGAGAATTCCTTGGAGAATATTGTTGACGTTGCGATATTTTCTACTGTCGTTGCGGAGTTTTTCTATCTCGCTATAGGCTTCGTCTTTGTATATGAGGCGCCGAGTCTTCTGGTCGAAAGTGCCCGCAGTGACCTTCAGCTTCCTCGCGTCGCGCATGGTCGCGATGATGAGTTCCAGCTCACCTTCGGTGCGTCGCCGTTCAATCGGGCGACCTGCCCCGTCTTTTTCTCCTTCGATGGTTGCTTTCGGGCCAGCGCCGGGATTGCGTGCGAACCTTATTGCGGCGATACATAATCCAACCACTAAGGCGATTCCAGGGACGCTGATCGCAATGAACGCAGAGCGACTAAGCCACGGTAGCCAGAACATTGCATACAGACCTAGTACCAGTGTTGGCGTGAAAACATAGGCTAATGCCGCAAGTCGTCTCCGCCGCCTTGCGACCCTGGCCCAATGCTCGAACTTGCGAATTTCTGCGGTGAGACCCAAGAGTTCCTGGTTCGCCGCAAGAACCGCTTCTCGCTGTCGCTCGGTCAACACGGTTTCCTGTGAAGACGCATGAGAGCTGCTTGTTTTCGTGCGCGCCTGACCTTGGTCACGGGGACCGGCCATTGATGTTGTTTTCCCTTCGTCGCTCTTATGTGCAAGCTCTAGTCGGAGTGTGGCGTGAGCAATAGGACCGTGCTGGACAGTTGTTGTATGACGCCATTCAAGGCCAGTGTGATGGCGCTGCAGAAGTCGATGAGCCGAACTGCAGTGTCCTCGTCGGCACCAGCGAGGTCCAGGAGGACCACATGTCCGCGCTGCAGGCTCTCTCGGACCTGTCTGGCGGATTCCCGGTAGTTAGTCGGATTTATCCGGGCTGCTTGCTGGAGATGGACCGCTGGGTTCGGTGGCGGGTTGCCGGCCAGCGATGCCAGCCATTCTGCATCCTCAAGCGCCGCAGTGAGCCGACTGGTGCCGTCGCGGCTCACCCACGGCACGTTCACATGCAATGAAGGTTGCTCAAGGCGGTGCCGAAATGCGCGCGTCACGAGGCTTGCTGCAACCAGCGACATAGTGATCAACAACAGGGGCTAGATCAGGACTTTGACATAGTCGAGCACGAGGTCTGCTTCTCCCACAACCGCATCTTAGGGTGAAGAGTCACCTCGTGTTCGTGCGATCGCAATTCATTTGTACTGGTTCAACCCAGTTACAGCCGGCAGGGATCAAGTCAGCGCGTAAGCGCGCCGAACGGCCTGCCGTCGCTCGTCGCTCTACGCTCACACCAACGCCTCGGCGCTAACTGCGGCAATGACAAGGGAAGCGGCTCCAAGCAAGGGTGCGCTGTACCAATTCCAGAAGGTCGCGATGGCGGGCATACACCCCGTCAGCTCGAACCAGATCCCGCTCTGGGCCGACCACGATCTCGCCCCGGAATGGGAGTCGCTGGCCCTCGAACTCCTCCCGGGAGTTGTGGGACTGTCGGCCCCGCACCACGATTGGCACAGGCCACGGCCTCGTCGAGAGCAAGGAGCGGACCAAGGATCCGGCTGGCCGGGCCCGGCTGCGGACCGTTCAGTGTCTGGTCTGGTCTGTCCTCAACCGTCCTGATCTTGGTAATCCGCCGCGAGGACATGCCGGCTACAGGCAACCCGTACGGCGCCACGCCCGGAAGATCTCGCGGCTCGACGGACTTGTGTGACGCAGAGCGAGGGCCGATCACGCTTGGGCACGCACTGGGCACAGGTGGCCGTAGATAGAGTGGCACCCGGACAGGCCATGATCAATAATGGAGTGCATTTAGCCTGGTCAGAGACCGGAATCCGCAGATGGAGATGAGGGCGCCCACGGCAGGATTTGAACCTGCGACACCTGCCTCCGGAGGGCAGTGCTCTATCCCCTGAGCTACGTGGGCTCGTCTGGTGACTGACGGAAGCTTAGCGCATGCCGTCTCGGGGGTTGCGGCTACCGTCGTCTTCATGGGTCGTCGGTGGGTTTGGGCTGGTGGGGTGCGGCTTGCGGTGTACGAGGAGGGGGTCGAGGGCGGGCCCACGGTGCTTCTGGTGCACGGGTATCCGGACAATGCGTCCGTTTGGGATGGGGTTGTGGGTCATCTGGGGGAGCGGTTTCGGGTGGTTCGGTATGACGTGCGGGGGTGCGGTGGGTCGGGGGCGCCTCGGGGCCGGGACGGCTACCACCTCTCTCGGCTGGTTGATGACCTCGTGAGTGTGGTGCGGGCTGTCGGTGGGCCCGTGCATCTTGTGGGGCATGACTGGGGGTCTATTCAGGGCTGGGCAGCCATCGCGAAGCATTCCGAGTCTTTTGCGTCTTTTACTTCCATCTCTGGGCCGGATTTGGGGCACCTGAAGGTTTGGGTGCGGCGGGGACCATTGCTGGACGTTGTTCGGCAGATGCCGCATACCTGGTACATCGCGGCTTTTCAGGTTCCACTCCTGCCTGAGCTGGTGTGGCGACTGCCTGCGCTGAGGAGGAGGTTTCAGGCCGAGTACCGGGACGCTCGCGCGGGGCTTGGGCTCTATCGGGCCAACATGTTCTCACCGCGGGGAAATCCTCGGCGCGTTTCCGTTCCGGTTCAGCAGATTGCTCTTACTCGGGATCCCTATGTCTCCGGCGCCATGCTTACCGCCGCTGATCCTTGGTGTGAACGGCTTTTGCGGCGGCCCCTTGACGGCGGGCATTGGGCTGTTCGGGATCGGTCCGGCGCTGTTGCTCGGCTCGTTGCCGAGTTTGTCGACGCCGTTACGACGGAATCAGGGTCGCGGCGCCTGTGACCGTTACCCGAGCATCGGCCGGGTCGATGTCCACCGTCAGGTCGCTGCGGCGGCCCATGTCCTCGCCCTGCACGATCAGCAGCCTGCGTGGCGCGGTGACCTTGCCCAAGGCCCGCAGGTAACCGCCGTATGCGGCGGCTGCCGCGCCTGTGGCTGGGTCCTCCACCACGCCGCCCACCGGGAACGGGTCGCGGGCGTGCACGACGTCCTCGTTTTCCGGCCAGACGAGTTGCAGGGTGGTCCAGCCGCGCTCGAGCATCAACTGCTGGAGCGGTTCGAAGTCGTAGTCCAGGGCCGCCAGGCGGTCGCGGGTGGCGGTTGTCAGCACCAGGTGTTCGTTGCCGGCGAACGACACGTGTGCCGGCCACGCCGGGTCCAGGTCAGCCCTTGTCCAGTGCAGGGCGGCCAACGTTCGTTCGACCTCCTCGTCCGTTGCCGGGCGGGAGCGGGTCGGGACGCTGGTCAGGCTCGCGATGACCGTTTCTCGGCTGGCCGTGCGGACTGGCACCTCGCCGGCCTTCGTGTCGAACAGTAGGTCGCCTGGGCCGTCGCGTTCTGCCAGGGCCACTGCCGCGGCGATCGTCGCGTGGCCGCAGAACGCTACCTCGGCCAGCGGGCTGAAGTAGCGCACGGCGAAGCGCCGGTCGCCCGCTGGCACGGCGAACGCCGTCTCCGAATAGCCGATCTCCGCGGCGATGCGCTGCATCTCCACGTCGGTCATGCCGGACGCGTCGAGTACGACACCTGCTGGGTTGCCGGTGGTCGGGTCGGTGGTGAAGGCGGCATAGCGGAGACCGGTCATGGTGAGCATTGTGTCCCACGTGTGGTGGGTGGAGGGTTACCCACCACACGCGGAACAGCCGACAGCCTCAGTACGGGAACTGCCGGCGGCCGCGGTGGACCGAGATCCACTTCAGCGTGGTGAACTCGTTCAGGCTCCACTCGCCGTTCAGCCTGCCCAGGCCGGACTGCTTGTCGCCGCCGAACGCGATGATCGGCTCGTCGTGGATCGTGGTGTCGTTGATGTGGATCATGCCGGTGTTGATGCGTTTGGCCAGTTCCACGCCGTGGTCGAGGTTTCTCGTGTGGACCGCGCCGCTCAGGCCGAACCGGGTGTCGTTCGCGATCGCCACCGCCTCGTCCTCGGTATCGAACACCATCAGGCACGCCACCGGGCCGAACAGCTCCTCCTGCGCCACCGACATCTCCGGAGTGACGTCGGCCAGCACGGTCGGGTGGAACAACGTGCCGTTGACCTCGCCCCGCAGCAGTGGCCGGGCGCCCTCCGCGATGCCCCGCTCGACCTGGCTCGCCAGTGTGTCCGCCTGGCGCTGGTTGATCAGCGGGCCCAGGATCGTGTCCGGGTCGCGGGGGTCGCCGACCGGCAGGGACGCGGCCTTGGCCACATAGCGCTCCGCGAACTCGTCGTACACGCTGCGATGGACGAGCACCCGGTTGGCCGACATGCAGATCTGACCCTGGTGGGTGAACCGGGAGAACACGGCCGCGTCGACCGCGAGGTCGAGGTCCGCGTCCGCCAGGACGATGAGTGCCGAGTTGCCGCCCAGCTCCAGGATCGGCTTCTTGAAGCTGCCGGCAGCGACCGACGCGACGTGCGCGCCAACCTGCGCCGAACCGGTGAAGGCGATCACGCTCGGTACCGGGTGTTCCACAAAGGCGTCACCGATCGCGGGGATCTCGGTGATCACCACGTTGAGCAGCCCGGGTGGGAGGCCGGCGGCCTCGAAGATCTCGCCGAACAGCGTGCCGCCGGTGATCGGTGAGTCCTCGTGTGGCTTGAGCACCACACCGTTGCCCGCGGCGAGTGCGGGGGCGACGCACTTCATGCCGAGGAAGAACGGGAAGTTGAACGGGGAGATCACCCCGACCACCCCGACCGGCTCCCGGTACAGCCGGTTTTCCTTGTCGTCGATGGGGGAGGGCAGGATCCGGCCCTCCATGCGCAGCGGGAAGGTCGCGGCTTCCCTCAGCATGTCCAGCACCAGGCCGATCTCGAAACCGGCCTTCAAGCGGGTGCCGCCGAGCTCGTCGATGATGATCTCGGTGATGTCCGCCATGTGGTCTTCCACATAGCGTAAGGCCCGCTCGAACACAGCTCGCTTGGCATAGGGGTTCACCCTGTCCCACTCGAGCTTCGCGCGCTCCGCCGCCCGATACGCGTCGTCGATATCCGAGATGCCGGCGATCGGGAACTCGGCAATGGTCTTACCATTGAACGGGTTTCGATCAACCAGCACCTTGTCCATCGAACCAGTGCGCCACTCGCCGGCGATGAATTGCTTGCTGTGCATGGCCACCATGGTCCCGCCGCGGTTGTCCCGCGTACATGTTCGTAACCTATGAGTGGTGTTATCGAGTCGGTATAGGTGCCGAAATTGTTGCCGCTAAGGGTTGACTCCACTGTGGGCGGCAATTGCCAGCCGATTTTCCTGGTGTTTATGGCCACCTTTTTCCTGGCTGGCAATTGGCACGGGAGGAGGCGGCTATTGCCCCGATTGGACGGTCTGTGCGTGCAGCCAGCGGTCCGCCGCTCGGGCGGCTCGTTTCAGCGCCGAGCGTTCGCCCAGGTAGTCGCCTGCCATCCCGACGACCGGCAGCATGCCGAGTGCCCGGTGGTACACGCGGCCGTGTGGCCGTTTCTCCAGCTCGTCCCGTATCGCCAGCAGCAGCCTTCCCTGACGCCACAACCACTTCGCCGCGGGCCGCACACGCAGGCGCCGGTTCGACGGCGGTGCCGGGGCCGGCGTGGTCGCACCGGCGGACGGGTCGAGGTCGCGGTCGAACAGGACCGACGCCAGCAGCCGGACGCGCTCGGACTGGTCGTGCACGCCGTGCTCACTCGCTATGGCACACAGCAGCAAACCCTGACCCGCCGCGCCGAGAATGTCCTGCAACGGCAGTCGGTCGCCCAGCGCGCCGAGCAGACCCGGCACCGACGCCGCCAGTGACGTGAGCCTGCCGACCCGCCTGACCCACCACGCCGAGCAGACCTCCGCGCTCATGTTCGCGTGCTTGGGCGGGCCCAGCCACCTCGCCTCCGCCATGCGAGGGATCATCGCGCTGCTGCTCCGGACGAACGCACGCAGCACGGACGCCACGTGCTCGTCACTGATCGGCTCCGCCATGTCTACCGGAGTACCCCGATTTTCCTCCGCTGACGCGGAGTCATCCCGGTGTCGTGTCGCCGTCGACGTAGACCCAGCGGCCTTCGACCCGGCTGAACCGGCTGCGCTCGTGCAGTACGCCGCTGTGGGAGCTGTGCCGGTAGTGCGCGCGGAACTCGACCGTGCCCTCCGCGTGCAGCGGCCCGCCGCCGGTCGTGGCCAGGATTTCCAGCCGCTCCCAGCGCTGGTCCGGGTCGAGGGTCAGCCGCCGTGGCCGCGTGTCCGGATGCCAGCTGTGCAGGAGGTAATCGGTGTCGCCGGTCGCGAAGGCGCTGTAGCGGGACCGCATGAGTGCCTCAGCGGTCGGGGCCGCGGCGCCGGCGTGCACGCGGCCACAGCATTCGTCGTAGGGGAGCGGTGTTCCACACGGGCAGCGATCAGGCACGCGGCCAATTCTGCGACGGCACTCACGCGACCGCCGACTCGACACCCAACAACCGCCGGATCTCGCGGACGGCCGCGCGGCCCGCCCGGTTCGCGCCGACCGTGCTCGCGGACGGGCCGTACCCCACCAGGTGCAGCCGCGGCTCCGCGACGACCCTGGTGCCGTCCATCACGATGCCGCCGCCCGGACCACGCAGTCCCAATGGCGCCAAGTGGTCCAGCGCCGCGCGCCAACCCGTGCACCACAGGATCACGTCCACGTCGAGCGTCGTGCCGTCCCGCCACGCCACCCCGGTCGGGACGAGATGGTCGAACATCGGGCGGCGGGCGAGCAGACCCCGGTTCCGCGCCGCGACGATTTCCGGTGTGAGCGCCAGTTCGGTCGCCCGCACCACGCTCTCCGGCGGCAGTCCGGCCCGCACCCGCTCGTCCACGTGCGCGATGATCTGGCGCCCGTACTCGTGCGTGAACGGCTCGGTGCGAAACACCGGCGCGCGGCGGGTGACCCAGAACACGTCGGCGGCCACCTGGGCCAGCTCCAGTTGGAGCTGCAGCGCCGACGTGCCGCCGCCGACCACAAGCACCCGCTTGCCGGCGAACTCGGCGGGGCCGCGGTAGTCGGCCGTGTGCAGCTGGCGACCCGCGAACCGGCCGGGGTAGTGCGGCCAGAAAGGGCGGGTCCACGTGCCGGTGGCGTTGATCACCGCGCGGGCCGACCAGTCGCCCTCCGACGTCTCCACCAGCAGCCGTTCGCCCGGCCGTACAGCGGAGACGCTGACCGGGCGGTGCACCTCCAGCCCGAACTCCCGCTCGTAGGCGGCGAAGTAGGCGGGCACCGCGGTCGCCGCCTCCTCGTCCGGGGACGGCGGCGTGAACTTCATGCCCGGTAGGTCGAAGATGCCGTGCACGGTGGCCATCCGCAGCGACGGCCACCGGTGCTGCCACGCGCCACCCGGTGCGGGGTTCGCGTCCAGCACGGCGAAATCCATGCCGGCGCGCCGCAGGAAGTACGCACTCGACAGTCCTGCCTGTCCCGCCCCGATCACCACGACGTCCTTTTCTCGCACGTCACCTGCAACGATGGTGGGAGCGCACACATTTCACCCGTGTGGACCGTCACGGAATTCCGTGCGTGGCGATGCAGAACCCAGTAGGGTGCGCGTGCCTGGGGGTGGCTGCACGCAAGCCGCACAAACGGAATGGGCTTCACCATGGTCGCCCTGACGATCACCATCGGTGGCGCGGTCCTGATCGTGCTGACCGTCACAGCGATCCGCGCGCTGCGTCGTGCCTCCCGTCGGATCGACGACATCATCCGCGAGGAGCTCGACGAACCGGAGGACGACTGACCTTCTTGACCCGGTGGGCCACTCAGGCCGACTCGCGCACGACGACGTCCGCCGCCGACGGTGCCACGTCCTCGGTGTCGAGGTCGAGTGCGATGCGTGCCGCGCGCCGGCCGGAGGACTCCGCGTCGATGCGGACGCTGGTCAGCGCGGGCACGGTGAACGCGCCGTCCCCGAGGTCGTCGAAGCCGATCACCGCGAGACCGTCGGGCACGGTGACACCGAGCTCGCGCAGGGCCGCCAGCAGTCGCAACGCGACACGGTCGTCGAAGGCGGCGACCGCGGTCACGGTCGGGGCGGCGTCACGCAGCTCACGTACCGCGGCCACCGTCCCCGCCAGGTCGTCCGGGATCGTGACCGTCGTCAGCCTGCCGAGGCCGAGCCTGGTCGCGGCCTCTCCGGCGTAACGCAGCCGGGCCTCGCGGAGGCGCACCCAGCCGGGGTCGTCCGGCAGCGCCATCGCGACGCTCCGGTGCCCGGTGTCCGCGAGGTGTCGCAGCTGGACCATGGTGTGTGCGGCGAGGCCGTTGACCCAGCCGCCGTCCGTGGCGGGTTCCGACTGGTACAGGCCCGAGAGATCGATCACCCCGCGGGGCGACACCGCGGCCACGACCGGAGCGAGGGACTCGCCGGCCGACTGGCGCACCAGCAGCATGTGGCCGTGCTGGGCCAGTTCCTCGTCGAGTCCACGCAGGTAGCCACCCAGGCTTCCGCCGCCCCGCGCGCCCGGCGGCAGGCCGAGCAGCACGATCCGGGACGAGCCCTCGCGCAGGGCCTTGGCCACGCCGTGCGGTACGTAACCGAGGTCGCGTGCCGCCTGCATGACCCGGTCCCTGGTGGCTGGGGAGATCCGCTGGTCGGTGACCCCGTTCAGTACGAAGCTCACCGTGGTGGCCGATACCCCACTCGCCTGGGCCACGTCACGCATCGTGGCTCGTCGCGCCCTCAATATGCCCTCCTCCCGTTACCTACGTTAACACTAGATAAAACGATTTAGCATGACGCGAGATGGACAAATTGAGGTCATTTGTCGCTGAGGTGAACATCGTCACGGTCACGGGCCGCCCGAGCGTGACCGGCCTTACCTCTCAAAGCACGCGCGAAGTGCTGCCTTGCTCAGTGCGTTGGACGCTTTCCTCGGGCAGAGTGGGCACATGGCAAATCAGGCGCAGATCGGTGTCACCGGGCTGGCGGTCATGGGCCGCAACCTTGCCCGCAACCTCGCTCGCAACGGCTTCTCCGTCGCACTGCACAACCGCACACCGGCCCGCACCCGGTCCCTCGTCGCCGAGCACGGTGACGAGGGCGTGTTCGTGCCGACGGAGACCGTCGAGGAGTTCGTCGGCTCGCTCGAGCGGCCGCGGCGCATCGTGATCATGGTGAAGGCCGGCGGGCCCACCGACGCGGTGATCGAGGAGCTCGTCCCGCACCTGGACGAGGGTGACATCGTCATTGACTGCGGCAACGCGCACTTCGCCGACACGCGGCGGCGCGAGGCCGAGCTGCGGGAACGCGGCCTGCACTTCGTGGGTGCCGGCGTCTCCGGCGGCGAGGAGGGCGCGTTGCTCGGGCCGAGCATCATGCCCGGCGGCTCCAAGGAGTCCTACCAGACCCTCGGGCCCATGTTCGAGAAGATCGCCGCCCAGGTGGACGGCACCCCGTGCTGCACCCACGTCGGACCGGACGGCGCAGGACACTTCGTGAAGATGGTCCACAACGGCATCGAGTACGCCGACATGCAGCTCATCGCCGAGGCGTACCACCTGCTGCGTGACGGCCTCGGCGCGTCGCCGAAGGAGCTCGCCGAGATCTTCGCCGAGTGGAACTCCGGCGACCTCGAGTCGTTCCTCATCGAGATCACCGCCGAGGTGCTCGGGCACGTCGACCAGGCCACCGGCAACGCGTTCGTCGACGTCGTGGTCGACCAGGCCGAGCAGAAGGGCACCGGCCGCTGGACCGTGCAGACCGCGCTCGACCTCGGCGTCCCGGTGACGGGCATCGCCGAGGCCACGTTCGCGCGGGCCCTGTCGGCGCACCCCGAGCAGCGGGCGGCGGCACGCGCGGCGCTGCCGGGGCCGGGTTCGGTGGCGCCGGCGGACCGCGAGACGTTCGTGGACGACGTGCGCAAGGCGCTCTACGCGTCCAAGGTGGTCGCCTACGCCCAGGGCTACGACCAGATGGCCGCGGCGAGCGCGGAGTACGGCTGGGACATCGACCTCGGTGCCATGGCCACGATCTGGCGCGGCGGCTGCATCATCCGCGCCAGGTTCCTCGACCGGATCAAGGAGTCGTACGCCACCGAGCGGCCCGAGTCGCTGCTGGTCGCGCCGTACTTCCGGGACGCGGTCGCGGACGGGCAGGAGTCGTGGCGGCGGATCGTGTCGCACGCCGCGCAGGCCGGCATCCCGACGCCGGCGTTCTCCTCGTCGCTCGCGTACTACGACGGGCTGCGCTCCGAGCGACTGCCCGCCGCGCTGATCCAGGGCCTGCGGGACTTCTTCGGCGCGCACACCTACAAGCGTGTCGACCGCGAGGGCACCTTCCACACGATGTGGGGCGACGACCGGCGTGAAGTCGAAGCTTGATCCAGACCCTCGCCGTTGAGAACTACCGGTCCCTGCGCCGACTGGTACTGCCCCTGTCACCGCTGACCGTGGTGACAGGGGCCAACGGCACGGGCAAGTCGAGCCTCTACCGAGCCCTGCGGCTGTTGGCCGACGCGTCCCGCAACGGCGCGATCGCGGCCCTCGCCCGGGAAGGCGGCCTGGACTCCACGCTGTGGGCAGGCCCGCAAGCCGGTGCCAAGAAAGGAAAGCCGGTCCAGGGCACGGTCCGCACCAGGCCCATCGAACTGCGGCTGGGCTTCGGCGGCGACGAGTACGGCTACGCGCTCGACTTCGGCCTGCCCCGGCCCGGCGGGATGTTCTACCGGGACCCGGAATTCAAGCGTGAGGCGTTGTGGGTCGGACCGGTGTTTCGGCCGGCGATGCTGGTGGCGGACCGGGCCGGGAACGTCGTCCGCGCCCGGGATGCCGACGGCGAGTGGAGCTCGGTCAACATCCGGCTCACCGACTCGATGCTGAGTGAGCTTGCCGAGCCCGAGGTTCTGCTGCTGCGCGACCGCATCCGGTCGTGGCGCTTCTACGACCAGTTCCGCACCGACCGCGACGCGCCGGCCCGCCAGTCGCGCATCGGCACCCGTACCCCGGTGCTCGACCACGACGGCGCGGACCTGCCGGCCGCGCTGCAGACGATTCGCGAGGTCGGCGCGTGGGGCGACCTGGACGACGCGGTCGCGGACGCCTTCCCCGGCTCGCGGGTCGAGGTCGTCGACCACGACGGCCGGTTCGGACTGCGGTTCCACCAGTACGGCCTGCTGCGCCCGCTCGACGCGGCGGAGCTGTCCGACGGGACGCTGCGTTTCCTGCTGTGGGTGGCCGCGCTGCTCACCCCGAGGCCGCCGGAGCTGCTGGTACTGAACGAACCGGAGACGAGCCTGCACCCGGACCTCCTGCCGCCGCTGGCACACCTCGTCACCACCGCGGCCACCCGCAGCCAGGTCGTGGTCGTCACCCACTCGAAGACGCTGGTCACCGCGCTGGAGAAGGCGAGCGTGCTGACGCTGGTGAAGGATGCCGGCTCGACCGTGCTGGAAGGTCAGGGTCTGCTCGACCAGCCCTCATGGCACTGGCCGGAACGCTGAGCCGCTAGGACTGCGGCGGCTGCGGTGGGTAGTAGTACTGGTACTGCGGCGGGGGATAAGGCGCGGCGACCGGGGGCGGAGGCCGGCGCCCACGCCACCAGACGAACACCACCAAACCGGCGATCAGCACCGCGACGACCAGCGTCACGACGATCACCCCGGTGAAGTCGGCGCCAGTTTCGTCGGCGGACACCAGACCGGTCGGGCGTTCGCCGAACTTTTCGGTCAGCTCGGCCTCGGTCGCGGTGAGACTGGGTTCGCCGCCGATCGCGATCCGCATCTCGTCCAGCTCGTCCGGGTACTTCGTCCACACGATCTCGGCGACCCGGTCCGCCTCGTCCTCGGTGGCCGGGCGATCCGTCGGCGTGACGTCGAGCGTCAGCACCGTGCGGCCGTTGGTGTTCTCGTAGTTGAACTCGACGACGTCGTAGCCGGCCTTGCCGAGTTCCACGCCCAGGTTGAACGCGCTCGAGAACGCCGAGCACCCCACCAGCGCGAGCATCGACGTGATCAGGCAGACAAGCACGGCTCTCGACATCTGACCTCCCCAGGCTGATCGCAGTATCGCCTGCGGGCGGCGCTTCTCGTGGGGTAGTTGCCGGAGTGTGATCTACAGCGGCGGGCGGAACTGCTGCTGGGGGTAGGGCGGGGGGACCGGAGACGGCCGGCGGCGGCCGTGCCACCAGATGAGCACCACCGAACCGGCCAGCAGGGCCGCCATCACCAACGTCGCGACGAAGATCGGGATGTCGATGCCCTTGAAATGCCTCGTGCGAGTCGGGTGCTCGCCGAAGCGCTGGGTCAGCTCGTCGGTGGTCGCGTCCATGAGCCGCTGGTCGTCGATCGTGATCACCAGCTCGTCGAACGGGGGCTTGTACGTCGTCAGGACGATCTCGGCGACCTCGGTCACCTCGACGTCCGTCGGCACGCCGTCGGGTGTCCCCACCCGGATGATCAGGACGCCGTGGCCGTCCGTCGTGCGGTGTTCGACGCTGGTGGGGCCGTAGTCGGCTTGACGCAGCTCGCGACGCAGCTCCTCGACGTCCGGGAGCGGCGAGCAACTCACCAGCACCAGCAGGCAGATGAGTGACGCGGCGGCTCTGGACATCGGCTCTCCCCAGGCTGAAGTCGCAGTATCGCCCGACGAGGTCGCCGTTGGGTGGTGTGTTGTGCGACCGTGATCTCGCGCTGAAGCCACGGTGGTGTGCCGCTCGAACGTGTTGCATTCATGCGCATGTGACTATATGTTGCCGGGTATGGGACATGGTCACGGGCACGGCATGCCAACCAGCGCGTCCGGCCGGCACGTCGGCCGCCTCGCCGCCGCGTTCACCGTCACCGCGGTGTTCATGGTCGTCGAGATCGCGACCGGCCTGGCGACGGGCTCGCTCGCCCTGCTGTCCGACGGTGCCCACATGGTGACCGACGTCGCTGGGGTCGGATTGGCGCTGGCCGCCATCATCGCCGCCCGCAGGTCCCGCCACCGGCCTGGCCGGACGTTCGGCCTCTACCGCGCCGAGGTGCTCGCGGCGCTGGCCAACGCGGTGCTGCTGTTCGGTGTCGCCGGCTACGTGCTGTACGAGGCGGCGACGAGGTTCGCGGAGCCGCCCGAGGTGCCCGGCATGCCCGTCGTGCTCGTGTCGCTGCTGGGGCTCGCCGCCAACGTGATCGCGTTCCTGCTGCTACGGGAGGGCGCCGCGGAGAGCCTCAACCTGCGTGGCGCGTACCTCGAGGTCGTCGCCGACCTGATCGGCTCGCTCGGCGTACTGGTGTCCGGGCTGGTCACGCTGCTGTTCGGCTGGCGGTACGCGGACCCGATCCTCGGTGTCGCCATCGGCCTGTTCGTGCTGCCCCGCACCTGGACACTCGCCAAGCGGTCGCTGCGGATCCTGTTCCAGCACGCGCCGGAGCGGGTGGACGTCGACGAGCTGACCGGGGCACTCGGCCGGCTCCCCGGTGTCGGCGAGGTGCACGACGTGCACGTGTGGACACTGACCTCCGGCATGGAGGTCGCGTCGGCCCACCTCACCGTCGGCCCCGACTGCGACCAGTCCACCATCCTCGCCGCGGCCCGCGAACTACTGGCCGACGACTACCAGCTGGAACACGCCACCCTGCAGGTCGAGTCGGGCACGGCCGCCAAGACCTGCCGCGAGCTGCACTGGTAAGTCCGCAAGGAGCTGGTCGCGGCGAGCGGCCCTAGGGACTGGGGAGCGGCTGGGCGCCTCGCTGCGACAGGAGCGTCTTCATCATGCTGGTCTCGGCTTCCTGGCTCTTCACGATCTTGTCGGCCAGGTTGCGCACATAGCCCTTGGCGGCGTGTTCGGCCGCGTACTGGGCCATCTCCAGGCCGCCCTCGTGATGGCGAAGCATGAGCTGCAGGAAGAGCACGTCCAGCTCGGCGCCCGACAGCTTGCGCAGCTTGTTGAGCTCGTCGGTGGACGCCATGCCCGGCATGCGCTGGACGGCACCGGTCGTGGTGCCGCCCTCGCCGTTGCTGTGGGCGTGGGTGCCGCCCTCGCTCATCCACCCCATGTGGCCCGCGCCAGGGGCCGGCAGGTCGGGCTGCACCCACACGGTCAGCCAGCCGGCCATCTCACTCGCCTGTGCCAGCTGCGTCGACTCGATGTCGAACGCCAGGCCGCGCAGGGTGGGGTCCGCCGTGCGGTCCCGCTCGATGCCGGCCATGGTCACCGCCTGCAGGTGATGCATGCGCATGTCCTGGGCGAAGCCGACGTCGACCGAGTCCGCGCTCGGTGGCGCGTCCTCGCCGCCGCCTCGCGCGGTGGTGATCAGCATCCCGGCCGCGGCACCCACCAGCAGCACCGCGACCAGGGCAGCGACGAGCACCCAGGTGCGGCTGCCGCGGGTGTCAGACGTCACTGGCTGGGTTGTGTCGTGGCCGGTGGAGCGGACGCGTCGGAGGCGGGCGGGGCAGAGGCGCCGGTCGTGGGCGTCGTGCCCTGCTGGCCCTCATCGGTGGCCTGGGTCGCGCCCTTGCCGTCCATCGTGACCGTGTTCGGGTCGTTCGGGTCCGGCTTCTCGGCCACGAACGGCGGCGGGTTGGTCACGTCGAACCCGGTGCCCTGGGCGTCGCAGCGGCCACCCGGCTCGGGGTTCTGGTACTCGTTCTCCCGCAGCGACTTGATGAACTCGTCGATGCGCGTGTCGGTCGCGGACGTGAGCTTCAGCTGGTGGCCCCACGACTGCAGCGAGATCGGCTTGTCGAGCCCCGGGTAGGGCGACATCAGCATGTACGGCTGGCCCTCGACCTTGGCCTTCAGCGTGTCGAGCGCCTTGCCCTTGATCTTGTCCGGGTTGTAGGCGATCCACACGGAACCGTGCTCGAGCGCGTGGACCATGTTCTCGGTGCGCACCGCGTTCGGGTAGACCGTGCCGTTGCACTCCGCCCACGCGTTGTCGTGCGGGCCGCCGAACGGCGGGCTGTGGTCGTACGCCACTCGCTGGGTGGCCTCGACGTGCTGGCCCGAGTCGTAGGACACACGGGTCACGCCGGAGATGTTCTCCGACGGGTCCTTGTTGTCCTCGGAGACGACCCACTTCTCCTTCTCACTGATCGTCATGAAGGCATAGGTGAAGACGCCGCCGGCCAGGGCGAGGACCACCACGATTCCGATGATCATGCCCCACGGCTTGGGTTTGCGAGCGGTGCCGACGACGGAGCGCCGTGCCTTGTTGACGCTGCCGCCCTTGCCCTTGGACTTGCTGGCGCCTTTGCTCTTCGTTCCGCTGGCCATGCCGATGCCGGTCCTTGTCTACTGCTGGGAGTTCTCCGACCGCCCAGTGTAGGGACCTCGTGTCAGGTGGGCGTCAACGGTCGGGGTTCACGGTCCGGTGACCGGCGCGGCACCGGGCGGAGCGGGCAAAGGCGACAGCGGCGGCGGGTTGGCGGGGTCGAAGCCCCCACCGGCCGGGTCGCACGAGGCGCCCGGCTCGGGCGACGTGTACTCGTTCACCCGCAGCGCCTCGACGAACTGGTCGATGCGCGGATCGTCGGCGTCGGTGAGCTGGAGCTGGTGCCCCCATGCCTGCAGCGAGATCGGCGAGGTCATCCCCGGGTACGGCGAGATCATCAGGTACGGCTGGTTCTCGACCCGCTCGACCAGCGACTCGAGTGCGGCGCCGGTCACCTGTTCCGGCTCGTACGCGATCCACACGGCACCGTGCTCCAGCGAGTGGACCATGTTCTCGTTGCGGACCGGGGTGCGGTAGACGACGCCGTTGCAGTCCGCCCAGACCGGGTCGTGGCGGCCGCCGTTGGGTGGCACGATCTCGTAGGCGACGGGCTGGCCCTGCTCCGCGTGCACCGCGTCGTACTCGGTGACGACGACACCCTCGATCTTGGTGCTCGGGTCCTCGTTGCCCTCACCGGGCACGAACTCGGACCTGCTGGTGGGCGGCTGGCTGGGGGTTGTCTCCTCGGCGCTCTCGGCGCTGCAACCGGCGAGTACGGCGAGGACGAGCAGGGAAGTAGCCAGTCTGCCTCGGCGGAATTCGATGGCGACCACTCCGATCGGACGTCGACCCTTGACGCTATGGCCGAGGCGACTCTATCGGGTGAGCACCTGCTACCTAGACTTCCCGGGGTGACTCCCGCTGCACTTGCCGACCTGGTCCGCGCCGTCGCGGTGGACGTGTTGACCAGCCGTGACCTCGACACCGCCGCTCTGCCGCCCGCCGTCACGGTCGAGCGACCGCGTAACCCCGAGCACGGCGACTACGCGACGAACCTCGCGCTGCAGGTGGCGAAGAAGGTCGGCGTCGCGCCGCGTGACCTGGCCGGCTGGCTGGTCGAGGCACTCGGCGGGCGGGACGGCGTCGCGGCGGCCGAGGTCGCCGGGCCGGGGTTCATCAACCTGCGGATCGCCGCGGACGCGCAGGGCGACATCGTCCGCCAGGTGCTCACCCAGGGTGAGACGTACGGCCACGGCGACTCGCTGGCCGGCAAGAAGATCAACCTGGAGTTCGTCTCGGCCAACCCGACCGGCCCGCTGCACCTGGGTGGCACCCGGTGGGCGGCGGCAGGCGACGCGCTGGGCCGCGTGCTCGCCGCGCAGGGCGGCGCGGTCGCCCGTGAGTACTACTTCAACGACGCCGGCGCCCAGATCGACCGGTTCGTCCGGTCGCTGATCGCGGCGGCCAAGGGGGAGGCGCCGCCGGAGGACGGCTACGCGGGCACCTACCTGTCGGATGTCGCGGCCGAGGTGCTGCGCAAGGAGCCGAGCGCGCTGTCGCTGCCGGCCGACGAGAGCGCCGAGGTGTTCCGCAAGATCGGCGTCAACATCATGTTCGACGAGATCAAGCAGGACCTGCACAACTTCCGCACCGACTTCGACGTGTACTTCCACGAGGACTCGCTGCACAGGTCCGGCGCGGTGGAGGAGCTGGTCGAGCAGCTCAAGGCCAAGGGGCACCTGTACTTCGAGGACAACGCGTGGTGGCTGCGCACCACCGAGTTCGGTGACGACAAGGACCGCGTGGTCATCAAGAGCGACGGCCGGCCCGCCTACATCGCCGGCGACATCGCCTACTTCCGCGACAAGCGGCAGCGCGGGTTCGACCTGTGCATCTACATGCTGGGCGCGGACCACCACGGCTACATCGCCCGGCTCAAGGCGGCCGCCGCCGCGCTCGAGGACGATCCGGACACCGTCGAGGTCCTCATCGGGCAGATGGTGAACCTGGTCAGCAACGGCAGGCCGGTGCGGATGAGCAAGCGGGCCGGCACGATCGTGACGATGAACGACCTCGTCGACGCGGTCGGCGTGGACGCGGCGCGCTACGCGCTCGTCCGGTCCTCGGTGGACTCCACGATCGACATCGACATCGACCTGTGGACCAAGCGCACCAACGACAACCCGGTGCACTACGTGCGGTACGCCCACGCCCGGCTGTCCTCGATCATCCGCAACGCGGTGGACCTCGGCATGACGGTGCCGACCGCGGACACCGAGCTGGATCTCGGCCTGCTCACCCATCCGCGTGAGGGCGACCTGATCAGGACCGTCGGCGAGTACCCGGAGGTCCTGCGCAAGGCGGCCGAGCTGCGTGAGCCGCACCGGATCGCCCGCTACCTCGAGGAACTGGCCGGCGCCTACCACAAGTTCAACGAACAGTGTCGCGTGCTGCCGATGGGTGACGAGGAGGTCGGCCCGCTGCACACGGTACGGCTCGCGCTGTGCGCGGCGACCCGTCAGCTGCTGGCCAACGGCCTCGGCCTGCTTGGCGTCGACGCCCCGGAAAGGATGTAGGCCAATGCGTGCGCATCCCGCCGGACCCAGGCACGCGGAAGTCCTTCTGCCCAGCAACACCGCAGGGCTGCGACCGTCCACACCGGACGAGTTGGACCAGCTGCTGCCGGAGATCTGGCCTCGCAACGCTGCCAGGGGCGAGGAGGGTGTGGTCCGGCTCGCCGGTGTCGACGTCCGGGAGCTGGCCCGCGAGTTCGGCACGCCGCTGTTCGTGGTGGACGAGGACGACTTCCGGTCCCGCTGCCGCGACCACGCGCGCGCGTTCGGCGACCCGGCGCTCGTGCACTACGCGGCGAAGGCGTTCCTGTCCGTGCAGATCGCGAAGTGGGTGGCCGAGGAGGGCCTCTCGCTGGACGTGTGCAGTGGTGGCGAGCTCGCGATCGCGTTGCGGGCGGACTTCCCGCCCGAGCGGATCACCTTGCACGGCAACAACAAGTCGGTCGACGAACTCACCGACGCGGTCGAGGCCGGGGTCGGCGCCGTGGTGCTCGACTCGTTCTTCGAGATCGCCAGGCTCGACCGGATCGCCCGCGACCGCGGCGTGGTGCAGCCGGTGCTGGTGCGGGTGACCGTCGGGGTCGAGGCACACACCCACGAGTACATCGCGACCGCGCACGAGGACCAGAAGTTCGGCTTCTCCCTGGCCGGCGGCGCCGCGGCGGAGGCGGTGCGGCGGGTCCTGCGCTCGCCGGGGCTGCGGCTGACCGGCCTGCACAGCCACATCGGCTCGCAGATCTTCGACGCCAACGCGTTCGAACTGTCCGCGCACCGCGTGATCGGGCTGCTCGCCGACCTGCACAAGGAACACGGCGAGGACGCCATGTCCTCGGTGTCCATCGTGGACCTCGGGGGTGGCCTCGGCATCGCGTACACGGCCGAGGACGACCCGCCGCCGCCCGGCTGGCTCGCCGAGCAGCTCCGCACCATCGTGGCCAAGGAGTCCGAGCACGCCGGCCTCGAGATGCCGAAGATCGCGGTCGAGCCGGGCCGCGCGATCGTCGGGCCCGGCACGGTCACGCTGTACGAGGTGGGTACCACCAAGGACGTCGAGCTGGGCCACGGGTCCTCGCGGCGGTACGTCAGCGTGGACGGTGGCATGAGCGACAACATCCGCACCGCGCTGTACGACGCGTTGTACGACTGCCGGCTGGTGTCGCGGTCCAGCGGCGAGGGGGAGCGGGGCACGGCGGCCACGCTGTCCCGGGTGGTCGGCAAGCACTGCGAGTCCGGCGACGTGGTCGTGCGGGACTGCTGGCTGCCGGAGAACCTCACGCCGGGCGACCTGATCGCGGTCGCCGCCACCGGCGCCTACTGCTACGCGATGGCCAGCTCCTACAACCGGTTGGCCCGCCCGGCGGTCGTCGCGGTCCGCGACGGCGAGGCCAGGCTGCTGCTGCGCCGCGAGACCCTCGATGACCTGTTGCGTCTGGAGGTCCAATGAGCAAGGAGGGGCGACCGCCCATCCGGGTGGCGATGCTCGGCTGTGGAACCGTTGGCACACAGGTGATGCGGCTCCTCCACGAGCAGGCGGACGACCTGGCCGCGCGCGTCGGCGCCTCGGTCGAGCTGACCGGGGTCGCCGTGCGCAGGCCCAACCGCCACCCGGACATCCCGCCGCACCTGCTCACCACCGACGCCGAGGCACTCGTCGCGTCCGATGTGGACATCGTGGTGGAGGTCGTCGGCGGCATCGACCCAGTCCGCTCATTGCTGCTTTCCGCTCTGCGTAACGGAAAGTCCGTCGTCACCGCCAACAAGGCGCTGCTCGCCGAGCACGCGGCCGACCTGTTCGCCGCCGCAGACTCCGCCGGCAGCGACCTGTACTTCGAGGCCGCCGTGGCCGGCGCCATCCCGCTCGTGCGCCCGCTGCGTGAGTCGCTCGCCGGCGACCGGATCATCCGCGTGATGGGAATCGTCAACGGCACCACCAACTTCATCCTGTCCGCCATGGACGCCACAGGCGCGAGCTACGCGGAGACACTCGACGAGGCGTCCCGGCTCGGTTACGCGGAGGCGGACCCGACCGCCGACGTGGACGGCTACGACGCCGCGTCCAAGGCGGCCATCCTCGCCTCGATCGCCTTCCACACCAGGGTGACGGCGGCCGACGTGTACCGCGAGGGCATCTCGGCGGTCACCCCCGCGGACATCGCGGCGGCGAAAACCCTTGGCAGGACGATAAAACTGCTCGCCATCTGCGAACGGATCAACGGTAGCGTCGCGGTGCGCGTGCACCCGGCGATGATCCCGCGCAGCCACCCGCTCGCGAGCGTGGGCGGCGCGTACAACGCGGTGTTCGTCGAGGCCGAGGCGGCCGGCTCGCTCATGTTCTACGGCCAGGGCGCCGGTGGCGCGCCGACGGCGAGCGCGGTGCTCGGTGACCTCGTCGCGGTGGCACGCAACAAGGTCAGCGGGGGTCGCGGGCCGGGGGAGTCCTCGTACGCCGCGCTGCCGGTCCAGCCGGTCTCGCAGGTGAACACGCGCTACCACGTCAGCCTCGACGTGGCCGACCGCGCCGGCGTGCTGTCCGCGGTGGCGTCGGTGTTCGCCGAGCACGACGTGAGCATCGCCGCCGTCCGCCAGCAGGGCCGCGGCACCGACGCGAGCCTGGTGATAGTCACGCACTACGCGCCGGACGAGGCGCTACGGTCCACAGTGGAGAAGGTGGCCGGCCTACCGGTGGTGCGCGAGGTCGCCAGCGTGATGCGGGTTGAAGGAGAGGAACCATGACCCCCCAAGCTTCTCTCGGGATACGGCCCGGTTGGCCGGGCGTCATCGCGGCCTACGCCGACCGGATCGAACTGCCGGACGGTGCGCGCCCGGTGACGCTGCACGAGGGCGGCACGCCGCTCGTCGAGGCGCCACACCTGTCCGAGCTGGCCGGCTGCCAGGTCTACCTCAAGGTCGAGGGCGCCAACCCGACCGGCTCGTTCAAGGACCGCGGCATGTCCGTCGCGATGACGTACGCGCTGGCGTCCGGCGTGGCCGGGGTGATCTGCGCGTCCACCGGCAACACGTCCGCCTCGGCCGCCGCCTACGCCGCCCGCGCCGGTCTGACCTGTGCGGTCCTCATCCCGCGCGGCAAGATCGCGAAGGGCAAGCTCGCGCAGGCGGTCGTCTACGGCGCGCGGATCCTCCAGATCGACGGCAACTTCGACGACTGCCTCGAACTCGCCCGCAAGACCGCGTCCGAGTACCCGATCGAGCTGGTCAACTCGGTCAACCCGGTCCGTCTCGTCGGCCAGCAGAGCGCGGCGTGGGAGATCTGCGACGTGCTCGGCCGCACCCCGGACATCCACTGCCTGCCCGTCGGCAACGCCGGCAACATCACCGCGTACTGGGCCGGCTACCGGTCGTACGCGCGGGACGGTGTCGTGGGCTCGCTGCCGAGGATGTTCGGTTTCCAGGCCGCGGGCGCCGCACCGCTCGTGCTCGGCGAGCCCGTGCTCGACCCGGACACCATCGCGACCGCCATCCGCATCGGCAACCCGGCCTCGTGGGCAGGCGCGATCGGTGCCCGCGACGAGTCCGACGGGCTCATCGACGCGGTCACCGACGAGCAGATCCTGGCCGCATACCACCTACTCGCCCGTAAAGAAGGCGTGTTCGTCGAGCCCGCGTCCGCCACGAGCGTCGCCGGCCTGCTCGCCGCCACCGCGGATGGCCGCATCCCCGCGGGCTCGCTCGTCGTCTGCACGCTCACCGGGCACGGCCTGAAGGACCCGGACACGGTCCTGAGCGAGATGGACGAGGTCAAACCGATCCCGGTCGAGCCCCACGCCGTGGCCGCCGCACTAGAGCTGGCATGAACTTGCGAGTAAAGGTGCCGGCGTCCACCGCGAACCTCGGCCCCGGCTTCGACGCGCTCGGCATGGCGCTCGCCATGTACGACACGGTCGAGGTGTCCGTGACCGACGGGGACACCCACGTCGAGGTCACCGGTGAGGGCGCGGGCCAGGTGCCGACGGACGACTCGCACCTCGTGGTCCTCGCGTTGCGGGCCGCCGCCGACTCACTCGGCGTGTCGCTACCTGGCGTGCTGCTCCGGTGTCACAACACGATCCCGCACGCCCGTGGGCTCGGCTCGTCGGCGGCGGCGATCGTCGCCGGTGTGGCGGCCGGCTACGGGCTCGCCGGAAAACCCCTGGACGAGCACGCCCTGCAGCTCGCGGCCGAGTTCGAGGGACACGCCGACAACGCGGCCGCGTCGCTGTACGGTGGGCTCGTCCTCGCCTGGACGGAAGGATCCCGTTACCGCGCGGTTCGGCTCGAACCGCACCCGGACGTGTCGCCGGTCGTGCTCGTACCCGACACGCTTTCGGCGACCTCGGTCACACGCGGATTGCTTCCCGACAACATTCCGCACACCGACGCGGCGTTCGCGGCAGGGCGATGTGCCCTCGCCGTGCACGCGCTCACCGCGCGGCCGGACCTGTTGCTCCCCGCGACCGAGGACCGGCTGCACCAGGACTATCGCGAGAGCGCGTGGCCACAGACCATGCGAATAGTGCGTGAACTTCGGGAAAACGGTGTGCCCGCAATGGTTTCCGGCGCCGGACCGACGGTTTTCTCACTCCCGGCGCGCGGCGTGTTGCCCGCCGGGATCGACACGACGGGGTTCGTCGCACGGCCGTTGCCGGTCGACCTGACGGGCGTCGAAGTCCAGGTGGACGGAACAAACAGCAGGTAGCTGACGTTGTCTCGGTTAGCCACGCCGGCACCCCGGTTGTTGCACCCGGACAGGTGTGCGTCTACCCTCAGGGGCGTTCAGTCACCGCGCGTACGGGCGCCCGGTGTCGTTCCCGAGGTTTTCTTTCCTCGGGTCGCATCTTCCGTTCAGTCGGCGGCTCGGCCCAATCCTTTTGGCCGGAGTCGACGATGACGGATACCGAAAGTCCCTAGGCTGCGGTGAACAGGAACAGCTCCGCGTTGGCGAGGCCGCGGGGCACGCCGCGTCGATATCGACGAACGGCGGTCCGCTGGTTCACGGGTCCACCTCAGGAGGCGGGGACCTGGTCAGGAAGGACATGAGTGAGCAACACTGATCTGCTGGGCAGTGAGACTGCCAATGGCACGGTCGCCGACGCCAATGCGGCCGAAAGCACAGCGCGTACAAGCGCTAACGGGGGAACGAAGCGCCGCGCCGGTCTCACCGGCATGGTGCTGGCGGAGCTTCGGGAGCTCGCCGGCCAGCTCGGCATCACCGGAACAGCCGGGATGCGCAAGGGCGACCTCATCGCTGCCATCAAGGAGCGGCAGTCCGGCGGTGCGGCCAAACCAGCCTCCGCGGCCGACACGCTGCCCCTCGGCATCGAGGACGCTCCGAAGAAGGCCGCGCCGAAGGCCCGTGCCGCGGAGCCGAAGAGCGAGCCCGCGGAGCAGCCCGAGGTCACGGAGGAGGGCGGTCGTCGCGAAGGCACCCGTCGTCGCCGTACCGCGGGCCGTGCCGCAGGCGCACCCGAGCAGGACGCCAAGCCACGCACCGACGAGCGCGCCCCCGCGCCCGAGGAGAAGCCGGCCGAGAAGCGCGAGGAGCGCCCCGGCCGCGGCAGCGACCGCAACGGTCGCAACAACGACCGGAGCGACCGGAACGACCGGAACGATCGCGGCGACCGGAGCGACCGGAGCGACCGTGGCGATCGCAACGACCGCGGTGACCGCAACGACCGCGGTGGTCGGGGTGACCAGCAGCAACAGCGCAACACCGGTCGCACCGACTCGAGTGGTCCGTCGGACGACGACGATGACGAGGACGGTGGGCGCCGCAGGGGCCGCCGGTTCCGTGACCGTCGCCGCCGTGGTGGCGGCACCAGCAGCGGTGGCCGTGGTGACAGCCCGGACACCGAGGTGCGCGACGACGACGTCCTGCTGCCCGTCGCGGGCGTGCTGGACGTGCTGGAGAACTACGCGTTCGTGCGTACGTCCGGCTACCTGGCCGGCCCGAACGACGTGTACGTCTCGCTGTCGCTGGTCCGCAAGTACGGCCTGCGTCGTGGCGACGCGATCACCGGCATGGTGCGCCAGCCACGTGAGGGCGAGCAGCAGCGGCAGAAGTTCAACCCGCTGGTGCGCGTCGAGACGATCAACGGGTTGGACCCGGACCAGGCCAGGAACCGGCCCGAGTTCACCAAGCTGACGCCGCTGTACCCGAACGAGCGCCTGCGCCTCGAGACCGAGTCGCACGTTCTCACCACCCGCGTCATCGACCTGGTGATGCCGGTCGGCAAGGGGCAGCGCGCACTGATCGTGTCGCCGCCGAAGGCCGGTAAGACGTCTGTGCTGCAGGCGATCGCCAACGCGATCACCACGAACAACCCCGAGTGCTACCTGATGGTCGTGCTCGTGGACGAGCGGCCGGAAGAAGTCACCGACATGCAGCGGTCGGTGAAGGGTGAGGTCATCGCCTCGACCTTCGACCGCCCGCCGGGCGACCACACCACGGTGGCCGAGCTGTCGATCGAACGGGCGAAGCGTCTGGTCGAGATGGGCCACGACGTGGTCGTGCTGCTTGACTCGATCACCCGTCTGGGTCGTGCCTACAACCTGGCGGCCCCGGCGTCCGGCCGGATCCTGTCCGGTGGTGTCGACTCGACGGCGCTGTACCCGCCGAAGCGGTTCCTGGGTGCGGCGCGCAACATCGAGGACGGCGGCTCGCTGACCATCTTCGCGACCTCCCTGGTCGAGACCGGGTCCGCGGGCGACACGGTGATCTTCGAGGAGTTCAAGGGCACGGGTAACGCCGAGCTCATCCTCGACCGCAAGATCGCCGACAAGCGCACGTTCCCGGCGGTCAACGTCGACGCGTCCGGCACTCGCAAGGAGGAGCTGCTTCTCCCGCCGGACGAGCTGGCCGTCACGGTCAAGCTGCGGCGCGTGCTGCACGCGCTGGACAACCAGCAGGCCATCGACCTGCTGCTGACCCAGCTGCGCAAGACCCGCACCAACATCGAGTTCCTGATGCAGGTGGCGAAGAACACACCGTCGGTCAACGACGACTGAGTTCGCCCAACTGTTCCCTGCCGGCTCTTCCTGAGCCGGCAGGGCGCCTGGAATAGGCGCTGGCCGGGGCGTGTTGAACCCCCTGCCAGCCCATCTGGCAAACTGTTAGGTCGAGTCCGGCTCCGGTTCACCCCTGTTCGTCGGGGACCCGGCGGCCACCGAGAAAGGGCAAGATCTGTGAAGACCGGTATCCACCCCGAGTACGTCGTGACCGAGGTCGTCTGCGGTTGTGGGAACACGTTCACCACGCGCAGCACCAAGAAGTCGGGCAGCATCCACGTTGAGGTCTGCTCGAACTGCCACCCGTTCTACACGGGCAAGCAGAAGATCCTCGACACCGGCGGCCGGGTCGCGCGCTTCGAGGCCCGCTACGGCAAGCGGGAGAAGAAGGCCAAGTAGCTTTCGGTACGGCGCTCGTGCGAGGGCGAGGTGTGTCCGCGGAAGCGCGGACCGCGTCGCCCTCGCTGTTATGTTGGGGGGCCGAGCCCCCCATGCCCCCGCGGTGCGAGCTCCTGGCGACCCAGCTTGGCTGCGTGTCGTTTGGACCAGCGTCCGTGAGCAAAGGAGATCCGCGTCATGGACGCGTCATCGCTCGGTGAGCTGCTCGGCGAGTACGACGACCTCGAGAAGTCGCTCGCCGATCCCGCCGTGCACGGCGACCAGGCCCGCGCCCGCAAGCTGGGCCGTCGCTACGCCGAGCTGACCCCGATCGTCCGCACGCTCCGTGAGCTGGAGACCGCCCGCGACGACCTCGCCGCCGCCCGCGAGCTGGCCGCCGAGGACTCGACGTTCGCCGAGGAGGCCAGGACGCTCGAGGAGCAGGTCCCGGCTCTCGAGGACAAGCTGACCGAGCTGCTGCTGCCGAGGGACCCCCACGACGGCGACGACCTCATTCTGGAGATCAAGTCGGGCGAGGGCGGCGACGAGTCGGCGCTGTTCGCGGGTGACCTGCTGCGCATGTACCTGCGCTACGCGGAGAAGCACGGCTGGCAGGCGGAGGTGCTGGACGGCACCGAGACGGAGCTGGGCGGCTACAAGGACGCCACCGTCACCATTCGCTCGCGCACCCCGGTGGCCGACGGCGTCTGGTCCCGCCTGAAGTTCGAGGGCGGCGTGCACCGGGTCCAGCGTGTGCCGGCGACGGAGTCGCAGGGCCGGATCCACACGTCGGCGGCCGGCGTGCTGGTGTACCCGGACGTGCAGGACGCCGTGGAGGACGTGGAGATCCCGGAGAAGGACCTCCGCGTGGACGTGTTCCGGTCCTCGGGCAAGGGTGGACAGAGCGTCAACACGACGGACTCGGCCGTGCGCATCACCCACCTGCCGACGGGGATCGTCGTCTCCTGCCAGAACGAGCGCAGTCAGTTGCAGAACAAGACCCGGGCGATGCAGGTCCTGCGTGCCCGTCTGGCCGCCCAGGCTGAGGAGGAGGCCGCGAAACAGGCGGCCGACGCGCGGCGCAGCCAGATCCGCACGGTCGACCGCTCCGAGCGGGTGCGTACGTACAACTTCCCGGAGAACCGGATCTCGGACCACCGGGTCAACTACAAGGCGTACAACCTGGACCAGGTGCTGAACGGCGACCTGGACGGCGTGCTGAACGCACTGGCCACAGCGGACCGCGACGAACGACTCGCCGCCCACCAGAGCGCGTGACCGAGGTTCCGCGGCCACTACGAGTGGTGATCGTCGAGGCGACGCGGGTCCTCGCCGACGCGGGCGTGCCGTCGCCGAGGGTCGACGCCGAACTGATCGCGGCACACGTGCTCGACACCGACCGCGGCAAGCTGCTGATGACTCCGCTGGTGGACCGCGAGGTGGTCGAGGCCATCACCGACATGGTCCATCAGCGCGCGAAACGCGTTCCGCTGCAACACCTGCTGGGCTGGGCCGCGATGGGTGAGGTCACCGTCGAGGTGGGGCCTGGCGTGTTCGTGCCCCGTCCGGAGACCGAGTTGCTGCTGGACTGGGGCCTGCGTTTCCTGAATGGCCGCCCGTCGCCCGTGGTGGTGGACCTGTGCACGGGAACCGGCGCACTGGCACTGGCCGTCGCAACGGCCCGTCCTGACGCCACCGTCCACGCGGTGGAGGTCGACCCGAACGCCCTGGCGTGGGCTCGCCGCAACCTGGGCGAGACGGCCGTACACCTCCATGCTGGCGACGTGACCGAGCCGCACCTGCTGGCGATGCTCGACGCCAAGGTCGACCTGGTGCTGTGCAACCCGCCGTACGTCCCGGAAGGCACCGAGGTCCCACCGGAGGTGGGGGAGCACGACCCGCACCAGGCGGTGTTCTCGGGCGCGGACGGTCTGACCGTGATCAAGCACGTCGTGCACCTGGCCGCCCGCCTACTGCGGCCGGGAGGCACGGTGGGGATCGAACACGACGACACACAGGGCGAGTCGGTTCCCGCGCTGCTGGCCGCGGTTCTGACCACTGTGGAGGATCACCGGGACCTGGCAGGCCGTCCCCGTTTCGCGACGGCACAACGCAGCTGACCTCAGCGCGTGCGTACCTCTTCGCCGATCACCTCGGAGATCGCCGCCAGGGAAACGGCCCCTTCACGCAGCACGATGGGCTCCTGACCGGACAGGTCCACGATCGTCGAGGGAACAGGATCCCCGGAGGGCCCCCCGTCCAGGTAGATCGACACGGAGTCACCCAGCTGTGTCCGTGCCTCCTCGGCGGTCGCGGCGGGTGGCTGACCGGACACGTTGGCGCTGGACACCGCCATGGGCCCGACTTCCCGCAGCAGCTCGATGGCGACCGGGTGCAGCGGCATGCGCAACATCACCGTGCCGCCGCTCTGCCCGAGATCCCACGCCAACGAGGGCGCGTGCGGCAACACGATCGACACGTCCCCCGGCCAGAAAGCCTCGACGAGCAACCGAGCGGTCCTCGGCACGGACAGGACGAGCCCGTCGATGGTCGACCAGGAGCCGACGAGCACCCCGACCGGCATGTCCGGCCCACGGTTCTTGGCCGCGAGCAACGACCGCACCGCGGACGCGGAGAACGCGTCCGCCCCGATGCCGTAGACGGTGTCGGTGGGAATCACGACGAGCCGCCCAGCACGCACCGCACTAGCAGCGGCCGCCAACCCGTCCTCACGATCCGGCGAACGCGAGCAGTCGTACACCACACTCACAGCGCCGAACTCTAGCCACCGCCACGACCGCACGTGTTCACGGGCTCACGTGTACCCGCAAACGCGACTCGCGGGGGCCGGACGCGCGACTCGCGAAGGTGATCGTCCGTGGCGTTTCGCCTGTCAGCCGCGGTCGTGGAGGGTGATCTGGTAGCCGTCGGGGTCGGCGAAGGTGAATGTCCGACCGAAGGGGCCGTCGATCGGTGCGGAGACGATGGTGTGACCGTCGGCGACCAGAGCATCGTGAATGGCTTGGACGTCTGTGGCGTGGAGCCAGATCGCGGCACCGATGCCCGGCTGGCCAGCGGATGCGAGATCGGTGCCGGGAACGATGTCGCGGAGCGCGAACGCGATCGGCTTCGTCTCGAAGACGACGGCGTGCGGAGGTCCGGTCCGCGAGCGGACGAGGCCGAGGTACTGCTCGTAGAACGCCTGCGAAGCGTCGAGGTCGCGCGCTTGGAGCGAGACAAAGTCGGGGCCGGTGGCGGGCATGATGATGTTCCCTTCCTGTGTGTCAGTCTTCTGACACGTGGCAATCTATGTCAGAATACTGACATGAGTCAAGACGGTGTCGACCTGAAGACGTCACTGGGCTACCTGCTGAAAGAGGCGTCGAGCGCCCTGCGTGCAGCCATGGAGGAGGTGCTGCGGCCACTCGGGATGAGCGTGACGCACTACTCCTGCCTCGAGCTGCTGGCTCAACGACCGGGCTTGTCGAACTCCGAGCTCGCGCGGGGCGCGTTCGTGACCCGGCAGACGATGAACGTGCTGCTCCAGGCCCTGGAACGAGACGGCTACGTGACCAGGCCAGTGGAGGCACCCGTCGGAAAGGTTCTTCCCACGCGGCTCACGCCTCGCGGCCGACGGAGCCTCGAGAAGGCGACCGTGGCGGTCCGGTCCGTCGAGGTCAGAATGCTGGCCGGCATGACCGAGACCGAGCAGTCAGACGCGGTCCGGATCCTGCGGAGCATGATCCATTCCCTGCGCGACGGCAACGACGGTGCATAGCCCGTTCCCGGCGCACGTCTCGTCGCGCTCGGACAGGAGTGCAGCCGAGTGTGAAAATGCGTGCGGGCGACCTCGAAACCGACGGACCCCGACAACACCTCTTCTGCGGTGAGCCTGGTCAGATGCCTGGTTTGACTATCTCGGGGGCCA
The DNA here is from genome assembly GCF_036378875.1 of Actinophytocola sp. Taxonomy (GTDB): domain Bacteria; phylum Actinomycetota; class Actinomycetes; order Mycobacteriales; family Pseudonocardiaceae; genus Actinophytocola. The sequence continues at coordinate 81,107 of NZ_DASUVO010000139.1, forward strand.
TCTCGTCGGCGTGGCGGCGCCAGTTCTGGCGGCGGAAGCGGTGGACGATGCCGTACAGGAGGGCTGAGCCGGCGAGGGCGCCCACGAACACGAGCATGAGGTTGTGCAGCAGGCCGCCGGCGACCACGGTCATCAACCCCAGCGCCACGGTCAGTACGGCCAGGCTCACCGCGATGCCTTCCGGGGACCACGTCCACCGGCGGCCGGCGGCCACCTCCGCGAGCAACTGCGAAGCTCCGCGCTCCAGCTCCTCGTCCCCGGTCCTCAGCGCGAGAATCCGCCGGCCGGCGTCCTCGCACAGGCGTAACTGCTCCTCGCTGGTGATCACCAGCACGTCCTCCGCGGTGCGGGACCGGCACTGCTCTGCGGCCGAGTACCAGGCACTGGCCAGGTAGAACCGCAACATCGGATCGTCCGGACGGTCCGCGACGAGCAGCTCGAGGTCGGCGACCGCCCCGGCGGCGTTGCCCCGCCCGATCTGTACCTGCGCGAGCCCGAGCTGGGCGAGCAACGCGCCGAGCCCGCCGGTACGCAGTGCCGCACGGTAGTGCTCCTCGGCGGCCTTCCAGCCCCCGCGGGCGAGGTAAACGTCACCAATCCCCACCCGATCGAGTGGATCCACACTCAGACTGCTGGCTGCCTCGAACTCAGCGAGCGCCTCGTCCAGCCGCCCGGCGAGCAGCGCTGACCTGCCGCGACGCGTGTGCAGCCGAGCTTGCGACCGGTCCATTGGCCGGCCGTCCGGCAGGAATCGCCATTTGACGATCACGTCCTGCCACGCACGAAGCATTGGATCACCTCGGCGGGCACGTTACTCTCAGTAGGCCCGTGTCGTGGGGTTGTCGAGGTGAATCAGGTGGGGAGCGTCCGATCGCTCAGCTCGCGGTGGGTCGCGTGGGCCTTCGCCGCGACCTACCTGGTCGTGGCTGTTGCCGTGGGCACGGTGCTCCTGGCGGCCCCCCAGACGAACGTGAACGACGCCGGCAACCCCGCGACGTACCTCTCCGACGACACGGTGCCGTCCCCGGACGCGACGGTCAAGCCCGCACCAGCGGGATTCCAGTGGGTGGAGGGCCCGGAAGGGATGGAGACGGTCATCCCGGACGAATGGAGCTCCGTGTCCGCCGGTGCGCCGGGGGCCATGCGGGCCGTCGATCCCTCCGACCCGGGCCGGATCGTCGGTTTCGGTGGCGCCAAGGCGGATTCGCAGGACCTCGTCGGCGTGCACGTGGCCTACGAGGAACGCTTCGCCGACCGCACCACCAACTACCGCAGGCTCGGACTGAACAGCGCCACCTACGCCGGCCACAAGGCCGTGGAGTGGGAGTTCCTGCACAACGACGGCCGAGGGGTGCAGCGCGTGCACGCCCTGTACTGGCTCGTGGGCGACGTGGAGTACTTCATCTTCGCGTCCGCCCCGACCGAGCAGTGGTCCCGGATGGAGCCCGTCTACGACGCGATGGTGGCGAACTCCACTCCGTGACCTTTCAGAACCGTTCTGGGACGTAACGCATCGACTTCTTCGGCGGGCGTTGGTAGTCCGGGTCCACCGGCCCGCGCGGCGGCAGCTCCAGCACCGGCGGATCCACTTCGTGGTAGGGAATCCGCGACAGCAGGTGGGAGATGCAGTTCAGGCGCGCGCGTTTCTTCGAGTCCGCCTCCACCACCCACCACGGTGAGTCCTCGACGTCGGTGTGCGCGAACATCACGTCCTTGGCCTTGGAGTAGTCGAACCAGCGGCGCCGGGCCTCCAGGTCCATCGGTGAGATCTTCCACCGCTTCGTCCGGTCGTGCATACGTTCCTGGAACCGGCGCTCCTGCTCCTCGTCCGACACCGAGAACCAGTACTTCACCAGGATCAGCCCGGACCGGATGAGCATCCGCTCGAACTCCGGCGCGGAGTGGAGGAACTCCTGGTACTCGGCCTCGGTGCAGAAGCCCATCACGTGCTCGACCCCGGCGCGGTTGTACCAGGACCGGTCGAAGAGGACGATCTCGCCGGCCGCCGGCAGGTGCCCGACGTACCGCTGGAAGTACCACTGGCTCTTCTCCCGCTCGGTCGGCGTCCCGAGCGCGGCGACCCGGCACACGCGGGGGTTGAGCGGCTCGGTGATCCGTTTGATCGCCCCGCCCTTGCCCGCGGCGTCGCGGCCCTCGAACAGCACTGCCACCCGCAGGCCCTGTGCCTTGACCCAGTCCTGCAGCTTGACCAGCTCGAGATGCAGCTCGGCCAACGCCGCCTCATAGTCGGCCTTGTTCAGCTTGGTCACCCAGAAACGGTAACCCCGGTCGCGGTAACCTGGCGCCGCATACTCACCACGAGGAGAGAAGCAGTAGGGGTGAACACGCCGTTCTGGGGCCCGGACTTCGACGCGTTGGCCAGCACGGATCCCGAGATCGCCGGCGTCGTGCTCGGTGAGCTGGACCGTCTTCGCGGTGGCCTGCAGTTGATCGCCAGCGAGAACCTCACCAGCCCGGCCGTGCTCGCCGCGCTCGGTTCGACGCTGTCCAACAAGTACGCGGAGGGTTACCCCGGCAAGCGCTACTACGGCGGCTGCGAGCAGGTGGACGTCGCCGAGGAGATCGGCATCGCGCGCGCCAGGGAGCTGTTCGGCGCCGAGCACGCCAACCTGCAGCCGCACTCGGGTGCGAGCGCCAACCTCGCCGCCTATGCCGCGTTCTGCGAGCCCGGCGACGTCGTCCTCGCGATGGACCTCAAGCAGGGCGGGCACCTCACACACGGCTCGAAGGTCAACTTCTCGGGACGCTGGTTCGAGGCGGTGCCCTACGGCGTGCGGCAGGACACCGAGCTCATCGACTACGACCAGGTGCGTGACCTGGCGCTGACCCACCAGCCCCGCATGATCATCGCCGGCGCCACGGCCTACCCGAGGCTGATCGACTTCTCGGCGTTCCGGGCCATCGCGGACGAGGTCGGCGCGATCCTGATGGTCGACGCCGCCCACTTCATCGGGCTGGTCGCCGGCAAGGTGATCCCGTCGCCGGTGCCGTTCGCCGACGTCGTCACGTTCACCACGCACAAGGTCCTGCGCGGCCCGCGCGGCGGCATGATCCTCTGCCGCGCCGAGCACGCCAAGGCCATCGACAAGGCCGTGTTCCCGTTCAGCCAGGGCGGCCCGCTCATGCACGCCGTCGCGGCGAAGGCCGTCGCGCTGCGTGAGGCCGCGAGCATCGAGTACCAGGGCTACGCCACCCAGGTCGTCGCCAACGCCGCCACGCTCGCCAAGGGCCTCGAGGCCGAGGGCATGCGGGTGGTCTCCGGCGGCACCGACACCCACCTCGCGTTGCTCGACGTCAGGCCGTTGGATGTCACCGGCGCCGAGGCCGAGCGCCGGTGCGGGGCGGCGAGCATCTCGCTCAACAAGAACGCGATCCCGTTCGACCCGGCGCCGCCGGCCGTCGCGTCCGGGATCCGCATCGGGTCACCGAGCGTGACCACGCAGGGCATGACCGAGCCGGAGATGGCGGAGATCGCCCGCCTGATCGGCCGCGCCGTCCGGGAGCCGGACGCCGCGCGGCAGGTCGCGGAAGCCGTCCGCAGGCTCACCGCCTCGAACCCCGCGTACCCCCGGGACTGAGCTGTGGACCTGGCACAGAACTTCCAGCCCGCCGGCCTTCCGATCCGGGAGTACATGCTGGTCGGGCTCACCGCGGCGGTGCTGACGTTCCTCGCAACCGGCCCGGTCCGGCGGCTTGCGATCCGGTGGGGCGCGGTCGCCCACCCAAGGCAGCGCGACGTGCACACGGTGCCCATCCCCAGGATGGGCGGCCTCGCCATGTATGTCGGGGTGTGCGGCGGCATGCTGCTCGCCCACCAACTTCCGGTGCTGCGCCGCGCGTTCGACTACTCGCTCGATCCGACCGCGATCCTGCTCGGCGGCGGGCTGATCGTCTTGATCGGGATGCTCGACGACCGGTACGAGCTGGACTCGATCACCAAGCTCGCCGGTCAGACGACGTGTGCGGGCATCCTCGTGCTGCTCGGCCTGCAGTGGATCATCCTGTGGGTGCCGTGGGGCGGCGCCGGGGCGGCGACGGGCTCGCTGCTCGTCCTCGACCAGAACCAGGGCGCGATCCTCACGGTGCTGCTAGTGGTCACCATGGTCAACGCGATGAACTTCATCGACGGGCTCGACGGGCTCGCGGCAGGCGTCGGGCTCATCTCCGCCGTCGCGACCTGCGCGTTCTCGCTCCACCTGCTGGACCAGCAGGGCGGCGACGTCATCTACTACCCGCCGGCGCTGATCGCCGCGACCCTCGCCGGCGCGTGCCTCGGCTTCCTGCCGCACAACTTCCAGCCGGCCAAGATCTTCATGGGTGACTCCGGCTCGATGCTGATGGGCCTGATGATGGCGGGGGCCACCACCTCCGCGTCCGGACGGGTGCAGACGATGAACGGCGCCGAGACGATCGCGTTGCTCTCGCCGCTGCTCGTGGTGGCCGCGGTGCTGTTCCTGCCGGTCCTTGACCTGCTGATGGCCGTGGTCCGGCGCACCCGCAAGGGCCTTTCGCCGTTCCACGCGGACAAGATGCACCTGCACCACCGGCTGCTGGAGATCGGTCACTCACAGCGGCGTGCCGTGCTGTTGATCTACCTGTGGGCCGCGGTGCTGTCGTTCGGCACGGTCGCGCTGAGCCTGTTCGACGCGTTCGCGGTGGTATGGGGGATCGGCATCGGCCTCCTGATCGCACTGATCGTGTCGGTCGTACCTAGACTCAGGGCGAGATGACCGACCGGAGCTTGCGGAGCGAACATCATTTCTGAGAACACCGAACCCACGGCGGCTGACCTGGGCATCGTCACCGACCAGCCGAAGACCCACGGCGAGGCCGTCACCCGGCTCGCCGACGCCATGCTCCACTACGCCCTGTGGCCGGCCGTGGGCACAGCGTTGGTCGGGATAGTCGTGTCGAGCGTGCTGTTCGGCGTGAGTGGCGGGGTGTCGGCGCTCATCGGCGGTGCCGTCGCGTTCGCGTCGTCCCTGGCCACGTGGTGGCTGATGCGGAAGACGGCGTCTCTGAACCCGATGATGGTGATGACCGGCGCCCTCGGCGGTTTCGTCGGCAAGATGATCGTGCTGCTGCTGGCGCTGATGGTGCTGCGGGAGATCACCTGGCTGCACACGGAGTCGCTGGCCTACACGATGCTGGCGGTTGTGATCGTCTGGGCGGCCATGGACACGGTGGCATTCCGTCGCACAAAGCTGCCGACCTTGATCGTCACCACCGATGACCAGTAGATCTTGCCTAGCTACGAGCGGTAAGTAGTACGCGCGTCCTTCTTGCCGAAGAGCGGCTGATATGGTGCGCGCATAGTGCTTCACAAGCTCTGGGGCACCCCCTTCGGGAGCAGGGTGGTGCCACTGCCAGGTGCCCAGAGTTGCTGAGGTACGTTTAGTCCTGATCGTGACGATTCCCCCGGCGGCCGTGTCTGCCGGCCGGGAGAACCGGAAGGAGCCCAGTTGCGGGCGCTGTGGCTAGCACAGGGTGGCGAGTTCGTTCCGCCGGGCGCGGGTGACTTCGATCTCCCGCCGATTTTCTTGGGCATCACCAAGCCGATGCTGCTTGCGGTGCTCTCCGTCGCCATTGTCATGGTGTTCTTCCTGATGGCATCGCGGCGGCTCAAGGTAGTGCCGACCAAGTTCACGTTCATCGCCGAGTCGGTATACGACTTCGGGCGGAACAACATCGCGCGTGAGCTCATCGGTTCGAAAGATTTCGCGCCGTATGTACCGCTGATTGTCACAATGTTCACCTTCGTTCTGGTGAACAACATCTTCGGCATTATTCCGATCGTTCAGTTCCCGACCTTCGCGCACATCGGGTTCCCGCTGGCACTGTCCCTCTTCATCGTGTACCCGCTGTGGCACTACGTCGGCATCCGCAAGCACGGGTTCTTCGGGCACATCAAGCACCAGCTCGTGCCTCCGGGCGTGCCGAAGCCGGTGCTCCTGCTGCTCGTGCCGGTCGAGGCGTTCGTGAAGTTCTTCATGAACCCCCTCACGCACGCGATCCGAGTTTTCGCGGCGATGTTCGCCGGCCACCTGATCCTGCTGGTGTTCACCCTCGCCGGCGAATACCTGTTGCTGGAGGCGGGCGGTGCCCTCAAAGGGGTGTCGGTCGTTTCCTGGGCCTTCGCCATCGCGATGACGTTCGTCGAGGCGCTGATCCAGGT
>NZ_DASUVO010000140.1:0-102603 GCF_036378875.1 Actinophytocola sp.
CGTTTCGTCACCTGGGCGGACGGCATGGTCCAGCCACACAACGAGCCGACCGCGCTGGACTGGTACCGCACCGGCGACCGGGTCCGCGTCGAGGACGGTAACCTGCACTTCCTCGGCCGCGTCGACACACAGGTCAAGATCCGCGGCTATCGCGTGGAGCCCGGCGAGGTCGAGGCCGCGCTGTGCGAACATCCTGCGGTCACCGACGCCATCGTCACCGCGTACACCGTTGGCGACCGGACCGAGCTGGCCGCTACCTACACCGGCGATCCCGTACCGACCGCAGAACTCGTGGTGTTGCTGCGCGATCGCCTGCCCCCGTACATGCTGCCCCGCCGGTTCGCGCACCGGGACAGCCTTCCCCTGACCTCCAACGGAAAAGTCGACCGCGCGGCGCCCCACTTCTGACTCGCACGACCAAGCTCCAGCCGTGACGGGCGATCCACGGTCGGTCAGGTGATTTTGGGGTAGTCGCGCGGGTTCCAGGCCAGCATGGCCTCGATCCGGATCATCGCGGACTGTTCGAGCAGGGTGACCGGGTTGGCGCCCGCGAATCGGTACAGCCCGGTGGCCGGGTCGCGGAACCGGCGGTAGGACTCGTCGGCGTACCACCGCATGGCCGCACGGTAGGCGGGATCCGGGGCCAACGTCGACAGGCGGAGCAGGTTCGCGAAGAAGATCGCGTGGAACCGGGCCGGTTGGGTGAAGTAGCGCTCGTTCTCGGCGTAGAAGCTCAACGCGGTCGTCGCTGTGTCGCATGCCTCGGCCAGATACCGGCGCTGCCCGGTCGCCTGGTACAGCAGCATGCCGGCCCCGATCATCACGCCCTGGTTGTACGTCCACTGCGTCTTCTGGATGTTTCCGGCCAGATCCACGTGGTCCCAGTACAACCCGTTGGGTGCCAGCATGTTGGTCCGCACCCAGTCATACATCCGGACCGACCAGTCCAGGTGCGCTGCCTCGCGCGTCGTCAGGTACAGATGCAGCCCCACCTGTGCTCCCGGCGCGTTCGACACCGTGTTGCGGTCCTGGCTCCAGGGCGCCTGGGTCCAGAAAACCCCGCCAGGGCAGGGATGTGACGGATCGGTGTCCCACCCGAACACGACCAGGTCGAAGATCCCGGCGACCCGCCGCAGTGCCGCCAGGTCCCCGCCCGGTGTCAGGTAGTGCCGCTGCAGGAAGGCCAACCCGAGCCACTCGTTGTCGTCATAGAACTTGTCGCCGCCCTGACCCAGCGGCGGCCGCAGGTAGGAGTCGTACCCCGCGGGGGTGGTCTCGGTGTTCCAGTAGGCCTCCAGCGCCGCGTACCGGTCAGCCAGATCGGCCCGGTAACGGCGACCCACCCGGGGTATGCCGGTCATCGCCTGGGTGGCCAGCAACGCCTGGGAGAACGGCCAGACGTACGACCACGGATTCCCACCCGGGTGGGGGTACTCCTCCAGATAGAACGACGTCGCCGGATCGTAGAAGTACCGCTGCAGCGCGGCATAGCTCGCCTCGGCGTGATCCGAGTACCGGCGCAGGTCCTCCGACTGCGACTCCGCTGCCGCTTGCTGTGCAGGAACCCACCAAGCAACCGTGGCGGCCAGACCACCAGCCACGGCGACGCGCCGACTGAAGGCATGGCGAGCGGAGTCCTTCACACGTCCCCCCAAGTATTCGCATGAAAATAATTTTCGAACACTAGTTCCTACACAGTAAATGTTGACGGAATGGGCGTCAAGGCACCTGTCGTGTTCCGGCTGATGCTTGACACTTTGGCTCCACCTGATGCTTGACACCGCTGGTCCCAGGTTTGATCACCCGAACGTGATCGTTCGTGGTGGAAGGTCTGGGCCTGATGCTGGTGGAGCTCAGTGTGGTCGAGCAGCGGTATCACGCCGTGATGGAAGTTCTGGCAGGCATCCCGGTCACCGAGGTGGCTACCCGGTATCGAGTGTCGCGACAGTCGGTCCATTCATGGGTCGCCCGCTACCGAGTTGGTGGGTTGCCCGGGTTGGCAGACCGGTCGCACCGACCGAAGTCGTCTCCGAACCAGGTCGACGGGCAGGTGGAGGCGTTGATCTGCGAACTCCGTCGAGCACACCCCGGGTGGGGTCCACGTCGGCTGCGGCACGAGCTGGCGCGGCGGGAGGTGGTGCCGATGCCGTCGCGGTCCACCGTCTATCGGGTGCTGCTGCGGGCAGGCCTGATCGAGCCCGGCGCTCGGAAACGCAAACGATCCGACTACAAGCGGTGGGAGCGGTCGACGCCGATGCAGTTGTGGCAGCTGGACATCATGGGCGGGGTCTTCCTGGTCGACGGCACTGAAGTGAAAGTGGTGACCGGGATCGATGACCATTCGAGGTTCATCGTCTGTGCCACGGTCGTCGCCCGCGCCACCGGCCGCGCCGTGTCCACCGCGTTCGCGAACGCCCTGAAGCGTTACGGGGTTCCGGGGGAAGTGTTGACCGACAACGGAAAGCAGTTCACCGGCAAGTTCGGCGGACCTCGCGCCGGGGAGGTGTTGTTCGATCGGATCTGCCGGGAGAACGGCATCACGCACCGGTTGACCGCGGTTCGTTCCCCGACCACGACCGGGAAGATCGAACGCTTTCACGGCACGTTCCGTCGCGAACTCCTCGACCACAGTGGACCGTTCGAGTCGATTGCCCACGCCCAGGCGGTGATTGACACCTGGATCACCGGTTACAACATCGACCGGCCCCACCAGGCGCTGGACATGACCCCGCCCATCGACCGATTCTCGGTGTCGCAACAGGATCGGCAGGACGACACGCTTGGGCTGGTGTTGCCCGCCGAACTGGAAACCATCGACGGCTCGGCGCAACCCGCACCAACCCCTGAGCCAGCGCTAGCGGCGGCGCGGATGCCGCTGAATGTGGTGCGGCTCAACGAGATGGGCCCCGCACCACGGGCTGAGGCAGTCACCGTCGAGCTGGACAAGACCGCCCCGACATCGGGCAACCTGTCTATCAGGAGCCAGCAGCTCTGGCTCGGCCCCGACCGGGCCGGCACGCCGATCACGCTGCGGATCGACACCAGCTATCTACGGGTGTTCCTCGCCGGTGTCTTGATCAAGACTGTCGCGTCCAAGTTGGCAGCCTCCGACCTGCACGCCCTGGTCCAAGCCGGCCAAGCCCGCCTCATCGGCCCCGACACCACCAGCACCCAACAAGCAGCCGGCGAGGTGATGACAGGCGTGATCGAGGTCGACCGCACAGTCAGCGCTGTCGGCTATGTCGGCCTGGCCAACAAACAGTTCAGCGTCGGCTACGCCCTCGCTGGCCGACGGGTCACGCTCCGGTTCGACGGCCGGGTCATGACCGTCCTGGACCCGACCGACCGCACCCTGCTCCGCACGGTCCCGAACCCGCTCACGACCAGGTCAGTGGCCTACCTGCGCGGCGCCCGACCCGCCGGACCGCCACCCACACCACCAGCCACGGGGCCGGTCACGGTCGAGCGGATCGTGTCCAGCAGCGGCGGCATCATGATCACCCGCCAACGCGTCCAGCTCGGCCGCCAACATGCCCGCAAAGTCGTCACCGTCACCCTCGACCAACATGTCATCCACGTCCACGACGGCCCAAACCTGCTGGTCAGCGTCCCACGAACCACCACCCAGGAGGTCACCCACCGACGAGCCCACAACCACTAGATTGTCTAGGTCCAACGTCAAGGATCAGGTGAAGCCAAACCGTCAACCATCACCTGAACCCCGACAGGGCGTCAAGGCACCCCGGGTGCCAGCGCCAGCTGCGCGGCGGCGCTGCCAGCCGGTGTGCGCAGCGTCGCAGATCCGGCGGAGCTGTCACATATCCCGGGTCTCCCATGTCTTTACGTGCATGACACCGATTCTCGTCACCGGCGGCACCGGCACGTTGGGCCGCGCGGCGGTACGGAAGCTGACTGAGGCCGGCCTGCCGGTACGGCTCCTCAGCCGCCGCCCCGGTCCCGACCACGTGGTCGGCGACCTGCTCACCGGACAGGGCCTGACGTCGGCACTGTCCGGGGTGGACACCGTGCTCCACCTGGCCACGACATTGAAGGGCCGCACCGACGTGACCGCCACCAAGAACCTGGTCGCCGCGGCGGCGGGCGTGAAACACCTGGTGTTCATGTCCATCGTGGGCATCGACCGCATCCCCATCAGCTACTACAAGGGCAAGCTCGCGGCGGAACAGCTGGTGGAGGGGCTCCCGCACACGATCCTGCGTGCGACCCAGTTCCACGACCTCGTGTACAAGGTGCTGGCCGGCGCCGCGAAGCTGCCGATCATGTTGCTCCCGACTATGTCGTTCCAACCCGTGGACGTCCGCGACGTGGCCACCCAGCTGGTGGAACTCGCCCAGGGCGGCCCGCGCGGGCGAGCGCCGGACTACGGGGGGCCGGAGGTGCTCCCGCTGGCGTCCATGGCGGACGAGTACCTGCGCGCCGCGGGCAAACGCCGCCCGCGAGTCCCACTGTGGTTGCCCGGCAAGGCGCTCCGCGCCTTACGTGACGGCGCACACATGGTGCCGCCCGGCAGCCCCACGGGCACGATCACCTTCGCCGAGTACGTGGCCGAGAAGAGCGCGCGATGAACACGAAGGGCGCGATCACCACGATCCGTGCTGGCCTGGTCTTCCTGGTGTTGGCCCAGGGTGGGGCCGGCGTCCTCCAGTTGTTCGGTCCGAGGACCTTCTACGACGACTTCCCGCTCCCGTCGTCGCCGTGGGTGTCGCTGCTGCCGCCGTACAACGAGCACCTGATGCGGGACGTCGGCGCGCTGACCCTCGCGCTCGTACTCGTGCTCACGGCGGCCGCCATCTGGCCGGAGCGTCGGCTGGTGCAGGTCGCCCTCGCCGCGAACCTCATGTTCACCGTGCCGCACTTCGTGTTCCACGCCACGCACGTGGACCACTACCCGACCGGCTCCGCGATCGGTCTGATCGTCACGCTGGGCCTCGCCGTGCTGCTACCGGCCGCGCTGCTGGCGCCAACCCGCCGTCTACCGAGGGCCGCCCTCGACAAGGGGGACTCCTAGTCAGCTGTCGGCCAGCGCTCCGCGAAGCTCCTTGCGCGAGTTGACATCGAGCTTGGTGAACACCTTGCGCAGGTGCCATTCGACGGTGCGCGGGCTGATGAACAGCTCGGCGCCGATCTCGGGGTTCGTCTTTCCCTCACCGACGAGCCGGGCGATCTGGGCCTCCTGCGGGGTGAGGACCGCGTGTGCCTCGACCGTGCGTTGACGCACCGACTCGCCGGTCGCCAGCAGCTCGCGACGGGCACGCTCGGCGAAGGCGTTGGCGCCGAAGCGGTCCAGCATCTCGTGGGCGGTGTGCAAATGCTCGCGCGCGTCGAGGCGCCGGTTCTCGCGACGCAACCACTCGCCGTACACCAGGTGGGCGCGAGCAAGGTGAACGGCGATCCGGGTACGCCCGAGGCGCTCGATGGCCTCGCGGTACCGCAGATCGGCGGCCGGGCCGTCGCTGAGCAGGGCTTTCGACCGGGCCAGCACGCCGAGCGCCCAGTCCGTTCCGCTGGCGTCGGCCCGGTCCTCGAGTCGTTTCAGGGCGGATGCGGCCGCCTCGGGGGCAGCACAGCGGGCGGCCGCCTCGACGAGCTCGACGAGCGAGAACCCCGAGACCCCCAGATCGTCGTACTCGCACGCCTGTTCCGCGTTGGCCAAGGCCAACTGGTACTGGCCGAGGCCGTTGTACAGCACCGAGAGCTGGTAGGCGCCCAACCCGATCGATCGCCCCTCACCCCAGGTGGTCGCGTGTCGGGTGCCCGCCTGGATGGGCTCCGACGCACGGGCGTCCTCACCACGCCAGGCGACGAGCAGGAGAGCGGCGTACCCGAGGGGCGAGTTGCCGGTCGACTTCGTGATCGCGTCGGACTCCTCGACCAACCCCGAGGCGACGTCGAACTCGCCCGCGTGGACATGCACGCCGGCGCGGTAGGTGAGGGCCAGGGGAAGGAAGTTGAGCGCGCCGGCCTCGCGAGCCGTCCGGACCGCACGGGTGGTCAGTTCGTGCCACGCATCGTCGTCCCACATGTCGCCGGCGGCCAGGAACGTCAGCCAGAGCCAGCGCATGACGTCGTCCTCGTTGCGTCCGGCGTCGCGCCGGAAGGCCAGCAGGGCCTGCTTCAGCCGCGGCGCGCCCGCGACGTAGCCCTCGGCGAACCGCGTGGCCAGGCCATCGAGCAGCACATCGACCAGCCGTGGTGGCTGGGGCCCGCGTGGTGCGTCGCGGGCGGCCTCGGCCACCTCCCGCATTCCGCCGTTCTTGTCGAGACGACTGGCGAAGACCGCTGCTCCGACCGCTTCCAGATACGCCTCACGCGCCTGTCCGCCGTCCACTCCTTCCAGTTGGCCTGCCGCGTCGAGCAGCAACGGCAGAGCGTCACCACCGCGCCTGCGCGCGTAGACGATCTGGCCGCGGAGCCGGGCCGATCTCGCACGCAGGAGTTCGTCCAGTGGGCCCATCCGCGCGGCGGCGAGTAGCTCGAGCGCCACATCGGGGGCGCCGGCCTCGAAGGTGGCCTGTGCCGCGGCCAGTGCCCTCGCTCCGCGTCTGGCCGGCTCGGGCGTCAGCTCGGCCGCACGCCTCAGGAACGCGGCCGCCGCCGCGATACCGCCGCGGGCGTTGGCCCGGTCGGCGGAACGCTCCAGCTCGTCGGCCACGGCCTCATCGGGTTCGACTGCCGCGTGGGCGCGGTGCCAGGCCCGGCGATCGGGGTCGGACGCGGGATCGGTCGCCTCGGCCAGCGCGCGATGCACGTCCCGGCGGTCTTCGCGGCTCGCCGCGCGATACGCCGCCGAACGCACCAACGGATGACGAAACCGCACCCGCACACCGAACTCGATCAACCCAGTCGCCTCTGCCTCGGTCTCCGCGTCCGCCCCGATGGAGAGCAGCGCGGCCACGCGCCTCAACAACGACACGTCCCCGACCGGCTCGGCGGCCGCCGCCAGCAGCAGCCGTTGCGTGGCCGCCGGAAGCGATCCGATACGCCGCAGGAAACTCTGCTCGATCTGGCTTGCCAGAGGTCGCGTGTCAGGACGCGCGAAGCCACCGGCCAGCTCCGCCGCCGTCAACCCACGCGGCAGCTCCAGCAGGGCGAGCGGGTTGCCGCGGGTCTCGGCGACGATCCGGTCCCGGACCCGCTCGTCGAGCCGCCCGGGGACCACCGACTCCAACAGCGCACGCGCGTCGGCGTCACGCAGGCCCCGTACCACCAACTCCGGCAGCCCGGCCAACTCGCCATCGCCCGGACCGAGCGCCGGCCCACGCACCGCGAACACCAGCACGACCCGCTCCGCGAACAGCCGGCGCGCGACGAACGCCAGCGTCTGCGCGGACATCCGGTCGAGCCACTGGGCATCGTCCACTACGCACACGAGTGGTTCGTCCTCTGTCGCCTCGGACAGCAGGCTGAGCACCGCCAACCCGACCAGGAAACGGTCCGGCGCGGCGCCCGCGCTCAGCCCGAACGCGGTGGCCAACGCGGCACGCTGCGGGCCCGGCAGACGGTCGAGATGCCCCATCAACGGCGCGCACAGCTGGTGCACCCCGGCGAACGCCAGCTCCATTTCGGACTCGACCCCGTTGGCCCGCGCGACCCGGCATCCCGCGGCGCTCTCCACCAGGTACTCCACCAGCGCGGACTTGCCGATCCCCGCCTCGCCGCGCACAACCAGCACCGAACTCTGGCCGGCCCTGGCGTCGGCCACCAACCGATCCAGCGTCTCGCACTCGCCACGCCTGCCACGCGGCCTGCGCCGAGTATCGCTGATCGACATCATCACCACCGCGCGGGTTCTGTGCAGCCCGACTCGGGTCAGCGCGGGCCGCCCCATGATGCCCGCAGCGAACGCGGTCCGGCCACCCCGGTGGCGATGACGGCCGGGTAAACACTGTCCGATCAGACCGGTTTGTACGGGTCGGTATCGCCGCGAAGCTCGGACGGCGCGGCAATCCCCTTGTGTGTCACGGAAATCGCCGCCGACATTGGTCGCGGACAGCACACACTACAATCGACGCGGCGAAGGCGGGTAACGATGGCATACGAGCGGCACGTCCGACTGGTCGGACGCTCCTCCGAATGTGCCGTGCTCGATCAGACGGTCGCGGCGTTGCACACCGGAGAGAGTCGCGCGCTGGTGATGCACGGAGTACCGGGAGTCGGGAAATCGGCTCTGCTCGAGTACCTGGAGAGCTCGGCGACCGGAGTGCGGGTCCTGCGTGCGGTGGGCGTCGAGTCCGAAATGGAGTTGGCGTTCGCGACCCTGCACCAGTTGTGCGCACCGCTGCTGGATCGACTGACAGAACTCCCCGCGCCGCAGCGCGGCGCGCTGGAGACGGTGTTCGGGATGCACGCGGGCGCCGCGCCGGAACGCTTCCTGGTCGGGCTGGCGGTGCTGAGTCTGCTGTCGGACGCCTCGAACGCGCGTCCCGTGCTCTGTGTGGTCGACGACGCCCAATGGATGGATCGGTCCTCGGCGCAGGTTCTCGGCTTCGTCGCCCGCCGGCTGATGGCGGAGTCGGTCGCCCTCGTCTTCGCCGCCCGCCAGCGGGGGCACGACCTGTCCGGACTGCCGGACCTGGAGGTCACCGGGTTGGGCACGGCCGACGCCCACACCCTGCTGAACTCGGTGACCTACGCCAGGCTCGACCACCACGTCCGCGACCGGATCGTGGCCGAGGCAGGAGGCAACCCGCTCGCCCTGCTGGAGCTACCCCGCGGGTTGACCGTCACGCAGATGGCCGGCGGCTTCGGCATGCTGCACGCCGACGCGCTGCCCGGCCGGATCGAACAGAGCTTCCTGACCCGGATCGAGGAGCTGTCCGAGCAGAGCCGGCTGCTGCTGTTGGTCGCCGCCGCGGAGCCGATCGGCGACCCCATCCTGGTGTGGCGTGCCGCCGAACGGCTCGGCGTCACACCGGCGACGGCACTCACGGGCCACACGGAGGGACTGCTGTCGTTCGACGTCCGCGTGGTCTTCCGCCACCCGCTGGTGCGGTCGGCCGTGTATCGGGCGGCGAACGACGAGGATCGCCGAGCGGCGCATCTGGCGTTGGCCGAGGAAACGGACCCTCGGGTCGATCCGGACCGCCGTGCCTGGCACCTGGCGTCCGCCGCCGCCGGGCCGGACGAGACCGTCGCCGCGGAACTCGAGACGTCGGCCGAGCGTGCGCAGGCGCGGGGTGGACTGGCCGCCGCCGCCGCCTTCCTGCAACGGTCCATGGGACTGACCACCGACGACGCGCGGCGCGCCGAACGTGCCGTGGCGGCCGCCGAAACCAGCCTCCGGGCGGGCGACCTCACCGCCGCGCGCAAGCTCGTCGACGTCGCGGAACGCGACACACAGGACGAGTTCCTCCGCGTGCGGGCCCAGCTGGTACGCAGTCACATCGCGTTCGCCGCCGGCTTCAACAGCGAGGCGCCGCCCATGTTGCTGGCCGCGGCGCAACGGCTCGAGCCCTTCGACATGGAACTCGCGCGGGAGACCTACCTTCTCGCCTGGGCCGCCGCGGTGTTCGCGGCCGCGGACGGCGAAAGCCAACTGGCGATCTCCCAGGCGATCAGCGCACTCCCTCCGCCGGAAGGCGGTCCACGCGCCATCGACCTCGTGCTCGCGGGATGCGCGCTGCTCGTCACCGAAGGCCGGGGCGCGGCGATCCCCATGCTGCGAAGAGCGATGAGCGCGCTCGCGGACTACACCGAGCAGGACCTCCCGAAGTGGGGCTGGGCGGCCTGTGGCGTCAGCCCGGCTCTCTGGGACGACAAGATCATGTGCGACTCGTACGCGAAGGCGGTCGAGGCGGTGCGTGCCACCGGCGCACTCACCGACCTTCCCATCTACCTCGCCTCGTGGGGCATCGCGACCTCGTTGACCGGCGAGTTCTCCTCCGCGGCCGCGATCGTCGCCGAGGCGGAAGCCGTCGCCACCGCGACGGGCATGCCCATCGCACCCCACACCAAGCTCCTGCTGACCGCGCTGCGGGGCAAGGAAGCCGAGGCCTCGGCGCTGATCGCCGCGACGATCGAGTGGGCCGGCGCGGATGGCCAGCTGATGGGCGTCACGTGTGCGCACTGGGCGGACGCGGTCCTCAACAACGGCCTCGGCCGTTACGAACAGGCGATTCCGGCGGCGCAGGCCAGCACCCAGATCACCGAGCTGTTCGTCTCCGTGTGGGTGCTCCCCGAGCTCCTCGAGGCCGCGGTGCGTGTCGGGGACGACACGATCGCCCTCGGCGCGCTGACGCGTCTCGCGGACGCGGCGGAGCCGTGCGACACGGACTGGGCGCAGGGGATCCTCGCCCGCTGCCGGGCGTTGCTCGCCGACGAGACCGCCGCGGAACCCCTGTACCGCACGGCGATCGAGCGGTTGGGCCGGACGCGGCTGCGTCCCGACCTGGCACGCGCCCATCTGCTGTACGGCGAGTGGCTGCGGCGGCATGGTCAGCGCGTCGAAGCCCGAAAGCAGCTGCGCACCGCGTACGAGATGTTCGTGTCGATCGGCATGGAGGCGTTCGCGGAACGCGCCCGCCGCGAGCTCGCCGCCAGCGGGGAAGCCGTCAGAAAACACGATCCCGAAGCACCGTCGAGTGACGAGTTGACGGCACAGGAACGACAGATCGCCCTGCTCGTGCGGGACGGCCTGTCCAACCCGGAGGTCGGGGCCCAGCTCTTCCTGAGCCCGCGTACGGTCGAGTGGCACCTCAGCAAGATCTTCACCAAGCTGGGGGTCAGCTCCCGAAGGCAGCTCCGGGACGCCCTTCCGCGCGAGACCCTGCAGCCGTAGGACCCGTCAGCTGGCGTTCGCCGGTACGACACAGGAATGCAGGCGGGGACCGGGCAGCGTCGGCTGACCGGCGGCGCGGCTGTTCGGGACGAACAGCGCCGTGATCACCGCGGCGGTCACGCTCAGGCCCGCCATCACGAGCATCACGGCCTGGTAGTTCGCGGCGAGTGGCCGGGTCAGGTCGGGTGCGCCGCCCGCGCCGAGCAGAGCGGGGACGAGCGCGACCATCACGACCCCGCCGACCCGTGACGCGGCGTCGTTGATGGCCGAGGCCTCACCGAGATCGCTGTCGTCGACGGCGGCGAGGACACCCGCGGTGAGTGGTGCGACGGCCAACCCCACGCCGAGGCCCCAGAGCACCGCGCCGGGCAGGATCGCCTGGACGTATGGGTCACCGGGCCCGGCCGTGGACAGCCAGCCGAACCCGGCGGCCCCGAGGAGGATGCCGGCCGCCATCGGCCAGCGCGTGCCGATCCGGGTGACGAGGCCACCGACGAGCGGGGAGACGATCAGGAACACCGCGGACTCGGGGATCAGTGCCGCCGCGGCCTCGGCGGCTGTGTAACCGAGCCGCAGCTGGCACTGCAGGACGACCAGGTAGCTCACGGCGGACAACGCGCCGTAGAAGAGCACGGTCGCCGCGTTGATCGCGTCGAACGGCCGCGACGCGAACAGCGACATCCGCAGCATGGGCCGGCGCTGGCGCCGCTCGACCGGGACCAGTGCCACCAGGCACGCCACCCCGAGCACACCCGACGCCACCACCGGCCACGCCAGCCAGCCCGACGCCGGTCCCGCCGCGAGTGCGTAGATGACGCCGCCCAGACCGAGCACGGCGAGCAGGGCGCCTGCGGCGTCCGCCGACAGCGGCCGCCGTACGCCGGCACCCGAGGGGACGTGGCGCAGCACCCAGATCGCGGCGACGATGAGCGGCAGGTTGAGCAGGAACACGTAACGCCACGACGCGTGGTCGACCAGCCACCCTCCCGCGTAAGGGACGACCGTGGTGCCCAGGGTCGAGATGCCTGCCCAGACGCCAATGCCCCGAGCGCGGTCAGACCGCCGCAGCGTCCCGTTCAGCAGAGAAAGGGCACTGGGTACGACCAAGGCGCCACCCACACCCTGTACCAACCTGGCCGCGATCAGCGTCGGCGCCGTCGGCGCGGCGGCGCAGCACAGCGAGGCGACGAGCATCACCAGCAGCCCGACGACCAGGACCCGCCGCCGGCCGAAGTGATCGGCGAGTGCGCCGGCCAGCAACAACAGCGCGGCCACGGTGACCAGGTAACCGGTCAGCACCCACTGTTGCTCGCTGACGCTCGCGTGCAGGTCGCGACCGATCGCGGGGATCGCGATATTGATCATGTAGGCGTTGAGGACGCCGACTGTGGACGCGAGCACCGTCGCGGCGACCAGTGCGGTTCCGGTCGGCGATCGCAGCGCGACCAGGTCGGCGATTGGCTTGTCGGTCATGGTCGGCACCAGCCTCCTCGGTCGGTCACCGCCATGTTCCGCGCCGCCGGGATCCCCTCGCGCCCGTGACCGTCCCTGGTCACGGGAACCAGGGACTCTCCCTGGTGTGAACAGGCCCCGTGACCGGCGACTCTCGACACGTTGGCTCGAGATCAAGGGGATGACACAGCATGTCGGAGAATTCGCTGGCCGGATCCGTCGCACTCGTGACCGGCGCCAGCAGCGGTGTCGGCGCGGCGACGGCGCACCGCCTCGCTCGGGAGGGCGCGGCGGTCGCCCTGGTCGCCCGTCGCCCAGACCACCTCAACCACGTTGCGGACGACATCATGAGCCTGGGCGGTAAGGCCGTCGCGGTGGTGGCCGACCTCACCGAGCCGGACGGCGCCTCCCAGGCGGTGCAGAACACCGTCGACCGGCTCGGACGCCTGGACGTCCTGGTCAACAACGCCGGCGTCATGCTGCTCGACACGGCGCTGCACACCCCGATCCAGGACTGGGACCGGATGATCTCGCTCAACGTGACGGCGCTCCTGCACGTCACGCACGCGGCGGTGCCGTACCTGATCGACGCGGCCGCCACGTCGCCACGGCAGGTGGCGGACCTGGTGAACGTCAGCTCAACGGCCGGGCGCATCGCGCGGCCCGCCAGCAGCGCCTACAACCTGACCAGGTTCGGCCTGAGCGGGTTCACCGAGTCGCTTCGGCAGGAACTGCGCACCGAACGCGTCCGGGTCAGCGTGGTGGCGCCCGGCCCCGTGGACACGAAGATGGAGAGCCACCTCCTCAAGAACGCGACCAGCCGGCAGCCCGGCGGGGTCGAATCGCTGCGGCCGGAGGACGTCGCGGACGCGATCGCCTACATCGTCACGCGAGAGTGGCGGGTGGCGGTCAACGAGATCCTGGTTCGGGCCGCCGAGCAGACCTGGTAGCCGACATGATCTACCCAGAGCGTCTCGTTGAGTTGTTCGACGAGCTCGCCGAACTACCCGAGAGCGACCCGCGGCGCGCACGGGTGCGCGACACCCTGGTGACCGAGCACCTGCCGGTGGCCGAACGCATCGCGCGCCGGTTCGCGGGTCGCCGCGGGATGGCGAAGGAGGACCTCGTCCAGGTCGCCACCGTCGGGTTGATCAACGCGGTCGACCGGTTCGACGTCAGCCGCGGCTCGGACTTCCTGTCCTTCGCCGTGCCCACGATGATGGGCGAGGTCCGCCACCACGTCCGCGACACCGCCCGACTGGTCCGGATGCCGAGGCGCCTCACCGAACTGCACCTGTCCGTCGTCCGCGCCGGCACCGACCTCACCCAACGTCTTGGCCGCACACCGAGACCGAGCGAGATCGCCGCACACCTGAACATCGGGGAGGACGAGGTGTGCGAGGGACTGGAAGTGGGCAACGCCTTCTATTCCGTCTCGCTCGACCAAGCTTTGTCCGGCAGCACCACAGGTCTCGCACTCACGGACACACTGGGCGTTGAAGACGCCGATCTGACCAGAGTGGACGACCGCGAGACGCTCCTGCCACTGATCAAGGACCTGTCCGAGCGCGAACGCCTGATTCTCGGGCTGCGGTTCGTGGACAACATGACGCAGAGCCAGATCGCGCAACGGGTCGGCGTCTCCCAGGTACACATCTCCCGGCTGCTGACCCGCGCTCTCGAACGCCTTCGCTGGGGACTCGCGACCACCCCGGGAGATCACCCGAAGGCACGCGGGGAAATCGTCCACGCGAGCGCCTGAGCCGGCGGGCGGCCGCAAAGAGGACATGGCCGGAGTCCTGAAAGACGCGTTCGGGACGCTCAACCTCGATCCACCGATAGGCTTGCCGGGATCGCATCTCCCGAGAGTGTGGGCCTGGTCACGCGCTTCGCGGGCGCCGGGCGCTGCGCGCCCGGCGCGCATCCGCTGGGTCCCGAAAGACGCGTTCGGGGCATCGCCGATGTCTCCAAAGACGCGCTGATGACGGTCAACGACCCGAAAGCGTCGTTCGAGACAGTGCCGGTGGCACAGACACGCCGTTCGCAGCAGTGGGCTTCCCTGGCGATGTGGTGATGGACGCCTTCCTCACCCTGGGCGCGATGAAGGATGCGTCCTTCAACGCACGGACACCGCCCGCAAAGCTGGCTTCACCCGCCGGATCCACAGATCCGCGCGCGGGCAGCATGATCATCGGTGGATCTGGGTTCAACGACACGAGCGCGTCTTTCTGGGCATCGCCCATGCCATGTGCGCGGCCAGCACGACCTGAGAGTGTGGTGAAGGACGCCCCTGGGGTGATGAGGCGTCCTTCAGCGCGGGTTGAGTTGCGGCAGGGGGTCACGCCTCGCGCAGTACTGCCTCGATCTCGAGGGTGATCTGTACCTTGTCGCCGACGACGACGCCTCCGCTGTCGATCGGGAGCTTGATGTCGACGCCGAAGTCGTTGCGGTCGATGGTGGTCGAGGCCGAGAGGCCGGCCCGGGTGCCGCCGCTGAGGTCCGGGCCGATGCCGTTCACCTCGAGGGCCAGTGTGACGGGGCGAGTGACGCCCTTGACGGTCAGGTCGCCGTCGACCACGAGGCCGTCGCCCGCGACGCGGACCGCGGTGGAGCGGAAGGTCCACTGTGGATAGGTGGCCACGTCGAGGAAGGCGTCCGAGCGGACGTGGTTGTCCCGCTGTGCGTTGCCCGTGTCGACGGAGGCGGCGTCGATCGACGCGGTGACCGACGAGGTGGTCACGTCGTCGCCGGTCACGATCTGGCCGGAGAAGGACGCGAACCGGCCGCGTACCTTGCTCACCATCATGTGCCGGACCATGAAGGACACATCCGAGTGGACCGGGTCGATGTCCCAGGTGCCCGCGACGTAGCCGGGAATCGAGATCGTAGCTGCGGTGGTCATTGGGTCTCCCATGAGTTCGAGGGGCCCGCCGTCGGCGGCAAGGGGGAGGCTGCCGACGGCGGGCGGTGAGCCGGGCGGCACGCGGCCACCCGGCGAGCGTTTACTGCTGGGCGAGCCACTTGGCGAAGGTGATCTCCCCGAGCTGGGCGTCCGGACCCGGAACCAGCGTCCGCTCGCTCAGCCGCACCCCGTAGTAGGAGGCCTGCTCGTCGGTCACGACGTCCCGGGAGTCGCCCGTCGCCGCGAAGTACCTGCGCACCAGGTCGTCGAGCCCGAACTGCTCCGGGCCGCCGATCTCGCGGATCCCGTTGAGCGGCTCCCCCACGGCGACCCGTCCGACCCCGGCGGCAACGTCGTCGGCCGCCATCGGCTGGATCCGGGCCGACGGCAGGTGGACCTTGCCCTCGACCGTGCTGAAGTCCGAGATTGCCTTGACGAACTCGAAGAACTGTGTGGCGTGCACGATCGAGTACGCGCGGCCCGACTCGCGGATCAGGTTCTCCTGCGCCATCTTCGCGCGGAAGTAGCCCGACTCCGACAACCGGTCCGTGCCGACCACCGACAGCGCCACATAGTGCCCGACCCCGGCCTTCGCGGAGTACTCGAGCAGGTTGGTGGTGGAGGTCCGGAAGAACTCCATCACCGCGTCGTCGGCGAACGACGGGGAGTTCGACACATCCACCAGGACCGCCGCGCCATCGAGCGCCTCAGCCAGCCCTTCCCCGGTGAGCGTGTCCACACCGGTGTTCGGCGCGGCGGCCACCGCCTCATGACCGTGCTCACCCAGCTTGGCCACCAACTTCGAACCGATGAGCCCCGTGCCACCGATCACAACGACCTTCACGACGTCTCCCTTTCCTCGGACGAACGCGATCTCACTGCCCACCGTTGTCGACAGCCCTCTCCAGCGAGGACAAGACGGTCCGCGATTCTGTGACACGGCGGGAGGGCGTCACATCCCGGCGGGCCGCGCGGTCCTTGTTGACGAAGGGCGTCCGGCCGAGTCGCGAGGTAAGAGCGAGAGAACACCGGGTTTCAGACGGCTCCTCGGAGTTTGCGTCAAGCAGAGCGCGGCTGGTCCCACCCGCCGCCGGACACCTTCGTTCCCACGAGCAGCGGCCACCCGGATGCCGCACGGACGATCGGGACCGACGGCTGCCACAGGGCCCGGCGGTCCCGGTCACCACGGCGGGGCGCCGCGGCGCGGGAGGAGCTTGCGGAGTTCGTCGGCGACGAGGACGAGGGCGCCACACGCGATGACGAGTGTCCAGTCCGTGATGGACAGTGGTGCGGTGTGGAAGACCGTCTGGAGGAACGGGATGTAGCTGATCGCGCAGACCATCGCGATCCCGACCAGTTGTGCGCCGACGTAGCCGCGGTTGGACAGCAGGCCGAGCCGGAACACGCTGAGCCGGTCGCCGCGCACGGCGAAACCGACGGCGATCTGCCCCATCACGATCGCGGCCTGGGTCATGGTGAGTGCCTCCCGGTAGACCGGGTGGTCGACGGTGAACTCCGCGAACGGGATGCCGGCGGAGTACAGGTGCCAGAAGAACACCGCGGTGGCGCCGACTGCCTCGATGCCGCCGAGAAACAGGAACCGGCGTACCAGGGCGGCGGAGAACAGCCGCTGCCGCTGCCGCCGTGGTGGCTGGTCCATGGTCCCTGGCTCGGGCGGCTCCGCGCCGAGCGCGAGCGCGGGCAGCACGTCGGAGCCGAGGTCGATGGCGAGGATCTGCATGGCGTTGATCGGCACGTGTGGGAACCCGGCGAAGGTGGCGACGAGGATCGGGACCAGTTCGCCGACGTTGCTGCTGAACACGTAGACCAGGAACTTGCGGATGTTCGCGTAGACGGAGCGGCCGAGTTCGACGGCTGTCGCGATGGAGGCGAAGGAGTCGTCGAGCAGCACCATGACCGCGGCCTCGCGGGCGACGTCGGTGCCGGAGGCGCCCATCGCGACACCGATGTCGGCGCGTTTGAGCGCGGGGGCGTCGTTGGCGCCGTCCCCGGTGACCGCGACCACCTCGCCGAGGTCCTTGAGCGCGGTCACCACACGCATCTTGTGCTCGGGCCTGACGCGGGCGAACAGCACGTCGCCTCGGTCGGCCAGCAGTGCGCGTAGCGCGGTGTCGTCAGTGGCGTCCAGGTCGGTGCCGGTGACCATGCGGGGCGGGCCTGGTTGAGTCAGGATGCCTACCCGGCGGGCGATCGCCTCCGCGGTGAGCGCGTAGTCCCCGGTCACCATGATCACCCGGATCCCCGCGCGGCGGCAGGCGGCGACCGCGTCGACGACCTCCGGGCGCGGCGGGTCCAGCATGCCGACCAGGCCGAGCAACGTCAGCCCACCCTCCGCCTCACCCTGACCGACATGTCCACCATGAACCTCGCGGATGGCGACGGCGAGCACCCGCAACGCCGAACCGGCCATGGCGTCGTTGGCCGCCAACACCTGGTGGCGTGCTCGGTCGTCCAGTGACACGTCCCCCTGCTCGGTGCGGATGTGGGTGCAGCGGGCCAGCAACTCGCCCGGCGCCCCCTTGACATACGCCCACGTCCGTCCATCTCGGACATTGAGGGTGGTCATGAGCTTGCGGGTCGGGTCGAACGGGAACTCACCCACCCGCGCCCCTCGCTCGGCGTCGACGTCCAGCCCGGCCTTGGCCGCGGCGACCAGCAGCGCGCCCTCGGTGGTGTCACCCAGCACCCGCCAGCCGTGCTCGGCGTCGGGCGGCAGGAGTCGGGCGTCGGAGCACAACGCAGCCACCCGCAGCAGCTCCCGCACCGGTTCCGGGTCGGACACGGTGCCCTCCGGCGCGTAGCCGACGCCGGTCACCTGGTGGGTCCTCCCCGCCGCCCACACCTGCTGCACGGTCATCTCCGCCTTGGTGAGCGTGCCGGTCTTGTCGGTGCAGATGACCGTCGTCGAACCCAGTGTCTCCACCGCGACCAGCTTCTTGACCAGCGCCTGTCGCCGGGCCATCCGCCGCACCCCGATGGCCATCGCCACCGACAACGTCGCCGGCAACCCCTCCGGCACACAGGCGACCATCACTCCGAGCGCGAAGATGAACGTCTCGACCAGCGGACCGCCCGCCGGCAGCCGCACCGCGAACAGCAGCACTCCCAACGCGAACGCCGCGCCGGCGACCCGCCGCGCCATGCCGGCGATCTGCCGCTGCAACGGGCTGCGGTCCGGTGCGGTGTGTGCGGTCAGCCGGTAGATCCGGCCGAACTCCGTGGCCACACCGGTGCCCGTCACCACCGCCGTGCCGACACCCGCGGCAACCGTGGTCCCCATCCACACCAGGTTGCGTGCCTCCAACCGCCCGACCCGCGCCGACACCGGCTCCGCACTACGGCCCGCCGGGTCGCTCTCCCCGGTCAGCACCACGTTGTTCACCGCCAGGTCGTGCGCCTCCACCACCCGACAGTCCGCCGACACCGCGTCCCCCGCCTCGAGCACCACCACGTCACCGACCACCAGCTCGGCGGCCGGCACCTCGACCCGCTCACCGTCCCGCACCACCACAGCCCGATGCGGCACCATCTCCCGCAAGGCGTCGGCGGTCCGCTCGGCCATGTACTCCTGCCCGAACCCGATGAACGCGTTCAGCACCACCACGGCCAGGATCGCGACCGTCAACTGGAGATGACCGACAGCCGGCGGATCGCCCAACAGGTACGCGGACAACGTGAAGCCGGCGGCGACGAGCAGCACCACCGCGAACAGATCCGTGAACTGGCCGAGCAACCGCGCCACCAGCGACTGTCCAGCCAGCCGGGGCAGCTCGTTGCGGCCATGCCCGGCCAGCCGCACCGCGGCCTCCGCCGACGACAGCCCCCGCGGCGACGACCCCAGCAATCCGAACACGGCTCCCGGCTCGAGCGCCTGAACCGGGAGCACAGCGGTCTTTTTCGCCGTGGTGGTCATCCGCGACACCACGCGCTCGGCAAACGGTCCTGAGTGGACCTCGTCATCGCACGGCCGAGGGGTCGTTCGGGTGCCGCCACAGCGGGGTGACCACATCGGTGCGCCAGATGTGCAACGGCATCGACGCGAGAACCTTCTCGAGATGCCAGGCGTCCTCGGCGGAGAAGAGCCCGACCGTGTGCCACCTGTCCTCCTGCAACGGAGGACGCCACAACCGCAGCAGATGCCCCGCCGCGGCCAGCTCCCGGGCACGTGCGGCCTCGAGAACCCGGACACCTTCCACAGCCGGTTCCGGGGTGTCGTCCGGCACCTGGGTGGTCATGGTCACGAGAAACTCCATCACCAACACCTCCTTGTTTCGACGAATGCTCCAAATCGGACAGTTGGTACGTTGCCGGTGTCCACGATCCCTTGTGGCGCCGCCAGTCGCGCCAGGGCAACACCCCGGCCGGGCCCTGGTGTCACGAGCCCCGGGGCCGGACCCGGGTTGCCCTGGGGCGGATCCCGTGACTCACCCTGGTGCGACACGGCCGCCGTCCACGCGAATGTGAACCGCGAAAACCCAAGCGTGAGAAGGGATGAGCGGCCATGAAGCGAACAGCGGGTGCCGGTTACCAGTTCGATGTGATCGTCATCGGAGGCGGAGCACCGGGACAGCACTGTGCCGCCGCGCTCGCCGCGGGCGGGCTACGGGTCGCGGTCGTGGAGCGGGAACTGCTGGGCGGCGAAAGCTCCTACTGGGCCTGCATTCCGTCCAAGACACTGCTGCGCTGCGGCGAGGTGATCGCGGCAGCGCGTGCCGTGCCGGGCGCCACCGCGTCAATCGACGGGCCGGTCGACACCCGTGCCGCGTTGGCCTGGCGGGACTTCATGGTTTCCGACTACGACGACGCCGGTCACCAGGCCTGGGCGCACAGCGCGGGAATTCGGGTTCTCCGTGGCGAAGGCCGGTTGGCCGGCGCGCACACGGTGTTGGTGGACGAGCGGGCCCACACGACCGCGCACGTGGTCATCGCCACCGGCTCGGACCCGGTGATCCCGACCGTTCTGCGGGAGCTGCCGGGAGTCTGGACGAACCGCGACGTCACCAGCCTCACAGAGGTCCCGCGACGGCTGCTTGTCCTGGGCGCCGGACCGACCGGCGTCGAGCTGGCCCAGGCGCTCGCGCGGCTGGGCTCCTCGGTCGCGCTCGTGGACCGCGATGCGCGGGTGCTGCCGGGTGAGCCCCGCACGCTCGGTGAGGCGGTCGGTGAGGCGCTGACCGCTGACGGTGTCGAGTTGTACCTGGGCCAGGAGGCGACGGAGGCCAGGTTGGAGGGTGAGGACTACGTGCTGTGCCTTGGCGACGGTTCGCGGCTGCGTGGCGACCGGCTGCTCGTCGCCACCGGCCGGCGTGCGCGAACCGACGGGCTCGGCGTCGAGACGGTCGGCCTGGCCGCGAACCCGCACGGCATCACCGTCGACTCCCGCATGGCCGCGGGCCCGGGACTGTGGGCGATCGGTGACGTCACCGGGCTGTGGCAGCTCACGCACGTCGGGGAATATCAGGCTCGGGTGGTCGCCGCGAACATCCTCGGCCACCCGCGAGCGGCCAGCTACGAAGCCGTTCCCCGGGTGGCGTTCTGTGATCCCCAGGCAGCCGCGGTCGGCGCCGCCGACGGACCGTTCACCGCGACCGTGCCACTCGCCGCCGTCCCCCGAACGGCAATCCACTCGCGCGCCTACTACGCGCGTCCCGGGTTCCTCACACTGGTTTCCGACGGAGAACGGCTTACCGGCGCCTACGCGGTCGGACCGGAAGCCGGCGAATGGCTGCAACAGGCGACCGTCGCGATCCGCGCGGGCATCCCGCTCGCCACGCTGCTCGACGTGATCCAGCCGTTTCCCACCTTCTCCGAGGCCTACCTACGCGCGCTGCGCCAGCTCGACACCCGGATCGGTTCCTCACGGCTGAACCGAACCACCCCACCAGGCGCCATGTCCAGGTCGCCTTTGCGGAGGCGATAGACCTCCAACGAGACGTTGTAGTACTTCTCCGTCGTGCCAACCCATTCCATGCCGATTCGGCGCGCGGTGGCCGCGCCGTTGGCATTACCCGGTGGGACCACGGCGAACAGCTCGTCCAGCCCCTCGCCGAAAGCATGATGAGCGACGGCATGACCCGCCTCGGCCGCGAATCCTCTCCCCCAGACCTTCGACGCGAGCCACCAGCCGACCTGAAGGTCCAGGTCGGCTGGTGGCAGCGGCAACAACCAGGCGCCCCCGACCACCTCACCGGACCCGAGGAGCTCGATGACCCATCGTCTCTGGCATGGGTCGATCGAGTCGTCTTCTGTCATCCAGCCGAGAACATGCTCGTGCATGGCGACTGTGGACACCCGCTCCATGGCTGGCGCCAGCCACCTCGACACCTCTCGCGTGCCATACATCTCGAGAGCCACCTCGATGTCGTCCAGCGTCCACGGCCGCAGAAGGAGCCGAGCGGTGCGAATCACCTCTGCCGCCAAGGGGGTGAACAGACGGTGTCCGGTGTCACGTCCAGTCCTTTTCGGAGGATGAACGAGCCGAGCCGCCTGGTGCCGCCTGTGACTATCAGGGCGTAGCAGTTCCTCGCCGAGTCGTAGAAGTCCGGGTAGGCGAGATCGCGCAGGGCGCACGGGAAGCCGAGCGCGTCGTCGAGCAGGTCCTGGACTTCGGGGAGCAGGTGTGGGCGGTCGCTTTCCAGGCGTGTCACCGGGTAGTCGACGAAGGTGGTGTCGAGCTGTAGTGCCGAGAGGATCGCGCGCAGCGCCTGCAGGCTGTCCAGATCGTCGATCGTCACGACGTCGCCCTGGATGCCCACGTTCTCGTCGCTCTCGGCGATGAAGTGCGAGTCGACCACCGCGACCTCGTCGCCGTGGCCCATCGCCCACAGCACGAAGAGCACACTGGATGGCAGAGAGGGATCGACACTCCTGATCATTCAGTCCTCCTTACCTCGGTTCGCGTGTGAGCTAGGACCGGGCGGCAAACGCTTCTGTGACAGCCGGCGGTGTCACGGATCGTGCGGCCAGCCGGTCCTCACTACGGCATGCAGTTCGGTCAAGGGAGGCGAAATGGCGCTCTCCGAGCGCGTGGTGTCCGATCGCAACGCCGGGCCGGTCGGGTGGTATGCCTCGACCGGTGCGGAGGTTCTCCTCCGTCTGTCCAGCCGGCGGCAGGGGTTGGGTGCGGACGAGGCAGCACGCCGGCTCGTCGAGTACGGTCCGAACCGGCTCACCCGGCAGCGGGGACCGTCGGTATGGGCGGTGTTGGGGCGGCAGTTCGCCAGCCCGCTGATCTACGCGCTGCTGATCGCGGCGGTGGTGGCCGTCGCGTTCGGGGACCTCGCGGACGGTGCCGTGGTGCTCGGTGTCGTGGTGTTGAACGCCGTGATCGGGTTCGTCCAGGAGTTCCGAGCGGGGCGCGCGATCCAGGCACTGGCTCAGTTGGTCTCGGAGCCGGCGACCGTGCTGCGGGACAAGCGCTGGACACAGGTGGCCGCGGAGGCCCTCGTGCCCGGGGACGTCGTGTCGGTCGAGGCGGGAGCCCGGGTCGTGGCCGACCTGAGGGTCCTGGAGGCGCACGGACTTCGCGTTGACGAGTCCACACTCACCGGAGAGTCGGTGCCGGTGGACAAGTCGGCCGCGCCGGTCGATCCCGCCGCCGATCTCGCCGACCGACGGTCCATCGTGCACGGGGGCAGTCTCGTGACAGCGGGTTCCGCCGTGGCTGCCGTCGTCGAGACCGGGGACCGCACACAACTGGGGCGAATCTCCGGGCTGCTCGGCGGTATCGAGAAGACCCGCACCCCGCTGACGCTGCGCATCGACCGGCTGGGCTCGATCGTCACAAAGATCATCGCGGTGGTGGCGGTCGTGCTGCTCGCCGTCGCGCTGCTGCGCGGGTACCCGGTCGCCGACGCCGCCCTGACCGCCATCACCCTGGCCGTCGCGGCGATCCCGGAGGGCCTGCCGGCGATCGTCACGATCGCCCTGGCGGTCGGGGTGCGGCGGATGGCTCGCCGGCGGGCGGTGGTCCGCGAACTGCCCGCGGTCGAGACGTTGGGGTCCACCTCCGTTGTCTGCACGGACAAAACGGGCACGCTGACCCGCAACGAGATGATGGTCCGCCGCGCGTGGACGCCCCAGGGCGACGAGGCGGCGTTCGAGGGTGTCGGGTACGAGGCCGCGGGGCGGATGGTGCCCCGGGGCGACACCGGTCGGCTGCGGGACCTGTTGGTCGGCGCCGCCTTCGCGAACGAGGCGCGGCTGGACGGCGCCGGCGACCGGCGGACGGTGCTGGGTGACCCGACCGACGGTGCTTTGCTCGTCGCCGCCGAGCGTGGTGGCGTGGCCCTCGCCGAGTTGTTCCGCAACCACCCGCCGCGTGCGGTGCTGCCGTTCGACTCGGAGCGCCGGTACATGGCCAGTACCCCCGAGCCGAACGCCGTCACCTACTTCAAGGGGGCGCCGGAGGTGCTGCTCGCACACGTGGACCCGGCCGACGCCGAGGCGGCACGCATCGTGCTCGACGCCTACACCGCCGACGGGATGCGGGTGCTCGCGCTCTGCCGGCGGTCCGACGCGGACGGCAGCACCGTGCTCGACGACAGGAGACTCGAGCTGCTGGGCCTGGTGGCCCTGATCGACCCGCTGCGCCCCGAGGTGCCCGACGCCGTCGCCGCGTGTCACCGCGCCGGGGTCAGCGTGAAGATGATCACGGGTGACCACGCCGCCACCGCGGCCGCCATCGGTCGCGACCTCGGTATCGCCGGGGACGGGCCGCCCATGACCGGCGCCGAGATCGCGGCGCTGTCCGAGGACGAGCTGCGGCGCCGCGTCCGGACCACCGACGTCTTCGCGCGTGTGGCGCCCGAGCACAAGCTCAAGCTCGTACGTGCGCTTCAGGCCGGGGGTGCGGTGACGGCGATGACCGGCGACGGTGTCAACGACGCGCCGGCGCTGCGGCAGGCCGACATCGGCGTGGCGATGGGACGTGCCGGCACCGCGGCGGCGAAGGAGGCCGCCGACATCGTGCTCGGTGACGACAACTTCGCGACGATCAAGGCGGCCATCGAGGAGGGCCGCCGGGTCTACGACAACCTGGTGAAGGCGTTGACGTTCGTGCTGCCGACCAACGTCGGCGAGGCGTTGATCGTCCTGGTGGCGGTGCTGACCTTCCCGGTGGTCGGCGGGTTGCCGGTCCTGCCGGTCGAGCCGGTCCAGATCCTCTGGATCAACCTCGTGGCGACGGTGTCGTTGGCGCTGCCGATCGCGTTCGAGGCGCGGGAGGCCGACTCGATGAGCAGGCCACCGCGCGCACCGAACGAGCCGCTGCTGTCGCGTTTCGTCGTCACGCGCACGGTGTATGTCGGTGTGCTCATGGCGGCGGTCGCGATCGCACTGTTCCTGGTCGCCGGGCCGGAAACGGCGCGGGCCCAGACGCTCGCGGTCACCTCCGTGGCCTTCTTCCAGATCTTCTACCTGCTGATGTGCCGGACGATGACCGCACCGGTGCGCAGTATCGGCTGGACCTCGAACCGGTACGTGTTCGTCGGCATCGGGTTGCTGCTGGTGCTCCAGATCGCGGTCGTGCACCTGCCGTTCCTGCAAGCGGTCTTCCGCACCGAGGACCTGTCGCTTCGACAGTGGACGCTCGCGGCGGCGGCGGGCGCGGTTGTGGTTCCCGTGGTGGCGATGGAGAAGTACCTGCGCCGGAGGTAGCCTCTCAGTCTGGGTCGCTACGAGGAGGCGTACGCCGCCGCCAAGCGCGGTTCGGCGTATCCGCAGGAACTGCGGCTGTCCATCGGATCGACGGTCGAACTCGTCGAGGCCGCGACGCGGGTCGGCAAACCAGAGGACGCGGCGGAGGCCGCGCGACGAGGCGGCCCGGTTCCAGCTGCTCCACGGCGAATGGCTGCGCAGAGCGCGCCGCCGCGTCGACTCACGACGACAGCTGAGCCGCGCGCCTACGAGACGCTGAGCGACATGGGGGCCATGGCGTTCGCGGAACGTGCGCGGCGTGAACTCGAGGCGACCGGCGCGACCGTGCACACAAGGACCGTCCAGACGCACGCGGCGCTCACCCCGCAGGAACAGATCGCGCGTCTCACCGGCGACGGGTTGACCAATCCGGAGATCGGTGCGCGGTTGTTCATCAGCCCACGTACCGTCGAGTGGCACCTCCGCACGGTGTTCGCCAAGCTCGGCGTCACCTCCCGCAGGCAGATCCGCACCAAGCTGACCGAAAGCGCGACCGTCTGATCAGTGCTGTGACCGAGTGAGCGCCCGCACCTGCGGTCCGGCGCCCTGCATCTGACGAGTCGCCAGCAACAGGACGATCCCGCCCACCACAAACCAGGGATTCCACAAGATCAGACTCCAGCGCGTTTGTGATGGCCCCACCGCCGAGGCGATGCCCCCGACTCCGGTCAGCAGAACGACTTCGAGCAGCAGTCCACGAGCGAGCAGAAGGGCAGCACCCAACAAACCGAGGATCACCGCGCCTCGCCGCAGGCGGCCGTTCAGCCGCCAGCGCGTCATGCCGACGCCGAAGATCGCCCCGGCGAGGAGCAGCAGGGCCACGCCCCACAACCCGAGCAGCACGAACCACAATGGCCGGCGAACGGCGAGGTCGGTTCCGGCCGACGAAGCCAGTCCGGCGTCCCCTCCCACCGCCCAGTAGATGTGCAGCGCCGCGAAGAGCACGCACCACACGCCGGTGAGATACCCCCAGACCCGCACGGGTGGCAGCGGTTCGTCGGCTGTCGGCACACCCAGGGCAACGGTGAACCAGATCCCTGGGTTCCCTCATCGATGATCTTTCCCCGAGCCACCGACCAGCGGGCGAAGCAGTCAGCGGAGCGCCCGAACCGTCCATCCGAGAACGGCCCAGATCGCGAGGAGCACGCCGGTCATCAGCAGCACCACGTCGCCCGCGCTGATACCGAGGAGAAGCAACGGAACCGCCGCGATCCCGACGTACCGGTGTGTCCTGTTCTCACTGTCGTCCTCTGCGAACGAGTCGAGCAGTTCGGCCAGTTCGGGATCGTCGGCCTTGATGCTCTTCTCGATGGCACGCAGTGCGCGGTTCTCCTGACGGTTCATGGCACTCATGCGAGACTCCTCGATTTCGTGATCGTCGTGCCGCGCGCACCCGCGAGCACGGCGGGCGCGTCACGCAACGCGCCGATCGCGGCGGCCCTTCCGGTCGCGGTGACGAACCGCAGGCACGCCTCGACCTTCGGCGCCATCGAGCCGGCCGGGAAGTCCATGGCCAACAGCTCTTCGACATCCACTGTGGACAATGAGCGCTCCTGTGAGGTGCCGAAGTCCTGCTTCACGGCGTCCACGTCGGTCAGCACCATCAGCCGGTCGGCGCCCAGCTCGATCGCCAGCAACGCCGCCGTCAGGTCCTTGTCGACGACGGCCTGCGCGCCTTGGGTGTGCCCGCCCTCCCCGGCGACGACGGGCACACCCCCTCCCCCGGCGCAGACAACCGTCGTGCCACTCGCCACCAGTCGCCGAATCGTGGGCAGTTCCACCACCAGGCGAGGTTGTGGCGACGCGACGACGCGGCGCCACGCGGCGGTGTCCGGGGCGACGGTCCATCCGTGCTCGGCGGCGAGTCGGCGGGCCTCCTGCTCGGGGTACCCGGCCCCCACGAACTTGGTCGGCGCGTCGAACGCGGGGTCGTCGCGGTCGACGACGGTCTGCGTGACGATCGCGACGATCGGGGCGGCCACCCCCGCGTTGCCCAGCTCCTGAACCAGCCAGTACCCGATCATCCCCTGCGTCTGGGCGCCGAGCGCGTCCAGTGGGTAGGGGTGGGTGAGCTCCGGGTCGTTCTCGCTCTCCATGGCGAGCACCCCGACCTGCGGCCCGTTGCCGTGGCACAGCACCAGCGTGTGGTCGTGTGCCAGCGGGGCCAGCGCCTGGGCAGCGGTCCGCACGTGCCGCCGCTGGACCAGGGCGTCAGGGCGCTCGCCTCGCATCAGCAGTGCGTTTCCACCCAGGGCGACGACGAGCAGCATGTCATCGCCCCAGAGCCTCGACGAGCACGGCCTTGATCGTGTGGAGCCGGTTCTCGGCCTGCTGGAAGACAATCGAGGCGGCCGAGCCGAACACGTCGTCGGTGACCTCGGCCCCGACGAGCCCGAAGCGCTCCGCGACCTTGCGACCGACCGCGGTGGTGGTGTCGTGCACCGCGGGAAGGCAGTGCATGAACCGGGTGTCGGGCCGGCCGGTGGCGGCCATCATCGCCGCGGTGACGCGGTACGGCGTGAGCAGCGGGACGCGGTGCTCCCACTCGGCGTCGGCCTCGCCCATGCTGACCCACACGTCCGTGTAGACGAACAGCGCGCCGTCGAGCGCCTCTCCGGTGTCCTCGGTGACCATGACGCGGGCGCCGCTGGCCAGCGCCTCGCGCCTGGCGTCCGCGACCAGGGTGTCCGGTGGCCACAGCGCGCGGGGCGCGGCGATCCGCACGTCCATGCCGAGCATGGCCCCGGTCATCAGGAGCGACCGCGCCACGTTGCTCCGCCCGTCACCGAGGAAGCAGAAGCTGATCGCCTCGAGGTCACCGGGTTGGTGCTCGCGCATGGTGAGGATGTCGGCGAGCATCTGGGTCGGGTGCCACTCGTCGGTCAGCCCGTTCCAGACCGGCACGCCTGCGTTCCGCGCGAGTTCCTCGATCGTGCCCTGGGCGAACCCGCGGAACTCGATGCCGTCGAACATCGCGCCCAGCACCCGGGCGGTGTCCGCGACGCTCTCCTCCCGCCCGAGGTGCGAGCCCAGCGGGCCGAGATAGGTGACGTGGGCGCCCTGGTCGTACGCGGCCACCTCGAACGCGCAGCGGGTCCGCGTGGAGTCCTTCTCGAACACCAGCGCGATGTTCCTGCCGACGAGCGCCCTGCGCTCGCGCCCGGCCTTCTTGTCCGCCTTGAGCGCGGCGGCCCGGTCGAGCAGCTCGACGAATCCCGCACGGCCGAGGTCGGTCACCGTGAGAAGCGAATGGGATGACGTGGAGAGAGTCATGACGGATCCTTCGAAGGCGGGGCGAACGGGACGGGATCGCGCCGGATCGGGCAGCTCATGCACCGCGCGCCGCCGCGGCCGCGGCCGAGCTCGCTGCCGTCCAGGCCGATCACCTCGAGGCCGTGGTCGCGCAGCATCTCGTTCGTGGTGGTGTTCCGTTCGTAGCCGAGGACCACGCCAGGGGCGATGGCGAGGAAGTTGTCGGCGTCGTTCCACTGCTCACGCTCGGCCTCCCGACGACCCTCGACCGCACGCAGCAGGCGGACGTCGTCGATCTCGAGCGCTTCACAGAGCATGTCGGCCAGCCCGACACGCTGCTGAACGTGGATGTCGCCCCCGTCGTGGGACGGGGTGAGCAGCCAGAGCCGGGTGTGGGCGTCGTCGAAGTAGGGGTAGACGACGAACGTCGCCGTGTCGACCATGGTGAGAACCGTGTCCAGGTGCATCGCGGAGCGGGCCTTGGGCAGCTCCACGGCCAGGACTCGCCTTGCGTGGCCGCCAGCGAACAGCCGACGAGCGAGAATCTCCACACCCATCGGAGTGGTGCGCTCGCCCATCCCGACCATGACGACACCGTCGGAGATCACATGGATGTCTCCGCCCTCCATGGTAGCGGGAGCGTGGTCGAGGTCGTCGTCGCCGTAGACGATCTCGAAGTCCACGCCGGCGAACAGCGGGTGGTACCGGTAGACGGTGCGGCTGTTGATCGCCTCCCGGCGCCGCGCCTGCTTCGCCATCGGGTTGACGGTGAGGCCACGTCCGATCCAGGCCGTGTTGTCCCGCTGGAACAACGTGTTGGGCAACGGGGCGAGCAGGAAGTCCTCGACGCCGAGACTCTGCCACGCGACGCTGGCCGGGTTCAGGGTGGCGAGGTCGGAGGTCAGCACGCCCCCGATGAGGTAGTCGGCCAGCAGGCCCGCGTCGATGTCGGAGAACAGCGCGCGCAGCTCCCGGGCCGCGGTCGGCCCGAACCGCTCGTCGGTGCAGACACGGGCGACGGCGAAGCGCCGGCCGGCGTCCGTCGCGAGTGCCTCCGCCAGCAGCTCGGCGAACAGATGCACCCGAACCCCGTGACTGACCAGCACCTTGGCGAACTCGTCGTGCTCGCGGCGGGCACGGTCGGCCCACATCACGTCGTCGAAGAGCAGCCCGGCGACGTTGCCGGGCGTCAGGCGGTCCAGCTCACGGCCGGGCCGGTGCACGACGACCTCGCGCAACCTGCCGATCTCCGAGTGGATGCCGACCTCGACTGCGGTGTTCATGCCGCCTCCCGCCGGACCTTGATCCACACGAACACCGGCACCCCGAGCAGCAGACAGAAGACCCCGTAGTAGACGGCCTGGTAACCACTGCCCGCCAGCGCCCAGAACGCGAACGCGAGCGCGAGCCCCGACACGACGACGTCCCGGACGAGGTGCCCGACCCTCAGTCGTCGGCCCTCGCCGAACAGCCAGTACAGCTGCGCCGCCGCGGCGAACAGGTACGGGATCACCGACGTGAGCACCGACAACAGCACGACGGTGACGAACACCTGCTTGAAGCTGGTGAAGCTGACGACGGTGAGCGCCGAGGCGAGCAGGGTCGACACGACGATCCCGAACGCGGGCACCCCGGCGGGGCTCTGGTCCGCGAACCGGGCCGGGAACAACCCGTCCCGTGCCGCCGCCCGCGGCATCTCGGCCATGGTCAGCGTCCAGCCGACGAGCGCGCCGAACCCGGAGACGACGGCCGCGACAGCCACCGTCGCGCCGGCCCAGCTCCCGCCGAAGATCGCGTCGGCCGAGTCGCTGAACGGTGCGGTCGAGCCGACCAGGTCGTCGTGCGCCACGGTGCCGAAGACGGTGACCGTGCCAAGGAGATAGACCGCGGCGCACGCCAAGGTGCCGAGAACCGTTGCCCGGCCCACATTTCGCTTCGGGTCGCGGACACGTGCCGCCGCGACCGACGCGGTCTCGATGCCGAGGTAGCTGAACAGTGCGATGGCGCCCGCCGCGCTGATCGCACCCAGCCAGGACGTGCCGCTGGTGTTGAAGTCGCCGAAGTTGGCGGTGTCGAGGAAGAACAACCCGATCGTCGCCATGAAGAGCAGCGGGATCAACTTCAGGACAGTGGTGACGACCTGGAAGGCGGCGATGCTGCGCAGCCCGGACAGGTTGACCAGCGCAGGGAGCCAGAGCCCGGTCAGCGCGATGACGACCGACCACCACCGCTCGTGCCCGGTGTTCACGAACACCTCGACGTAGCCGACCCAGGCCACCACGATCGCGGCGTTCCCGGCCCACGCGGTGATCCAGTAACTCCAGGCGATGAGGAAACCGCCGAACTCGCCGAACGCCTCGCGGGCGTACACGTAGGGGCCGCCGGCGCCGGGGAGCCGCGCCGCCAGACCGCGGAACGCCAGCGCCAGCGCGACCGCACCGATCGTGACGAGCGCGAACGCGACCAGCGAGATCGGACCGAACACCGCGAGCGCGGACGGCACAGCGAACACACCTGTCCCGATGACGGAGCCGACCACCAGCGCCGACGCCGTGCCGACGCCGAAACGGCGCCCCGGCTCCGCGGCTGGCGCGACCCCGCCTGACGGGATCCCGGTCACGTGGACGGCCGTGCCGTTCTGGCGCGCTTCCGTGGTGCGGCGGCTCATCACGATGTCCTCTCGGGACGGA
This sequence comes from Actinophytocola sp., assembly GCF_036378875.1. GTDB lineage: Bacteria > Actinomycetota > Actinomycetes > Mycobacteriales > Pseudonocardiaceae > Actinophytocola. The sequence goes on from NZ_DASUVO010000140.1 coordinate 30,812, forward strand.
CGACGGCGACCGGGCACGGTGAGTGGTGCAGCACCGCGTGACTGACAGAGCCGAGCACCAGACCGGCCGCGCTGCCCCGGCCGTGCGACCCGACGACCATGAGCTGGGTTGAGGCGGCCCATTCGAGCAACGCGTGTGCGGGCCGGTCCCGCGCGACCACCCGCCGCACCTCGACGTCGGGGTACTTCTCGCCCCAGCCCGCCAGCCGCTCGGCGAGCAGGAGTTGTTCGACGGTCTCGATGGCGTCCCAACCCAGCAGAGGCACCACGGCGGCGTCGAACACGCCGTCGGCCCAGGCGTGCACCGCGATCAACGGCACTTCGCGGGCATCCGCCGCCTGGAAGGCAAAAGCCAGTGCCGCCTCGCTGACCGGGGAGCCGTCGACGCCGACCACGACCGGGCCGTCTTCGGACTGTCGTTCCCCGCGTACCACGACCATCGGGCATTCCGCATGAGCCGCCAGTCCGATCGCGACCGAACCGATCAGCAGTGAGGACAGTCCGCCGAGGCCACGGTCACCGATGACGACCAGCCCCGCGTCCCGTGACGCGGCAACCAGCTGAGGCACCGGGAAGCCGTCGACGACACGCTCGGAGATCTCGACGCCCGGAGCGATCTGAGCGGCTGTCTCGGCGGCCGCCACGCTCGCCCGCCGCGTGGCTTCCAACATCGTCTTGCGGTAGTGACCGCCGAGCCCGGGGTCGCCGACATGTGCTGAGTCGTGCCAGCTGAAGGCGCTGATCAACCGTAGCGGGGTGTTGCGACGCGCGGCTTCCCGCGCTGCCCAGCGGACGCCGTCGAGCGCCGACGGTGACCCGTCGATGCCGACAACGACCGGCAGGTTTGTTTCTCGCCAATGTCCCATCTCACGCTCCTGTCCCAAGTCCGCAACTAGGACAGGACCGGGCACCGTCTTTGTGACAACGGTGCCCGTCACTGATCAGCCAGCGCTGCGCGGAGGCTCACCCGGTACAGGTCAGCGAGGTCGACCATGCCGACGAGTCGACGGTCCTCGACGACCGGCAGATGGTGGACGCCCTGGGACAGCATCAGCCGTGCCGCGTCCTCGGCGGTGACATCGGCTCGCACGGTCGCCGGCGCCGCCGTGACGACCTGGCTGACACGAGTGTTGTCGAGGCTTCGACCGTGTGCGACCGCGCTGGTGATCTCGGCGCCGCTGATCACGGCGACGGGTTCGTGGGTGTCGTCGGCCACCACCACGAGCGCGGACTCATGGCTGTGTTCGATCAGGTAGGCGGCCGCGGCGAGATGGGCGTCCGGTTCGATCGTCGTCGGCTGCCTCATGACTTGCCCCACGGTCGGGAGCCGGGCATACATGCTCATGATGAGTCGTCCTGGTCCTTGGCGACGGAATGGGAACTGGTCCCCCAGACCGAGCCGGGCTGAGGCCACCGGGAAGACCGGCCGGCGACGAGATTTGTGACACCGCTCCCGGGACACATGTCCCTGGCCGTGCTTGACCAGGGACTTTCCCTGGCGCGAACCGAGCCCGAACCCGGCGATGCTCGACAGGCGATCCACGTCCCAGGCAAGGCACTCGGCTGACTCACGACGGGAGACTTCGATGACCACCGACTCCGCCACGGTCGCGGTTCCGGTAGGACCGCCCATCTCGTTGCCACCCAGACGATCGTTGCGCACGATCGTGGGAACCGGCATCGGCAATGCCATCGAATGGTACGACTGGAACGTCTACATCGTCTTCGCGCCGTTCTTCGCCCAGCAGTTCTTCAACCCTGCCGACCCCCTCTCGGCGATGCTCTCGACGCTGGCGATCTTCGCGGTCGGGTTCGTCCTGCGCCCGCTCGGTGGGTTGCTGTTCGGCTGGATCGCCGATCGTCACGGCAGGCGACCGTCGATGCTGCTGGCGATCTCCTTGGCATCGGCGGGAAGCCTGCTGATCGGTGTGTCGCCCACCTACGCGGGCGTCGGCGTAGTCGCCTCGTTGCTGCTCCTGCTGGCCCGGTTGCTGCAGGGCCTGGCACACGGCGGGGAGATCGCCTCCTCGTACACCTACATCGCCGAGATGGCACCGCCTCGGCGACGGGGTCTGTGGTCGAGCACGATCTTCGTGTCGGGCATGTCCGCGATCCTGGTGGCCACCGTGCTGGGCGCAGGGCTCACCACGATGCTGACCGAGGCACAGATGACCGAGTGGGGGTGGCGGATCCCGTTCGTGATCGGCGGGGTGCTCGGGATCGTCGCGATCTTCCTCCGCCGCGGGCTGGACGAAACCCACGCCTTCGCCAAGACACGAAACAGCGAGCCCAGGCCCGCCCGTCCGTCGATCCTGCGCGGTATGTGGACCTACCGCGCCGCCCTCGCCCGAGTGTTCGGACTCAGCCTGGGCGGCACCGTCTTCTTCTACACCTGGGCTGTCGCCGCGCCCGCCTACGCCATCAGCGTCGGGGGCATGGACGCGACGGCCGCACTGTGGGCCGGGGTCGCCGCGACCGCACTCGGCATCGCGCTGCTCCCGCTGGCGGGGCACCTGTCCGACCGGTTCGGGCGCAGACCCAGCTTCGTCGTCTTCGGGCTCGGCGCCGCCGCGGTCACCTTCCCCCTCGACCGCCTGATCCAGGACGAGTCGTGGCAACTGCTCGTCGCCATGTCGATCGCGATGGCGCTGATCGCGGTCAGCGCCGCGATCGCGCCCGCGGCACTCGCCGAGCTGTTCCCCACCCACGTGCGCGCCTCCGGATTCGCCGTGCCCTACTCCCTCGCCGTGGCGCTCACCGGCGGAACCGCGCCCTATCTACAGGCGTGGTTGTCCAGCCGAGGGCTCGGCGATGTCTTCCTCGGCTACAGCGTCGCGCTGCTGGTGCTCGTGGCCGTCGTCGCGGGGTTCATGCCGGAGACCAAGGGCAAGAACCTCGACTGACCCGCGAGGTTGTCACAGATCGGGTAGGCCGCCCTGTCCTTGCTCGCGAAGCCAATCCGGCGAGAAAGGCGGGTAACCATGAGGACAACGCGTCCCCCTGGCCGGGCACCCGAGGACCCGCCGTCGACCGGCTGGCACGCCCTTCCCCGGCCCGTGGCCGTGGCCGTGGGTGGTGGTGGCGTGCTCGGAGCCGCGCATGTCGGTGTCGGGCACGCCCTGGAGGAGCGTGGCTTCGTCCCGGACCTGATCGTCGGAACCTCGGTGGGCGCCCTCAACGGGGCGATCGCGGCAGCACACCCGCACCGGGCCGCGCAGTGGCTGGACCACGTGTGGACCCATTTGCGTCGCCGTGAGGTGTATCCGCTCGGCTTCCTGCCCTCGCGGGCCAGCATCTTCGCCGACCGCGGCCTGCGTCGGCTGATCGCTCGGGCCGGGTTGCCGTCGCGGATCGAGGAGTTGGCGGTCCCGTTCACCGCGGTCGCCATGGACCTGGGCACCGGCGCCGAGGTCCTGCTCGACCACGGAGACCTCGAGTCCGCGCTGCTGGCCAGTGCGGCCATCCCCGGGATCCTGCCTCCGGTCGATCGGGACGACCGGACACTCGTCGACGGCGGGGTGATCGCCTATGTCCCGGTGCGGGCGGCGCTGCGGGCGGGGGCGGCCAGCGTGGTGGTGCTCGCAGCCGGGCCGGAGAGCTCACCGTTGCGGTCCACCATCCCGCGCCGACGCGCCAGTGCGATCGCCGCCAGGGCCGGGGTGCTGGCGTTGCGCCATCAGATCGAGCGTGACCTGCACGAGGTGGCCGGGCACATCCCGACCGTCGTGCTGCCGACCGGTGTCGAGACCTGGCCCGCCCCGTGGGACTTCCGCCATTCCGGGAGGCTGATCAGCACCGCCTCCCTCACGGCGGGCCGCTTTCTCGACGGGCTGCGCATCAGCGGGCCGGGCCTGTACCGGGTCGACGATCCTCCGGCCACATCGGACAGTCCAGAAGGGGCAGCGGCGTCGGGGGTCGGCCGGTGAGCACCATCGCGTTCCTCAACATCGGCATGCACGGGCGTGTCAACCCGACGCTGCCGGTCGTGGCCGAGCTTGTTCGGCGCGGCCACGCCGTCACCTACCACACCTCGCCCGCGTTCCGCGCGGAGATCGAGGCCACCGGCGCGACCGTGTGCCTCTACCCCGGGGGCGACCAGCCGCTTCCCGATCCGCCGACGCCGGCCACGCTGTTGGCAGGACTCGCACGCACCGCCGTCCATGTGCTGCCCGCCGTGCTCACCGACCTGCGCCGCGCCCGGCCCCATCTGATCGTCCACGACAGCGCCTGCCTGTGGGGCGCGGTCGCCGCCCGCGAACTCGAGGTGCCGGCGGCGTCGTCGTTCACCACGTTCGCGTTCAACCGGCAGGTGCCCAGCCCCACCCGCGGCTCGTGGGACCTGCTGGCGGCGGCTCGACCCCGCGGTCTCGGGGGCTACCTGCGGTCCCGCGGCGAGCTGCGCCGCCGTTACGACACACGCGGGTTGCCGCTGGTCGACCTGGGAAACATTCGCCAGCGGCTCAACCTGGTCTACACGTCGCGAGAGTTCCAGCCCGCCGTCGAGGACTTCGACCAGTCCTACCGGTTCGTCGGCGCGAGCATCGGTGCCCGCCCGGTCGACCCGGACTTCCCGCTCGACCAACTGCGGGATCCGGTGCTGTACGCCTCGCTGGGCACGGTGTTCAGCGCCGGCCCTCGGTTGCTCCGCGGCTTCGCGACCGCGCTAACCCCGCTGGGCGGCACCGTGGTCGTCGCCACCGGACAGACCGATCCGGCCGCGCTGGGTCCGTTGCCGGCCAACGTGATCGCAAGCCGTTTCGTGCCGCAACCGGAGGTGCTGGCCCGCGCGACGCTGTTCGTCACCCACGGGGGGATGAACAGCGTCAACGAGGCCATGTACGCCGGGGTGCCGATGCTGGTGGTCCCGCAGGGCGCCGACCAGCCGATGGTGGCCAGTCGTGTCGTGGAGCTCGGCGCCGGCCTGTCGCTCCGCACCCAGGACGTCGCCCAGGACTCCGTGCGTGCCCTCGCCAGGCGTCTGGTCGAGGATCCCCGGTTCCGGACAGCCGCGACCACCTTGCGGGCAGCCCAGCACGAGGCAGGTGGCTACCGGCGCGCCGCCGACGAGCTCGAACCGTACCTGCACGCGGCCGGCCCGGGCAGCCTTCACAGCAGGGCCGAATGATCTCACCTGCGGTCGTCGCCCTGCTGCTGCTCGCCGGGTGGTCGGAGGCCGCCGGGCGCGTCCTGCCTCTCGTGGCGCGCCGGCCCGGCATGTCCCGGACCGTCGTCGTCGGGTTGCTGCTGGCCGGTGGCCTCGTCGAGGCCGCCGTGTTCGCGTTGTGGCCGCTGACCGCGTGGACCCTGGCCGAGTTGGTGCTGGCACCCGTGCCGTCACCGGCTGGGTTTCTGTGGACACCGGGCCTGGTCGCCCCGCTGGTGCTGGCTGCCGTCCTCGCCTTCCCGATGCTCGGACCGCTGCTCCACCTGCTGCTCTTCGTGGCAGTGGGCGTCGGACTGGTCACCCCGCTCGCTTCGGTGACCGGGCTGGGCTGGTGGCTCGCCGCCGGTTGCGTGGCCGTCGCCGGGACGGGGCTCGGTGTCGCGGTGGAGGCCGTCCGGCGGCTGGTCGTGCGGATCAGCGCGACCGGGGCGACGGAGCCTGTCGCATGAACGACTTCCTGCTCTGGGCCGGCGTGTTCGGGCCGGTCCTGCTCGCCGAAGGCCTGCTGGCCCGCTACGAGGTGTTGGCCTACGGCGCCGGCTGGCGAGCTCCCATGACCGAGCTCCCCGAGGACGTGCCCTATGCCCGGGGAGCGGCCCCCGACCGTCCCCCGGCCGCCTACCTGGTCTACCTGGACGGCATCGGGAAACGCCGTGCCCGCGACACCCGGGACGGCGGCCAACTGGTCGAGGCACTGATCGCCGGAGCGCCGGAGCTGCGGGTGCTGGGCCAGGTGCAGCCGTACTCGCCGCTGGCCGACCCGCTCGCCGACCGGCCGGTGTGGGCGCGGCTGCGCCGTCACGCCGGGTTACTGCTGTTCCTGCACAACGTCATGCAGACCTTCGTCGCCGCCGACCACCGCTACCGCCCCCTCTACAACCGGGCCATCGGCGCACAGATCGCCATCCAGCTCCAGCTCGCCGGCTACCAGCCCGACAGCGGTATCCCCGTGGTGCTGCTCAGCTACAGCGGCGGCGCCCAGGTCGCCACCGGCGCGGTCGGCGAACTGCACACGCGGCTGCGCTCCCCGCTGCTGCTGATCACGCTCGGCGGCTTCCACAACGGAACCGGCGACCTCACCCACGCCCAGCACCTGTATCGGCTCACCAGCGCGAGCGACCGGATCGAGCGGGTCGGCACGTGGATCTTCCCCCAGCGCTGGCCGCTGTTGCGCCGTAGCGCATGGAACCGGGCCCGCCGCGCCGGGAAGATCACCGTGCACCGGCTCGACCCCGCCACCCACGTCGGGCCACGCAGCTACATCAGCCCGAACGCCCTGCTGCCCGACGGCCGCAGCCACCTCGACCGCACCGCGGACACCGTGATCGCGCTCATCCGCGCCCACGGAGGCTGTCACACATCCCCGGCCAGCCATGAACCGCTGGTCAATGACGCGCAGTCGGTAGGCGAAGGAGACCCCGATGACCAGTCCTGAAAAGCAGATCGCGACCTCGGTGCTCGTCATCGGGACCGGCGGGTCCGGGCTGCGTGCCGCCATCGAGCTGGCCGAGCGCGGCGTCGACGTGCTCGTCGTCGGCAAGCGGCCGAAGGCAGACGCGCACACCACGATGGCCGCCGGCGGGATCAACGCGGCGCTGGCGACGATGGACCCGCAGGACACGTGGCAGCAGCACGCCGCCGACACCATCAAGGAGAGCTACCTGCTGGCACACCCGGAGACGGTACGCATCGTGGCCCAGAACGCGGCACGAGGCATCGAGGACCTGCAGCGGTGGGGCATGCCGTTCGCCCGCGAGGCCGACGGCCGCATCTCGCAACGCTTCTTCGGCGCGCACACCTACCGCCGCACCGCCTTCGCCGGCGACTACACCGGGCTGGAGATCCAGCGGACGCTGGTCAACCGGGCCGCGCAGCTCGACGTGCCGGTGCTCGACAATCTCTACATCACCCGGATTCTGGTGCGGGACAACGTCGTGTTCGGTGCGTACGGCTTCGACCTGGACACCGGCGCGCGCTACGTGATCCACGCCGACGCGGTGATCCTCGCCGCCGGTGGGCACACCCGCATCTGGCGCCGCACATCCTCGCGGCGCGACGAGAACACCGGCGATTCGTTCCGGCTCGCCATCCTCGCCGGCGGCCGCATCCGCGATCCCGAGCTGGTGCAGTTCCACCCGTCCGGCCTGATCGAGCCCGAGAACGCGGCCGGAACACTGGTCTCCGAAGCGGCGCGCGGCGAAGGCGGCCTGCTGCGCAACGCACTGGGCGAGCGCTTCATGACCCGCTACGACCCGGACCGGATGGAACTGTCCACACGCGACCGAGTGGCGCTCGCCGCGTACACCGAGATCAAGGAGGGCCGGGGCACACCCCACGGCGGAGTGTGGCTCGACGTGTCACACCTGCCGCGGGAGACGATCATGCAACGGCTCCCCCGGGTCTACCAGACACTGCTGGAACTGCAGATGCTCGACATCACCCGCGATCCCATCGAGATCGCACCGACCGCGCACTACTCCATGGGCGGCGTGTGGGTCCGGCCGGAGGACCACGGGACGGGCGTCGACGGCCTGTACGCGATCGGCGAGGCCGCCAGCGGTCTGCACGGGGCGAACCGACTCGGCGGCAACTCCCTGATCGAGCTGCTGGTCTACGGCCGGATCGTCGGCGAAGCGGCCGCGAGGTACTCCGCCGAACTGCCCGCACAGCAACGGTCACACGCGGCGCTGGCCGACGCGCGCGGCGAGGTCGACGAGTTGTTGGCCGCCGACGGGCCGGAGAACGTCCGAGCCCTGCAGCGTGCCCTGCGTGACACGATGACCGAGCACGCCGGCGTGGTCCGCGAGGAGACGGGACTCCACGCGGGACTGTCCGAACTGGACGATCTCGAGGAGCGGATGAGACGCGTCGGTGTGCATCCCGACCTGGCCGGCTTCGCCGACCTCGCACACGCGTTCGATCTGAGGTCCTCCGTGCTCGCCGCCCGCGCCACGCTGGAAGCGGCCATCGAACGCCGTGAGACCCGCGGCTGCCACAACCGGTCCGACCACCCGGACCTCGACGAGTCGATGCGGGTGAACCTGGTCTGGTCCGGTCCCGGCCGCATCGACCGGGAACCGATCCCGGCCGTGCCGGACGAGATCTCCTCGCTCATGCGTGAGGTTTCCACCGCGGGCAAGCTCGTCGAGTAGTCGACAGAGCCAAAGCGCACGGGCAGGCACTGGTGTCCCTGGCCCGCCTCCCCGGGGGGTGTCCCCGGGTCTTCCACTGGCGCGACCGCACCCCGGGCGAGGCGAAGGTTGTCGTGTCACCTCCCCTCCGGTCACAGCGAACAGGAAGATCGTCATGCGCATGTCCGATGTCAACGTCATGTCCGCGCCGACAGCGGTCGAGGAAGCGGAGGACTTCCAGAGCGTCCGTCCACGCCTGTTCGGGATCGCGTATCAGATGCTGGGGCGGGTGGCCGACGCCGAGGACGTCGTCCAGGACGTCTGGGTCCGCTGGCAGGGCACAGACCGAGCCCGGGTGAATGACCGGGTCGCGTTCCTCGTGAAGATCACGACGAACGTCGCGCTCAATGTCGCCGTCTCCGCTCGATTTCGCCGCGAGATCACCGTCGACCGCCAGCTGCCGGAACGAGTTCCCAACGCCGAGGACCCGACGCTGGCGGCCGAACGGTTGTCAGACCTAACCTACGCCGTCCGGCTCCTGGTCCAGCGGTTGTCGCCGACCGAACGTGCGGTCTTCGTGCTCCGCGAGGCGTTCGGCTACCGATTCCGCGAGATCGCCGAGACGCTCGCGATCAGCAACGCCAATGCCCGCCAGCTTGGCCGGCGGGCTCGCGCCCACCTCGCCCAACGCGGGCGCGAACCGGTTCGGGCGGCGGAGTGTGATCGCCTGCTCAGGGTCTTCCTCGACGCCGCTCAGGACGGCGCCGTGGCCGACCTCGAGCGCGTGCTGGTCGATGACGTCATCTCCCACTCCGCACGCAACGTGCGTTCACCCCTCGTGGCAGCGGGATGCGGCGGCGGGGCTCGCCGTGCTTGAGATCGTCGAATGCCCCGAGTGCGCGGCTCCCGCGGAGGTCGTGGACCGCTTCATGTTGGACAGCACCGACGGCGCGATCGAACACGCCACCGTGCTGTGCGTCCTGCGGCATCGCTTCACCATGCTGGTGGAGCGACTGGTGAGCACCCGAGGACGGTGACTCGACCCGCCGGTCGAGGCGGGGTTTGATCGTCAGCTGGCCAGTGCCCGCACCGGTTCGCCGACAGCGCGGACCGCGGCGATGCTCGCCCGGCAGGTGCGGACGACCTGGCGGTTGGCCGGCCCGCTCCCCGGCAGCCGGCAGCGCGCGCAGGTCAGGGCCACGGTGCCGGTCAGCTCGTCGACCGCCACGTTCAGCGCGACCTCACAGCGGCGGCACCAGCGATGCCCGGTCACCGCGATCGCATGCTGCGGCGACGCTACGCACTGGTGCATCCAGCGCCGGTGCAGCCGGCAGGTGACGCGCTCGTGCGGCGACAGCTCTTCGGCCTCCTCGGCGAGGTCCTCAGCGGCCAGGCGCGCGGCCAGCCGCCGGTCGGTGACGTCACGGTAGCGGTCGGTGAACACGGGCAGTGGAATGAGCGCAGCAGGGCGGGACGATGCGGGGGCCAATTCGGCGCCCCGCCGCGCTCGGCCGTACGACGCGGATCGCGGCGTCGCGCCGTACGGCTGGTTCGGGTGGCCGCTACGCGGCGTGGTGATCATGACTTCTCTCGTTGGCCTGGCGTGAGGGGTGGTCGTGAGGACAAAGACTCCTCCGAAATCCCTACGGAAGTACCGGGGAAGTTACGTAACTCGGTACGGAGATCGGCGTCCGCGACGTCCCATCGAGCAAGCCTTCGCTCAGGGTAGGTCGAGGGTTTTCCGCACGGCGCGGTACTGCAGCGCCGGGCCGTAGTAGCTGAGAGGCTCCCACGGCAGGCGGTTCGGCACGCTCGTGCTGCTGACCTCGGCGAGGTGGCGGCGTGCCCGGTCGTGGTCCCCGGCGAGGTACAGGGCGGCGCCGTACAGATGATGGGCCTCGGGCGTGCGCACATGCGGTCGAAGATTGGCGATCCAATCGTCGGCGTGCTGGGTGATCTGGTTCCGAACGGACCGCGACCCGAAGTAGAGGTACGGGTCTACCTCCTTGTCGATCATCACCTCGAGATGGGCGGCGACCAGGATCGCGCCAAGTGGTTCGCCGGGCGGAGCGGCGCCTGCCGCGGAGGTGGCGAACTCGAGTACCTCGTCGTTGCTGCCCTGCCATTTGGCGCACAGCACCTGCACGCGGGAGAAGTGGCTGGCGTAGTGGACACTGTTTCGGGAATGCAGCTCGTGCCACACGTCGTCGAGCTCGGCACGGTCCACCTGGAGACCGAGACCGCGCCACTGCAGCTGATCCCACGGTGTCGGGTCGTCCGGCCGAAGCTCGGCCGCCCGGACCAGTGGGTCGTACACACCGCCGAGCAGGAACCAGAAGCTCTCGAACTGCTCGCGGCTGACGTCGGCCGCCATCGCGCCCGTGCGGACCTGCCACGCTTGCTTGATGCGGGTTGCGCCGAGCAGGAGCGCGAGGTCGGCGTCGTCGGGTCGCTCGGTGGACAGCCGGGCCAGTGCGTCCACGTTGCCGATCGCCTGTTTGGACAGTCGGCCCACGCGCAGCGCCCTGAGCTCGTGGTCGCCCTGGGCACCCGCCAGCAGACGCCGACCGGCCTCGATGTCCCCGGCCCGAACCTTTTCCTCGACAGGCGGCAACTCGGGGTCGTGCCAGGCCGTGTCCTCACGGAGATTGTTGGATCGCAGGGCTCGGATGATCCGGCCGATCGTGCGTAACATGGAAACCTCGCCGAGTGTCAGGTGCGCTTGAGGCGGGCAAGAAGGCGGTCCCACGAGCCGACGTGTGCGGGGCGGGGTATCTCGCCGGCCGGCCGCGGAGGTCGAGAAAGGACGACGGCCTGCGGCACGCCACGGTCGAGAAGATCGGACACCAGGTGCCCTTCGCGCCACATCGTCGGTTCAACTCGCAGGTGCAGTCCGTCCCGGCCGATCAGATGCCGCGCGCCGTCCGGCCAGGACTGCATCGCCTCGCACTGATCGAACCTGACGGTCATGAAGGCCAATCCCTCGACCAGGCTGATCCCGGTGGGACCGACGCACAGCCGCGCCCTGCTGTCATTGCCGGGTCCGATCGTCCGCTGCCCGCGAGGTGTGGACGACTTCGCGGCGAGAAAGACACGCCCATCCACCACCGCGTCCGATGTCGACGGTGCGGGAGAGTAGCGACCGCCCGGTGGCCGGTGGCCGGACGGCACCATCAACAGCATGTCGTCACGGGCCTCGACAGAAGCCGCGGTCAGCTGCTCCCGGGTCAGTTCGTCGATCTCGGCCAGGAGGTCCGCAAAGCTTGGCGACGCGGCGCCGACCAGCTCGTCATGTGCGGCGCCCACCACCCAGCCGGCGGCGGCGTCGGGTTCCCTCATCGGCGCTCTGAGCAGGTCGGCGACCTCCGCGACCTCCCGCGCGGCAGGCGGCTCCTCGGCCAGCCGATCGACGGTCTCGACGAAGCCGTCGACCAGCCTGGCGTGCACTGCCTCCAGCCCGTCCACGAAAGCCGTGATCTGAGCCATCTGCCCGTCTCGCCGCTCGTAGGAAGCGACCGGGCTGTAGCTGATGCCCTCGGCCACCCGCAGTCGCTCGTACAGGCGGCGTCGCAACAGTTCGGTGTACGCCGAAGCCGCGATGGACCGGCGGACCACGCTGCTGGCGGCCACGCCGTCGATGAGCGACGGGAAGTACGCCGGGGTCCGCGGCAACGTGCTGGATGGCCGCGGTGGCGGCACACGCGGCCCGTCGGGCAGATCAAGCCGCAGGCTCGTGGGAGGCTCGCCGCCGATCAGCCACAACACCGCGTTGCCTCGGGTGAACCACCGGCTCGCCCACCGCCGCAGCTCCTCGGGATCATGGTGGCCGACACCGAGCTCTTCGTAGCCGCCCAGGCCGTAGGTGGCCGCGCCGTACCGCCAGATCGCCAACGCCGAGGCGACGTCCCGCCCGCCCGCACGATTCGCCTCGGTCAGCAGTACCTGGTTCTCCAACTCCATCCGGTCGGTCGGCAGACGACACAGGGCCCGGCAGACTCCGGCGAGGAAGCAGGCGACGTCCCGATCGGACCCGCGCGTGACGAACGTCGTGGTCGTAGCGTCAACCGCGCCGTTGACATGATCAGGACGATGCCCCATCTCGTGCAGGGCAAGATGCTCGACCAGGTGCGTGATACCCGTCGCGCCAGTCGCTCGTCGGCATGGCCGACCCGAAAGACGAGACCGGCCTTGAACTCACCGTCGTGCCGCGACCAGAACGTCGGCACCCCGTCGACCTCGGTCCGCCCCCATTCCACCCCAGTGCCCTTCCTTCGACCACCGAACGACACGATGGCACCCCAGTGTTCCCCCCGACAGCACGTATCCTAGCGAGCCCGGGCGGTCGAATCCCTGGCATGAGAAAGGTTCTGGGCCCCAAGCCACGAACCATCCCAACCAAACAGCGACTGGCCGCCGCCACGCTCTGAACACTTGGCAAATCAGACGGTGAACCGGCCGCCGTTGCTCAGCAGGACCGCCCCGACGACGTTGGAGGCACCCGGCGACGCGAGATAGCAGATGTTGTCGGCGAGCTCCTCGGCCGAGGCGTAGCCCAGTACCCCGGACTCGGCCATGGCCGTCCGCACCGCGGCGGGTGTCCGGCCGGCCATCGGGGTGTCGACCGGACCGGGTGCCACCGTGTTGACCCGGATCCCGAAGGCGATCGCCTCCTTGGCGACGGCCTGGGACAGGGCGTGCACACCGGCCTTGGACGCCGCGTAGTGCGGGTAACCGGTGAGGGTGTCGAAGCTCGCGGACGAGCCGACAGTGACGATCGCCCCCGTGCCCCGGGGCCGCATCGCGCGCACCGCGGCTCGGAGCACGTGGAAGGTGCCGTCGAGGTTGATCGACAGAACCCGGCGCCAGGCCGCGTCGTCAAGGTGGCACAGGACGTCGACCGGCTCGCCAGACTCCTGCGCGTGCAGGATGCGGCTCTTCGCGTCCGGGTCGTCGACCCCGGCGGTGTGCACCAGGACGTCGATGCGGCCGTGCTCGGCGAGCACCGCCTCCACCACGGCATCGACCGCCACCGGATCGGTCACGTCGACCACGTGGGCGTGCCCGCCGACCCGGTCGGCGACCTGGCGCGCACCGAGTTCGTCGCGGTCGGCCACGTGCACGGCGACACAGCCCTCGGCCGCCAGCTGACGGGCCACGGCCGCCCCGATGCCGGAGCCGCCACCGGTCACCAGTGCGACGTGGCCGGCGAACCGCCCCGTCTTCGTCTCGGCACCCGCGGGCGATGGGTTGCCGCTCGCGTGGACCTGGGACATCAGCACTCCTTCGTACTCGGATCGGCCGAACCATGCCTACTCTCAACCTGAATTGAGTTCAAGAGGCCCAGCCAGCGGTGGTCTGAAGTACTGATAACCGCGGTGTTATCGGTAGCGGCGGTATTTCGTTGTTGATCGCCACCGCGTGAGCCAGCAGTCTTGGGGCGTCACAGGATCGGCCGCGGACGTCGCGGCGATCAAGTCTGCTTTTGAGAGGCACCCATGCGGTTCACGGTGGTCGGGATGGCAGTCGCGGCGGAGGAACCCGCCGTGAGCGCGGCTTGGTTCACGAAGCACTTCGGGTTCAAGGTCGGTATCGATCTTGGCTGGTACGTGAACACCCAGCACCCCGATCACTCGAACCTGAGCCTGGACTTCGTCCACAGTGGTCACGAGTCGTGGCCGGCGGCGACCCGAGGGAAGACTGTGGTCGGCACCCTGCTGGCGTTTCTCGTCGCCGATGTGGACGCCGAGTTCGAACGGTTGCGAGCCATGGGGCTGGACGTCGTCATGCCACTGGTGACCGAGCCGTGGGGACAGCGCCGGTTCCAGGTCGCCGGGCCGGACGGGCTGCTGGTCGAGGTGCTGCAGATGGTGGCACCGGACCCGCGGTGGCTGGCCGACAACGGCATGGCCGGATGACCGCGCCCCACGAGTTCCTGACAATGACCCGAACTGGAGGAAGCCATGACCCTGGCGCGTGACTCAACTGTGGAACAGGGCAACCTGACCATGCGCCCGATCACCGGACGCGACGAGCTCGACCTCTTCAACCGACTGCCCTACGTCTTCAACGAGGAGTTGGCGGACGACCTCGCAGGCGGCCGTCGCCGGCCGGAGTGGATGTGGGTCGCCCTGCGTGGTGACCATCTGCTGGCCAGGGTCGCCTGGTGGGGGCGGCCCGACAACGACCAACCGTTGATCCTGGACGTGTTCGACCTCGACGACAGCAGCGCGGACCGGGTGGACATCGGCTTGGCGCTGTTGCGGAGGGCCATGGCCGCGGTGGTCCCGGCGGGCACCCGTCCGCCCGAGTACAGCCGTTGCGTACCACCGGATTGGCGCGAGGGCGGGGCGACCGGGCAGGTCGTCGAGGACCGCATGGTCGTCCTGGAACAGACCGGCGCCCGGCTGTCGATCGAACGGCTGCGTCTGCAGTGGCATCCCGGGACGCCGATCCCGGAGCCGACCGGACGGCTGCGGTTCCGGGCGGTGGGCGACACCGAGGAACTCCTCGCCATGATGACTCGGGCGCTGGAGGGGACGCTGGACGAGCACAGCCGCGACGACCTGACCCGGATGTCCGCCCGCGAGGCGGCGGTCAAACACTACGAGGAGGAGTTCGCGCGCTACCGCAGCCCGCGGGACTGGTGGCAGGTGGCGACGCTGCCGGACGGCGAGCCGGTGGGGTTCGTCATCCCGGCCCGCAACGACTACAACCCTCTCATCGCCTACCTCGCCGTACTGCCCGAACACCGCGGCAACGGCTACATCGACGAGATCCTCGCCGAAGGCACCCGGCTTCTCAGCACGCAGGACGTCCCACGCATCCGCGCCGCCACCGATCTCGGCAACATCCCCATGGCGAAAGCCTTCCAGCGCGCCGGATACGTCAACTTCGAACGCACGATCAACATGACCTGGCACTGATCCAGCCATCGGGTGGGAGGCCGCGAAGAACCTCCCACCCACTCGGCGTCACCCGGGACGTCGTGCCACCCGACGACTCGCCACACGGGCCGCCTGCTGGCTCTGCGCCTGGATGTCACGGACCGTGCGGCGGTCTTCGACGTCGTCGCACAGGCGGTCGACCGCTTCGGCAGGCTCGACATCGTCGTGAACAACGCCGGCGCGCTCTTCGCCGGAATGGTGGAGTTCACCGAAGCGCAGGCCCGCGCGCAGCCGGACCTCAACTTCTTCGGCGCGCTGTGGGTCAGCCAGGCCGTCCTGCCCACCTGCGGACACACGGGCGCATCGTGCAGATCTCCAGCATCGGTGCGCTGGGCGGAGAAGGCCGTGCCCGCCCCGAACTGACCGGCTGTGCCGTCATTCAGGTGTCTTAGAGGTCGAGTGGCCCGATGTCGCGGATGGTCCTGGCGAGGGCACGGATGAGATCGTTCTCGGACTCGGCGAGCCACACCAGTCCGTACGACAACGCGTCGATGTCCCGGACGGGTAGGTAGGCGATGTCGGGTCGTGCTCCGTACCGGGTCATGTGGCCGGGGAAGAGGGTGACGACTTCTCCGGTGCTGGTCAGGATGAGGGCCTGGTCTCCGTTGTGTACGACTGGACCGCGTTCGATCTGGCGTCCCTCGCGGGTGTGGGACGGGACGTAACTGTCGACCCAGTAGGCCGGGGCCACCGCGATGTCGGGGTGCTGGAAGTCGCTGACGACCTCCAGCGAGATCGAGGTGTACCGGGTGAGCTCGTGATCGGTGGGAACGGCCAGCACCCGTGGTTCGCTGAACAGGACCGGCCCGACGGTGACGTCGGGTTCCTCGACGGGCAGCCACGTGATCAGGACATCGATGTTGCCTCGGCGTAGTTCGCCGAACGGGTCGTTGGCGAGCGCCTGCTGGAACCGTAGCCGCCACTGAGGATGGTTGGCGCGGAACGTGTCCCAGTAGGAGCGCACGTCGTGGAGGTTGATGGGCAGGGTGCCGACGCGGAGTACCGCGTCGATGCCCTGGCCGGCGAGGCGGGCTCGTTCGAGGCTGTCGCGTAGTCCCGCGTAGACGGGTCGGAGGTCGTCGCGGAGTTGTCGGCCGACGGAGGTCAGCTGGATCTGGCGGCGGTTGGCGCGGTCGAACAGTGGGACGCCGATGCGCCGTTCCTGCTGGCTGATCGCCTGGCTGACACGGGCCTGGGAGACGTGCAGCCGCTCGGCGGTGCGTCCGAAGTGGAGTTCCTCGGCGAGGGTCAGGAAGATCTCGATGTCCCGCAGCTCCACCGGTCTCCTCCTTCGTCAGCTCGTCGTGTCACGTGTCGCTCCGATGTCCGCGTCTCGGGCCGCCTCGGCGAAGGCGTGCACCAGCGGGTTTCCGGCGCTGGTGCGCCAGACCAGGGCCCACTGACACGGTGGGGCGTCGCGGATGGGAATGTAGACGATGTTGGGCCATGGGTAGAACTGGGCGGCCTCGACGGCGACCGCGGTGACGGCCTGGCCCGCGGCCACCGCCGTCATCTCCTCGTGCCAGGTGGACACCTTCTGACCACGGGGGACCGGGCGTCCCGCGGGGGTGTGGAAGGGGTTGAAGGTCTCCTCCATGTAGTCGGGAACCGCGGTGCCGGCCAGGACGGTGCAGTCGCCGAAGTCCTCCAGACACACTGATTCGCGTTCGGCGAGTGGGTGTTTGGCGTCGACCATGAGCAGTACCGCGGAGGAGTGGGTCACCGGGCCGACGGTGAGGTCGGGGTCGCGGACTGGTAGCCAGACCAGTCCGATGTCCACCTCCCCCGAGTGGATTGGTTCGAGGGGCGCGGTCGGCTGGATCTCCCGGTAGTGCAGCCGCACGGCTGGGTTCTGGTTTGGAACAGGTCGATGACCTGGTTGATCGCCCAGGGTTGCGGTCCCATGCTGCCGAGGGTCAGGTGGCCGTGATGTCCGCTCGCGGCGGCGGTCGCCGCGGCGACGCCCGTCATGATCTGCTGGTATCCGGCGCTCAGGTCCCGGTGGAGTTGCTCACCGATCGGGGTGAGGCGTACTCGGCGGCTGGTGCGGTGGAACAGCGGCGCGCCGATGCGCCGTTCCTGCGCCTTGATCGCCTGGCTGACCCTGGCCTGGGAGATGTGCAGTCGTTCGGCGGTGCGTCCGAAGTGGAGTTCCTCGGCGAGGATCAGGAAGATCTCGATGTCCCGCAGTTCCACCCGTGCCCCCATCGCCTCATAACCACCATGTTATCGATGGGCCGGTGAAGTTGGCGTTGATCCGTTCGGTGCGTCGCGGGAGGGTTGGCGTAGCACCAACCCGGCCCTGGGGAAGGAACCAATCATGCGAGCACGGATGAAGAACCCTGCTCTCGTGCTGCCCGACGGGATGACGGGCATCGGCTCGATCCTGCGGGCCGTCCACTTTGGTGGGATTGCCGAAGGGCTGCGGGAGATCGTCGGCCTGCGGGTCAGCCAGATCAACGGGTGTTCCGCGTGCGTGCACACACACAGCCAGAACCTGGTCAAGGCCGGGGAGAGTGCGGAGCGAATAGCGGGCGTTGGCGCGTGGCGGGAGGCGCCGTTCTTCACCGGCGCGGAGCGGGCGGCGCTGGCGCTGACCGAGATGGTCACCCGGCTGGCCGACCGGTCCGGCGAGGCGGTGCCCGACGAGCTGTGGGACGAGGTGGCCGACCACTTCGACGAACGGCAGATCTCGGCACTGATCCTGTTGATCGGTGTGACCAATCTGGTCAATCGACTCAATGCCGCCGTCCGCGAGCCCGCGAGCAGCGCATGGGGCTGAGCATGAACGGCAGACTCGACATGACCTCGATGTACGCGATGCACGACGCTCTGCGGCGAGAGCTGGTGCAGCTTGCCCGGGTCACCACACGCGTCGACGGAGATCCCTACCGCGTTCTGCATACCGCCGCCGGTTGGGCCCT
The DNA here is from genome assembly GCF_036378875.1 of Actinophytocola sp. Lineage (GTDB taxonomy): Bacteria > Actinomycetota > Actinomycetes > Mycobacteriales > Pseudonocardiaceae > Actinophytocola. Next base: position 48,974 of record NZ_DASUVO010000140.1, read on the forward strand.
GTTCACCACGTGCCTGCGGGTCCACCACAGCGCCGAGGACGACACGCTGTGGCCGGCGCTGCGCCGCACCCTGGCCGACCGGCCGGACGAGTTGGCGCTGCTGGAGGCGATCGAGGCCGAACACGCCGCCATCGCCGATGTCGTCGCGATGATCGAGGACCTCCTGACCACTCCGGAGACCGGCCTGGACCGGTTGGGAGATCTCACCGACTCGCTGGCCACCGGTTTGGCCGGGCACCTGAAGCATGAGGAGGACCAGGCGCTGCCGCTGGTCCAGGCCTTCACCACCCCTGCGCAGTGGGCCCATTTCGGAGAGGTCCACGCCCAGCGGATCGCCCCGGACATCGCCCGCGTCCTGCCGTGGCTGCTGGACGGCGCGACCGAGCAGACAGCGGCGACCGTGCTCGCGGTACTGCCCGCGTCCGGCCGCACCGAGTACACCACCCGGTGGCGACCGGCCTTCGCGGCCCTGGACCGCTGGAGCCCGAACACCGCCTGACCGCGAGCGGTCACCCACTACCGCGCCGACGAGCGGCGCGGTCACCTCGTCGCGCCGTGATCCGCGGCGAAACACCAGAAAGTGATGGAGGAGACATGGGTTCACGAACACCCGACCCGGTGGTGCCGGTTCCCGAACCGCGGGAGACGACCGGCGTGTTGGTCAAGGCCGAGGGCAACGGGTTGGCGCGACCACGGCCGCCCTGATGGAGCCAGGTCCATGCGTTTACCAGCGTCAGCAAACAACCAGCACAGGAGCAAAGCACGATGCGGAAGTTCGACACCCCCAACCCGATCGCCGTCTTCCTTGACATCCCCGCGGGGCGCGTCCGGTTCGTCGCCGCCGACCAGGCCGACACCACGGTCGAGGTCCTACCCGAGGACGCCGACAAGGGCCGCGATGTGAAGGTGGCGGAGCAGACGACGGTCGAATACGGCGACGGCGTGCTGCGGATCGAGGCCCATGCGAAGAACCAGATCCTCGGCCCCTCCGGTTCCGTCCAGGTGACGGTCCAGCTGCCCACCGGTTCCCGCGTCGAGGCGAAGGCGGCCAGCGTCGAACTCCGGGGCGTCGGCCGGTTCGGCGAGGTCACCTTCGAGGCTTCGCACGGCTCGATCAATCTCGACGAGGCCGCGAGCGTCCGCCTCACCACCGACGCCGGTGACGTGTCGGTGGGGCGTCTGGGCGGCCCCGCGGAGATCAGCACCGGAAAGGGCGACATCCGGATCGCCGAGGCCGTGCGCGGCACGGTCGTGCTGCGCACCCAGGCCGGCGACGTGTCGGCGCCGCCGCCGGAGTTTCCGCCGCCCTGGACGCCGGCACCACGTACGGCCGGATCGACAACACGCTCAAGAACACCGACGGCACCGCCGAACTGAACATCCACGCGACCACCGCCTCCGGCGACATCACCGCCCGCAGCCTCTGAGGAAGACGAAACGAGTGAGCACCATTCAGGACTACCAGGCCGCGGAACAACTCCTGCGCCGACCCGCTCGCCCCGACTGCGCGAGCAACCACGGCCACGGTCGTCCCGTCGTTGTCGTGGCGAGTGGTCCTCCTTGTGCGGAGTGACAACCGAACGGGCCCCAGCGCGGTCACGCACTGGGGTCCGTCCGCCGTGGCTGTTAGTTCCACGACCTACGTCCGCCGACCGCCCTATCTCGACAGTATGAGCCGCGACCCCGCACCGGTCAGCGACATCCGCGACGCCCGCGTCCTGGTCAAACTCGGCGACTCCGTCACCACCGACCACATCTCCCCCGCCGGCGCCATCCCGCCCGGCGTACCGGCCGGCCGGTACCTGTGCTCCCTCGGGGTCCGGGAGCTGAACACCTACGCCTCCCGCCGAGGCAACCACGAGGTCATGATGCGTGGCACCTTCGCCAACGTCCGGCTCCGCAACCAGCTCGCACCCGGCACCGAAGGCGGCTACACGCGGGCCCCCGACGGCACCATCACCACGATCTATGACGCCGCCACCGCCTACCGCGACGCAGGCGTGCCACTGATCGTCCTCGCCGGCAAGGAATACGGCACCGGCTCCTCCCGCGACTGGGCCGCCAAAGGACCCGCACTGCTGGGCGTCCGTGCCGTCATCGCCGAGTCGTTCGAACGCATCCACCGCTCCAACCTCATCGGCATGGGCATCCTCCCCCTCGAGTTCCTCCCCGGTCAGAACGCCGACACCCTCGGCCTCACCGGCGACGAACCAGTCACCGTCACCGGCCTGACCGCCCTCCCCGACCGGGTCACCGCGCGGGCGGCCGACACCGAGTTCGAGCTCATCGTCCGACTCGACACCACCCGGGAAGCCGCCTACTACCAGCACGGCGGAATCATGAACTACGTCCTCCGCGATCTGCTGACCTGAGACCAAGATCCGGTCCCTGCTGGCGGGTGGTTCGGCGGCTACGCGGTGACTGCCTGCGCTACCAGCGACTCGGGACAGATCTGTTCGACGCGGTCGCGCCGGGTGTACATGTCCCAGTAGTGCTCGGCGAGGTCGTCCGGGTCGACGGTGGGAATCTCGACACCGCCGGGCAGCTCCGCAGGGATATCGGGCTGGGCGGCGGCCTCGGCCAGTTCGCTGCCGCCGACGGAGGCGATGGCCAGGGTGCCCGCGTAGACGCCGGTTCCGGCCAGTTCGCCGTTGAGGGAGGACAGGTAGTTGCGAGCAGCCGACATCACGGCCCGACGCCGCTGAGATACGGGATCGGCCGCACCGCGGAGTAGCCGTGGGTGAGCAGGATGGCGACCATCGCTCCCCGCAAGGTGCGCCTGGTCCAGTGCAAACGGCAGGACATGCCCGCCGACATGGGGATTCCATGTCGGCGGGCTGGAGCATCGGGGTCAGGGTTTGTCGGTCACCGCGACCAGGTACTCCCATTCGCTGCGAAGGGTGTCTCTCGCGGAGACGTTCGACGCCGTGGCGAGGGTGATCATGTCCTCGCGGAGGGCGCGTTGGGCCACCTCGTCCAGGCGGGCCGCCGCGGCGTGGGTCGGGCCGTAGTGGGTGAGGAAGAAGTCGGCGAAGTGCTCCTCGGACGGGAAGCGCTGGGTGACCGTCGTCGTGGTCGTCGAGACCGCGTGGCCGGCCAGGAGTGAACGCACGGCCTCCTCGTCGCCCCAGCGGGTGGGGGGTAGGGCCCCCGCTGGGGGCGGCGCGTGCCGGGAGACGGTCTTCAGCAACTGGCCGACGAAGCCGGCCGGTGTCCAGCTCGCGATCGCGATGCGGCCGCCCGGCCGGCACACCCGCACGAGTTCGTCGGCGGCGCGCTGGTGGTCCGCGGTGAACATGACGCCGATGGCCGAGAACACGTAGTCGAAGCTGTCGTCCTCGAACGGCAGGTTCTCCGCGTCGGCCACCAGGAAGTCGATGTCCAGGTCCTCGGCGGCCGCGCGCCGGCGCGCGGCGTCGACCAGGTCGGGGACGTAGTCGATGCCGGTGACGTCGCAGAACCGGCGGGCGGCGGCGATCGCGACGTGCCCGGTGCCGGTCGCCACGTCCAGCACCCGCGCGCCGGGGCGGAGGTCGGCGGCCTCGACGAGGGTCTCGGCCAGCGGGACGGTGACCCAGGCGATCCTGCCGTAGTCGCCGCTGCTCCACACCTTGTGCTGCTTGGTCTTGATCTCGTCGAACGAAAGGGCGGTACTCATTGTGTTACTTCCTTCTTGTCGTGCCTTTCTGGCATCGGATAGGGAGAGATGATCCGCAGGTAGGAGTCGGGGACGCCGTGGTCGCGGACGCGGTCGGCGTCGCGGCGCCCCGTGATCGTGCGGAAGAGCTCGTGGCGGTCGGCGGTGACCGTGGCGCCCGGCGAACCGTGGCCCAGCACCCACTCCCGCCCCTCGCCGCGCAACCGCAGCGCGGGCAGCCCACGGGCGACGATCCGGGCGTGCAGCCACTGCCGGTACATCGCGAACCCGAACCGCGCCACGGGCGACGACGGATCCGGCGGCAGGTCGAGCGCCTCGCGCAGGTCGTCGAGGTGCACTGACAGGTCCGCGGCGGCCGCGGCGACGAGCCAGGCCGGCGTGTCGGCCGCGGCCCCGGTGCCGCGCCGCAGCATGCCGACCAGCGCACTGCTGTGCTCGTCGAACTCGCGCAGCAGGGCCGGGACGTCGAGTCCGGCACGTGCGGCGACCTGGCCTGCGGTCCAGCGGTCTCGTGCCGCGGCGAGACGGGGATCGCGCCAGGCGTCCATCGCGTCCGCGAAGTACGTGCCGCGCACGGAGTCCTCGGCGATGCCGGTCAGGTGGGCCACGAGGTCCTTGACCGTCCACTCCGGACACGCGGGTACCACGGTCCCGAGCATGACCGGATCGAGGTCCTCGACCAGGGACCGCACCTGGCGCCGCCCGTCCTCGTACGCGCCGGCGGCGCCCCAGCGGGCGACCCGGTCCGGCGTGAACACCTCCGACGGGCGGCGCCGCTTGGTGAACGTGTCCAGGAAGCCCTGCCCCGCGACGGGATCGGCCGCGAGCCCGGCGTAGTGGGTGGTCGCCGCGGTGGTACCGAAGCGGGCCAGCCGGTAGGAGAAGTCGTAGTGCTCGGCGGCCCGGGAGTCGCGCCACCGCTGGTAGCCGCCGAGATCGTCGCCGTCGCTCAACGCCGCGGCGAGGTACCACGCCTGCTGCACGGCGTCCCCGATGCCCTGCGCGGTGACGGGGTGCTTGAAGTGGCCCGCGTCGCCGAGCAGCGCCCAGCCGGGACCCGCCGCCTGGCGGTAATAGCCGCGCATCATCGTCTCGGGCACCACGATCAGCGGCGAGATCCGCGACGCGTCGTCGAGCAGCCTCGGGTTGAACACCGCGGGGAACTGCCGCAGCCCGTCGCGGTAGCGCTGCTCGCGGACCTCGGCGGAGCCACGCGTGATCTCCGGTGGTCCGGCGACCGAAAGCAGGTGGATGCCGTCCTCGCACGGCACCGACATCAGCGCCGCCCGCTCGTGCATGTCGATGTGGCACCACTCGGACGCGGGCAACCCGCGCCAGTACGCCATGAGGAAGGCCATCTCGCCCCGGCTTTCCCGCGACGCGGGCAGGTGCAGGCGCCGTGCGACCGTCGACATGCGACCGTCCGCGCCGAACACCCACCGCGCCTCGACGCGTTCCCCGGTGTCCAGGACGACCCCGCGCACCGGGTCGCTGCCGATCAGGTCGCGCACCTGGTGGCCGAACAGGGTCTGCGCGCCGGCCTCGCGTGCCGTGTCGACCAGCGCGGCGTCCAGCACGATCCGCCGCACGCAGGCGCCGCGGTCGAACCGGCCCACCGGGGTGAAGTCGCCGCCGACCTGGTGCCCGTGCACCCGCCAGCCGAAGTGGACGAACGGGATACGGTGCTCGGCCTGTAGTCGGCGCAGAACGCCGAGCTCGTCCAGACGGTGCAGGGTGTCCGGGAACATCATGTGCGTGGAGACGGTGTCGCTGGGGAACCGGTCACGGTCCACGAGGAGCACGCGCCGCCCGGCCCTGGCCAGCAGGGTCGCGAGGGTCGCTCCCGCGACGCGGGCCCCAACGATGATCGCGTCGTATCGCTCGCTCATCGCACACCAACCTTCGCGCGGACCTGGGGGGCCACGGTGATCCCGACCGACAGCAGCAGCAGGATGGCCAGGACGGCGCCGAGCCCGGACCACCCGGCCAGGGTGAGGCCGAGGCCGCCCAGCGCGCTGCCGCCGAAGTACCCGAACTGCACGGCGGCCGCACGCACGCTCATCGCCTGCAAGGGAGCGGCGCCGAGGTCGAGCCCGAGGGAGCTGCCGGCCATCATCCGCATCCCGGCGATCAACGCGGTCAGGGTGAACAGCGCGACCGACACCCCGAAGGAGGGCCGGACCGAGCCGAGCAGCAATGCCGCGGCGGACAGGGCCGGACTCGTGGTCAGCACCAGGCGGTGCGCGGCCACCGCAACCCAGCGCCGGGCGACGAGAGTGCCCACGATGTACGCGGCCGCGCCAGCGCCCAGTGCCGCCCCGGCCGTGGTGACCGACACCCCGTGGGCGTCGGTGACCAGGCTCCCGGTGTAGACGAGGACGCCCGCCCAGCCGGCGAAGGCCAGCAGCTCCGCGGCGGCCCAGCGTGCCACGCCGGGCCGCCGCAGTGGCGAGCCGACGGCGGCCGGTTCTGGTTCGTCGCGCCCGCGGGCACGGACCCCGGTGAGCGCGACCGCGCTGGCCACGAGAGGGAGCAACCAGATCAGCCGCCAGCTGTGTGCGCCGAGTACGCCGACGATCGGCATACCCACGACCCATGCGGCGGGCTGACCGTTCAGTGCCCAGGCCAGCACAGTGGCGCGCTCGCCGTCCTCGGCCCACCGCGCGGGCGCGGCCAGGCCGGCGGCGAGGACCAACGCCATGCCGGCGCCGAGGATGACCTGCGCGGTGGCGAGAACCTCGAAGGTCGGCGCGACCGCGCTGGCCACGGACGCGATCGCGATCGACGTGAGCCCGGCGGCCAGTAGGTCGCGCAGGTTCCAGCGACGCCGGCCGGCGAGCAGGCCGAGCGCCACGAGCGCGGCGACAGCGCCGGAGACCGACCGGAGCTGGCCGGCGGCCGCGGTCGAGACCCCGAAGTCCCGGGCGACGTCGGACAGCACCGGGGTCAGGACGAGGAGGCCGGACTGTCCGGCGAACAGGCACCCGAACAGGGTGGCGGTGGGAGACTTCATCGTGAGTCCGTTGTTGCTACTGGTCATGGCGTTCACGATCGGCGGCCGGTGTTGAAGATCCGTGCAAGTGCCGTTAAAGCAGGTCGCGCCACCGGCCAGCGGCGCCGATCTCGTCGAGGACCTCGGCGGCGGCGCGCAGCCTCGGGGCCGGGTCGTCGCTCACCCGTGCCCAGTCGCGCAGGGCCAGCGCCCGCCGCCACGGCAGCCGGAGCTCGGTGAAGACGCGCACCGCGTTCTCGTGGGCGGCATCGGACTCGCCAGGCCGCCCACGGGCGGCGGCCAGGGCACCACGAGCGAGTTCGACCGCACCCAGCCGGCCGCGCCAGTCCTCGCCGCCGGCGAGGATCTCGTCGCAGCGGGACAGGTGTTCGGCGGCCGTATCGGCCTCCCCGCCCGTGGCGTGGACGCGAGCCAGCTCGGCCCGGACGAGCAGCTCGGCCGGCACCTGGGGGCCGTCGACAGCGAGGGCCAGGGCCTGCCCGAGTGCGGTGAGCGCGCCGTCCCGATCGTCGAGCAGCAGGCGGGCACCGGCCAGCCAGCACGCGTTGAGCACGGCGTCGTGCCGGTCCCCGGCGGACTCGTCGGCCGCGAGCGCCGCGGCCCACGCCTGTTCCGCGCGTTCCCACTCGCCGTCGAGGAGCAGCAGGAACCGCCTGCTCACGGCATCGGCGGGCAGGGGCTCCGCAGCGCGTAGGGCAACCCGCAGCTCACCCATGGCCGCCGCGGCGAGCACGAGCTGGTCGACGACGGTGTCGTGCGGGAACCTGAACGTGTCGAAGCGGGCCTGGGTCAGGCCGCGGCGGCACCACATCCTGCCCGCGCCGGGATCGAGCAGGTACTCGGTCGCGCACAGTGCGGCCGCGTTCACCGCCCCCCAGCTCAGGTACGCGTCGCCGAGCGCGTGTGCGGCCGCCCACCCCCGCTCGAACGCGGCTGCCGCCTCGGCCAGCTCGCCGCGGTTGAACGCGAACCAGCCGCGACCCCACGCCGCGAGCACGCCGAGGTCTCGCCTGTCCAGCTCCTCGGCCAGCGCCATGGCGTCCGCCGAGGCCGTCCCGAGCAGGTCTGTTCGCAGCCCGTACATGGCCGCCTGGGCGAGGCCCCGGAGCATCTGGAAGTCGGGGCCGCCGTCCTCGCGCAGCCGGCGCGCGGCGGTGAAGTGCTCGATCGCGCGCGGGATGTCCATCACCGAGTGGTGGGTGGACAGCGCACCCCCGATGCGGCCGTGCACCGACGCGGCCGCGCTGTCGTCCTGGGTGTGCTCGAGCGCCGACTCGAGGAGCCGGACGGCGTCGCGGTAGCCGATGCTCGACCTGATCCGGAGCATGGCCGCCCGCACCTCCGCGTCCGCCAGCCGGCCCGGGGGCGCGTTCGCGTTGGTGAGCAGGCCGACCGCGGCCTCGGCGTGGGCGATGGCCGCGTCCCACGCGTAGAGCCGCCGTGCCTCGTCGGCGGCCCGGAGGCTGATTTCCGCCGCCTGCACGGGATCCGCCGCTGGGCCGGCGGCGCGCAGGTGCACCGCCGCGGTGACCACGTCGCTCGACCGCTCCGACTCCAGCAGCGCCGTCGCGGCCCGCACGTGGAGGCGTCGGCGTCGCGGGACGGGCAGGTCGGCGTACACCGCGTCGCGCATCAGGTCGTGGGGGAACGCGTAGCTGACCGTCCACGAGCTGCCCGACACCACGAGGAAGCCAGCGCCGACCGCGTCCTCGACCGCGTCGATCAGGTCGTCCTCCGACTCGTCGGCGAGCCGCAGCAGCAAGGAGAACTCCACCTCACGGCCGAGCACCGCGGCGCGGCCGACGACGTCCTGGGTCCGCTCCGGCAGGCCGCGCAGCCGGTGCCGCAGGATGTCCCGCACACCGGCGGGCACCGGCCAGCCGTGGCCGCCCAGCTCCCCACGGGAGTCGAGGTCGCGGACGACTTCCGTGGCGTAGAGCGGGTTTCCGCCGGTGTTGTGCCACAGCTGCCGGACGAACCCCTCGGGCGGATCGGTGGCGATCAGCTCGGCCACCAGCGCCCCGAGGTCCTCTTCGGACAGTGGGCGCAGGTCGAGCCGCTCCGCGACGCCGCGTCCCCCGATCTCGGCGAGCAGCTCCAGCAGCGGGCCGTGCCTGCCGCCGGGCGGGTCGCGGAAGCACACAGCGACGAGCACGTGCCCGGGCAGGTGTCTGATCAGGTGCCCGAGCAGCAGCGCGCTCGCCCGGTCGACGCGTTCGGCCTCCTCCACCACCACGGCCACCGGGGCGAGGGCCGCGAGCCGCGCGAGCACCCACCCGACCGCGCCGAACACGGCCTCCCGGTCCTCGGCCCGTGCGTCGGCCCGTGACTCGGCCGGCAGGTCGAGCAGGGCGGCTAGCCGGTCCCGGACGGCCTCGGGCGCGCCGGCGAGCACGGCCGCGGCGTCCACACTGGACCGCAGCGCGTCGGCGACCGGCTGGTAGGGCACCGCCGTCGCGTGATCGCAGCGCCCGACCAGGACCACCGCCGGGTCCGCGGCGACGAGGTGGGCGAACTCGGCGACGAGCCGGGTCTTGCCGACCCCGGCCTCGCCGGAGACCACCACGACCCGCCGGTCGCCGTCGCGAACCGCCCGCCACAGGTCCAGCAGCCGGCCGAGCTCCGCGGACCGTCCCACGAGCCGCACCCGACGGGCCACGGACAGCAACGCGTCCGGCGGGGCGACCGCCGGAGTGCCCGCGGGACGCGCGGCATGGTCCGCGCGCGGTGCGAGCGTGGGGTCGTGGCGCAGGATCGCGGTCTCCAGCTCCGCGAGCGCCGGTCCCGGGTCCAGTCCGAGCTCGTCGGCGAGCCGCTGCCGCGCCGCGGCGTACACCGTGAGCGCGTCCACCTGCCTGCCCGACCGGTACAGCGCGAGCATCAGCTGGCCACAGAAGCGTTCCCGGTAAGGGTGGTCCGCGACCAGCGCCTCGAGCTCGGAGATCACCTCCTGGTGCCGGCCCAGCGCGAGATCGGCCTCGATCCGGCCCTCCAGGGCCACCAGGCGTAGCTCGTCGAGCCGGGCGGTCTCGGCCGCGGCGAACTCGGGGTACCCGAGGTCCTCCAGCACCGGCCCGCGCCACTGGGCGAGCGCTTCCCGCAGCAGGCCCGCCGCCCGCTGCGGGTCACCGAGGCCGAGGGACTCCTGCCCCAGCCCGGCGGTCCGCTCGAACCGGTACGCGTCGACCTGCTCGGGGGCCAGTCGCAGCCGGTAGCCCGGGCGCTCGGTGACGAGCGCCTCCGCGTACGCCAGTAGCCGCTTGCGCAGGTGGGACACGTGGGTGCGCAACGTGACCTCGGCGGCGGCCGGTGGCGTCGGACCCCAGAGCGCGTCGATCAGCCGCCCGGCCGGGACGACCCTGCCGAGGTTCAGTGCCAGCACGGCGATGAGCTCACGCTGCTTCGGGCCGCCGAGGTCGAGCTGGACTCCGTCGGCCACCGCCTCGAGCGGGCCGAGGATGCCGAGCCGCAGTCCGGGCGTCACCAGTGAAAAGTACGCGTTCGGAACCGGAAACGGCGTGCTCGGTCGCGGAGTGCGTGTCGCAGGTGGACGCAGTGGAATGCCCGAACCACAAGGATTCTCGTCGCCGGTGGCGGTGGCCTGGCGCTCGCGCAGGCGCTGCACCACGCCGGGCTCGAGGTCGTCTACGAGCAGGACCCGACACCCCGCACCCGGAACCAGGGCTACCGGATCCATCTCGACCCGACCGGCAACGCGGCCCAGATGTTCGCGGCGACCTGATCAGCCTCCTGCCGGCCGTGAGCTGAACTCAAGTCGATTCGTGGATCTAGCTCAACCATCCACATGACATGGCGTGCTTCGGACACATGACTGTCCAACTGAGATGAATTCAGTTAACCTACGGCACTGGCGACGTTGCCGCGAAGGAGAACCGCCATGCCGTTCGTGCTCATCCATGGCGCCACGTTGGGCGCAAACTGCTGGGACACACTCACCCCGCTGCTCGACGACGAGGTCCTCGCCGTCGACCTGCCTGGCCGCGGCGGCCGAGCGGAGACCGACCTCCGTACCGTCACCCTCGCGGACTGCGCCAAGGCCGTGGTCGCCGACATCGAGCGACACGACCTCACCGACGTCGTCCTGGTCGGCCACTCCTTCGGCGGCGTCACGGTGCCGCTGGTGATGACCCTGATACCCGAACGGATCCGGCACGTTGTGCTGTTGTCCGCCGTCGTCCCCGAGGACCGCACCCGCGTGCTCGACCAGATCGACCCGGACGTCCGGACCGCGGTCGAAGCCGCCATCGCTGGCGGCATCTACTCGGTCGGCGAAGAGGCAGCGCGAGCGATGCTGTGCAACGACGCCGACAACGACCAGTCCGCGTTCATCCTCGACCGTGTCGTCGACGACGCCGCCGCACTACTGACCGAAACCGTGGACCTGAGCGGCTACCGGCTACCCATCCCCCGCACCTACATCCACCTGTCCAACGACCACTGCTATCCCCCGGAACTGCAGACCAAGTCCGCCGAACGCATCGGCGCGGGCGTCGTCACGATCGACGCGGGGCACATGGCGATGGTGACCGTGCCGGACAAGATCGCCACGATCATGAACGGTCTCTGAGACACGACACGCGGGCGTGAACACAGGGACGGAAGTCCCGGTTGTCGAGGACCGTCGGACCGCAGCGACGGCCGGCGGGCACGACGCATGCTGTTGGTGGCCAAGGAGGAAAGCGATGAGCCACCAGAAGGTCAAGAACGTCATGAGCACCGATGTCGCCACTGTGCGCGAGGGCACTCCGTTCAAGGACGTGGTCCGCGCACTGTCCCAGCGGGACGTGAGTGCCGTGCCGGTCGTCGACGACGACCGGCGTGTGCTGGGCGTGGTGTCGGAGGCGGACCTGCTGATCAAGCAGGGGACACAGGAAATCGAGTTCACCCGCTCACTGGCGAGTTGGTGGCGAGGCAGGCGCAACATCCGCCGCGCCGTCGCGGTCACCGCCGGCCAGCTGATGAGTAAGCCCGCGATCACGGTGCCGGACAACGCAACCGTGGCAGGCGCGGCCCGGCTGATGACCCAGCACAACGTGAAACGCCTGCCAGTCATCGACCCCGACGGCAAGCTGGTCGGCATCGTCAGCCGCAGGGACGTGCTGACCGTGTTCCTCCGCAAGGACGAGGACATCCGAGACGACATCGTCGAACGGGTCTTCGAACACGGCATCGGCATCGCGGTCAACCCGGCCACGATCAGTGTCGAGGTCCGGGACGGCGAGGTCACCCTCACCGGACAGCTCGCTCTGAGAAGCCAGCTGTCCCTGGTCGAGGACATGACCCGCCACATCGACGGCGTGGTCGACGTCATCGCCTCGCTGACCTACCGCCACGACGACACCCACGAACACATCCCCGAAGGCATGACGGTCGACATCACCCGACCGCCCCGCGTCCAGTCATGACCACCACCAAGCCGGACCACAACACGATGCTCGCCGCGATCGAACTCGCCAACCGCGCACCGTCGGTGTGATCGGTGACAACTCGGCGCACCTGATCGCCGACGCACCCATCAGCTGGCGGCGACCGACCCCGAGGGCAGGGACCTGCTGTCGCGCTCGCCGGCACGATCCCCCGACGCCGCACGGACCGCCGCCGCTTCACCTCCTGGGGAGGTGCCGGCCGACCACCTCGACGTCATGGTCCGCGAAGCAGCCCAAGCCGGTGCACTGCTGGTGCCGGTCACCGACAGCGCCACCCGGTGGCAGCTCACCCGCGCCATCGATCTCGCGGCAACGCAAGCAGGCAGCCAACCCCGACTACCAGGTGGAGCTGGCCGCGTGGAGCGGGCGCGGCTACGCCGCCCAGGACGGCCTACTCAACGCCAGCACTCCCGTCGCACCGGTGCGGCACGACGACACCGCGATGCGCGCCTTCCCCCGAGGGTCGCTCGCCAACGCACCGACCGGCCGGGGCGAGCAGGACGGCGGTGAGCTGCTCGTGCTCGCCACCCAGCAGGACGACCCGGTATCGCTGCTGCGTGCAGGTGAAGCGGCTAGTGCCGCGCTGCTGACGGCCACCGACCTCGGGCTCGCGACCTGCCCGCTGTCGCAACCGCTCGAGATCACCGACACCCGCGCCACCATCCGCGACCAGGTCCTCGACGGCACCACCCACCCCCACCTGATCCTGCGCGTCGGCTGGGGCGCCCATCTCGGCGCCCCCGCTGCCGCACAGCCCTGTTCGCCGGACCGAGGACACCGTCGACTACCTGCCGGGCACCCTCAGAAGGGCGTGACCATCCACATCACCGCCCCCGGTGATCGCCGGCCGCGACGACTTCGTGTTCCCGTCTGTGGACGACGCGGCTCGTCGCCCATCCCTGGACAGTCGGGTCAGCTCAGGGGTCCGGCAGGCGTGGCCATTCCGGCCCCTTCGAGCGCGGTGGCGGCGACGGCACGCATGCGGCGAAGCAGCCTGGTCGTCACCGGGCGCACGCGCGGATGCTCGCCACCGTTTGCCGCGGCCTCGTCCTGCCAGCGCTTCTGCCGCGCCGCGAACGTCGCCGGATCGGCCAGCTCAGCGCAGTCGAGGGTGTCGTGGTCGATGTCCACGGTGATCGTGTCGCCGTCCTCGATCAGGGCGATCGGGCCGCCCAGTGCCGCCTCCGGCCCGACGTGACCGATGACCAGGCCGACCGAACCACCGGAGAAGCGTGCGTCGGTCATCAGCGCGACGGCGATGCCCTTCTGGCGGCACAGGGCGGTGATGCGGGAGGTCGGGTCCAGCATCTCGGGCATACCGGGCGCGCCACGCGGGCCCTCGTAGCGGATGACGACCATGTCCTGGTCGGTGAACACGTCCGGGGTGTCGATGAGCGCCGCCAGCAGGTCCTGCTCGCTGTCGAACACCCGTGCCCGCCCGACGAAGCGGTTGTCCACGAGGCCGGCCTCGACACCGGCCAGCTTGATCACCGCGCCACCGTTCGGGGCGATGTTGCCCGCGAGCAGGCGAAGTCCACCCGTCGGTTTGAAGGGGCCCGCCACGCCGAAGACGACCTCACCGTCCGGCGCTGGCGGGTCGAGCCGGGCGATCTGCTCGGACAGCGTCTCGCCCGTGCAGGTCAGGGTCGAGCCGTCGAGGACGCCGTGGCCGAGGAGTTCCTTGACGATCACCGGCAGGCCACCGACCGCGTCGATGTCGACCATGCTGTACTTCCCGAACGGACGGGCGTTGACCAGCACCGGCACGTCCCGGGAGAGCTTGTTGAACTCCTGCTGGGACATGACCTCGGTCCAGAAGTCGATCCCGGCACCGCGAGCGATCTCCGGTGCGTGCAGGACGACGTTGGTCGAGCCGCCCATCGCGATGGCCACGATCGTGGCGTTGCGGAACGCGGCCGGGGTGGCCAGGTCACGGGGAGTGATCCCCCGCTGGGTCATGATCTCCAGGCAGTCCACGAGCTGCTCGGGGAACACCTCGACCCGCCGCGGGTCCTCCGACGCCGGCGACACCATGTGCAGCGGCTCCAGCCCCAGCATCGCGATGAACGACTGCATGGTGTTGTACGTGAACATGCCCCCGCAGCTGCCGTACCCGGGACAGGCGTTACGCGCCCAGCGCTCACGCTTCTCGGTGTCCGGGTCGCCCGCGACCTGGAAGCAGCTGACCAGGTCGATCGTCTCGCCGGTCAGCGGGTCCGTGCCAGGGCGGATGGAGCCGTCGGAGAGCACGACCGCCGGGACGTTGCGCTCCAGGACCGCCGCGGTGGTGCCGACCGGCGGCTTGTCACACGCCACCACCGCGATCACACCCCGAATGTCGCTGCCCTCGAAGTGCAGCGACAGGCCGTCGTTGGTGGTCTCCCGGCCGATCAACGAGTAGCGCATCTGCGGCGTGCCGTTGCGCTGGCCGTCGGAGATCCCGCCCGAGTAGTTGGGCGCCAGCAGCCGCACCGGCAGGTCACGCTCGGCGATCCGGCGGCCCATGGCCGCCTGGATGGCCTCGACCTTCTCGTTCACGCCGATGTAGCAGACGCTGTCACCCAGCGTCCCGACCACACCCCACGGCATCCCGTGGATTTTGTCGACGTCCTGCCCCAACACCCGCGCCGTGGCCACCGCCTGACAGTCCTGACCAGGCCGCCACACCTCCTGGCCGCTCGACTCGCTCATCCACCCATCCCCTCGTCCGGTACCGTCGCCAGCCTCCCGATTATCAGGCCGGGCGTCAGTGCGGGCTCGGGCGCACCCACCTCGTGTCACGCCGACCACGTCGGCACGGCGGGTGAGTGGGTGTAGAAGTCGCGGTGAGCGATGGCGGCGCGGCGCCAGGTGTAGGTCGCCGCGAGCAGGCGGCCCGCGGTCGGCTCGGGTCGACGGGTGAGCATGCGATCCATAGCCGTCGCGATGTCGTGGACATCCGCGGCGAACGCGACGGAACCGCCGGCCCCCGCGAAGACCTCTCGTAGTACCGGGAGGTCACGTGCGACCACGGGCACTCCGGCGGCCAGTGCCTCCATCGCCGCGAGTCCGAATCCCTCCTTCGTGGACACCATCGCCAGCGCGGACGCCTCCGCGACCAGCGCGGGCAGCGCGTCTTCCTCGAGAACGCCGGTGATCACCGGCTCGACTCCCAGCTCGGCCGCACGGGCCTCGAAAGCCGCGCGGTACTCGCGGTAGTCGAAGAGCGTTTCCCCGCCGCCGATCACCAGTCGCAGGTCGGGGTGGTGGCCCCGCAGGAGGGCGAATGCCTCCAGCAGGTCGATGGATCCCTTGCGTGGCTCGATTCCGCCCAGCGCGAGGACATAGCGGCCGAGTTCGGCCCGCCACCGTTCTCGGCCGGCGGCGTCGTCGGCCGCCGCGGCGAAGCGGGCAGCGTCCACGCCGTTGGGGATGACGGTCGGTGTGAGGCCCCAACGCCTGTTGACCTCGTCGGCTACCGACGCCGACACGCAGATGCGGGCGGTCGGCTCGACGACGGCTCGTTCGTGGCACCTCGCGAGTTCCGGGGTGGTGAAGTCGTCGAGGTGGTGGATGGTCCGCAGGCACGGGAGCGCGGCGTTGGCGCTGATGCAGTCCTGTGCGTGGACGATGTCGTAGTCCGTCCTCGCCAGCGAGAAGGCTTCACGCAACACCGCTATGGACCGGACGATGCGTTCGCCGACGGGCTCGTCCTCGGCGGCGTGGAAGGGCACCGTGTGCACCGTGACGGCAGGGTCGACCGGTCGGAAGAAGGTCGTGTCGCCGCCGCGGCCCAGGGTCCAGACGTGGACGTCCTCGCCGAGTTTCGCGAGTGCCTCGGCCAGCGCGAGGGTGTGCACGACGCCACCGCGTGGGCGGGTGGAATAGGTGAGGAGAGCGATGCGCGTCACGAGGTGCTCCGGTAGGTCTCCGGCTTGAGCTCGGTGAGGTGGTGCAGCACGCGGCGTGCGGTCGCGATCTCGGCGGCGACATCCAGTTCCGCCACCGCGATGCCCGCCTTCGACCACGTGCGGGCGAGGATGTCGCCGCCTGGGCCGACGACCTTGGCCTGGCCGAGGAACCGCATCCCGCCCATCGTGCCGGTCTGGTTCGACGACGCGAGCACCACCTGGTTCTCGGCTGCGCGGGCGCAGTCGTAGAGGTCGAACAACCGCGACTGCCGGTCCTGTGCCATGCGGGGCGAACGGTTGGTGATGCTCGTCGGCCAGGCGGACAGGCACGCGATGATGTCCGCACCGTCGACGGCGAGGCTCCGCGCGGACTCCGGGAAGGTCTTGTCGTAGTCGATGAGCATGCCGATCCGCCCTACCGGGGTGTCGAACGCCGCGAAGGAGTCACCCGGCGCGTAGACCGCGGCCTCGCCCAGCGGTTGGTGCACCTTGCGGTGCCTGCCCAGCACACCGTCACCGTGTACGCACACCGCCGCGTTGAACCGCTTGTCGCCGTCCAGCTCGCAGTAGCCGACACACACGACCATCTCCCCCGCCAGCGCCGCCACCTTCGCGAGCAGCGGGTGGTCACGCTCGAGCGCGGGCGGCAGCGCGTCCGGGTCGGGCTGCCGCAGGTCGGCGAGGTACCCGCCGAGCGCGGCGTCCGGCAACACCAGCAGCTGTGCGCCGTCCTGACGAGCGTGCTCGATCAACGTGCCGATGCGCTGCAGGTCGAAGTCGAGGTCACGCCCGAAGTGCGCAGCCACAACCGCGATCCGTGTTGGAGACATGGGCGCATCATCCCGTCCAATGTGGTGGGTACGCCTCGGGCCTGCGGTCACGGAGGTGGCCCATCGACCGCCGTGCGGTCTCCAGTGCCGCCGTGACGTCCAGCTCCGCGATCGCGACGCCTTCTGCCACACCGGTGTCGGCGATGATCTCCCCGCCCGGCTCGACGATCTTGGCGCTGGCCACGAAGCGTAGGTCGCCGAACGTGCCGGACTGGTTCGCCGACACCCACACCACCTGGTTCTCCAGTGCCCTTGCCCGGTCGAACAGGTCGAACCGGCGCTTCCAGCGGTCCTCGGCGAGGTCGGCGGCGGCGTTGGTGCGGCTGCCCGGCCACGCGGACACGCAGACGATGATCTCCGCGCCGTCCAGCGCGAGTGCCCGCGCGGACTCGGGGAACGCCTTGTCGTAACAGATCATCATGCCGAGCCTGCCGACCGGCGTGTCGAACGCCGTGAACTCGGCACCCGCGCCGTAGTTCGCGTCCTCCGACAGCGGCTGGTGCACCTTGCGGTGGTTGCCGAGCACACCGTCCCCGGTGACGCAGACCGCGCTGTTGTAGAGCCGCTCCCCCGCGTCCTCGCAGTAGCCCGCGACCACGACCATGTCACCAGCCAGCGCGGCCACTCGCGCGATCTCCGGGCCGTCCAGGCGAAGCGGCGGCGGGCCATCGGCGCCACCGTCCAGATTGGCCAGATAGCCGCCGAGTGCCGCCTCGGGTAACGCGAGCAGGCCAACGCCCTCGGCACGTGCCTGCGCGACCAGCTTCTCGATCCGCGCCAGGTCCGCGTCGAGGTCGCGGTCGAACGGTGCTGCCACCGCGGCCATCCGCACGACGCTCATGCCCGTCCCAATCCGGTCACCCCGGCGGGGACGACCTCTGTCAGTGCGCCGTCCGGCCAGCGCAACCACACCCCGCCGCCGGCGACGAGTTCGCCGCAGTCCGCCGTCACCGCGGGCCCGGCGGGCGGCACCGGCGCTGCCGGCGCGTCCGCCGTGAGCATCGCGAAGCCGGGGAAGCAGGTCAGCCAGTCGCCCACGGTCGCGTGTGCCGGGCGCGGCACGGCGGCGACGTCGAGGATCGCGCCGCACCCGCTGGCCTCGGCGAGCATGCCGAGCGTGCCCGCGACACCGGCCATCGAGACGTCCTTCGCGGCGGCGGGCCGCACAGCACCGACCGAGGCCAGCATGGTGCGCAGCTCACCCGGCGTGCGGCTTGTCGTCGAGTCCCACTGGCGGCCCGTGTAACCACGCCGCCAGCGACCGCCGAGGTCGGCGGTCAACCGTACGGTGTGGCCGGGTCGGCCTCCGCCCCCTGGCACGGGGTGACGGGTACGGCCGAGCGCGGTGACCGCCAGCGCGGCGGGCACGCCGAGCTGCGTGTGACCGCCCAGCACCGGCACGGCGTAGGCCTCGCTCGCCTTCCGCAGACCGGCGAGCACGCGGCTGGCGAAGGAGGCGTCGCGGGCACCGAGCGCGTCCAGCAGTCCGACCGGCGTGGCACCCATTGCCGCCAGGTCGTTGACGTTGACCAGTACCGAGCACCAGCCCGCCCACTCCGGGTCACGCTCCACCATGGACGGCACGATCGCGTCGCAGGCCGCGACCAGATCACTGCCCGGTACGGGAACGCCGTCGTCGCCGACGAACCCCGGCACGCCGGGGAGCCCGGTGAGCAGCGGGCCGAGCGCGCTCTTCGTGGCGGCCGCCAGCGCCGCGATCCGCCGGATCGGCTTGCGCATGAGGACGTGCGGCGTGCCCGCGACCGTCACCGGCCCCACGGCTTCCCAGCCCAGGCGCGCGAAGAACCGCTCGTTGCTCGCCTGCACGGTCGCCTCGAACCGGAGCACGCCAGCGCTTTCCGCGTGCACGCAGGCGGCGTCGACCAGCGCGGAGCCCACGCGGTGCGTCGACCGGTAAGCAGGGTCGACGACCAGCCGCCCACCCTGCCACCAGCCGAGGTCCACGCCGCCAGTGACCGGGCCGAGCCGGACACCGCCGAGGACCGTGCCACCGGCGTCGCGGGCCACGAGGACGACCGTGCGTGGGTCGTCGTCTCGCTCGTCGAGGTCGTGGCGCGGGAAGAGCCCTTGCTGCTCGACGAAGACAGCATGGCGGAGCCGGTGGTAGGCGGCGAGCGTCGCCGCGTCCTCGGCGACCTCGATGGTGAACGCCGGCCCGCGGGCGACACTCGCGGTGTCGCCCAGCAGTACCAGCACGTCGGCCATCGTCATCTCAGCCTCCTGCCGTCGAGAGCACGCTGCACGCACCGCATGCCGCGCAGCCCGCCTGCTGGTCGGCGCCACGCATGCCCGCCGCGTGCAGCAGTTGACCGACGCGCCGCGTGACGTCCGCCACGAGCGACGCGGGTGGCGCCACCGCCCCGTCGCGGCGGGCGAGCGTGCCGAGCATCGGGCGCATCGGCACGACGAACGGGTACACGCCCCGCTCGATCAGCCGGGCCGCTCCGGCGACGAGGTCGTCGGGATCCTCGCCGAGACCGATGAGCAGGTACGTGGACACCTGGTTCCAGCCGAAGACACGGACCGCCTCGTCCCACGCGGCCTCGTACTCGGCCAGCGGCACGGTGGACTTGCCGGGCAGCCAGTGCTTTCGCACGTCGTCGTCGAGCGACTCGACGTGAATGCCGATCGAAGTCGCGCCGGCCTCCTTCAGCTCGGCCAGCACACCCAGGTCACCCGGCGGCTCGATCTGCACCTGGACCGGCAGCCCGGGAACCGCCGCCAGCACGGCTCGAACGCAGCGCGCCAGGGTTTTCGCGCCACGGTCTGGACCCTTGGTCGTGCCGGTCGTGAGCACCATCTGCCGCACCCCGTCCAGCCGCACCGCGGCCTCGGCCACCTCGGCGAGTTGGGCCGGGGTCTTCGCGGCGACGGTGGCGCCGGCCCGCAATGACTCCTCGATCGCGCAGAACCGGCACCGCTGGTCCTCGGCGTAGCGGACACACGTCTGCACCACCGTGGAGGCCAGGACGTCCTTGCCGTGCAGCAGCGCGATCTGCCGATAGGGGATGCCGTCCGCGGTCTCGAGGTCGTAGAACCGCGGCCGCCGCACCGCTTCCACGGACAGGCCAAGGTCGAGCGTTCCTTTGTGGACACGTCCGTCCCTGACCGTGTACGGGCTCTCGGGGTCGAGCGGGATCGCCGCGTTGGCGCCGTCCACGACGAGATGCCCGTCGTCGCTCGGGCCGGCACCCTTGTGACGGGTGACCGGCGCGGCCAGGTTGACGCCGCGCACGGCCAGGTCAGCTCGAATGTCTACTACGGACATTCGGTCACCACATGTAGGTGGAGTTGATGATCGCGCCCTTGCGGGCGTAGTGAATGAGCGCGTCCTGGACGTCGAGCGGGTGCGTCGGGATGACACCCTCGATCAGGTCCTCCTCGCGCAGGCCGTGCAACGAGAGCCCGAAGCGGCAGCAGTAGACCTTGCCACCTTCCTTGATGAACGTCTTGAGCTGGTCGTTGATGTTGTGCTCGCCGGGGAACGCCGAGTTGCCGGTGGTGGGGAAACCTCGGGTGGCCATGCAGTTCATCGCGCCGGGCCCGTAGAAGTAGATCGCGGACTCGAAGCCCTTCCTCAGTGCGCGGGTGGCCTGCAGGATCGCCACGAAGCTCACCGACGACTCGTGGGCGATGCCGTGGACGAGCGTGAAGTAGGACTGGCCCTCCTCGGCCTGGTAGTCGGGGAAGACCTTGGTGCCGCCGTAGAGGTTCGAGCCCTCGGGCAGCGACGGGTGCGGGATCTCGTTCAGGCTCTGTGATTCGAGCTCGGTCAGGTCGGTCATGGTCTGTCTCCTTCGATTTCAGTCGTAGAGCTCCGCGAAGGTGTCGCGGAAGACGAGGTCGGCGAGTTCGCCGTCGCCGGCGACGGCGGCCAGCCGCGCGTACTCGCCGGCGTGGTCGCCCCAGGGTTGGTCGGAGGCGAAGAGGATCCGGTCGTGCCCGATGCCGCGGCGCGAGACCTCCTCGGCGAGCCATCGCGGCGTGAACCCGATGGCCCAGGAGAGGTCGGTGTACACGCGTTTGCCCGCCGCGATCCAGTCGAAGAACCGGCTGCCCGCGAGCTTGATGTGTCCGCTCATGCCGCCGCCGAAGTGCACCAGGTGCACCGCGACGTGGTCGCCGTACCAGTCGACCAGGTGCCCGACCTCGTCGATGTCCGACGCAGCGCCCGGCGAGGTGTGCACGTGGACGACGAGGTTCCGCTGCCGTGCCACGGCGAAGATCCGGTCGAGACCGGGACGGCAGTCCTGCTCGGTGGGCCGCCCGCCGAGCAGGAAGCTGAGCTTGAGCGCCCGCACGCCTTCCTCGCCGGCGAGCGTGAGTGCCTTGTCGGTGCGCTCCCGGTCACGCGGCAGTGGTGACACCCACAGTGCGGCGCGGATCCGGTCGTCGCGCGACGCGGCCTCGACGCAGAGTTCGTTGAACGAGAACGCGATGTCGGGGTCGGGCACGCCGTAGTTCGGGATCACCAGCGCGCGCTCGGTGCCTTCCGCGTCGAGGTCGGCGATCAGGTCCTCGATCGTGGCGCGCGCCGTGACATCCGGGCGCACCGGCGGCCCGCCGTAGAAAGGAAACGCGGGCAGTACACCGAGGTGCCGATGCGCGTCGGACAGTCCTTTTCTGGCCATGGGGGAATTCCGTTCTCACGGCAGGAGATGTCACGCGACGGTGCGTGGGGCGACCCAGTCGTCGTCGCGGGGGTAGGTCGAGGTCGCCGTGCCGGCGATCCAGCGCACCTCCGCGCTGGAGGATCGGCGGCCGAACTCGGCGATGCGCGCCGCCAGGTACTGGGCGTCGGCGGCGACACCGCAGAACCGGCCCGAGCCCCACGTGTGCTGCCACGGCAGACCGAGGAAGTAGACACCGGGAAAGCTCGTCACGCCGCGATGATGGGTCGGGTAACCGCGACCGTCGAACACCGGGAGGTCGATCCACCGGTAGTCGGCGCCGAACCCGGTACACCAGACGACCGACCCGATCTCCGCGGCGGCAAGGATCCTCGGCTCGACCTCCGGACGCCACACCGGGTCATATCGCTTCTCGGCAGGCGCGTCGATGCCCCTGGCGGTCAGACAGGTGTCGATCGAGTCCTTGATGGACTCGGACACGGCGTCCGCCGCGTCGAGGTTGGCGCGCAGGTCGGCGGCGAAGTACAGCGTGCCGGCGCGGACGTCGACGAGCCTGCCGTAGAGCCGCATGCCGTCGCGGGCGAAGGCACGCAGGTCGATGTCCCGGCCCCCGTCGCGGCCGGTGACATAGTGGTTGGCGCGGAACCGCACCGCGTCGACGTCGGCGAACTCGTCGATGCCGCGGCGGTAGTAGCCCATGTCCTCGAGCCACGCCACCACGTCGCGCCCCCGGTAGCGCCGGGCCACGCGTGGCGCGCTGCCCACCGCGAGGTGCACCCGCCTGCCCGCGAGGTGAAGGTCCTCCGCGATCTGGCAGCCGGACTGCCCGGTGCCCACGACCAGGATGTCGCCTTCGGGCAGCCGCGCGGGGTTGCGGTAGTCGGCGGAGTGGAGCTGGACGATGTCGTCGGGCAGCCGTTCGGCGATACGCGGCACGCGCGGCGTCTGGTACGGGCCCGTTGCCACCACGATCTGGTCCGCCGTCAGCGTGCCCGCCGAGGTGGTCACCGTGAACCGGCCGTCAGCCTGTTGACGCAACCGGGTCACCGCGACACCTTCGGCAATGGGCACGTCGAAGGACTTCGCGTAGTCCTCGAGGTAGGCGACGATCTCGTCCCGCGGCATGAACCCGTCAGGATCTCCGCCCGGATAACCG
The DNA here is from genome assembly GCF_036378875.1 of Actinophytocola sp. Lineage (GTDB taxonomy): Bacteria > Actinomycetota > Actinomycetes > Mycobacteriales > Pseudonocardiaceae > Actinophytocola. The sequence continues at coordinate 71,620 of NZ_DASUVO010000140.1, forward strand.
AAACCAGGCAACTGGCACTGCCAGTTCGGCGTGACGAGACAGAACGAGTCCCACCGCCGCTCCCGCCACTCGTACCCGACGCGCTCCCGTTCGAACACGACGTGGTCGACACCTGTCCGGGTGAGACAGTGACTCATCGACAGGCCCGCCTGGCCACCACCCACGACGACCACCGACCGGTGAACGCCCTCCCACTCCCCGGTCATCGCTCGAACCCCGCGACCGGTTGACCGGAACCGCCGGGCCGGCGTACGAGAAACCGGATTTCGGGCACCGCGTCTCCTCTGTCGGAGTTTCTCGGTGAAGACGGCCGAAGAAACTCCGGCAGCGTTGGCGGACCTGACCGCGAAACCCATTCCACAACCGATTCATTGCCAATCGGTTGCATCCGAACTACGCAGGTGTTTCCGGTGCCGGGGAATTGTTACGTACCCGACCGTTCGTGCTTAACACAACGGTCCCCACGGGTCGCGAGGGTGTTCTCAGTGGGAAAATACTGCGAGGTCGTAGAGGGAATAGCCGTATCCGGTCCCCCGCCGCACGCCGACCATGCGGACGTAGCGCGCCTCGGTGGCCTGGAACGTGATGTTGTCGATTCCCCCGTTGCCGGTGCTGGTGGTGTGAACCTGTCGCCACGTACTGCCATTGGTCGATGTCTCGATCCGATAGGCCGCGCCGAAGGCGGCCTCCCAGTCCAGTCGGACCCGTGCGACCCGTCGTGTGGCGCCGAGGTCGACGGTGATCGAGTCGTTGTCGCGCCACTCGCTGGCCCACCGGGTCGTCGGGTCGGTATCGACCGCGTGTGCGGCGGGGTGGCCCGACTGTGCGCCGGTCGCGGTGGCCGTCCTGCCCAGGGCGAGGTTGGTGATGTCGTCGCCGCGGCGTGCGGGGAACTCCACCACCTGCTGGTAGGTCGGACGGTTCTGCCAGGAGATCTTGTCGTGGCCGATGCCGCCGATCTTCTGCTGCACGATCGAGTCGGCGCACCACTGGTCGCCGGCCTCGCAGTTGCCCTCGTCGCCGGGGTAGGTCACGGTCAGCGGTTCGGCCGCGGCGCCGAGCAGCGTGTCGGACAGCGCCTTTCGGCACGCGCTCAGGCCGCCACACAGCGGGGTCGTCGTCTTACCGGCCGGGTTCTCGCCGAGCACCGCGCGGATGTCCTGTGACACCTGGCCGAACCAGCCGTACTGGAACGCCGAGCCGCTGTGCGGGTGGCCGGTGTTCAGCCCGGGTTCGCCCAGCTGCCAACCGGACGGCGACTCGTTGATCCGCATGACGCCGGTCAGCGCGCGGTACGCGTCGGCGCCGACCTTCGGCTCGTAGATCGCCTTGACCAGTCGTGGCCACCACGCGTCGAACAGGGCGATCGCGCCGGCGTGCGCATAGGTGTGGCTGCCCAGGCTGGTCTCGGTGCGCTTGCCGCCGGCGGCCAGCCAGGCGCGCAGTGTCGCCGCCTGCGCGGCGGTGGCGGGGTCGCCGTCCAGCACGCGCAACAGGTTCGGCAGGATGCGCTCGGCACGCATGTCGGTGACCGCGGCGTCGGCCATGGCCTGGGTCAGGGTGACCCGGTTGACCTTCCCGCCGTTCGCGATCAGGTCGCGCACCCGCCGGTCGAGCACGTCGCCGCGCTGCACCGAGGACTTCTCCGGGCTGCCGCTCATGCCCGGCGCCTGCTTGTTGTTCCAGCTGATGTAGTAGTCCTGGTTCACCGAGTTCGGATGCTGCGCGAACGGGGTGTAGGTGGCCGTGTTGCCGTTCGGGTTCCAGTCCTGCCACTCGTTGGCCACGCCGGACCACGCCGGCAGCGCGGGATCCATTGTGGACTTGCGGACCGGGTTGTCACCGGAGTTGACGTACGCGACGTCCCGCGAGTCGGCGTAGAACCAGTTGAACGTGTAGTTGACGTCCATCGCCGCCTGCTGGAACTCCTGCGCGGAACGGATCGCGGCCGGGTCGTTGAACTTCTGGAACCCGATGATGGAGTCGGCCTCGTGGAGGAACGTCGATCGCACGGTGGTGTAGGCGACCGGCTTGCCGCCGACCGTGGCCCGGTGCGTGACCGGTCCGTACCTCGTCCGGTAGGAACGAAGCGTGTAGGAGCCCGCGGCCGTGCCGTCGGCCAGCGTCGGCGTCCAGGCATTCTTCCGCTCCACCACGTCGAACGGCAGGCACTCACCGCGGAAGCGGTAGTAGCCGGACGCCTTCGTCGGTGTGCCGCCGTTCGGTTCGCACAGCTCGACGGCGTAGGTGTCGATGATGTCCTGTCCCGCCGTGGTGGCGCTCCACGCGTAGTCCTGACCGCGGCCGAGCAGGGTGTAGAAGCTCAGTCCGGCGAACGACGCGCCCCTCGACGAGATCCCCGGCCCCTGCAGTTCCTGCAACGTCAGCAGCTGCGGCGCGAAGTACCCGGTCTGCGGGCCGAACACGGCGACCGGGTGGCCGGACTCGGTGTGGGCGCCGGAGACCACCAGCGCGTTGGACATCCCCCGCGCCTGGAACATCCCGGCCGCCGCGGCCTGCTGCTGGGTGGAGACCGCTGACCCGGTCTGGTCGAACACCATCTGCTGCGGGGTCACCGATCCCTTGTCCGGCAGGGCGAGCCCCTGTGGGTTCGCCGGCGACGCGGCATAGGGGAACGACCGTCCATCGTGGATGGTGCTGATCGCCTCGGGGTCGTTCTGCGACTGGAACTCCTGCCAGCGCCGCTCGCCCTCCGCGAGGCCGTAGCGCTCCTGCAGCGCGAGCTTCGCGACAGCCTGCTGCACCTCGTTGCCGCCGCCACCGCCGAACTGCGCGCCGACGAGCGACGCCAGCACGACGATGTCGGTCAGCGTGAACGGCTCGATGGTGCCGGCGTTGGTGATCGCGTCGATCTTGCCGATGGCCACGTACTCCCCGGGGAAGTACCGGCCGTCCTTGGCCTGCCTCGCGTAGGCGTTGATGCCATCCACATAGGCCTGTGCGTCGGAGTACGCCAGCTCGCCGGCGGGCCCCTGCCTGCGCACGCTCTCGATCTGCGCGGTCAGTTCCTGCTCCGTGTAGGGCGACGCGGCGAAGAAGCCCTGTTCCAGCACGCGGTTACCCTCGGCACCTCCGGCGAACGAGGTCACCTGGCCGCGCCCGGCACGCCGCATCACGTCCATGAGGAACAGCTTGTTCTCCGCCGTGGCGTACCCGGCGCCGAACATGGTGCCCGACCGGGTGGTCCCGTAGATGTGCGGGACGCCGGCCTTCTTGTCGCGCACCACGGTGACGTCCGCGCGCGGCTGGTAGCTCCGCTCGATGTCGTCGGCGGCCACGCCGAACGAGTTGTCGTTGAAGAACTGGGTGATCGTGTCCGTGGTCAGGGTCTGGTACCCGCTGGCCAGGCTCCCGTACATCCCGAGCTGGTCGGCGGAGTGGGCCGGCCTGGCCCCGCTGACGGTGTGCGCCAGGAGCTCGGCGAAGGTCGCGTTGCCGTTCTGTCCCGGTGGCAGGATGTCCGCGCACTGCCCGAGGCAGTAGTCCAGCTGGGATGCCGTCCGCACCGTCACCGGTGCCGCCATCGCGGGCACCGTGACCACCGCCGCGACCGCCGCGCCCACGGTCAGCACGCCGAAGGCCCTTTTCGTCCACGAACGACCAGACATCGTTGTCCTCTCGTAGCACGACGATTGGATCGTGACTTGAACACTCGTCCAAGTCAAGGGCAGGATGGCGCAATGGCACGGGTACCGGTCGCTCAGCGCAGGTGGCAGCTGATCGAGGCGACCATCGCGCTGCTCTCCCGCGAGGGCGTCGGTGCCGCGTCGATCCGGCGGATCAGCGAGGAGGCGGACGTCCCGCTCGGCCTCGTGCACTACTGCTTCGCCTCGAAACAGGAGCTGATCGCCGAGACGATCCGGCAGCTGAACACGGAGAACACGACGGCGGCGCGGGCGGCGCTGTCCGTCCCGGCCGACGCGGGAACGGACCTGAGGAGCGCGCTCACCGCAGCGTTCCGGGCGTACTGGTCACTGGTCGAACGGTCGCCGAGGCGCCAGCTGCTCACCTACGAGCTGAACGCCTATGCGTTGCGCGACAAGGAGCTTGCCCCGATCGCCGAGCAGGCCCATCGCGAGCTGCTGACCAATGTGCGCGTCCTGCTCGACGAGATCGCGACGGCGACCGGCCGGCAGTGGACGGTGCCGCTGGACGACGTCGCCCGGCTGGTCGTCACGGTCACCGGCGGCGCCACCCTGAACTGGCTCAACGACAGGGACTCCACGGCCGCGCTGACCACGGCAAACCTCGTCGTCGGCGCGCTCGACGCGCTCGCCACCTGACTTGAACGGATGTCCAAGTCAGTCTGACCGAATGATCGGCCTTTCCACGTCGGCCTCCCGGCGGCGATGGGCCAGGCGGGCGACGACGACCAGGAAGCCGATGGCCGTGATCGGATACGTGTTGATCACCAGGTGTTCCCACGGGAGCCAGGAGGGGCCGTTGGGCGAAGCGAGAAGGTGCGGCGATACCACGAATGCCGCGGTGACCACCAGCAGCACCACGACCGCCCCGCGCCGACGGCGCGAACTCGCCGTGTCGTCGCCGATCGTGGCGAACGCACGATGGGCGATCATCAACCAGGCCATCGCCAACCACACCCAATGCGCGATCCAGGACAGCGGTGACACCAGCAACGCCACCGCCGCGTTGGCCAGCAGAGCCAGTGCCCGGTCGGCGTGCCGTATCGCTATCGCGCCGACGACCAGCACGATGACGATGAGCGCGATCCGCGTGGCCAGGTGCGCGCTCTCGGACAGGTGAAGCCGACTCAGCGCCGCCGCGATGGTCTGGTTCTCCCGGGTCGCGGGTCCCGATACGCGGTGCGGTTGGAACAGGACGCCACCGAACCAGAAACGCACCGACTCGCTGGGAGCCAGCGCGAAACCCACACCCGTGGCGACGACGCCGGTGACGACGGCGGTCACCGACGCCCGAAAGTCCTTACGTAGGAGGAAGAAGAGCAGGAAGGCGGCTGGGGTGACCTTGATGGCCGCGGCGAGACCGACCAGGATGCCGCGGGGCAGGCGGGTCGCCGGGCCGAGGCAGTCCACGACCACCGCGGTCATCAGCAGGATGTTGATCTGCCCAAGGCCGACGGTGGTTCGGACCGGCTCGAGCACGGCCAGCACGGGCATTGCCACAGCGACCAGGCGAACCGTGGTGTACGTCGGCGCGGTTGGGCGAAGTCTCCGCAGAACCACATAGCCGCTGATGGCAAGACAGGCCACAGAGGCCGCGACGATCGTCACCTTCGCGACCGAGAACGAGGTCATCGTGAACGGCGCGAGTGCGATGAGCGCGAACGGCGGATAGATGAAATCCGGCACCTCGCTCACCCATCGCGAGGACAGGGAACCGTAGAGATCTCCTCCGTTCGTCCAGGCGGCGGTGCCCTCCCAGTACGCGCTCAGATCGATGAAGTGGTTGTAGAACAGCGGAACCAGGATGAGTTCGATGACCACGCACACAGCGACGCTGACGCCGATGACCTGCCAGTGGCGTCGCGAGGACGGTTCCAGGACGAATCTCGAGACTCGATGAGGCGGGCGCGCCCCGGTGGCACGTCGAGGCGAGCCGGCCACGCTCGTCGCCACGTCTTCCCCTGTGTGCTGATCTTCGGCCACGTCGCGCAGTACGGGCGCCCGCCGGTGGGCGGTTCACCAGCCGGAAATGAAAAGGATCACACAAGCAGTCCGGTTGGCGAGGCAACCAACCTTCGCCTGGAGCCGCGAGCTGGGTGTCATCGCTCAGAACAGGGTCGCGGGCTCGACCGGTTCCGGTTCGGGTAGCGCCTCGAGGCCGGGTACCAGCGCTCGCACGTGGTCGTGGAATCGGCGGGCGAGTGCCGGTGCGTCGTCGTTGTCGGGGGTGTGTACGAAGACCGTCGGCGAGCGGCCCTCGCGCAGCCAGTCGGCGACCACCTCGGTCCACGGCCGCCACCCCTGGACCGTCTCCTCGATCGAGTCCCGGCCCAGGTAGCGGACGATCGGCCGGTCGGTCAGCGCCCGGGTCCGCCGGGGCAGCCGCGGTTTCTTGGCCCAGGCGTCCTGCTCGGCCTCGCTGGTCGGCGGGCTCTGGAAGAAGACCGTGGTGTCGAACGGCACCCACTCGGCGTCCGCGTCAGCGAGCGTGCCCTCCAGCAGCGCCGTCGAGCGGGCGTCGGTGAAGAACCCGGGGTGGCGCACCTCCACGGCGCGTCGACGGTCGGTGGGCAGCCGGCGCAGGAAGCGGCCGAGGGCCTCGACGTCGGAAGGGCCGAACGAGCCGGGCAGCTGGGTCCACAGGACCGCCCGTTCGCCGAGGGGTTCGATCGCGTCCAGGAACGCCCGCATCTCGGCCTCGACACCGACGAACCGGCGCTCGTGCGTGACGATTTTCGGCAGCTTGACCACGAACCGGAAGCCGGGATCGGTCTGCTGCGCCCACGTCGCGACGGTTTTTCTGGCGGGCGTCGCGTAGAAGGTGGTGTTGCCCTCGACCGCGTTGCACCAGCCGGCGTAGGCCCGCAGGCGCTCCCAGGCCGGCAGCGACTGCGGCAGGAACCGCCCGGGCCAAGCCTTGTGGGTCCACATCGCACAGCCGACATGCAGACGTGTCACTCCGCCCAGCTCCCCTCACTCGTGAGAGAAGCTACTACCCGGGCGGGAGTCGTCACTCGCGACCTGATCACACGTACGGAAGGTGCAGGTTGTCGACGGAGAACATCGCGTCCGTGCGGCCTTCGAAGAGGGGGACCAGGCGGCGGAAGTGGTCGCGCATCGCGGTTTCGAAGTCCGCTTCTCCGCTCAACAGCCAGGTCGCGCCGTCGAGTAGCTCGGGGAGGTCCTCGGTGATGCGTTCTGCCGACATGCTCGGTGAGCGGGGGCCGTCGTCCTCGACGGGGTCCGGTTTGTTGCCGAGCATGACGTAGCTCGGGAAGCGCTTCAGGTCGGGTAGGACCGAGTAGAACGGGACGCCGGGGTTGAAGTAGTACTCGGCCCAGTCGTTACCGGCCAGTGCCAGCCACGGGGTGCCGACCGCCATCGCGGCGAACGCGAAGCCCGTGTGCGGGGACAGGAACAGGTCGCAGCGTTCTACCGCGGCCAGCTGTCGAGCCAGCGGCACGTCCACCGCCCACGCCGCGTCCGGCACCACGTCCGCGATGGCGGTGAACTCCTCGCGGGTGAACGTGGTGTTGGTGCGGCCGTCCTCGGCCAGTTTGCCCACCAGGCAGAAGCGCGCCGTCGGCCAGCGCTCCGTGAAAGCGCTCAACACGCGGCGCCAGCTGGCCACTGACGGGTATCGCCACCTCGGGCTGCTGCCGCCGGGCAGCACCGCGATCGTGGGGCCGCCGTCCGGGAGGAGTTCAGCGGCCCAGGTCCGCGCCTCGTCGGGCAGCGTCAGCTCGAGCCGGTTCTTCGGGTGGTACGACGGTCGTGGCGCGCCGATGGGAAGGTGACCCCGGCTGGCGCGGAAGTGCCTGGCAGCCAGGTCGTAGTAGCCAGCCAGTCCGGGGAACAGGTCGTGCTGCCACTGTTGGTGACCGCGAGGATCGTCGACGACCCAGTCCCACTCCGCCGGCACGTGCGAGAGCACGTCCGGGCTCGGCGGCTCGAACACGTCGACGTCCACCGTGTACACCTCGTCGATGTGCTCGCACCACGACGCGAGCTCCACGGCCGTCTTCTCGAGCAACACCACACCGATACGCCGGTCCGGGTCGGCGCGACGGAAGCCGAGGGAGTACTGCAGGGCTTCCACGGCGTGACCGACCGGATGGCAGTAGACGAAGTTCACCAGTACTGACTCAGCGGGCACACCGCCAACCCTAGAACCGCGTGCGAACGGTTTACGGTGCCGGTGGTCGCCGTGCCGCGCGGTCCTCCGGTAGCGGGATGCCCGCCTGCCACTCCAGTTCGCGGAGCTGCTCGTCCACCGCGAACCGCTGCGCTTCGTTCGTCGCGGACTCGAAGGCCTGCAGCAGGAGTACGTAGCCCTTCGCGGTCGCGGCGCGTCGTGTCGACGTGCTGCCGGGTTCGGTGAGGCGCAGCACCCGGTCGGCCAGCCGGTTGAGCCGGGCGTTCGTCCTGGCCCGCCAGTCGCGCCTGCGCCGCAGGACATACTCCGCCAGCGACCACACCTCGCGGACCAGGAAGGCGACGACCACCAGGAGGACCACACCCATCGCCGCCGACATGACCAGCACGATCTTCTCGACCGCGCCGTCGTTCGCGGGGCGTGGCGGGCCGCGGGCCGGTGGCGGTGTGCCGGGGAACGTCTCCGCCACGTGGGCGTCGAACGCACGCACGTACTCCTCGACGTGGACGGTCCAGTCATGGTCCGTGTCGAGGAGCGTCACGGCCTCCCGCGCCGTGGCGGTCAGGTTCCTTTCGTAGTAAGGGGATCCACCGTCGCAGGTCTTGATCGGCATTCTTGGGACGTCGTTCACCCAGAGCACGATCACGCCTGGCAGGATGTCCGCGAAATCGGCACACATGCCGGTGCGCTCACCCACGATCACCGCGATCGGGCGGTCACCGATGATCCGCCGTGCCCGCTCGGCGTCGAAGATCCGCTCCGCGCCCGGTGCGACGTGGACCGACGTGTAGCGGAGTTCGTCGGGCAGCGCGGTCAGCTCGGCGGACTTGCGTGTCTCCGTCAGCACCACCCAGGTCGCTGACACCAGGATGATCAGCACGATCACCCAACCGTGCGGACGGCGCCAGGTCACCGGTCCTCCTCACGGTCGCCCGCCACCACGAGCCCTTCCTCGGCGACCTCCCGCACCGCGGCCATCGCCTCGGGCGTGAGGGCCTGGTCGAAGAGCGCGCGTGCGGTGGCGTACCGCTCGGCGGCGGCCGGGACGTCGGCCTGGTCCTCGGCCAGCCTGGTGCCCAGCTCCTCGATCGACAGGTATGCCCTGGCCCGCGCCTCCCGCAGCCCTTCCCTGGTCTCGCGCCTGCGCAGCGCCCACCGCAGGTACAGGACGAGCAACATCGCCACGACCGTGGCAGCCGCCGCGACCAGCGTGACGACGATCGCGGAGCCGGCCAGGTCGACCTTCTCCGGCCGCGGCAGGTCGTACACCGGCCGAGCGGGCGGTTCGGTCATCCGGTCCAGGACGGCGGTCACCACGTCCGTCGAGCGACCGCGGTTGAGGAGGACCGGGCCGTAGGCGGCGTTCCGCGCGTGTTCGGCCCGATCGGCGCCGGGGCCGGCGAACTCGAGCCAGGCCCCGTGCGCGACGACGACCAGCTCGCCGGGGAAGCGAGCCGCCAGCCTGCCCGCGTAGTCGACGTACACCGGCCCCATCGGGACCCGCGCCAGGCGAACGCCGTCGCGGGGTTGGCTCACGGTCAACTGGTCGAGCTGCGCGTCCGTGGCGGGCACGGTCGCCGGTGACGCCTGTTCGCCGAGCACGACGCCGGTGACGTCACCGTAGGCGAGGACCTGCCGCAGAACCCGCTCGTCGGCCGTCGCGAGTGGCCGCTCGCTTTCGGTGCCCTCGTACCGCTCGATCCACAGCCCTTCGACAACCGTGAGCGCGACTCCGGTGTCGCCGGCCCACTTCAGGAGGGCGACCAACCCCGGCGGCAGACCGGACTGGGGAGCGAGCAGCACCCTCTCGTCGTCGGGCACCCTGGCCACATCGACGGTGGTGACCGCACCGGGCAGCCGCACGACCCGGTTCTGGGAGAGCTGGTCGATCAGCTGCTGTGGATCCGGCGGTTGGGCGGTGGCCGGTGAGCCGGACAGCAGCAGGCACACGGCCGCCGCGAGCACCGCTCCCACCGTTCGCATGGCGGGCAGCTTCGCACGCAAGTGCCTGCCCTGTCTGGCAAACGGCCGCTCCCGTACGACCGGAAAGTTCCGTTCCGGAGGACTCCGCCCCAACCTGAACATTCTAGGGACACAACGAGATCTCGAAGACGGGACGGGTGATCAGCGTCACGGTCGGGCCCCCTATCATGGCGCCGTCTACTCCCCCTCCTCCCCCGAGTTCGTCGCTCTCGAAAGGGCTCAACGACCATGCCCGAGATCATCAACACCCTCTTCGGCCGCTCCAAGAACGCCACGACCAGCCCCGGCGAGGAGGTCGAGCCGACCGTGATCGTGACCGTGGATCCGACGGACGACGCCACCGCGACCGAGGAGGTCGCCGAGGGCGTCGAGACCGCGCCGAGTGCGGACAACGTCGTTGAGTCCACTGAAGACGAGTCCACCGACAACACACCGGCTGACAGCGACTCCGAGAACAGCAGCGACGACGCCGCAGAGTCGGCCGATGTCGACGATCAGGCTGACGACGAGCCCGTCGCGGACGACGCCGCGATCGAGACCGATGCCGAGGAGTCCGAGCAGCCCGCCACGGACGAAGAAGCCGCCACGGACGACGACATCGCAGAAGACATCGCAGTAGACACTGCCGCCGAGGTCTCCGATGAGGACGGCGGTAGCGCGGAGAACGTCGAGCCCGTCGCTGCCGAAGCCGATGACGCGCTGGTCGCTGCCGAGACCGCCGCCGACACCACCGACGTGGACGCTGACGACGACACCGACGCTGACGCGGACGACGCCGAAGACGCCGACCAGATTGAGCCCGTCGTCGTGCCCGTCGTCGTGCCCGTCGTCGTGCCGGTCGCGTCCGAGGCTCGGCCCGCTGCGGGCGCTCGCGGGAGCGTCACCGTGGGCGAGGGGGTCGTCGCGAAGGTCGTGAACATCGTCGTCGGCAAGATCGATGGCGTGCACAGCATTGACGACGAGGGCATCTCGGTCGCGTTGGACAACGACATCGCCACGGTCAAGGTCTCGTTGGTGGTCGAGTTCGGACACGCGATCAAGGCGCTGGCCGAGCAGATCCGGGTCGACGTGATCGAGGCCGTCGAGCAGTTCCTCGGCCTCGACGTCGCGGCTGTGGACGTCCACGTCAGCGACATCCACGCCGCCTGAGGCGAGCAGCCACGACACTCGGTCCTGGATGCGAGAACGCGGCCAGGACCGAGTGTCAGCCGTTCTACCCCTCCGCCAAGAGCGGCCAGATCGCGGCCGCCACCGCCAGCAGGCGATCGTCGTCACCGGAGGGAGTGGACAGCAGCACGCTGCCACGCAGACCACCCGGCAGCGCGCCATGCGGCACGGCGACCCCCGGCAGACCGAAGTAGCTCAACAACATCGTCGTGCGCAGAGCCCGGCGGTTGGCCGTCGCCATCACGTCCAGGTCCGCCAGCAGCGGAGCAACCGCCGGCGCCGGGTCACGGACCGTCGGGCACAGCAGGACCGCGCCAGCCAACTCCTCGACCAACCGGTCCCGCAACCCCGCCTGCGCGGCACGCACCACCGGCTCACCGGCCGCGTTGAAGTCGGCCAACCGACGCAGCACCAAGGGATCCACATCGCTCGGCCCGGCCAAGAAGTGGCCATGCCGCGCATACGCCTCGGCGACGGCCAGCGTGCCGTGCCGGTCCATCAGCTCCTGCGCTTCGCCCAACGACGGCAGCGGGCGGTGGTCGATCCGCACACCGGACCGCGCCAACGCGGCCAGCGTGTCCTCGAACGCGGTCCGGACGGCCGGGTCGCAGTCGTCCAGCAGCTCGCCGGTCGGGACCACACACCGGAACTCCGTCTCATGCGACTCGACCGGCGCGCCACGCAGCCACGCGTCGGCACGCACCGCGGCCGCGACGTCATGCGTGAACACACCGATCGTGTCGAGACTCGGCGCGAGCGGCTGCATGCCGGTGCGGTCGTAGCGATCGATGCTCGCCTTGTACCCCACCAACCCGCAGAACGCCGCCGGCACACGCACCGAACCGGAGGTGTCCGTGCCGACCGCCAGGTCCACGATCCCGTCCGCCACCGCCACGGCCGACCCGGACGACGAGCCGCCCGGCACCCGGTCCGGCGCCAGCGGGTTGACCGGATTGCCGAAGTGCGGGTTCAACCCCAGCCCCGAGAAAGCGAACTCGCTCTGGTTCGTCTTCCCGACACACACCGCGCCGCGGGCTGCCAGGTTCCGCACGATCGGCGCGTCCTCCGTTGCCACCGGCACGTCGCGACGAGTCGCGGAACCGTTGGTGGTGCGTGTGCCGGCGACGTCGAACAGGTCCTTCCACGCGACCAGCGGGCCCGGTCCTTCCCGGCGCGCTCGCTCCGCCGTGACCGTGATGAACGCGGCCGACTCCCGCGCCCTGCGCAATGCCTCCTCGATCCGGTCAGACATCATCCACCCCCACGTCCACGTCCACGTCAGCGTGCCGGCAGTGTGACCGACAGGCGGCGGCGGTACGCGTCCAGGACCACCGCGACGCAGGGTGTTCGCCGACCCAGATGACTATCGGAGAATGAGCGGGAGCGACTGCAGACCGGTGAAGTCCGGCGAGGGCTGGGAGACCGGCGGTCGTTCCGGGTCGGTGCGCAGGTCAGGGTAGCGGTCGTACAGGATGTTCAGCGCGACCCGGCCCTCCAGCCGGCTCACCGACGTGCCAAGGCAGAAGTGCACACCGAGCCCCCAGGACAGGTGCAGGTTGATGTCGCGGTTCGGGTCGAACTCGTGTGGGTTCGGGAAGATGCGTTCCTCACGGTTGGCCGCGCCGATCCACACCGAGACGAGCCGGTCGCGCGGGATCGCGTGCCCGCTGACTTCCGTGTCGACCATGGTCGCCCGGATGATGCGCTGGAACGGCGGGTACATCCGCAGCGACTCCTCGAGCGCTCCCGGCAGCAGTGTCCGGTCGTCGAGGATCCGCTTGGCCTGCACGGGGTTGATGTCCAGCGCCAGCACGGTGTTGGCGAGCATCGACGCGGTGGTGACGTGCCCGGCGATCAGCATCAGGTTGGCGAAGTTGACGACCTGGGCGTCGGTGAGCCGCTCGCCGTCCACCTCCGCCTGGACCAGGGCAGTGAGCATGTCGTCGCGCGGGGAGCGCCGACGGTCGGTGGTGTGTTCGAGTAGGTAGGCACGCAACTGCTTGATGTCGGCGACGCGCTGCTCCATCGCGGCCGCCACGTCCTCCAGCGCGTCCTTGTCGCTGTTGAGGTGCTTGGTCATCAGCTGCTTGAACCAGACCCGGTCGGACCCGGGAACGCCGAGCATCTCGGCGATCACGATCACCGGCAGCGGGTAGGCGAGCGACTCCACCAGATCCATCCGGTCCCCGTCGCCGGCCTCGTCCAGCAGCTCGTGGGTCAGCGCGGCGACGCGCGGCTCCAGGTCGGCGACCATCCTCGGCGTGAACCCGCGGTTGACGATCTTGCGCAGCTGGGTGTGCTCGGGTGGATCGAGCCGCACCATGTTCCCGTCGGTCAGTTCCGTCGCGAACTTGAACTTGCTCGGCATCAGCCGCTGGGAGTTGCTGGAGAAGGTCGCGGGATCCAGCATGATCTTCTGCGCGTCGTCGTATCCGTACACGTGGTGGATTCGCGTGTCCTCGTCGAACCGGACCTTCGCGGGCGGCAGCTCCCCGCGCATCCAGACGTGCTGCTCATGCGTGTCGAACACGGGACTCCCTCGGTTTCCGCGACGTCCTTGCCCGGACAGACAGGAAGTTACCGGCGCCGGACATGACAGGGCATCACCAAAGCTTGTCGTTCTGTCTCCGGTGCCGGCCGGGACTACCCGCGTTGGGGATGGCCTCGGCGAACGGCGTGGGCAAGCCTGCTAACGACGGTGCGAGAACCAGAACCCTGACTGGAGGCAATTCGTGACGACAGTTGGAGTTTGGCGTGCGCTGTCACCAACCGAGAAGATCCAGGCCGGGCGAGAGTCCTACATCGGGTTCTCGGTGCGCGCCGCAGGCCGACTGGATCTTGGTGCCCTGACGACTGCCTACGAGGCCGTGTGTCGCGCCTATCCGCAGTTCGCGGCCCGGCTGGAAGCCGGCGACGACGGACCTGTTTTCACGGCGTCCGACGCCTTGCCGGACGTCCGTGTCCACGACGGAGACCCCGAACGCCCGTTGTCCGGTGTGGACGTGGCTCAGCACCGGGCGTTGAGCGCGCTCAACGTCGTACGCGACGGCGACGACGTGAGTGTGTGTCTGGTAACCCATCACGGCATCGCCGACGCCGACCACGCCATCGCTGTGTTCGCCGCACTGTGGTCCTGCTACACCGATGTCGTGGCCGGCCTGCCCGTGGACCTGCCCAGTCATCCGTTTCCCAGGTCGTTGGAGGACCTGCTGGCCGAGCGCGGCATCCATGGTTCTGCCCCCACCGAAGCGGGTGTGGCGGTCCAACCGGTATCCGAACAGCCCGCGGTCGTCCGGCACGTGGTCCAACATCGCCTGACGGTGGCGGAGACGACGGCACTGGCGGAACTCGGCCACCGTGAGCACGTGACGATCAACGGCTTGTTGTCGGGCGCCATACTTCTCGCCGAGGCCGAGATTCGCGGGCTGCCGGTGACCGACCTGGTGTACCGGTTCACGGTGAACCTCCGCGGTCATCTCACTCCGCGGGTCGGTCCGACCGAGGGTACGAACGTGCTCGGCGGCGCGGGTTTCCAGGCCACCAACGGAATGGAACCCACCGCGGTGTCGATCGGTCGCGCGGTCGGTGAGCAGCTACGCGCGGGGCTGGCCGACGGTTCCATCCAGCGCAGCCTCCTCGACCTCGTCGCGCAGTCGAGGCCCGGCGCGAAACCGTGGGATCCGAGCAAGGCCCCCGCCATTGTCAGCATGATGAACTGGGGACCGATACCACCCATGCGCACACCGGAAGGTCTACTGTTGACCAACTTCCGCTCCGCCTCCCGCATCAGGGAGACCTCGGCCATGGGTGGCTACGTGGTGAGCACCTTCGACGGACGCACAGGTATCGATCTCACGTGGCCCGTCGACGATCCGGAACTGCCGAGGCGCCTCGACTGCCTGCGTGAACAGTTGGGCCGTTTGCGGTTGACCGACAAGCTTAACGGCTGAGGCGTGCCGATGTCCGCCGCCGGACTGCTGACCACGACCGACGACGACCTGCTGCACCGGTTCACGGAGTCGGCCAACACACAGGACCGGGTGCTGGTCCCGACGCCCTCGTTCCGCAGCTGGTTCGCCGAACGCGTGCAGGCCAACAGCTATCGGGTCACGCGAGTTCCGTTCGGCGGGCTGTCCGGCTGGCGGTTCCAACCGGACACCGGGAACCTCGTGCACGACAGCGGCCGGTTCTTCACGATCGAAGGACTGTCGGTGAACACCGACCACAGCGAGCGCGCGCACTGGACGCAGCCGATCATCCGGCAGCCGGAGATCGGCATCCTCGGCATTCTGGTCAAGGAGTTCAACGGTGTCCTGCACTGCCTGATGCAGGCCAAGATGGAGCCGGGCAACGTCAACCTGACCCAGCTCTCCCCCACCCTGCAGGCCACCCGCAGCAACTACACCCGGGTACACAAGGGAAAGCCCATTCCGTACCTGGAGTACTTCATGGCACCGTGGCGTGGCCGGGTGCTGGTCGACGTGCTGCAGTCCGAGCAGGGCGCGTGGTTCCTGCACAAGCGCAACCGCAACATGGTCATCGAGGTCACCGACGACATCCCGGTGCTCGAGGACTTCTGCTGGCTGACGCTGGCGCAGCTGCACGAGCTGCTGCACGTCGACAACCTGGTCAACATGGACTCGCGGACGGTGCTGTCCGGCATCCCGTTCGCCGCGCCGGTCGACCGGCCGTCCATGCTCGACGAGGACTCGTTCCGCGGCGCGCTCCTGCGGTCCCTGGCCGAGCGCAAGGGCGCGCTGCACGAGCTGCCATCGTTGCTGAGCTGGTTCACCGAGGCCAAGACCAAGCACAGCCTTGACCAGCAACGGATCCCGCTCAACCAGGTGTCCAGGTGGCACGCCACCGACGAGCACATCAGCCGTGACGACGGCAAGTACTTCACGGTGATCGGCGTCGACGTCCGTGCGAGCAACCGCGAGGTGGCGCACTGGACGCAGCCGATGCTGGCGCCGGTCGGCCAGGGGCTGCTCGCCTTCCTTGCCAAGCGGATCGGTGGCGTGCTGCACGTGCTCGTCCAGGCCCGCACGCAGGCGGGCACGTTCGACGTGATCGAGATGGCCCCGACCGTGCACTGCACGCCGGAGAACTACGCTGGCGCCGAGCCGCCGCCGTACCTACGAGAGGTGCTGGAGGCCCCACCCGAGGCGATCAAGCACGACGTCGTGCACTCGGAGGAGGGCGGCCGCTTCCACCACGCGGAGAACCGCTACCTGGTCGTCGAGGTCGGTGACGACTTCCCCGTCGAGGTGCCACCGGACTTCATCTGGATGACCGCGCGGCAGGCCACCGATCTGGTGCGGTACAGCAACTACTTCAACGTCGAGGCACGCAGCCTGCTGACGTGCCTGCACACCCTGTGGTGAGCCGGACGCGCGAAGAAGATCGCCGCCGATAGTCTGATGAGGAATCGGTGAACCGTTGCCGCACAACGGTTGTACTCCCATGAGAAAACGCAGGAGAAAATACCTGATGGATGATTCCGTCGACCGTCGAACCTTCCTCGCCTCGGCCGTGCTCGGGTCCGCGGGCGTCGTGGCGGGCGTGAGCCTGCTCGGTGCGAGTGCCCCGGGTGCGACGGCCTCGGCGGCGACAGGCCGCGGACGATTAGCACCGTCCGCGGCGCCGAACTTCGGTCTCACCAAGTTCCTCGACGCGCTGAGGATTCCGCCGGCGATCCGGTCATCCTCGCGACAGAACCTGGACGATCTCACGATCACGATGACCAATGCGCGGATACGGCTGCACTCGCAGCTGCCCGAGACCACGGTGTGGGCCTACGAGGGACAGTTCCCCGGCCCGACCATCGAGGTGCGTAGCGGCAGGCGGCTGCGGGTCGCGTGGACCAACGAGCTCGAGGGCACGGTCCCGCTCGTGGCGGTGCGGGCGCCGTTCGCGCAGCCGACACCGGCGAACGTGCCCGGCTACCGCAACCCGGACGGCAGCCTGCCCGCCGGGGTCGAGCTGATCGACGGTGTCGCCGAACTGCCGCCGTGGAACGTCGTGCACCTGCACGGCGCGCTGACGAACGGCGGCAACGACGGCTGGGCGCACAACGGCATGCTGCCGGGGAGCACGCAGCTCACCGAGTACCCGAACCGCCAGGCGGCGACGGCACTCTGGTACCACGACCACGCGATGGCCGTGACGCGCTTCAACGTGTTCGCCGGTCTGGCCGGCATGTACCTGATCCGGGACGACGAGGAGGACGCGCTCGGACTCCCGGGCGGTGACCACGAGATCCCGCTGATCATCGCCGACCGCAACCTGGACACCGACCCCGCGACCGGCGCGCTCACCGGTCAACTGCTGTTCAAGTTCCAGTACCTGCCAGCGAACGGCATAGCTGCCCCCGTCACCGGCCCGTTCACCCTCGTCAACGGCGTCATCTGGCCGCACCTCGACGTCGAGAAGCGCTGGTACCGCTTCCGCGTGCTCAACGCGGCGAACGCCCGGTTCTTCCGTCTCAACCTGGTCGACGAGGCGGGCACCGTCCAGAACGACGCGGTCCGGATCGCGGGCACGGACTCCGGCCTGCTGCCCGCCCCGGCGCCGATGCCCGCGGGCGGGCTGACACTCGCCCCGGCCGAGCGGGCCGACCTGCTGATCGACTTCAGCCGGTTCCCGGGGCAGCGGCTGCGTCTCGTCAACACCGGTGCCACGGTCGAGCCGGACATCATGGAGTTCCGCGTCGGGAACCAGGGCCAGCCCGACCCGTTCCAGTTGCCGGCCCGACTGTCCACATCGTACGTCCGACTGGCACATGGCACGACCGTGCCGGAGGACCACGACGAGGTGTTCGTGGCGACGACCTCTGCCGGTGTGGCCGGCCGAGCGCACCCGGAGATGTGGGAGCTGACGGAGATCACCGACCCGGACGAGCTGCCGGAGCAGTTCCCTGCGGAGGGGGTCATCCAGCTCACCGACCCCGCGACGGGAAACGTGCGAACGTTCCGGAAGGTCGCGCGCCTGTTCGACGACACGACGACGATCTTCATCGACCGAGGCCGGTGGGTGGTGTGGAACCTGCTCCAGCTCGGCGGGGCCCCGCACCCGACGCACATCCACATGGCGCGGTTCCAGCTGCTGACCCGGCGGACCTTCACCGACCTGACGGCTTTCGACATCGCGGCCGGCGGCACCACCCGGCCGCTGCCCGCACCGAACGACGGCCCGCCGATCGAGAAGTACGAGGAGGGCTGGAAGGAAACCTTCAACCTGCGGCAGGGTGAGTGGATCACGGTCGCCGGCCAGTTCGAGGGCGCGACCGGCGAGTTCATGTACCACTGCCACATCCTCGACCACGAGGACGAGGGCATGATGCGCCCCTTCGTCGTACACCCCGCCGAGGTGGCCCGGTTCCACATGCACTCGGGTGGCTCCAACCACGGCGGGCATTCAGCCGCCTCCAGCAACACCGCGCCCTCGAGCGGCCACGGTGGGCACTCGTAACCACTAACACAACGACCGACCCGCAGTGCCCATGGGGCGCTGCGGGTCGGTTCGGTCCTGGTCGGCGTACGCCTTTATGGTGCGTCCCAGGTGATCGGCAGTTCCTGCACGCCATAGGCGAGCATGTCGGGGCGCAGGGGGACCTCCTCTGGCGGCACCGTGAGGCGAAGATTGGGCAGGCGTCGCAACAGTTCGACGTAGCCGACCGCCAGCTCCATCCGGGCCAGTTGCTGGCCGAGGCACTGGTGCACGCCGTGGCCGAACGCCATGTGTGAGGTCCGCACCCGGTTCAGGTCCAGCTTGTCCGGCTCCTTCCAGTGCTCACTGTCCCAGTTGACGGCCAGCAGCGAGATCACCACGGTCGAGCCGGCCGGGATGTGCTCGCCGCCGAGTTCCAGGTCCTCCTTGGGGAACCGGAAGACTCCGGTGTTGCTGACCGACAGGAAGCGCAGCAGCTCCTCGACCGCGTCGCCGACGCGGGACGGGTCGTCGCGCAGCATGGCGAGTTGCTCGGGGCGCTGCAGCAACACGAAAATGCCCAGCCCCAACATTCTCGCCGTGGTTTCGAAGCCGGCGATGAGCACCAGGTTGATCATATTGATCAACTCGTCGTCGGTGAGCGCCGGATCGGCCCCTGCGTGGTGGATCAGGCCGGAGATGATGTCGTCGACCGGGTTCTCGCGCTTGTCCGTCACCAGCCGCTGTATGAACGCGCGCAGGGCTTCGTAGTTCTCCTGCGCCACCGTGATCGGCACGTCCATCTGCATCAGTGCCGCCGCGCGTTCCTGGAACTCCGCCCGGTCCTCGTAGCGCACCCCGAGCATCTCGCAGATCACCAGCGAGGGCACCGGGAACGCGAAGTCCGCCATCAGATCGGCGGTGTTTCCCTTGGCCAGCATGGCATCCAGCTGCGCGGTGACGATCTCCTCGATCCGTTCGCCGAGTATGCGGATCCGGCGGACCGTGAACTGCCCGGTGAGCAACTTGCGGTAGCGGGAGTGCTCCGGCGGATCCATGTTGATGAACGACCCGGCGCGCGCCTTGTCGTCCCGCATCTTCGCCTTGGTTTCCTCGGACAGCTGTTTGAACCTGGGGTGGTAGGTGAACCGGTCGGCGGAGAACCGCGGGTCCGACAGCACCGCACGAGCCTCTTCGAACCCGGACACCAACCAGAACGGGTCACCGGTGGGCAGCGCCGCCTTGGTGATCGGGGTTCGCTCGTTCTGGTTCGCCAGGGCCGACGGCAGCGTGAACGGGTCTTCGCGGTAGAAGAACTCGAGGGGAAGCGGTGCGCGGAGTGATTCGCCGGCTGGCGGATTCTCGGTCTTCTGGGTCACCGCGAAGCCTCCCCGTCCTCAAGGAAGCCGGTGATCGACTCGGCCAGGCTCGCGGCGTCCAGCCCGTGCAGCCGGTCGTGGTCCGCGGCACTTCCATAGGCGCGCACCTCCTGGTCCCGCCGGACACCGAGTGATCGCAGCCGGTGCGGCACGTCGCCGAGCGCCTCGGCCACCTCGTGCGCGGAGGTCCCACGCAGATAGGGCTCGACCATCACCACGTTCGGCGCCGATGCCACCACCGCCGAGCGCAGACCCGCGTGGTCGAACGGCCGGACCGTGGACGCGTACAGCACTGTCACGTCCATAGTGGACGTCGCGGCGAGGACGGCCGCCAGCACCGGACCGACCGCGACCACCACACCGGCGCCACCCTGGCGCAGCACGGTGAACCCGTCCGAGAGCGGAATCGCCTCGCTGTGGACCTTGTCGGACAGTCGCAGGTAGACCCGGCCGTCACCGGCGATCGCCTTCCGCAGCAGCGGCTCGACCTCGTCCTCGTGGCCCGGCACGTGCACGGTCCAGCCGGGCACCGTGTCGAGCAGCGCCACGTCGCCGGGCGCCTGGTGGGTCCGGCCCCTCGGTATGTCGTCGTAGGAACTGCCGATGCCGACCAGCACGGCGCCGACGTCCTGGTGTCCGAGGCTGATCTTGATCTGCTCGAACGGCCGCTCGACCAGGAACGGCGCGTAGGTGTGCACCACCGGCCGGTACCCGGCCAGCGACAGGCCGCCCGCGATCCCGATCATCGCCTGTTCACGGATCCCGACGTTGACCACCCGCTCCGGATACCGGGCCCGCGCCTCGTTGAAGAACGGTGACGAGATGTCCGCGGTCACCAGGGCCAGCTTGGAGTTGGTGGACAAGGACTCGACCACGGTCTCGACGAAGACGAGACGCATCAGCTTTCGGGTCACCTGAGTGGTCACGACTGGTCCGCCTCCCCGGATTCAGATGTGTTGGTCACGTTGGGGAAGGCACGTCCTGTTGACACAGGAAGTGTCATGCCATTCCCCCCGCGCTGTCGTGGATCTCCGCGACCACGGCCTGTGGCCGCCCGTCGCGTGCCTGGGTCAGCGCCCGGTACAGCTCGTCGTGGTCGCGACCGTCCACAGTGGTCGTGAGCCAGTTCTCCGACTCGAAGCGCCTGGCGATGCCACCCGGCCAGCCGAGGCTCGCCGAGGAGTTGTCGATCACGATCGCGGTGAGCTGGTCGAGCCCGAGCCGCCCGGCGATCGCGATCGCCTCGTGGTTGCTGCCCTCGTCGAACTCACCGTCGCCCAACATCACGACGACCCGGGCGCTGCGGCCGTCGGCACGCAGCCCGAGCACGGTCCCCACGCCGAGCGGGAGCCCTTGCCCGAGGGAGCCACTGCTGATCTCGACCCCGGGCACCAGCACCCGGTCCGGGTGCAGACCGAGCGGCGAGCCGAGCTTGGCCCAGGTGTTCAACTCGTCCGGGTCGATGAAGCCCTTCGCGGCGAGCACCGCGTAGTAGGGCATCGGCGCGTGGCCCTTGGAGAGATAGAACCGGTCCCGGTCGGGATCGTCGATGTTCGCCGGCGACACGTTGAGCACGCGGTCGTAGAGCACCCAGATCGCGTCCTGCGTCGACGTCAGCGACAACATGTGCGCGTTGCCCCCGACCATCCTGTCGATGAAGCCTTGTAACGTCTGTTCTGTCGTCTGCACTGGTTCCACCTGCAACGCTTCCCGGGTTGTGGTGATCAGGCCGGCTTGCGGACCGTCAGGAGAAGTCCAGTCTTGCCCAGACCGCTCGTCCAGGACATCACCAACGTGGGTAGCGGTGGCAGGCCCCGGCACCGGCCAAGCCCTATCAGGTTGAGGGATGCTCGGCCGGTCGCCCCTTCCCTATCGTTCGAAAGCGGTGCCGTAACGCGCCCGCGCACGCCAGGGCGCGCGAGGCGGCGACACCGACGAGGTGGACGACGAGGTCGTAGCGAGCCACCATCCGCACGGACTGCCGCCAGGAGGACTTGTTGAAGGTCATCATTCTTTCCGGGATCACCCCCTCGACGTTCTTCGCTCATGTCTCGCTCGCAACGGCCCTGCGCGACGCCGGGCACCAGGTGATGGTGACCGCCGCCGCCGACGACGTGATCCCGAGCATCGCGGCGGCCGGGCTCCCCGCCCTACCGGTCATGGAGCCGGGACTGACCCGAGAGCAGATCTTCGCCGAGGCCGGGCTGGCACGGGTGCCGGAGGACGCCGTCGAACGTGAGTACATGGCGGGTCGGTGGTTCGCGCTCATCGAGACCAAGCCGCTCGACGCCCTCCTGGCGTTCGCCAAGGACTGGCGCCCGGATGTCGTCGTCGGGGGCATGCTGGCCTATGGCGCGCCGCTGCTGGCGGCCCGTCTCGGGGTCCCGTACGTGCGGCAGGCCTGGGACATCCACAACCCGAAACTGTTCGACGCGGGGGCGGCGTTCCAGTTGCGGGAGGCGTTGGCGGAGCTGGGGCTGGACGGCCTTCCCGAACCCGACATGATGATCGAGGTCATGCCGCCGAGCCTGCGCACACCGGAGACCAAGCCCGCGCAGGCGATGCGGTGGATCGCGGGCAACTCGCAGTGTCGCCTGGAACCGTGGATGTACACCAAGGGTGCGGACACCCGGATCGGCGTCACCATCGGGACGGGAGTGGCGGACTACAACCAGTACGACTTCGTCGAGGGCATCGTCAAGAACATCGCCACCCTCGACGTCGAGGTGGCGGTGGCGGTCCCCCAGGCCGCCGTCCCCGTCCTGCGGGAACGCCTGGACGAGAACGTCCCGGTGGGCTGGGCCCCGCTCGACGTCCTCGCACCCACCTGCGATGTCCTGGTGCACCAGAGTGGTGGCAGCACCATGATGACGGCGTTGAGCTTCGGGGTGCCTCAGATCCTGCTCCCCGACGCCGGGCAGTTCCGCCAGGGCGACATGGCACGCCGCCTCGTCGAGGCCGGCGCCGCACTGACACTCTCCCACGAGCAGGCCACGACCGAGATCATCGCTGAGACCTGCCAAGAGATGATCTCCAACCCGAGCTACGCCGCGGCCGCGGCCGGGCTCGCCAAGGAGATCGCCGCGCTGCCCCTGCCATCCGAGGTGGCCAGGCGCATCGAGTGGCTCGTCCACGAAACGTCCGCATGACACCGGAACGGACACAGGAGGTGGCGATGCGGTTCAACGCTTTGCGGGTCGCGGTCGCGGCGATGGTGGCCCTGTCCTTGGCTGTGCCGGCTCAGGCCAGCCAGCGGCAGGAGGAGCCGGTTTCGCTGGTGGGCAAGAAGATCCTGTTGGCCAACGACGACGGCGTCCAGGCGGCGAACCCCAACGGATCGGACGGCCGGGGCCTTTACGTGCTTCGGCGGGCGTTGTGTCGTGCTGGCGCCGACGTGGCGATCGTCGGACCATGGACACAACAGAGCGGACGAAGCCGGGCCACGTCGGGGGCCGGCGTCGTGTCCGCCTCCGCGCCGGTCGCCGTGCCCGCCGAGTTCTCCGCCGACTGCGCGAGCGCGCCCGCGCGCGGGTTGGTGCTGGGCGTATGCCAGGGAAGCGTGCCGTGTGGTCCCGACAGCCAGTCGGTCACCCCGGCGGACGCGGTCATCATCGCGCTGACCGGCGTGCTGCCGCAACGTCTCGGGTGGAACGAGGGACCAGACCTGGTCGTCTCCGGGATCAACGCGGGGCCGAACACGGACTTCGCGATCAACGGGTCCGGCACGATCGGCGCGGCCACCGCCGCGGTCGAGCGGGGAGTGGCCGCCGTCGCGGTCAGCGCCGGCACACGCGTCACGCCACCACCCACGACCGAAACCTATGCGGCCGCCGCCGACGTCGTCATCCGCCTACTCGCGTCGCCCCGCCTGTGGACCTTCGTGCGAGACATGGTCCTGGTGAACGTCAACCAGCCGGACGCCCAGCCCGGCTCCGAGCCGGCGCCGGTGCGCTGGACGTCAGTGGGACGGATGGCGCAGGGCGAGGTGACCTACACGCCGACGGGCGACGGGGCCTACCAGGTGTCGTTCAATCCGGTACAGCCCCCGCCGGAGTTCGAAGAGGACAGTGACACCAAGGCCCTGCTCGACGGGTACGTGAGTGTGTCGGCGGTGGACGTCAACCGTACCTACACCGGCCCTCTGCGCTGACGGGACCGGAGGGCGCGCCGCGCGCGCCCTCCGGTCCCGAGTCACTCGCCCCACTTCGCGTAGATCACCGGCTGTTCCCGGTGCGGGAGCTGGTACAACCTCATGTTCTCGAGGCCGAGCACCTCGCGGAGTGCGGTGGTGACGCCGGGCCACCGGGGGTGTCCGAGCTCGTCGAAGGCGATGATGCTGCCCTTGGCCAGGTGGGGGCGGATCGCTTCGAACACGTCGCGGGTCGGTTCGTAGAGATCGAGGTCGAAGAAGGCCATCCCGATGACGGTCTCGGGATTCTCCGCCAGATATCGAGGAACCGTCTCCCGGACGTCTCCCTGGACGACGAAGGTCCGTTGGACGTGCGAGACGGGATCGCCCGCTTCGTGCGCGGCGAGCACTTCGCGTAGGTGGTCCACCTCGTCGTGCGGGACGGCGAACCGGCCGACCGCCGCGCTCGGGCTCACCTGGTCGATGTCGGAGAGGTCGGGGAACCCGGTGAAGGTGTCGAACCCGATGATCCGGCGGAAGGAGTTGTACGGCTCGTGAATGCCGCGCAGTGCGGCGAGAATCGCGAGATGGCGTCCATGTAGGACGCCGAACTCCATGATCACGCCGGGGAGCTCGAGAAGCTCCCGGTAGAGCGCGTCCATGGTCAGCAGGTCGGCGAGCTGATGGCGCCGCAGGTACACCGGCAGGTTGTCGATCAGGTACACGGGCGGGATCGGCGTCTCGGTCAGTAGCTTCGTGAGCCGTTCCCGGACCTCTTTTTCCTGCGGTGACTCGTGCGGCAGGATTCGCGGGTTCTTGTGTTCGGTCATGCTTTTCCCTTCAGCGTCAGGCGATCCAGGCGTGCGGCGCTGACCCTCCCCTGCCGACAGGGGGGAACAGGGCGTCGAGCCTGGCGATCTCCGCCTCGGACACGGGCGTTTCCAGTGCCTGGATCGCGCCGTCGACGTGCTCTTCCGTTCGCGGCCCGATGACCACACCGGTCACTCCCGGGCGGGACAGCACCCACGAGAGCCCGACCTGGGCGGGATCTCGGCCGATTTCGTGGCAATACCGCTCGTATTCCGCGATGGTGTCGCGCCAGTCGTCCAAGGTGGCGGCCGCGCGGCCCTGTGCGGACTTCACCGCGGTCCCTTCGGCCAGTTTGCGGATGACGCCGCCGAGCAGCCCGCCGTGCAGTGGGGACCAGACGAGCACCGCGATGCCGTAGGCCTGTGCGGCGGGCAACACCTCCAGTTCCGGGAACCGGGTCACGAGGTTGTACCCGCACTGTTCGGACACCACACCGAGGAGGTGTCTGTGCCGGGCGGATTCCTGTGCGGCGGCGAGGTTCCAGCCCGCGAAGTTGGACGAGCCGACGTACCGGACCTTCCCCTGGCCAACAAGCTGTTCCATGGCCTGCCACACTTCGTCCCAACTGCTGGTGTGGTCGACCCGATGCATCTGGTAGAGATCGATCCAGTCGGTGCCCAGTCGCCGTAGCGACGCCTCGCACGCGGCGATGATGTGCCTGGCGGACAGGCCCTCGTCGTTGGGTCCCGGGCCCATCTCGTTGCCGACCTTGGTGGCCAGTACGACTTCGTCCCGTCGCGACGCGCTCGCCGCCAGCCACCGCCCGATGACCTCTTCCGTATGTCCTTTGTAGACACGCCAACCGTACATGTTCGCGGTGTCGACGACGTTGATACCGCGCTCCAGCGCGTGATCCATGAGCTTGTTGGCCTCCGGCTCGTCGACCCGGCCGCCGAAGTTCACGGTACCCAGGGCGAGACGGCTGACCTTGAGGCCGGTTCGTCCCAACTGCGTGTAAAACGTCATGAAGGTCGTCCCTGTGGCATGAGGGCGGGTGCTCAGCCGATCGCGGGCGTCTTGCCGCCGGCGTACTCCCAGAGGTATTTGCTGAGCACTCGCCGGTAGTAGTCTTCGCGGCCGATCCTGGCGATCTCCGGCACGAAGCGACGCAGTTTGGCGACGGACACCGGCTGGGTCGCGACCTCGGCGACGTATTCGCGGTCCGCCCGGATCCCGAGCTCGGTCTCGATGTGGTCCACGAGCCGTTCGACGGGCACCGCCGTTCCGGAGGCGACGTTGACGACGGTGTGGCCGACGCCCGCGGTGAGCAGCCGGTCCACGACCGTGACCACGTCGGCGACGTCGATGAGATCCCGCCACGCGCCACGGAAGAGCCGGACCGCGCCCGACTGGATCTGTCGCACCATGCTGGGCACCAACATCCGCGGGTGCTGCGCGGGACCGACGACGTGGGTCAGCCGGAGGACGAGGTAGTCGATGCGGGAGACGGCGAGGACCGCTTCCAGCGCCAGGTTGTGCCTGCCGTACGCGGTCGTGGGAAAGACCGGCCCGTCCTCGGTGCCCGCTTCCCCTGGCACCGCGTACATGGCCGCCGCCGCGGTGGAGAAGAACACGAGTTTCTCCTGCCGCCGCTCGCAGCGGGAGATCAGCTCGTAGAGGCGCGTGGCTTCCCGTGCGAAGTCCGCCTCGGGGATCTCGGAGGCGACCGACACCCCGAAGGCGGCGACCACGACCCCGGGATGGGAGGCCGCGAGGGGTGCGAGGTTGCCAGCGAGGAAGCCGCTTCCGATGACCTCCATCAGGGGTCCTTCGTCAACGCCGGCGACACCAGCACCTTCACAGAGTCCTCCCGGCGGCCTGTCGGAAACCAAAGCCCAGTCTTGCCCAGGCCACTCGGCGAGGACATCACCAACGTGGGTAGCGGCCAGGACCATGTGCCGGCAGGCCAGGACTATCAACGTAGGTGATGGTCCCGGCGAACGGTGTTGGCGCACGATGTCGCGACAGGAGGCGAGTATGAGCGAATCCGTCACCCACGCAGACCTGCGCGAGGTGCTTCCCGGGTGGATCGCCGGGACATGGACCATCGACCCCGATCACTCGTTCGTCGGGTTCACCATTCGACGCCTGATGGGCAAGGTGCACGGCCGGTTCACCGCATTCGACGCACGGGTCGTGACCGAGGAGGACCCCGCCGACTCCACCGTCACCGCCACGATCGAGCTGGCCTCGGTGGAGACCGGGGTGGAGATGCGCGACGACCAGTTGCGCTCGGCCGCCTTCTTCGACGTCGAGAACACCCCGACGATGCGGTTCTCCAGCTCCTCGCTTCGCTACGCCGGCGAGAACTGGGTGCTCACCGGCGACCTGACCATTCGCGACATAACCCGGCCGGTCGACATCGACCTCGCGTTCCTCGGCATCGACCCGAACGGACTGACGGGTCAGACACGGATGGGGTTCGAGGGCCGGACCACGGTCCTGCGGTCCGACTTCGGCCTGAGCTTCGGGCTCGCCGTCGAAGGCACCAAGGTCATCGTCGACGACCGGGTCACCATCACCCTCGATGTCGAAGCCGTACTGGACACCTGACAGCAAACCGGAGCGCCGGCGGCCGGAGCGGCTGGGCCACTCTCGCCACCGGCGACCGTGGCCGACTCACGTCGGTTTCGTCACCCAGTTCCCTTCGAGCATCGGTCGCATCGATTTCCAGCTGGCCGCCAACTCGACACGCGATGCGACGCTCATCTTCTGGTAGACCTTTTTGAGATGGCATGCCACGGTGTGCCGGGAAATGAACAGCTGCCTGCCGACCTCGTTGTTGGTGTGCCCCTGGCTCACGAGCTCCGCGACCGCGAACTCGGTGTTGGTGAGCCCGTGCGGTAAATCGCCTTCACGTTCGGCGGCCCGGATCGCACCGCGGCGCACGCCGAATTCCCGAAGCTTGTTCACGACACGGGAAGCATCGCGGGTGGCACCGACCGCGGTGTAAGCACCCAGCGCCGATTCGAGGATGCGAATCGTGTTGTCCCGCTCGGTTCGTCGTTCGGCGAGCAGAGTGGCCATGTCTTCTTTCGCGGACGCCCCGCACCACTGGTCGGGATAGAGATTCGCTGCCTCGCACAGTTTGACCGGGTCGCTCTCCAGCAGTCCGGCGGCATGTGACGCCGCACCCCGAATGACACTGAGCCCCGGATTTTCGGTGGCCGCGACCTCGGCCGCGGCTACCGCTTCTTTCGCGAGATCATGCGCGCCCAACATGCCGGCGGCACGAACCAGCCAGGAGGCCGCCGCAGGCTCTGAGACCAGCAGCTGGCGAAGGACGAAGGGGTTGGTGACGATGCCGGCAATGAGACCCGCCGCGCTGTCCACGCCGTTACGAGCCTCCGCCACCTGAGCGGTCACCCACGCGCCCGCGGCCTGCCCGAAATAGCCCAGCAGGGCTTCCCCGGTCAGCTTGTCCACCAGATGCGCACAGGCTCTCATGTCCGCTCGGCGAAGCGCGCTGTGCGCCATCACGACATAGCCGGCGGGCCGCAACGGCCGGGCGCCACAACGCTCGGCGATCCGCAGCCCCGCTTTCACCTCGGTGAGAGCATCGTCGACACGGCCAGTGGCGAACAGCAGCTCACCCCGGATGATGTGCGATGTCGCGGTCGTGCGCTGCGCCTCCGGATCACCCTTGCGTGCCCCGAGGGAGTTGAGCACGCGCCAGCCGTCCTCGAGTTTTCTGGCTTTGGTCAGCAAACCCACGTGCCACAAAGGGGCCAACGCGCAGAGATCGTGATTCTCTTCACATTTGACGTCGGTCGCGGTCGCGGCATACCGCAATCCCTCGTCGAGTCGCCCGTCGTGCCACAACAAAGCGGAGCGTCGGAGTAGGTCGGCGGTCGCACATGAGCCGGGTAACAGATCGTCCACGCACCCCGCGAATGGATGTTGAGGAAATCTTATCTGCGAGTTGTGGCGGTTCAGGTCACAGAGCAGCGCCACGCCGGAAAGGTCCGGCTTCACCAAAGAAGACACAAGATTCCCATTGTCCCGATGTCGTTGCCTATTAACGAATTACTGTCAGTAGCCGGTCAGTTACCAACACTACCTTCGCAGGGAGCTCCCCGTCCAGCGTCACCGGCGAAATCGTTCGCGATCATGCTTCAGATGGTGAGAAAGTCCCCAAAATGGTCACGCGGTGGCGTTATATCCGATTCGCCAGTTTCGTGCTCGAGACGTCCGTGTTCACCCCATGCCGTGAATGGCATGAAATGTATTCGCGTCACCGATCAGTCAATCCGCGGCCAGATGCAACAGCGCCTTGGCCGCCAGGCGATAGCCGTATGCGCCGAGGCCGACCACCACACCGCTCGCCAGCGGGGCGATCACCGACTCGTGCCGGAACTGTTCGCGCGCCCAGACGTTGGACAGGTGCACCTCGACCCACGGCGGTGTATAGCTCGCCAACGCGTCGCGCAGACTCCAGCCGGCGATCATCAACGCGCCGGGATTGACGATGGCGCCGACGGTCGTGTCGCGGTGCTCGTGGATCGCACCGACCAGTTCGCCCTCCCCGTCACGCTGTACCGAGACGACGTCCCACCCACGGACGCTCACCTCCTCGGCGACCGCCTTCTCGATGTCGGCGAGTGTGTCGGTGCCATAGACCTCCGGCTCGCGATAACCCAGGGCGCCCAGGTTCGGGCCGTTCAGCAGCAGCACGACACCCACAGCGCGGACCTCCTTTCGCAGGCTGGGACCGGTGATCGGCGTGGCGTCCCTCGTTCTGACAGCACCGCGGGCGGGATGGCCGTCTATCGCATTGCCTCCCAGCTGGCCGCCAGCTCGACCCGCGATCCGACACTCATCTTCTGGTAGACCTTCTTGAGGTGGAATGCCACGGTGTGCCGGGAGATAAACAGCTGCCTGCCGACCTCGTTGTTGGTGTACCCCTGGCTCACGAGCTCCGCGACCGCGAACTCCGTGTCGGTGAGCCCGTGCGGCAGTTCGCCAGCACGCTCCACGACACGGGTCGCGCCGCGCCGCACCCCGAAGTCCCGCAGCTTGTTCACGACGCGGGAAGCATCGCGGGTGGCACCGACGGCGGTGTAGGTGCCGAGGGCCGACTCGAGAGCGCGAACCGTGTGCTCCCGTTCGCGCTGTCGCGTGGCCAGCAGGTCGGCCAGGTCCTCCCAGGCTGACGCCGCGCACCACCCGTCAGGATGATGACTCGCCGCCTCGCACAACTTGCTGGCGTCCCTTTCCAGCAGTCCGGCGGCATGCGCCGCCGACGCCCGGATGACGTCGAACCGCGGCTGTTCTGCGGACGCGACACAGACCGCTGACACCACGACGTTCGCGAGGTCGTCCGCGCCCAACTTACCGGCGGCACGGACCAGCCAGGACGCCGCCGCCGGCTGCGACACCAGCAGCTGACGAAGCACGAGAGGGTTGGTGATCATGCCGGCGATCAGGTCCGCGACGCTGTCCACCCCGGTACGAACCTCAGCCACCTGAGCGGTCATCCACGCGCCCGCAGCCTGCCCGAAGTAGCCGAGCAGGGCCTCCCCGGTCAGTTTGTCCACGAAGTGCAGGCAGGTTCGCATGTCCGCCCGGCGGAGCGCGCCGAGCGCCATCACGACGTAGCCGGCCGGACGCGATGACCGGTCCCCGCACCGTTCCGCGATACACAGCCCCGTGTTCACGTCGGCGAGGCCGTCGTCGACCTGCCCCATGGCGAACAGCACCTCGCCCCGGATGAGGTGCTGTGTCGCGGCCATGCGCGGCGACGTCGGCCGGCCCCCGTGCGCCTCGAGGGAGTTGAGCGCCTGCCAGGCCGAGTCGAGCTCCCTCGCCTTGGTCAGCAGCGCGACGTGCCAAAAGGGAGCCAGCGCACAAAGCTCGTGCTTCTCCTGGCATTTGACGTCGGCCGCGGCCGCGGCATACCGCAATCCGGCGTCGAGACGCCCGTCGTACCAGGACAGAGCGGACCGTCTAAATAGGCCAGCAGTCTCACATAAACCCGATAAGAGGTCATCCACGCAGCCCGCGAAAGGATGATGAGGAAATCGAAATGGCGGCGTGTTGCGGTTTCGTTTACCCACACAAGCAGACAAAAGACGACCCCACCGATCCCCATGTAGTCGGCCTGACAGTCGATTACGACCTGTAGCTAACCCGTTACCGACACTACTACCGGGCGCGGCTCTTCGTCCAGTGGGGGCGTAGGGAACCCGTTCGCAGTAGAGGCTTCCC
>NZ_DASUVO010000141.1:0-43664 GCF_036378875.1 Actinophytocola sp.
GCCCAAGTCGCGACCGCCCCTGGCTACGGGCGGTTTCGGGCGCGAAGCGCCCGAAACCGCGCCGCTGGACCACCGAACCGCACGCAAGCCACCAAGACCATCGGTGGATCTGGGCTCAAACGACCCGAAAGCGTCTTTCGAGACAGCGTCGGTGGCGCGCCGGCCACAAGTAGAAACGGCCGGCCGGTGGGGGCCGATATAGTCGCCGGAAAGGGAAGCCAATGCGTAGCAGATCAGTTGTCAGCGGCGCGGTAATTCTGACCTTGTTCAGTCATTTGTTCATTCCCTCGGCGTCAGCGACGGAGTCCCTCGACGCGCCCCCGACCAGCGAGGTCGTCGTCGACGTGGTGGCTGTCAACGGGACCGGTTGTCCGCCCGGCACGGCCGGGATCAGTGTCTCGCCGGACAACACGACGTTCACGGTGACCTACGACCAGTACCTGGCGCGCCTGGGCGTCGGTGCGGCACCGACCGACTTTCGGAAGTCCTGTCAGCTCAACATGGGTATGCATGTCCCCGACGGCTACACCTATGCCATCTCACGAGCCGAGTTCCGCGGATTCGCCTCCCTGGCAGCTGGTGCGACCGGTCGACAGCGGGCCGGGTACTACTTCGCGGGCCAGGTTCCGACGCCGTTCCACCTGCACACGTTCACGGGCCCGCTCGAGGACGAATGGCAGACCGTCGACGAGATCGGCGAGGCGGACATGATCTTCCATCCGTGTGGGGCGCAGCGCAATCTGAACATCAGCACCGAACTGCGGGTGCTCGCCGGCACGTCGGATCCCGCGACGAGCACGAGTTCCCTGGCGATGAAGTCGTCGGCCAGTACCATCTACCACCTTCAGTGGAAGCACTGTGCCTAGGCGCCACTCAGTCGGATCATGTTCCAGGACAGTGCCGGCAGCACGGCCGTGACCGTGCCGTCGGCGGCCTTCACGTCGGACAGTCGGGTCGGGGTGACCCGGTCCGGCTGTCCGACGGTGTTCGTCGCTTGGGGGTCGTCGTCGAACAGGGCCACGTGCTCGCCGACCGTCAGGTTCGCCCACGAGCGCACGTCGACGTCCAGGGCCAGTGGCTCATGTTGGTCGCGGTTGACCGCGAACACGGTGACCGCGCCGGTTTCCTCGTCGTGGACGGCCGTGGCGTCGACGACGGGCACCTCCCCCATCCACGACGTCTCGTAGGTCGGGCCGGCGGGTTCGACCCGCAGCACGATGCCCCGCCCGTGGCGCGAGGTCAGTGCGAACGGGTGGAAGGTGGTCTGCCGCCATGCCGGCCCGCCTGGTTCGGACCGGATCGGCGCGATGACGTTGACGAGCTGGGCAAGACAGGCGATCTTCACCCGGTCGGCGTGGCGCAGCAGTGAGATGAGCAGGCTGCCGACCACGACCGCGTCGACCACCGAGTACTCGTCCTCGATGAGGCGTGGGCGTTCCGCCCAGTCCAGATTGGACTCACCGGGGAACTTGCTCTGATACCACACGTTCCACTCGTCGAAGGACAGGTTCATGCGCTTGCGGTGCTGCCCCACCCCGCGGGCGTGGTCGCACGTGGCGACCACCGACTCGATGAAGCGGTCCATGTTGACGCCACTGGCCAGAAAGCTTGCCCGGTCGTCGCCGCGCTGTTCGTAGTAGCTGTGCAGGGATACGTAGTCGACGAGGTCGTAGGTCTCGCGGAGCACGGTCTCCTCCCACGTGCCGAACGTCGGCATCCGCTGGTGGGAGCTGCCGCACGCGACCAGCTCGATCGACGGGTCGACCCGCCGCATCGCCCTCGCGGTCTCGGCGGCGAGCCGCGCGTACTCCGACGCGGTCTTGTGGCCGATCTGCCACGGCCCGTCCATCTCGTTGCCAAGGCACCACAGCTTGATGCCGTGCGGCTGCGCCGTTCCGTTGCGGCGGCGCAGATCGGACCAGTAGGTGCCGCTCGGATGGTTCGTGTACTCGACGAGGTTGCGTGCGGCGTCGATGCCCCGGGTGCCGAGGTTGACCGCCATCATCGGCTCGCTGCCCATCCGGCGCGCCCATGTGGCGAACTCGTCGACGCCCACCTGGTTGGTCTCGTACGAGCGCCACGCGAGGTCGAGCCTCCTCGGCCGGTCCTCCCTCGGCCCGATGCCGTCCTCCCAGGTGTAGCCGGACACGAAGTTCCCGCCCGGGTACCGCAGCACCGGTGTCCTCAGCTCGCGCACGAGCTCGGCGACATCGCCCCGGAATCCCTCACCGTCAGCGGTTTCGTGGCCCGGTTCGTAGATTCCGGTGTAGACACACCGGCCCATGTGCTCCACGAAGGACCCGTAGAGACGCGGGTCGACCTCGGCGATGCGGAACGCTGGGTCGAGGGCCAGGGCGGCGTGCTGCATGAACTATCCCTTCAGTCCGGTGCCGGCGATACCTTCCACGATGCGGCGCTGGAACAGCAGGAACACCAGAACCAGCGGCAATGCGCCGAGGATGGCCGAGGCCATCGTGTCGGCGTAACGGATCCCGTACGTGCCCTGCACCGTCGCCAGGCCGACCGGGATCGTCATGATGTTCGGGTTGCTCAGCGCGAGCAGCGGCCACAGCAGGTCGTTCCAGGTCCACACGAAGCTGAAGATGGCCACCGCCGACACCGCGGGACGCGCGAGGGGCAGCACGATCTGGCGGTAGGTGCGGAAGAAGCCCGCTCCGTCGATGCGTGCCGCCTCGTCGAGGTCCTTCGGGATCCCGTCGAAGAACTGCTTGAAGACGAACACCGCGATGGCGAGGGGGATCTGCGGCACGATGACCGCCCAGTACGTGTTCAGCAGGTTGACGCTGGCCAGCTCCCGGAACCTCGGCACGATCAGCACCTGGTTGGGGATCATGATGCCGATCAGGATGAACCAGAACGCCAACAGGCGGTGCCGGAACCGCATGCGGGACAACGCGTAGGCGGCCAGGCTCGCCGTGACCACCGTGCCGACCGCCACCAGCGACGAGGTGAAGAAGCTCGCCGCGTACCAGTTGAGGATGTCACCTTCGGCGAGCAACGTCCGGAACGAGGCGAGGGTCGGGTTCTCGATGGCCCACGTCGGGTTCGTGGTCTCCCCGTTGGGTTTGAGGGCGGTGTCGACCGCCCAGGCCAGCGGCACCAGCCAGAGGAGCGCGAACGCGACGAGCACGCCGGTGCAGCAGCGGTTGAAGATGCGGGTGCGGCGGTCGGCGGAAGCGACGTTGCGCCGTGCCTCGGCGGTGGTCAGCGCGCGGGTTTCGAAGGTGAGCGTGGCCATGTCTTACAGCTCCGGTTCCTGGCGGCGGGTCATGACGAGCCACCCGGTCGACACCGCGAGCACCACGACGAAGAACAGCGTGGACGCGGCCGCCGCGTAGCCGGTGCGGAAGTCGGTGAACCCGACGTCGAACACGTACTGCAGAAGCGAGCGGGTGGCGAAGTTCGGACCGCCCTGGGTCATGATGTACATCTGGTCGAACACCTTCATCGAGGCGATGATCTGCAGGACCACGACCAGCGACGTGGTGCGGGCGAGCAGCGGCAGGGTGATCATGCGGATCTGCTGCCACGGTCCGGCGCCGTCGATCGCGGACGCCTCGTACAGGTCACGCGGGATGTCCTGCAGACCGGCGAGGTACAGCACGAAGTTGAACCCGAGCGTCCACCACACGGTGGTGATGGCCAGCGACACCATCGCCAGGTCGGGATCGCCGAGCCAGTTGGGTTCGGCGAGACCGAGTGCCGTCATCGTGCGGCTGAGCAGACCGAGCGCCGGGGTGTACATCCAGACCCAGATGAGCGCGACGACGGCCGACGGCAGGATGTACGGCAGGAAGAACGCCAGCCGGAAGAACCACCGCGCCCGGCTGGCCCGCTCGGCGAGCAACGCGAACACGAGTGCGAGCACGATGAGCGGTGGCGTGGTGAGGATCGTGAACCAGATCGTGTGCCACAGCGCCGCCCAGAAGTCGCTGCTGGTGAGCGCTTCGGCGTAGTTGTCGAGCCCGGCGAACTGCCCGAACCCGGAGGTGACCATGCTGGTGTCGAAGAAGCTCATCACGAGGCCGTAGAGCGCGGGCCCGACGATGAACAGCAGGTACAGGGCCAGGAACGGGGCGAGGAACAGCAACGCGGGTCGCCCGTGTCCGCGTGGTTGGGCCTCGCGCTTCGCCCGTGTCGGCGGCCGCTCCGGGGATGTCACGCGAGTGGGTTCGGGGATGGTGGTTTCGACGCTGGCCACGGCCAACCTCCTCGAGCAGGGTCACGCCGGCGGCGCGGTGCTGGCCAGGTGGGACAGCTTCGAGCGGATCTGCGCGATCGCGGCGGTCGCTGACATCCCGCCGGCCTCGACGGCGCCGACGGCCCCGCCCATGACGTTCTCGAAGTTCGAGCCGGAACCGGAGTACCAGCCCGGCGGGTCGTAGACGGCGGCGTCGGCGGCCGCCGCGTACTCGGACTGCGGGGTGAGCTGTCGGTACGCCTCGCTTCGGGCGAACGGTTGCCAGGCCGGCACGTGACCGCCCTCAGCCCAGGTGCGGCTCTGGTCCAGCATCGACCTGACGAAGCCGAGTGCGAGGTCGAGCCGGGCCCGGTCCTGGTCGGGCCGCACCGGCAGCACGAGACAGTGCGAGTCGGCCTGCACGGCGTAGTCGCCGCCGAAGATGTTGGGCACCAACGTCATGCTGAACGGCGTCTTGGCGGCCTGGAACGTGGAGATCTCCCACTCGCCGTTGAGGTGGAACCCGGCCGCTCCGGTGGCGAACAGCGCGATCGCGCCCTGGTAGTCGACGCTGCCGGGCATCAGTCCTTTCTCGACGGTGAGCAGGCGGAGGAAGTCGAGCACCTGCTTGGTCTTGTCGTCGTCGAGTACGACCCGCGTGCCCTCGTCGGCCAGCACCTCGCCACCCAGTTGGGCGTACAGGGTCTGGAACAGCCGCCAGGGCGAGGCCGTGTCGGAGTTGATGCCGTGCGTCGCGCCGTACCGGCCGGTGACCTGTTTCGCCTTCGTCAGGGCGTCGACGAACTGGTCCGCACCCTTGATCGGGCTGAGCTTGCCCGTCGCGTCGAGCAGGCCGGCCTCCGCGCAGATCTCCGTGTTGTAGAACAGCACGAACGGGTGCGTGTCGATCGGGATCGCGTAGGCCTTCCCGTCGACCAGACCGGCCTCCCATGCCCGCCGGTTGAAGTTCCCGGCCGTCATGCCGTGCCGTGCGAGGTCCTCGGGCTCCAGCTCCTGCAGCAGGTTTCCCGCCGCCAATGTCTTCATCCGGGTCAGGTGGGACACCGCGACGTCGGGCGGGCGGTCGCCGACGGTGGCGAGCGCCAGCTTGGTGTAGTACGGGTTTCCCCACGCGAGCGTCACGGCCTGCAGGTCGATGGCCTGGTTCGCCGCGCGGTAGGAGTCCTCCATCTGCTGCATGCGGACGCCGTCCCCACCGCCGAAGAGGTTCCAGTACGCCAGGGTGCCGGGTGCGGGCCCGGTGTCGAGCAGGCCAGCGCCGACCGCGGAACAGCCGGCGCCG
The DNA here is from genome assembly GCF_036378875.1 of Actinophytocola sp. Classification (GTDB taxonomy): domain Bacteria; phylum Actinomycetota; class Actinomycetes; order Mycobacteriales; family Pseudonocardiaceae; genus Actinophytocola. The sequence goes on from NZ_DASUVO010000141.1 coordinate 5,505, forward strand.
GTCGCGGCCAACGCTCCCAGCAGGGTTGCGCGCAGCACGTCGCGCCGGGTCAGTGCGTTCCTCGGGGGACCGATCATTCCTCACCGTCCTAACTGGACAATGGCGGGCACGTTGACTCTCGGACGACCAACTCGACCGGCAGCAGGTTGCGTGCGGGGATCCGCTTCCCGCCGATCCGGTCCACGAGCAACATCGCCGCCCGTTCGCCGGTCTCCTGGAACGGAACACGCACGGTGGTCAGTGCCGGCACGAGGTATCCGGCGAAGGAAAGGTCGTCGCAGCCGACGACCGAACAGTCGGTGGGCAGCCGCAGGCCACGCTCGTGCAGTGCCTTGAGGGCACCCATGGCCATGGTGTCGTTGTGCACGAACACGGCGGTGACACTCGGGTCGGCGTCCAGCAGACGGTGCGCCGCGGCCCAACCGCCTTCGTAGGTCCAGTCCGCCTCGACGACCCGTCGCTCGGGCAACGACCTGCCCGCGGCCCGAAGCGCCGACCGGAAACCACGCATCCGGCTACCCACGACGTGCCTCGTGCTCGGCCCCGTGACCGTGCCGATCCGCCGGTGACCGAGGCCGAGCAGATGCTCCGCCGCCAGTTCGCCGGTGGCCCGGTGGTCCGAACCGACCATCGGCACGTCGACACCGTGGATCCGGTTGATGCTCACGACCGGCAGCGGCCCGCGCAGTGCGACGCCGAGCCCTGGATCGTCCTCCAGCGACGGAGCCGCCACCAGGATCCCGTCCACCCGGTACTCGAGTAGCTTGCGTACGGCCAACTCCGCGTCGATGTCCGCGTGCACACTGCTGATCAGCGCGGCGTGGCCCCGGCCGGCCGCGGCACGCTGGGCGGCCCGCACGAACTGCGAGACCGCGAGATCGGAGAAGTCGTCGGCGACCACACCGACCGTGACCGACGTCTTCCGCACCAGACCACGGGCCATCGCGTTGGGCACATAGCCCAGTTCCGCCGCCGCACGCAGGATCCGCTCACGAGTGGCGGGCGACACCACCCCCGGACGGCCGTTGAGCACCTTGCTCGCGGTCTGGAAGCTCACACCGGAACGGGCCGCCACATCCCTCAGCGACACGTACACGGACGACCCTCCCCAGCGAAGGCGAACGTTCGCCTAACTCTGACTCCCGCCGGGGCCGGCCGTCAAGAGATCCGGATTCCCTACCCCCGGACGGCGGCCAGCGCGTCGACCAGACCGGATCCGTAGAAGCCCCGGCCCGAGCGGCCGCCTTCGCGGTGCGCCAGCCAGACGCCGGTACCGTCAGGGTCGAAGACGCCGACGGGTGGGCACGGCAGCTGGTTGCGCGTCCCGCTGGACGGCGGCCAGTACCCGGTCGGCGGACCAGTTCGGGTGTGTGCCGCGGATCAGCGCGACGACGCCGGCCACGTGTGGTGTCGCGGCGGACGTGCCGCCGAAGAAGCCCCACTCGGAGCTGTTGATCGGGGTGATGACGCCCGGGCTGCCGTCCGGCGTGTCCGGGATCTGGAAAGGGTCGCCGCTCGGCGCGGTCACGTCCGTGTCCCGGATGCCGTAGGCGGAGTACCGGGCCTTGCGCTTCTCGGCGCCGACACCGGACACGCTCAGCACACCGGGCACCTCGGCGGGCACCTGCACGCAGTTGTCGCCGGTGAGGCGTTGGTCACCGTGTCGGAAGGTCGAGCCTTCCGGCGCCAGCCATCCTGCCGGCGCGGTATCGGGAATGCCCAGGTTGGCGCAGCTCACCGAGTTGGCCCAGTCAATGTTGGGCGCGAGGTCGGGGTTGTGTCGAGCGCACCGACCAGCACATCGCGGCTGCCGGCGGAGATCGCGTGTGCACGGTTGGCGCGGATCTGGCGCATGCTCCGCTGGTACGGGCCAGCGGCTCCTGCCCGCCTTTGGCCGCCGGCATCGGGTTCTCCAGTGCGGACTCCCGAAACACACATCGCCTTCGGCGACCGCCTCGGGTCGGCTTGCTCGGGTGGGTGCGGCCGGTGAGCGCGGCTCTAGTCGGCGGTCTCGCCCACCAGGTGTCGTACTTTGTCGGTCACCACGAGGTCGTGCACTTCGCCGGCGTGGTGGGCGGTGAGATGGTCGACCAACGCGTCGGCCCCGTCCGGCAGGGCCTCGATCTCCACTCGCCACTGCTCGCTCGTGTGGCGGCGGCCGTGCCAGCGGTGGACCCGGCGGATGGGGCCCTCGATGTGCGCGCAGCAGGTGAACTCGGTACCCGCGAGCTCTGCCGCCATGATGTCGGCGAGCTGCTTGCTGTCGGTGGTGAACGTCACGACGACGTGTTCGTAGTCCATGACTGTGATACTAGTCACGAAGAGCACCGAACACGCCAGCTCAGCTCGGTCACAAACCGCGACGGCGGGTTTCCCACAGCAGCTGTAGGTGCGCGAACAGGCTCTGGCCAGGGTCGGTGAGGTCGAGGCCGCTCAGCTCTGTGACCCGCCGAATCCGGTAACGCAGCGTGTTGGGATGCACGTTGAGCCGACGAGCGGCCGTGCGGACGTCCCGCACATGGTCGAGGTAGGCGACCAGTGAGGCCACCAGCTCCGTACCGTGCGTAGCGTCGTGTTCGACCAGGACGGTGACGCGCGGATCGCGTAGGCGTGGGTCGCTCTCCAGGATCGTCAGCGTCTCGTCCAGCAGCACCTTCGCGCGGACGTCGGCGATGGTGGCGACCTCCCCCGCGGCACCGTCGTCCTCCGTCACGTCCAGCACGCGGTCGGCCTCGGACCTGGACTCCGCCACGTCGGTGAGCGAGCCGACCACCGAGCCGACCGCGGCGCGGACCGTGAGGCCGAGCCGTTTCCGCGCGGCCGTGACGATCTCACGGGCGAGCCCCAGCACGACCGTGTCGGCGTCGTGCTCTGGCAAATCCGGCAGGAGCAGGTAGCCGCGCGGGCCGATCGTGGTGACGAGCGCACTGCGCCGGTAGGCGGCGGCGTGCACGGAGATCAGCTCGGACATGGCCGCGCCACGCAGCTCGAGCACAGGCTGACCGGCACCGGTGGCGGACATCGCGAACGCCGCGACGGCGGCCGGTTTGTGCACGTCCGCGCCGATGTTGTCGGCCAGCGTCCTCGGCTCGATCCGGTTGTCGAGCATGCTGGTGAGCAGGTTCTGCCGCAGCCGCAGACCGGACGTGGGTCCGGCGCGCCGGCGGACCAGGTGCAGCGCGGCCACCCTGGCCGCGCCGAGCAGCACCGCTTCGGCCCGATCGGCGAGCGGGGTGCTGCCCTCCTGGACCCAGATGGAGCCGAGCGGCTGGGTGCCCGCGCGAATCCCGATCGCGAGCCGGCGGCGGATACCCAGCTCGGCGTGCTCGTCGACGTGCACCACCTCCTCCCCCGCGCTCAACCGGGCGAGCACGCCCCACTCGCGGAGCAGCGCCAGGTAGTCCTCGGGTCCCTGCCAGCCCAGGATCGACAGCCGGCGCAGCTCGTCGACCTCGTCGTCGGAACGCGAGTACGCCAGGACCCGGTTGGCCGTGTCCTCGACGCTCACCGCGCCGCCGGTGAGCGCCGCGATGGTCTGTGCCAGGGAGAAGAGGTCCGCGGACTCGCCCGGCTCGGCGACCGTGGCCACCCGCGCGTCCGCCACGACGCCCCGGGCGAGAGAGTCGAGCTGGTCCCACCGCACCTCCGGACGCACCGCGAGCATGGCGATCCCGCTGTCCAGTGCCGCGGCACGCAGCTGGTCCGGTACGTCGCCTGGCGCCACCTTCACCGCGACGGCGGTGGCCCCTCGGCGCGCGAGCGCCCGCACCAACCGGACGGCCGCGGTCCCGCGGGATCCGATGATCAGCACGAGGTCGCCCGGTGACGCGTCCGGTTCGTCGTCGGGGTCGACGATCACCACGTCCTCGATCGGGGCGTCCAGTCCGGCCGGGGCGGCCACGAGATCAGCGACCGGTGCGCCCAGTGCGGCGAGCAGCTGACGAAGGCTCGCACCGGACAATTCGGGGATTTCCGACGCCACTTCCACCTCCGTTTGTGCGATCGGACAAAGCGACCCGGGCAACAGTAGTCACATCGACGAACCTGGACCGGTCGTCGGCTCCTTACGGTCTAACCACACCGCTCGCTACCGCCCAGGAGACGCCGATGGACGCAGTGACCCGGGTTCCGCCTCCCGACAACGAATCCGTGCAGGACTACGTGGTCGGGAGCGCCGAACGGGAGCGGCTGGACGCCGAGCTCGCGCGGTTGGCCAAACAGCCGGTCGACCTGCCGATGACCCTCGGCGGCGAGCGCGTGATGGGCGGCGGCGCCGGCATCGAGGTAGTGCAACCGCACAAACACCGGGCCGTGCTCGGCACCCTCCGCAACGCGACCGCGGCCGACGCGTGTGCCGCGGTCGAGGCCGCCAAACAGGCAGCACCGGGGTGGCGCGCACTGCCGTTCGACGAGCGGGCGGCGATCCTGCTGCGGGCGGCGGACCTGCTGGCCGGGCCATGGCGGGCGACCCTGAACGCCGCCACCATGCTCGGTCAGTCGAAGACGGCGATCCAGGCCGAGATCGACTCCGCCTGCGAGCTGATCGACTTCTGGCGGTTCAACGTGCACTTCGCACGGGAGCTGCTGGCCGAGCAGCCACGCAGCTCGGCCGGGGTGTGGAACCGCACCGACTACCGGCCGCTGGAAGGCTTCGTCTACGCGGTCACGCCGTTCAACTTCACCGCCATCGCCGGGAACCTGCCCACGGCGCCCGCGCTCATGGGCAACACGGTGGTGTGGAAACCGGCCACGACCCAGATGTTCGCCGCGGACCTCACCATGCGCCTGCTGACCGAGGCCGGGCTGCCTCCCGGAGTGATCAACCTGGTCACGGGTGACGGGCTGGCGACCTCCGACGTGGTGCTGGCCGACCCGGACCTGGCCGGCATCCACTTCACCGGCTCGACCAGGGTGTTCCAGCACCTCTGGGCAACGGTCGGCGCGAACATCGCCGGCTACCGCGGCTATCCGAGGCTCGTCGGGGAGACCGGCGGCAAGGACTTCGTACTGGCGCATCCGTCGGCGGACGTCGACGTGCTGCGCACCGCGATGGTGCGCGGCGCCTTCGAGTTCCAGGGCCAGAAGTGCTCCGCCGCGTCCCGCGCCTACGTGCCGCGGTCGCTGTGGCGGCGGTTGAAGGACGACCTGGTGTCCGAAGTGGACGCGTTGGCGATGGGGGACGTCACCGACTTCACCAACTTCCTCGGCGCGGTCATCGACCAGCGGGCGTTCGACCGGCTGGCGGGCGTGCAACGTGCTGCGGCGGCCGACCCGGCGTTGACCGTGCTCGCCGGCGGCACGGCCGACGACACCGAGGGTTACTTCGTCCGCCCCACGGTGCTCACCGGCGACGATCCCGAGCACGAGGTGTTCCGCACCGAGTACTTCGGCCCGATCCTGGCCGTGCACGTGTACGAGGACGGCGACTACGAGCGGGTGCTCCGGCAGTTGGAGGGTGTCTCGCCGTACGCACTCACCGGCGCCGTCATCGCCAGGGACCGGGCCGCGATCATCCACGCGAGCGAGGAGCTGCGGTTCGCCGCGGGCAACTTCTACGTCAACGACAAGCCGACCGGCGCGGTCGTCGGCCAGCAGCCCTTCGGCGGCGGCCGGGCGTCGGGCACCAACGACAAGGCAGGCTCCCCGCTGAACCTGCTGCGCTGGACCAGCCCGCGTTCGGTCAAGGAGACGTTCGTGCCGCCGACCAGCGTCCGCTATCCCCACCAGGACTGAGCCATGGTGCGCACCGCGTTGCTCGCAGCCGCGCGCTCGGACCGCTGCCGGGCGCTGATCGAGGACATGCGGCCGACCCGGCAGGTGGTCGCCCGGTTCGTCGCGGGGAACGACGTCGCCCACGCCATCGCCGCCAGTTCGGTGCTGGCCGTGGACCGCGAGGTGACCCTCGACCTCCTCGGCGAGTCCACGATGGACGCCGAACAGGCGGACGCGACCGTGGTCGCCTACACCCGGCTGCTCGACCTGTTGGACCGCACCGGACTCACGTCCCGGGTCGAGATCTCGCTGAAACTGTCCGCCATCGGCGGCTCCCTTCCCATGAACGGGAAGAGGATCGCCCTGGCGAACGCGAGACGCGTCTGCGAAGCCGCCGCGTCGGTCGGCACCACGGTCACGGTGGACATGGAGGATCACACCACCACCGACCAGACCCTGGAGACGGTGCGTGCGCTCCGAGTCGACTTCCCGTGGGTCGGTGCGGTGCTCCAGGCACACCTGCGCCGTACCGAACAGGACTGCCGGGAGCTCGCCGGCCCGGGCAGCAGGGTACGGCTGTGCAAGGGCGCCTACCGGGAGCCGTCGTCGGTCGCCTACCAGCGCAAGTCCGAAGTGGACCGCGCGTACGTCCGGTGTCTGCGGATCCTCATGGCCGGCAAGGGTTATCCGATGGTCGCCACCCATGACCCACGCCTGGTCGCGATCACCGAGAAGCTCGCGGTCAGCCGGGCCGCGGGTTCCTTCGAGTACCAGATGCTGTACGGGATCAGACCGAGGGAACAGGACCGGATCACCGCGCGGGGCCGACGGATGCGTGTCTACGTCCCCTATGGCGACCAGTGGTACCCGTACTTCATGCGCCGCCTCGCCGAACGGCCGGCGAACCTCGTTTTCTTCCTCCGCTCGCTCGCAACGACGCACTGACAGGAACCTTCATGGCCACCACCATGTTCCGCCGCAAGCCCATCGAAGAGATCGACGAGTCGTCCAACGGCAACCACCTCACCCGCGAGCTCGGCCTGCGCCAGCTGACCGCGATCGGCGTCGGCGGGATCATCGGCGCCGGCATCTTCTCACTGGCCGGCGCGGTGGCGAACGAGAAGGCCGGCCCCGCGGTCCTCATCTCCTTTCTCATCGCCGGTGTGGCGAGCGCGGCGGCGGCGTTCGCCTACGCCGAGTTCGCCGGGCTGATCCCGCGCGCCGGCTCCGCGTACACGTACGGCTACGCGGTGCTCGGCGAGTTCGCCGGCTGGTTCATCGGCTGGGACCTGCTCCTCGAGTACACCGCGATCGTCGCGGTGGTGGCGATCGGGATCTCGGGCTACTTCAACGACCTTCTCGGGTTCCTCGACATCGGACTGCCACAGTGGATGATGGGCGCGCCGGGCACCGAGCCCGACGGCGTCGCGGCGGGCAGCTACCACGTGAACCTGTTCGCGATCCTGCTGTGCCTGCTGATCGCCTACGTCCTGAACCTGGGCATGCGCAACGCGGCACGGTTCGAGACCGCGCTGGTCTACCTGAAGGTCGTCATCGTCCTCGTGGTGATCGTCGCCGGGGTGTTCCACATCGACGCCGGCAACTACGACCCGTTCGCGCCGTTCGGGCTGACCGGCGCGTTCACCGGCGCGGCGACCGTCTTCTTCGCGGTGTTCGGCTACGACGCGATGAGCACCGCCGCGGAGGAGTCCAAGGACGCGCAACGGCACATGCCCAAGGCGATCCTGTACTCGCTCGCGATCTCGATGGTGCTCTACGTGCTCGCGTGTCTCGTGCTGACCGGCATGGTGAACTACCGGGACATCGACTCCGAGGCCGCGTTCTCCAGCGCGTTCGCCTCGGTCGGCCTGCCAACACTCGGCGCGGTGATCGCGGTCGGCGCCATCCTCGGCATCCTCACGGTGCTGTTCACCTTCCTGATGGGCGCCTCGCGCGTCGGGTTCGCGATGAGCCGGGACGGCCTGCTGCCCCAATGGTTCGGCAAGACGCACCCGGTTCGCAACGTGCCGACCAGGATGACCTGGGTGCTGGGCATCGCCTCCGCCGGCATCGCCGGCTTCCTCCCGATCGGCGAGGCGGCGGAGCTGACCAACATCGGGATCCTGTTGGCTTTCGTGGTGGTGTGCGTCGCGGTGATCGTGCTGCGGTACCGCAAGCCCGAACTGCCACGGACGTTCCGCTGCCCCGGCATGCCCGTGGTGCCGGTCATCGGCATCGTGTTCTCGATCTGGCTGATCACGTTCCTCGCGCCGGAGACCTGGCTGCGCTTCGCCATCTGGTTCGGTATCGGCCTGGTGATCTACCTCGCCTACGGCCGCCGCAAGTCCGCACTGGCCAACCCCGCTGCCAAGTAGACAGTGAAGGGGCCTGGTCCGTCGACGCGGACGGACCAGGCCCGGCGGACACCTCCCCGGCCGTGAGCCCCGCTAGCTGGTCGACTCGCGCGCGACGGTCTCCGGGATGACGCCCGTCTGTTGCAGTGCGCCGAACAGGTCGTAGTTGATCCACGTCTCCACGACCCGGTCGCCCTCCCACTTCTCGCATTCCATTCCGGTCATCACATAGGACTTCCCGGTCGCCGGAATGCCACGGAACTCACCGCGGGACGTGGCACCCATGGTCCACCGGGCCGCGGTCAGGTCACCGTCGACGAGAATCTCGTGGAGGTCCATGTGCAGGTCGGGGTACGCCGCACGGAGCTCGCGAATCTGTTCCTTGAGTCCGGCGACGCCGTCCACCGGGAAGCTGGGGTCGTGGAACGAACAGTTCGAGGCGAACAGCTCGTCGCACGCGTCCAGGTCGCCTTCGTTCCACATCCGGTCGTTCACACGACGTAGCAGGTCCCGACGCTCATCTGGGGTCATGATTTCTCCTTCGCTGGAAGGCGGCCGTGAGCGTCGGCGGTACCCGCACCGTCGATCGCGGCCACGTCCGTCAGTCGACGCCCGGTACGTCCACATCGACCAGAGCCCTTCGACCCGGTCGTCGAACGGTGACCGGAAGGCGGCGTGCCGTGTCCGTCCACTTGCGACACTCGGTCAGGATTTCCTCGCGGTCGCCTTCTTCTTGGCAGCCTTGGGCGGCAGGGCGCCGACGTATCGCAGCGCCTTGGCGGTCCAGTCACGGGTGTCCTCGGCAGACAGGTCGGGCGGCAGCGTGGCGTACCCGCCCATCGGACGTTCCGCAGGTCCGAACGGACCGGCGCCCGGCTTGCCGAGCAGATCCGCGAGTTCGTCGGCGGGCAGCTTGACTCCCACGTCCGCACCGAACAGACCCATGAACATGTTGCCGTTGACGAAGGCACCGAGATTGCCGAACATCGGCTTTATCTCGACCCGAGGGTCGTCCGGCACCATGGCCGCGAACCGCTCTTTCTCCGCTTCCGTGGGCTTGGGCATCTTCATGACGGTTTCCTCATTGGCTGGGTGTGCGACTCGAACGAGGCCGCGCGACCCACGTGCCAGAATTCCCCAGCGGTACGCGGAAGTCCACGAGGTTGACAAAAGGTGAGCCGCGGTGTCGGTCCGTAGTGGATGAGCGTCTTATTCACCAACCACAATTCGTCCTATGAGGACGATCAACCTGCGGCTGCCCTCCGAGCCGGACCGCCACTGTCACCGGAGCCCTGTTCTGCTACCTGCAGGGCACGTCGATGGTCGGGCCACACGCGACCAGCGTGGCCGGGCTGCTGCTCAGCCCACCGTGGGCCCGGCTAGCGCCAGCCGGGCCCGGCGCGGTCGGTCAGCCGCGGCGTGGCTTCGATCGCGGCAAGGACTGGTACCGCTCCCGGCGAACCGTCGTCCGACGGCCCTTGACGCCACTCCCCCGGAGCGCGGCTATCACCTCGTCCGCGGCGGACTCCGGCACCTCCACCAGCGAGAAGCGGTCGGCGATCTCGATCGCGCCGATGTCGCGGCCGGTGAGACGCGACTGCCCCGCGATGGCGCCGACCAGGTCCTGAGGCCGCACGCCCGACGAACGCCCGGCACCGACGTACAACCGTGTCATGCCCTCACCACCGCCCCGGCCCCGCCGCTCGCGGCCCGCGGCACGGCCGGGAGCCTCCGACTGGGGTGGCGCGACCTCGGGGATGTCCTCGTCGTCGCCGGCCGCGCCGCTCGCCTCGTGCGCCAGCTTGACCGCGGCGAGCGCCACATCCATCACGTCGAACTCCTCGGCGAGTTGCTCGACCACGACACGGAAGTGATCCAGACCGTCGGAGATGAGGCTCTCCCGGAGCGCCGCGCGGGTCAGGTCCAGCCGACGGGAACGTAGGTCGGCGACGGTCGGCAGCGTCTCGACCGATATCCGCCTTCCGGTCACCCGCTCGATCGTCTTGATCATCCGGTGCTCTCGCGGCTCGGCCAGGGTGATGGCGACCCCCTCGCGCCCCGCCCGGCCGACCCGACCGACACGGTGCACATAGGACTCCGGCGCGCTCGGCACGTCGTAGTTGACGACATGGGTGAGCTGCTCGATGTCCAGTCCTCGTGCCGCGAGGTCGGTCGCCACGACGAGATCGAGCGTGCCCGCCCGCAGCCGCCCAACCACACGGTCCCGCTGCGGCTGATCCATCCCACCGTGCAGGCCCTCGGCGCGGTAGCCACGCCCGTTCAACGTCTCGGTGAGCAGGTCGACCGACTCGCGTGTGCGGCAGAAGACCACCGTGGCCAGCGGCGCCTCGATGTCCAGGACGCGACCGAGCGCGGCCGGCTTGTGACCGCGCGGCACGACATAGGCGGTCTGCCTCACCAGCGCGACATCGTCCTTCGAGGACTCGGACCGGCCGAGCTCGATCCGAACCGGGTCGCGCAGGTGACGGCGGACCATGCCGTCGATCCTGGCCGGCATCGTCGCGGAGAACAGCAGCGTCTGCCGGTCCTCCGGGGCCTCGGCGAGGATCGACTCGATGTCCTCGGCGAAGCCCATGTCGAGCATCTCGTCCGCCTCGTCGAGCACCACCATCTCGAGGTTCCCGAGTCGAAGCGCCCCTCTCGCCAGCAGGTCGATCGCGCGCCCCGGCGTCGCGACCACGACGTCCACCCCCCGGCCGAGCGACCTCAGCTGCTGGCCGATCGGCTGACCGCCGTAGACGGGCACGACCCGTGCGCCCACGTCGAGCCCGTACCGGTGCATCGCCTCGCAGACCTGGACGGCCAGTTCCCGCGTCGGCACCAACACCAGCGCGAGCGGCTCGACCTCCGTGCGCGGCCATGGGATCCGCTGGAGGACCGGGAGCGCGAAGGCAGCCGTCTTGCCGGTGCCCGTCGCGGCCTGTCCCACCAGGTCACGACCGGCGAGCACGGTGGGGATGGCGAGCTGCTGGATGGGCGTCGGCTCCTCGTAGCCGAGACGGGACAGCGCCCGCACGAGCTCCGGCCGTAGCGCCAGCTCGGCGAAATCGGTCACTTCCTGGTTCGTGTTCACTTCTTCCCTGCGTCAGGACAGCCGAGAGCCCGTATCGGGCACGGACGGAGTGCATATAGTACGTGGCTCGCCGATCAGCCCGGCGTGTCCGGTGCCGCGCTGGGGCGTAGGAGGTGTTCGGCGGCGAGGTGGACGGCTTCGTTCTTGGTGTGGCCTGGGTGGTCCACCAGGATGAAGTGGCGGCCGATGGCCAGCGCGAACGCCAGGATACTGCGGGCCTCGACCTCGTCGGGGTCGGCGATGAACGTGCTGAACGTCTTCCGCAGGAACGCCATACGCTCGTTGTCGACCCGGCGCAGCCGGGCAGCGACGGACTGGTCGTTGCGGGCCCAGGCTCGGACGGCGAGATCGACCCGGTGAAAGTCCTCCGAGAATGACAGTTGACCCACGCGCCGGAACCGTTCGGTCGCGTCGCCCCCTTCCGCATCGGCCTGGGCGATGATTTCCTTGGTGTACCGGCGTTCCCACTCGTCGAGCATCTCCGTGAGCAACGCCGGACGGCCGGCGAAGTACCCGTAGAACCCGCCCTTCGTCACACCCAGTCCCGCGGCGAGTGTCTCGACGCGGACCGCGTCGGGGCCTCCCCGGGCAAGGGCTTCGAGGCCCGCCTCCACCCAGCGTGCTCGTGTCGTGCGCGCCACAGCAGGAATCGTTCCACCTCCGCAGGTCGTGCCGGTGTTATACGGTACCGTACACATGAAATGTACGGCACCGTATAGATGGGGGTCCCGATGAACTCCAGTAGGCGACTTCTCCGCTGGGCGAGTGGGATCATGCTCGTCCTGGGAGGCGGGCACCTCGCCCTGCTCACGTTCTTCGCCTGGGAGGACATCGCAGGCTGGGCGGATCGGGGGATGTGGGCGGCCGTCCCACTCGCGCTCGCGGACGACGGTCCGGTGCGGAACGACGTCACCTTCTGGGCCGGGCCGGGAAGCTTCGCCGTGCCCCTGATCCTCCTGGGTTGTCTGATCTGGCACCTTGCCGGACGCGGGGTCGCCGTGCCCGCCGGAATCGGGTGGGGCGTCGGGGCATGGTGTGCGTTGGGCGGAGTCCTCCTGGTGCCCTCTCCGTTCTTCGCCGGAACGATCGCGGGCGCTCTCGTCGTCCTGGCGGCCTCTGCAGATCGATGTGGGCAACCTCGCCACCACACGATTGCCTGAATTTGTCCACTTGAGACCTTCGGCCCGCGCGGAACGGACCGATCGCCCGTTAGGGTCCAGAGTGGACTACCCAGACACGGCTGCCGTTCGGCGGACGTAGCGTGCTTGATGGCGGCCGGAAGCGGAGCGTCACCATGTTCATGCAAATAATCCAGGGCCAGGTTCGCGACGCCAAGAAAGCCAGGGCCACCATGGACCGCTGGCACCGTGAGCTGGCCCCGGGCGCGATCGGCTGGCTCGGCGGTACCTACGGCATCACCGACGACGGCACGCTCGTGGCCGCTGTCCGGTTCGCGTCGGAAGAGGCGGCCCGGCGCAACAGCACGCGAAAGGAACAGGACGCGTGGTGGCAGGAGATGAAGGAACACTTCACCGGAGAAGTCACCTTCCACGACTGCAACGACGTGATCCTCCTACTCGGCGGCGGGTCCGACGAGGCCGGATTCGTACAGGTGATCCAGGGCCAGGTCCGTGACAAGAAGCGTGCACGGGAGCTGGCCGAGAAGTCCGGCGGGATCATCGCCGCCAACCGCCCCGACGTCATCGGCGCGACGATCGCCATCGACGCGGACGGCTGCTTCACCGAGACCGTGGCCTTCGTCAGCGAGGAAGAGGCACGCCGCAACGAGAAGAAGGAGCTACCACCCGACGCGGCGAAAGTCGTCGAGGAGGAGATGTCGCTGTTGCAGGACGTCCACTACATGGACCTGCACCGTCCGTGGTTCGGCTCGGCCAGCTGAGCTCCAGAACGCGGCCGCGCTGCTCAGCGCGGCCGCGGGGCGGTGGTGCGCCAGACCAGCTCACCGTCGACACGTTCGCTGGTCGGTGCAAGGCCGATCGCCCTGGCGACGCCTTCCGACGCCGCGTGCCCCGGATAGATGTGCGCGGTGAACACCGCGGGGCTCAGCGCCTCCTCGAGTTCGGCGCAGAGTCCGCTCATCATCTCCGACGCGATGCCGTGCTTCTGCTCCGGCGGATCGACGAGGTAGGCGAGCTCGCACTCGCCGAACCCCAACCCCGGCGCACGCAGCACGGTGGCCTGCGCGAGGCCGACGAGCCGGCCGCCGTCCTGGCAGCGGGCCACGTAGTTGACCCAGAGCACGTCCGGGTCGGTGGACCCGCGTAGCCATCGCTCGACCCGGGCGCGGGCCTCGGCCGCTGACGCCGGAACGCCCCCGATGTAGTCATACAGAGCCGGGTTCAGCAACATCGCGACGAGCTCGTCGATGTCGTCACGAGCGATCCAGGACAGCACGAGCCGCTTGGTGGTGATCGCTCGATTCACGCTGCGGTCGCTACAGAACGCACGTGTGGTGTCCAGATCACGAGGCCGAACAATAGCATGGCGGCGCCCACGGCAACGATCGTCACCGACGGCGAAAGAACCAGACCGAGAATGCCGCCGAGCAGGAATCCCACCGGCACCGCGGTGAGGTTCACGGCACGGTAACCCGCCGTCGCCGCCGCCCGGTCCTCGTTGGAAATCGCACGCGCGCGGAACGTCTGTATCAGCACGAGAACAACGCCGGAACAGAGTTCGTCGAGCGCGAAACCGGCCACGATGAACGCGACGCCGGCGGCGCCGGGCGCGTAGAGACCGATGCCCAGAAGCAGGTACGAACCAATGGCACCGAACCCGAACAGGGAGATCCCCCAGCCGCCGGTCAGCGACCGGGGAAGCCTCGTCGCCAGGTACGCGCCAAGCGCGGCACAGAGCACCGCGCCGGTCTTGATCACGCCGTACGACGCCGCCCCGATGCTCGTCCGCTCCAGGATGGCGATCAGCAACATCGCCTCGATGACGCACTGGCCCAGGTTGTAGGCGACCGCCCAACTGGTCAGCACCCCCAACGGTTTGCTGGCGAAGTTGACCAGGACGCCGTGCCGCAGCGACGAACGGTCGCGACCCGGCACCCGCCCAACCGGTTCGGACACGCGTGTTCTGGGCATCCCGCGCAGCAGCAGGCACGCGCCAGCGGCCAGGATCGCCGCGACCACGAACGTGCCGGAGACGTCGAAGGCCGCCAACGCCAGACCGGCGAAGAACGGCCCGCCCCCGTCGGCGAGGGACTCCGCCATGCCCAGCCGCGAGTACACCCGGGGCAGTTCCTGGTCTTCGAACGCGAGCGGCACCAACACCTGCACGGCGACCGCGGTCAGGATCGAGCCGAGACCCAGCGACAGGTTGGCCAGCGCGAACACGACGAAGCCGACGATCGGCGAGACCAACAGGGCAACGGCGGACAACGCGAACGCGAGCACCCGGAGCGCTTCCGAGGCGAGCATGACGGTCCGCTGGTCGTACCGGTTGACGGCGGCCGTCGCGGCGCGGGCGAAAAGCACCTGTGGCGCGAACCGGCACACGCCGAGCACGGCGACGACCATGGCGTTCGCGCCGAGTGTGGCGACGGCGACGAACGGCACCGCGAACTCGATGACCGCGATGGCGAAGAACGACACGAACGTCGCCGTGGAAAGCCTGCGTGTCAGCGCCGCCGGATGCCGCGCGGGCGCGCCAGTGCTAATGCTCAACGAGAAGGCCCATCTCTAGCAACGTCCCGACATGCGGTTCGTGCCGGTCCACGGTGGCGGTCGGCTCGCCGCACAACGACAGGAAAAGGTCCCGGTCCATCGGTTCCGCGCCGTCGACATCGCTGATCACGTATTTCTGGTCCGAGCCGCTGCCGAAGGTGGCGAGAACCGCACCGGGCTTCGGCCGGACGGTGACGACATCGGGTTTGTCCGGGGAGGCGAACAAACGCGAGTCGGACAGCAGGAAGTCGACCGCGGTGCGCCGCACGAACCCGAGCACGTCGTCACCGGATTCGAGGATCGGCTCGCCAGGACCGTTCAGCGACGTGTTGATCAGCACCGGCACGGCGCCGAGGTCGGCCACCTGGCACAGCAGGCGGTACATGTGCGGGTTGTCGGCCGCGGTCACCGTCTGCACGCGGGCGGTGCCGTCCAGGTGGAGCGCCTCGGTGAGCAGTTCCCGGTACTCCGGGCGGACCGTGAAGTTGAAGTTCATGAACGGTGACTCGGCGGGGCCCACGAAGTAGGTGTCCACGTCCTCCATCCGCACGATCGGCGCGACCGGTCGCCACCACTGCCGACCCTTGATCGTGTTCAGCCTTGAGCGGGCGTCCCGGCAACCGACCGGATGGCAGAGGATGGACCGGTTTCCGAGTGCCCTCGGACCGAACTCCGCCCGACCTCCGTAGCGCGCGACGATCGCACCGTCCACGAGCGACTGAGCGGCGTGGTACAGCACCTTCTCGGTGGTCGCCGGCATCGACACGGCCTCGTGGAAACCCTGTCGTGCCGCGATGTCGACGCTGATCTCCTCGGCGTGACGGCCGAGAAAGTCGGATCTGACCCGGCCACGCACGACCGGCGCGGGGTCGTGGCCGTAGTACCCGAGGAACGCCGCACCGATGGAGATGCCGGCGTCGTGCGGGCACGACGGCACGTACATGTCGTCGACCTGGTCGAGCCCGGCGATCGCGGTGTTCCCGGCGAGGTTGAGGAAGACCCCGCCGGCGCAACAGATCCGGCGCTGTCCGGTCAGCTCGACGGCGCGCCGCGCCTGGTGGACCACCAGGTCCGTGAACGCGTCCTGGACCGCCGCGGCGATGTCCGCGTCCGCCACCGGATCGGGGTGCGCACGGAGCTGCTGCCACCCGTTACGCACCCGAGGCGGCGTGCCAGGCGCGAGGATGTCCGACGTGGACAGTCGAGCGGCGTCGGAGAACGGGATCCCGGCGAGCGCCATGAGCTGCCCGTGCGCGTGTTCCTTCCGGAACAGGTACCGGGCGACGTTGTCGTAGAGACTCGCCTCACCCTGCATGTACACGTCGGGTTGGTTGTGTGGTTCGGCGTAGTCCCGAGCCAGCAGTTCGAACCGGCCCGCGTCGAACCGGTAGACCGAGCGCAGTTCGGTGAACATCCCGCTCTCGGTGTCGTCGGCGGTGTACCGCGCGAAGAACTCCGCGAACGGCTCATGGAAGTCCCTGCCGTCCCGCGACGACGTGCCGGCGCTGTCGGACACCAGCACGGCCGAGGCACCGAACCCGGACAGCCCGGCCGAGCACGCCGCGTGCGCCAGGTGGTGGGACACGACGAAGTGCCGCTCGTCGAAGGGATCGAAGTGGGCGAAGTCCGCGGTGAACAGCGGCCGCTGCAGGCCCACCGCGGACGGCCCGGCCGCCTGGAACGACGACACGATGACGTCGACGTCCGTGAGTGAGATGTCCGCCGCGGCAAGCACTTCCGGCACGGGAAGGCGGTTCGACAGGCACTCCTGGCCGTCGTACTTCGCCCTGGTCACCCGCTCCTGCTGGATGGCCGCGAGTACGACACCGTCGCGCACCACGGCACACGACGCTTCATGTCCACAGTGGACGCCGAGGACCGTTGTCATCGACGGTAGTTCCCGATCGGCGCGTCGTGCGGCATGAACCCGAAGGTCAGGATCGTCACCCGCTCGCCTTCGGCGATCGGCGTGCGGCTGTGCGCCTGCGTCCCGGCGAGGAAAATGACCACCTCGCCCGGCGTGAGCTGGAACCGCTCCTCGCTGCCGTCCGGGTAGTGCATGTACAGCGCCGAGGTGGACGCCGCGTCCGCCGGGGTGTCGTGCGCGAGCATCATGAGCACGTTCAGCGAGAAGATGTCCGTGTCGATGTGCGGGATGATGCCCTGGCCGGCGTCCCGGTAGAACAGGTAGCTCGCCACGCCGGTCGGCTGCGCGCCAGGCACGACCGAGCGCACCAGTGCCGTCAGCTCCTGGCTCGTCGCCACCTTGTCGGCGACCGGTCCCCCGCAGCCGAGGTAGTGCTCGTCGAACGGCACCGCGGTCGCGCCGACCTCGCCGGCCTCCGCGATGAGCGCGGACAGCAGCTCGTCGGTCAACAACTCCGGGCGCCCGCGGAACTGCGCGCCCCTCGGGTCCGCCACGTCGTAGGGGCACAACAGTTCCAGCGCTTCGGACACGGCCACCCTGCCACGCAACGCCCTCGGGTCCCGCTCCGGCACGAGATGTCCGGCGGACAGGCCGAGGATGAGCTTCAGGTTGGCCTGCTCGGCCGGACTGAGACTGCCGTGCAGGTCGGCGAGCCGCTGACCCACGGACACGGTACTGGTCATCGCCGTCTCCTTCAGATGGGGTGGTATCCGAACGACACGAGCCGGATCGACTCGCCCGCGACGGTTCTGGTCCGCTGGTGCGTCACGCTGTCGGCGAAGAAGATGAGCGATTCGCCGTGCGCCAGCTGGATGTGCACCGGGTCCTGGTCAGGCGGGTACAGGATCAGCTCGGAGTGCCGGTCGTCCGGCCGGTGCTCCAACATCGTCAGCACGTTCAGCGCGAACTCGTTCTTGTCGACGTGCGGGTCGATGCCGAGGCCGGGCGCGTCGTAGTACAGGTAGTTCGCCTTGTAGGTCGGCAGGACCGGCCCGACCCGTTCGCCCAGGAAGGCGTTGATGTCCGAGGACAGGGCCATCTCCCTGGCGAGCGGCGCACCGGAGGTGACGTAGTGGTCGTGAAACCGTTCCGCCCGATGCCGGTTGGCCAGGGACTCCTCGTCCATGGCCGCGAGATCCGCGTCGGTGAAGAACGGTGCCCTGCCACGGAAGACGATGCCGGTGGTGAACGCGGGCCGCTTGCCGTCGTGCAGCTTCGGCAGCGACCGCTGGGCTGTTTCCAACGCCTCCTGGCGCAAGGCGTCCGACAGTTGCCGAGCGTGGCCGACGAGCAGTCCGCCCGCGGCCATGCTCAGCATCAGCTTGAGATTCTCGCGCTCGGCCGCGGTCAGCTCGGCGGAGAGCCGGCCGAACCGCTCCACCAGGGGCAGCGAGTCGGCCTGTGTCACCGCGACTCCGAGAACCCCAGCACTTCCGGCAGCGCCAGCAGGTGGTTGCGCACCTCCGGCGTCGCGGCGGCCGAGATCGGCTTGGCGTAGATGTACTCCGCCTCCGCGTTGATGTCCTGCAGCTTCTCCAGGTGCAGCGCGGAGGACGTGACGATGCTGCTGAGCACCTCGCGCTCGCTGTCGGACAGCTCCGAGGCGAGCGCGGCGAGCTTGTCGGTCAAGGTGGGCAGTGCGGCCTCCAGGGCGGCCGAGTCCAACTCGCCCCCCGGGGTCGTCTCCTCGACCTGCCCCGTGTCCGATCGCATCTCCGGCATCGAGCTCATGGCGTTCCTCCCAGGTCAGACACTGATCACCCTTGGTGGGCACCACGTTAGAGCCGCTGGGTCGCCCCTCGGTCGAGCGATTCTTGACCGAGCCTTGAGTTCCGTGTCCGGACGGGAGGCCGCCGGTCAGCCTGCCGCGGCGGCCCTACGCAGTTCCAGTGCCTCGGCCGGGGATCCGATGTAGACGATGGTGAACTTCTCGACGTCCTCGAGCCGAACCCGGACGGCGAGGTCGTCCCGCACCACGACGACGAGCTCCCGCGCCACCGTCGAGTCGTCGATGACCGGGTAGTCGCGGTAGACGGTCCGCTCCACGACCGCGAACAACGCGCCGGCGACGGCCTTCACGTCCACCTCCCGGGCGGCCTCGCCCCACGCGTCCAGAACGTCGAGACCCGATCCGAGACGAAGTCGCCGTGCCATGGTGAACCTCCCGTGTTGCATATCAACGTTATAGGTAAACCATAACGCTGATACATAACACTGCCAACCCATGAAGCGCGGGACAGCACCCTGGAAGAAGCTCAACCCCGCGAGTCTCGTCTTCGGCCCCCGCGAGTCGCGCGTTCAGCACCCCCGAGTTGCGTTTTCGGGTACACCCGGGCGTTCTCGAAAACGCGACTCACCGGGGCCGAACGCGAGACTCGCGCCTCGCCTGCTGTTCACCCGGCGTACTCCCGTTGCTCGGCCGGGCGTGGTCATCGGCACCTACCGTCGCGCCGACGCACGACCATCAGGCGAGAGGTGACCATGTCGACGCCGTTTCAACCTGTGCCCGAGTGGGCCGATCCACAGATCCCCTCGGCGTCGCTCGACCCGCAGGGCATGTCCCGGCGACGGCTGTTGTCGCGGGCGGGTCTGTTGGGTGCCGCGTTCGCGGGTAGTTCGATGTTCGGTCTGCCGAGCGCGGCCGCGTCCCGGGGCGGGGATCCCGAGCTGGTCTACCTCGTCGGCGATCACCACGCGCACACCGTCTACAGCCACGACGCGAAGTACACCTTCAGCCAGATCGCGAGCGCGGCGGCCGGCTACGGCCTCGACTGGATCGTCTTCACCGAGCACAGCAACTTCGGGCACGCCAACGCCGGTGGCGCCAGCGCCGAGCACGCGGAGATCCTCAAGGCGAGGACCGAGAACCGCCGCCTGCTGATCTTCCAGGGTCTGGAGTGGTACATCCCTGGCGCGGAGCACTGCACGGTCTTCTCCCCTCCCGGCCCGAACGAGGTCGACCTGCTCACCCGGTTCGAACTCGCCTACGACGGCAAGCTTCTCGGCTACACCGCGGGCGGCCCGTCCGATCCGAACACACCGAGGAACGAGGCACACGCGGTCGCGGCGTTGCGGTGGCTTGCCGAGCAGCGCGCCACGGGTTACGTCGACGACGTTCTCGTCCTGGCCAACCATCCACTGCGGCTGGGCATCGACTCGCCGCACGAGCTGCGTGCCTGGCGGGACGCGGCTCCGCAGATCATGATCGGGATGGAGGGCGCGCCCGGCGCCCAGGGCGCGGCGATCCCCGGCTGGCGTGCCCCGACGAGCATCCGCGGCGAGTACGAGAACGCCCCGTCGGCCAACTCCTGGCCGGGTTACCCGCTCGAGGCGTACCGGACCTACGGCGGTTTCGACTGGGCGACGGCCACCGTCGGCGGGCTGTGGGACGCCATGCTCGCCGAAGGCCGGCTGTTCACCATCACCACCAACTCCGACGTCCACCGGGTCGTGTTCGACACCTGGCGCAACGGGGACTGGTTGCCGGGTCAGAACTTCGACAACACTGGCCGGTTGCCGGACCCGGTGAACACGACCGAACCGCAGCCGGGCAGCGACTTCTGGCCGGGCCAGTTCAGCCGCACCCACGTCGGCGTGACGAAGTACGGCTACCGCGACGTGATGGCTGGCTTGCGGGCCGGTCGCGTGTGGGTCGACCACGGCCACCTCGTCGACGGGCTCGACGTGCGGCTCAAGCGGGACGACGACACCGGCCGCGGCGTGACGTTGGGCGGCCGGTTGCGGGTCAGGCGCGGCGAACGCCTCACACTGACCGTCACGGTCACCACGTCGACCCGGCGCAACCCCTACGGGGACCTGCCGAAGCTCGCGCACCTCGACGTCATCCGCGGCGCGGTCCGCCGCCCGGCACCCGACCGCGACGAATGGCGGGCGCCGGACACGCGGGTCGTGCGCACCTCGGACGTCTCCGGCCGCACCGGCACCTACACGCTGCGGATCCCGCTCGGCTGCGTGGAGGAGTCGATGTACGTGCGGCTGCGCGGCAGCGACGGCCGGCGCAACGGCCCTGGCCTGCTCGGCGCGACGATCGATCCGCACGGCCCGACCAGCCACGAGCCGGGCAACGGCGATCCGTGGCTGGACACGTGGTGCTACACCAACCCGATCTTCGTCGACGTCGTGCGCTGACGGTGCGGACCCCGGTGTCCTAGGGCGTGCTACTGACCGGCGCACTCCGCATAGCTCTTGACAACGTGTGGCGCCAACGTCTCACTGTCGACCGGTGACGTGGCCGGCTCAGGCCCGCCGGCAACTGTCGTGTGACACCTGTTGACCGGGGCTCGCGGGTGGCAAGGGACTGGCACCGTCGGGTGACAGGGCGTCCAGGATGAGCGTGACGTAGCGGCGCCAGCCGTCACTGCCTCGGGGCATGCCCCAGAGCACGTTGGTGAGCATGCCCAGGATGCGGTGCATGTCCTCCGGGGTGAGGTCGGCGCGGATGCTGCCGGTCTCCTGTCCTCGTCTGGTGAGCTCGGCCAGCGAGGACAGGAGCGGGGCGGCGATGTCCGCGGTGAGGGCGCCCGTGTTGTTCGCCGCGGCCATGGTGCTGCGTTCGCGGTCCACCAGTGACAAGGTGGCCTCGATCAAGCCGGTCAGGGCACGCAGCGGGTCGTCGTCAGCGAGAGCGTGTTCGATGGCGGGGGTCAGATCCTCGCGCACGCTCTGGCCGACCGCGGCCAGCACGAGGTCCTCCTTGTGTGGGAAGTGACGGTAGAGCGTCCTGACGCCCACGCCGGCCCGGCGGGCTATCTCCTCCAGCTGCGCCTCCGGGCCGAGATCGGCGAAGACCCCGCGCGCCGCGCGCACGATGCGCTCGATGTTGCGCACGGCGTCGGCACGCAGCGGCCGCTCGGGCTCGGTGATCACCCCGACAGGATAGCAACCGGCAGCGGACTGCCATCTGATATAGGAACGGTTCCCCAACCTCCAGGGCAAGGTTGCCGGCAACTAACGTGGGAATCCACTGAGGACCCGCGGGGAGGCGATCGTGCTCGAGATCAGCGGCCTGACATGGGCGGTCACCATCGGCCTGATCCTGTTGCTGTTGGCGGTGGACCTGGTGCTCGCCGCGGTGCGGCCGCACCGGGTCGGGTTCAAGGAGGCGACCGCCTGGTCGGTCTTCTACATCATGGTCGCGATCGGCTTCGGGGTGTGGTTCGCGAGCGCGCACGGCGGTGAGTTCGGCGCGGAGTACTTCGCCGGCTACATCGTCGAGAAGAGCCTGTCGGTCGACAACCTGTTCGTCTTCGTCATCATCATGACCACGTTCGCGGTGCCGGAGGAGCACCAGCACAAGGTGCTGACCTTCGGCATCGTGCTCGCGCTGGTCATGAGGGCGATCTTCATCGCGCTCGGCGCGACCCTGCTCGCGCTGTTCTCGTTCATGTTCCTGCTGTTCGGCCTGCTGCTGATCTACACCGGTGTGCAGCTGTTCCGCCACCGGGACGAGGACCCGGACATCGAGAACAACGTCGTGGTGCGCACCGCCCGCCGGGTCATGCGGGTCACCGACACCTACGTCGGCGGCAGGCTGTTCACCCGGCTCGAGGGCCGCCGGGTGGCCACACCGCTGTTCGTCGTGCTGGTCGCCATCGGCGGGGTCGACCTGCTGTTCGCGCTGGACTCGATTCCCGCGGTGTTCGGCGTCACCGAGGAGGCCTACATCGTCTTCGCGGCCAACGCGTTCGCGCTGCTCGGGTTGCGCGCCTTGTTCTTCCTGGTCAAGGGTTTGCTGGACCGGCTCGTGTACCTGTCGACGGGGCTCGCGATCATTCTGGGGTTCATCGGCGTCAAGCTGATCCTGCACTGGGCGCACGTGGACATCTCCACCAGCGTGCCCGAGGTGCCCACCCCCCTCAGCCTCGGCGTGATCATCGCGATCCTGGTGATCGTGACCGTGGCGAGCCTCGTCAAGACCAGCCGCGACCCCAGCGCGAAGGCGCATCCCGGCTCGCTGCGCGCCCACCCGACGACCGAACCGGACAGTCCGGAAGGGTGAGCCGTCAGCGCCGGCCGACATGGAGCACCTCCAGGTTCGGCGCGCTCTGGATGTCCCGCTCGCAGAACCGCTCGGTGACCCACCGGCTGCGGGAGAACAGCGCGGTCTGGTCCGCGTGGTGTGCGGAAAGCGGGTCCGACGACTGCGAGTAGGCCATCACGGTCCTCGCCTCCGGGCACCGGTCGCCGTCGAACGCGACCACGTGCAGGTAGCTGGTCGAGTTCGAGCCGAGGCCAGCGCCGATCGCCGGATAGCCGCGGTCCCAGTCGCTGGCGACCACGTTGAACACACCCAGCTCGGGCCGTCCGCCGCCGATGGGGAACCGTTCGCCACCGCGTTCGGTGTACTGGTACTCGCGCAGCGGCGCGTCGAGTGGAATGCCCGCGCCGCGAAGGTCGCCCACCGCGTCGAGCAACGCCTGGCGCACCACCGGGTTGGCGGTGTTCAGCGTGTTCGGGGTGCGCACCGGGTCGGCGAGGTCGAAGGGCACCTGCCACAGCTGCGCACTCGGCAGACGACCGATCCTGCTCCAGTAGCGGCTGAACAGCAGCGCGCCTCGACTGTCCACAGTGAACCTGCCGTCCCAGTTGGACAGTGCGGTGCACGCGTCCGCGACGTCCTGGCCGAGGTCACGGCACATCGTGACCGTGTCAGCGCGAGCCAGGTCGGCAGCCATGGACCGGTTGGACAGCACCAGGTCCTGCGTCGCGCGCACGTCGAACGGCGCATTGGCGAGCTGGTCGGTGATCTCCGTCAGCGCACCCCGGGTACGCACGTTGCGCTGCTGTTCCCAGGTGCCGAGGATGCGCGGGTAGCGCTTCATCGGCGCGTCGGCGTTGGTCAGCCAGTAGCTCTCGTTGGCGTTCGCCACGTAGTCCCGCCGCTCCAGGATCGGCAGGTTGCCGGGGCCGAACGTGCCCGGCTGCACGGCGTCCCGGTCGTTGCCCCACGCGCAGCTGGTCAGGGAACCGTCGAGCACCGCAAGTCCCGTCGCGGGGAACGTCTGCTTCCCGAGGTCGGTGTTGCACCGGTTCGCCAGCTCGTCGGTCACGTTCGGCACGACGGAGGCGCCGGAGTACGCGGTGCGGCCGGCGGAGTCGGTGGCCAGCATGTTGAACACGGCCGCGCCCTGGGTGTGCTTGGCCGCGGCGACGAACTCCGGCACGCTCCGCGCACGGTTGAACTCGAACAAGGTGTTGAGCAGCCGCATGTTCTGAGTGTTCGGATCGGCCAGCGCGTAGGCCTTCTCGCTCGTCCAAGGCAGCGCGACACCGCGCACGCCCGAGACGACCGGACCGTACCTGGTCCACCACTGGGTACGGGTCACCGTGCTCATCGAGCCGTCCGGCTGCCGCACGTCGACCGTGATGTCCCGGCGCCGCATCGGTTCCGGCTTTCCGTCCACGAGGTACGTGGTGGGCGTGCCGGCTTGGAGGCGCAGCTCGAACACCGTGAACGGGGTGACACCGTCGGTGATCGTGCCGCTCCAGGCCATGCCTTCCGTGTGGCCAAGAGCCATGAGCGGCAGGCCGACGAACGACGCGCCCGACACGTTGAGCTTGCCGGGAACCGTGAGCTGCGACTGGTGCCAGAGGAAGTCGCCACGCCACGGCAGGTGCGGGTTGGCCACCGAGATACCACGCCCGCTCACGGTGGCGTCCCCGCCGAGCGCGATCGAGTTGCTGCCCGGCCCGGACATGTCGGCCGCAGCTGGCACCGCCGCGCTCGCACCCGGTCCCGACGGCAGCGCGTCCGCCACGCCCGACTGCCCGAGCACGGTGCCCCAGGCGTACGCCCTGCGGTACACGTCGAGCTCGGTCAACCGCCGCAGCCACGGGGCGTCCTGGCAGGACGTACGAGCACCCGTGCCGAGGAAGGAGTTGAAGCCCTTGACGTAGCCGCTGACGATCGATCGCACCTCGCGTTGCGGTCCGAGTGGCGCCGGCTTCGCGACGAGCCGTTCGATCACCCGGCTCTGGTTGACACTACGGAAGTACAGGTCACTGGACAGGTTGGTCGCGGCCGTCGTCGGTGTGCCGGCCGGTCGGCCGTCCGGTCCGAAGAACTCCGACCGCCTGCCGTCCATGGACACCGCACCCTCGACGATCGTGCACAGGTGGTCCCGTGCGGCGGCGTGACCCTGGCCGAAACCGACGCCGGCGTAGTCGCTCGCGACCACGTGCGGGATGCCGTACTCCGTGTAGCGGATGGTCGCAGCCGGCTCGGGGTCCGCCTGCGCGACCGCCACACCGGCGGTGACCGACGCGAGCGCCAGTGCGGCGGCGAGCATCGTGCGGGTTCTGCGTGGCACAGTGCCTCCATCTGTTGGTGATGCACCAACCCTGGTCACTGCGCGGGTGACGAACCAGGTGGCGAGCCCCCGGAATCGAGGCATGGCTAGCCCTACCTTCGCGTCCACTTCGCACACCGCGTGCACGTGTGCGGTAACGCCGCGTACGCCCACTACGTCCGTTATGCGAACGTACGAGTCCGGAGTTACGGTGCATCTAATACTCCAAAGAGGACTGGAGTAAGCGATGAACGAAGGCGTTCCCCGCGTGTTCGGAATTCCTCACAGCCGCCGGGACGTGCTGCGAGCGGCGGCGGTCGCCGCCATGGCCGCCGGGTTCGGTGCCGCGTGCGCCAGCGAGGAATCACCCACGACGGAGCCAGACCAGACCGGCAACGCACCGGAGACGACGTTCAGCGAGCCGGCGAGCAAGCTGTCCGGCGAACTGAAGATCCTCCTGTGGAGCCACTTCGTGCCGAGCCACGACACCTGGTTCGACGAGTTCGCGAAGGACTGGGGCAGCAAGGTCGGGGTGCAGGTGGTGGTCGACCACGTCGACCAGGCACAGATCCCGACCCGTATCGCCGCGGAGATACAGGCGGGCGAGGGGCACGACCTCATCCAGTACATCGCGACGCTGTCCCAGTACGAGCCGAGCGTGCTCGACATGAAGGACCTCGTCGGCGAGGCGAGCTCTCGCTGGGGCGAGCAGCTGGAGCTGTGCGCCAAGTCCAGTTCGAACCCCGCGACCGGCAAGTTCTACGCCTACTCCCCCGGCTGGGTGCCCGACCCGGGTAACTACCGGAAGTCGCTGTGGGAGCCCGCCGGCTTCGGCGACGGCCCGACCACCTGGGAGGACCTGCTCGACGGCGCCACCGAGATCAAGAGCAAGGAGGGCGTCCAGCTCGGCCTCGGCATGTCACAGGAGATCGACTCCAACATGGTGCTGCGCGCGCTGATGTGGTCCTACGGCGCGTCCGAACAGGACGAGGACGAGCAGGTCGTGCTCGACTCGCCCGAGACGGTGGCCGCCGTCGAGTACATGACCAAGCTGTACCAGCAGGCCATGACACCCGAGGTGTTCTCGTGGAACGCCGCGAGCAACAACCAGGGCCTCGTGGCAGGCAAGCTGTCCTACATCGTCAACTCGATCTCGGCGTGGCGGACCGCGCAGGAGTCCAACCCGGCCGTCGCCGACGACGTGTTCTTCGTGAAGGCGTTGAAGGGTCCGAAGACGGCGCTCGCCGCGCAGCACGTGCTCTACAACTGGATCGTGCCGAACCACGCCACGGGCGTGGACGCGGCCAAGGAGTTCCTCCTGCACTACACCGCGAACTTCTCATCGGCCACCTACCACTCGAAGCTGTACGACTTCTGCGCGTGGTCGAAGCTCTCGCCGAACCTCGAGGACTGGCTGAACTCCGACCCGTTCGGTGCCAAGCCGGCGGACAAGCTCGCCTTCCTCGCCGACGCCGTGCCGTGGAGCACGAACATCGGGCACCCTGGCCCGGCGTCGACCGCGATCGGCGAGGTGTTCAGCACCTTCGTCATCCCGAACATGTTCGCGCGGGCCGTGCGCGGGGAGATGTCACCGGAGCAGTCGGTCACCGAGGCGGCCGGCCAGGTGCGGACCATCTTCGACAAGTGGCGTGCCCGGGGGCTCGTCGGTGGCTGAGCCGAGGTTGAGGAGTCCGAGGTGGCGGTCGTCGAGGTCCGGGAACTGACCAAGGAGTTCGAGGGCGGGAAGGTGCACGCGATCGACGGCGTGAGCCTCGCCGCCCACGACGGCGAGTACCTGGTGCTGCTCGGTCCGTCCGGGTGCGGCAAGACCACGCTGTTACGGACCATCGCCGGTCTCGAGGAGCCGACCGCCGGGGACGTCCTGATCGACAACCACGTGGTCACCGGGCTGCCCCCGCGTGTCCGCAAGATCGCCATGGTGTTCCAGAGCTACGCGCTCTATCCACACAAGACGGTGCTGGCCAACATCGTGTTCCCGCTGCGTGCCGCGGGGATGGCGAGGGAGGAGCGGGACCGCAAGGCGCACTGGGCGGCGAACCTGCTCGGCATCGGAAAGCTCCTCGACCGCAAGCCGCGCCAGCTGTCCGGCGGCGAGCGCCAGCGGGTGGCGCTCGCCAGGGCGCTCGTGCGGGAGCCCCAGGTGTTCCTGCTCGACGAACCACTGTCCAACCTGGACGCGAAGCTGCGCGCGTCGGCCCGCGACGAGCTCAAGTCGTTCCAGGACGAGATCGGCACCACGACCATCTACGTCACCCACGACCAGGTCGAGGCGATGGGCCTCGGCGACCGGATCGCCGTGCTGTCGGGCGGCAAGGTGCGCCAGGCTGGCCCGCCCCGGGAGATCTACGACGACCCGGCGGACACCTTCGTGGCCACGTTCATCGGCTCGCCGCCGATGAACCTCGTGCGACGCGACGGGCACCTCGTCGGGTTCCGGCCGGAGCACCTGCTGCCGGTGGAGAACGTCGCCGCCGGGGACCGCACCGCGGTACCGCTGGCGGTGGACCGGATCGAGTACCTGTCCGGCGACCGGCACGTGTACGGCACGACCTCCCGCCTCGGCGAGCCGACCCGGGTCGTCGCCCGCCTGCCGGCCACTGTGGAAACACCCATCGCGGCGGGCGAGACCCACGAGTTCGCCGTGCACGCGAGCCGGCTGCGGTTCTTCGCCGACACCGACGAAGGCCTGCGCACCGACCCCATCCGGTTGGGCACGTGATGGCTACCGCCACCGAGGTCGAGGTCGAACCCACGTCGGCGACGGGGCCGGCACGGCGGACACTGGCCGACCGCGACGGCGCGCTCGCGTGGATCTTCCTGCTGCCCAGCGTCGCCTACATCGTCGTGCTGGTGGCGGTCCCGTTCGTGCTGGCCATCGGGTTCGCCTTCTCCGACGTGACCGCGGGCGACCCGTCGTTCGACTGGGCCGGGATCCGCAACTTCACCCGCGCGTTCGACGACCCGGTGTTCTGGCGCTCGCTGGGGAACACGTTCGTCTTCACGGGCTTGTCCATGGTGTTCATCGTGCTGTTCGGCAAGATCCTCGCGAACGTCCTCGTCGCGGACTTCCGTGGCAAGTGGATCGTGCGGTTCCTGGTGCTGCTGCCGTGGACCACCCCGGTCGCGCTGTCCACGATCTCGTGGCTGTGGCTGCTCGACTCGATCTACTCCCCGATCGACTGGCTGCTTCGGCAGGTGGGGCTGCTGGGCAAGGGCGAGAACATGTACTGGCTCGGCGAACCGGGCCTGGCGATGTCCTCGGTCATCGCCGTGCACGTGTGGCGGCTCGTGCCGCTGGCCGCGGTGATCATGATGGCCGGGCTCGTGGCGATCCCACGGGACATCGACGAGGCCGCCAGGGTGGACGGCGCCGGCTACTGGCGGCGCATGTTCGAGATCACGATCCCGTTGGTGCTGCCCGTGGTCGCGGTGGCCGCGCTGTTCGGGGCGATCTTCACGTTCACCGACATGGCGGTGGTCCGCATCCTCACCCGCGGCGGCCCGAACGACGCCACCCAGGTGCTGGCGAGCTGGGCGTTCTACCGCGGCATCGACGGCGGCGACGTGGCGGGTGGCGCCGCGGTCGCCCTGTTCCTGTTCCCGTTGCTGCTCGCCGCCGCGGTGGCGATTCTCCGCGTGGTCCGCCGGATCGAGGTGAGCTGATGACGATCACCTCGGAACAGGCCGCCGCGCTGCGCCGCCGGTACACCCGCCGGCACGTGGCCGCCCGGATCGGCGTGTACGTCGCCGCGATCATCGTCGCCGTGCTCTGCGCCGGGCCGTTCCTGTGGAGCGCGATCACCGCGTTCAAGCAGAACCGGGACCTGTACAACGCCGACAACAACCCGTTCGTGTTCAACCGGCCACCCACACCCGACCACGTGACCTACCTGTTCACCGACACCCAGTTCCTGACGTTCGCGTGGAACACCCTGTGGGTCGGCGTGCTCGTCGTCCTGATCACGCTGTTGTTCGCGCTGCCCGCCGCCTACGCGCTCGCCCGCCTGGACCGGCCGTGGTCGGGCCCGCTCGGCATCGCGATCTTCCTCGTGTACCTGATCCCACCGAGCCTGCTGTTCCTGTCCCTGTCCAGGGTGGTCGTCGGCATCGGGCTGCAGGACTCGACGTGGTCGCTGGTGCTCGTGTACCCGACGATCACCATCCCGGTCTCGGTGTGGCTGCTGATGGGGTTCCTGCGGTCGGTGCCGAAGGACATCGAGGAACAGGCCATGGTGGACGGTTACAGCCGGCTGGGCGCGTTCGCGCGTGCCGTGGTTCCGCTGGTGTTCCCCGGCATCGTGGCGGTGGTGGTGTTCGCGTTCACGCTGACCGCGAGCGAGTTCATCTACGCTCTCGCGTTCGTCTCCCCGCCACTCCAGATGACCGTCAGCACCGGCGTGCCGACACAGCTGATCCGCGGTGACGTCTTCTTCTGGCAGTCACTGCAGGCGGCCACGGTCCTCGTCGCGGTGCCGATCGCCTTCGTGTTCAACCTGTTCCTGGACAGGTTCATCGCCGGCTTCACCGCGGGCGCGGTCAAGGGTTGAGCTAGACGGCCAGTGCCGGGATCGTGATCAGCACGAACATGAGACCGGCGATGACCCACAGGGTCGCGGTCAGGCCGATGCCCACCACGGCGAGACCGGCGAGCACCGCACCCACCGGTGCGGCCGCGAACAGCTTGCCCCGCGTACCGCCGTCGAGCAGTGCTCGGAAAGGGGGACTCACCTGGGCGTACCGGACGATCGTGGGAGTTTCCATCGTCGGGCCGACGGCGGCCCCGGCCACGGACGTCCAGACCAGGATCACCGGCAGGCCGGGACGAAGCGCCAGCACGCAGAGCCGGGAGACGTTGACGAACACCAGCAGCAGGGCGAAGCGGGGCGACTGGACCGGGTGGACGAACTCGTGCAGCGCACTGCCCACGACGATGCCGGCGGCGAAAAGGCCCGCGATGAGGCCCAACGCGAGAGGACTGTGCAGAACGTCGTGGGCGTAGACCGGCAGCACGACGCCGTTGAGCGCGGCGGTCTCCACCGCCAGGCCCGCACCCGCGGCGATGGCGAGCACCGAACTGCCGGGTCCGGCCACCGGCATGACGAGCGAGGACCGTAGCCCGAGGCTGTATGGCACCGGCACCGGCAGCTCGACCGGATCATGTCGCACGATGCCGCCGACCAGCACCGCGGCGGCGGCGATGGCGACAGCACCCACCATCATGGTCGTCGGTGCCTGGTACGCCTCGATGAGCACACCAGCGAGCACGGATCCGACCGCGAGGGCGCCGGAGCGTACGTACTCGTCGATCCGGCCGGCCTGATCCGGCTCCACGTCAGCCGGGCCTGGCAGATCCGGTGCGATCACCGTCATGGCGGTCTGTTCGGGTGCACGGGCGATCCCGTGCACCAGGACCGCCAAGAGCAACGGCCAGAAGGTCAGGTTCCACAAGGGAATCGCGGCGATGGACGCCGCGGCCACCAAACCGGAGCCGGCGACGGTGGCCCGGTAACCCCAGCGCGGCAGGATCGGCGCGCACAGCAGCGAGGACGCCGCCATCCCGGCCAGCTCCGCGGCGACCGCCAGACCGGCCCGCACCGGACTACCGGTCGTCTGCAGCACGTGCCATGGGACGGCCAGGAAGATCATCGCCCGTGCGGCGGTCGACACGCCGTTGGCGACGATCAGCACTGCCAAGGCTGCTCGAAAGCGGTGGACCTGAACCACGACACGCGCCTCCCCAGGATCCGGCCGGGGCTCAAGATAGCGCACACCGTGACGGATGACCGTCACGCATGTGGCAACGGAGCCAACGTCGTGTGACCTACCACCGGCCGCTCCGCCGCGATGGCCTGACCAGGAGTGATCGAGGCTAGCCGGGGTCCGGCCCGTGCCCGACCATGTCCACATGGGACTGGGGTCTGACCGACACCGGGGCCGCGATGACTACCTCCGTGAAGGAGCAGCCACATGATTGAGGCAGGAAGACAAAGCTCGTACCTCCAGCACGTGTCGATCCACGTGCTGGTCTGGTCCAACCTGACACTGGCCCCGTTGTCGTTCGTCGCTCACGAGTCCGTCGAGCTGGTGACGATCTACCTGGTGCTGTACCTGTTCAGCCTCGTGTTCATCTTTCCCTTCATGATCCACACTCGGCGTGCGACGTGCTTCCACTGCATGCGCAGGTTCCCGGCCAACCCGTCCGCCGAGGTGGAGGAGCGGATCTGGTGGCTCAACGCATGGCACCACCTCTTCAGCTCGTGGAAACCGCTGGCCGGCCTGATTCTCGGCTACGTCCTCGGCTCGTTGATCTTCGCCGGCCTCGGCGTGCCCACGCTGGTGATGTCCTCGTTCGGGGCGCTGTACTGCCTGCTCTTCGCCTCGGTGTGGGTGTCCATGAAGTGGCACACGCGGCTGGGTCCGTGGTGTCCCACCTGCAAGGGCAAGGGTGATCACGAAGTCATCGTGGAGCCTTCTCCTCCGCTCCCCGAGGGCACGAAGAACGTCTGAGCTACGTCCACCAGTCGAGCACTCGGGTACCGAACAGGGTCAGCCACTTCGACGGCTCCCCCGCCGGCGCGTCGACCTCGAACCACTCGGCCCCGGCGAGCCGGCCGGCCTGAAGCCAGGTGCCGTCCGGCTGCCTGGCAGCGCGAACGAGCTCGATCGCGTCGGCCATGCGCGGGTCGGGTCGAACACCGTCGAACAGTGCCGCCTGACGGAAGTACTCGGCGGCGTTGAGCACGCTGTAGCACCAGCGAAACGGGTACCGGAAACGGGTGGCCCACGGCCCGACCGGTTCGCCCGTCGAGAGCCGCCGGAAGAGCCCACGCCGCAGGAGATATTCCTCCCCGCCGCGCCGGGCCGCTCGCGCGGCGGCCGAGCCGCCGGTCGCGACCTCGTGGGCGAGCAGTCCCTTCAGGGAGTTGAGCGTCGAGTGGAACGAGGAACGCGTCGAGCCGGAGACCCACTCGCAGTTCCAACCGCCGTCGGGCAGCTGATGCCGCACGAACCAGTCGACGATGCCGGTGATGTCGGCGCCGAGCCACAGACCGTTCGCGACCGTCCAGGCGTTGATGCAGCAGTCCACCTCGCCGTCCCAGTAGGGACGGCCCTCGTACTCCCAGCGGCTGTGCTCGGCGAGAAGCTCGGCCGTGCGGCGTTCACGCAGGACGGCGGCGTCGAGGCCCCACTCGCGCAGCGTGGTGAGCGTCCATGTCGTCGCCGTCCACGGCTGCGCGCCTTCCTGCGCCACTTCCGGCGCCTCGACGTCGAAGCCAGCCGGGAAGAACGCGCCGCCCGCCCACTGGCCATCGGGGTCCTGGAGCGCAAGCAGCCGCGCGCCAAAACCCTCGGTCGCGATCCTCGCCCGTGTCGCCTCCCACACGGTCGGCGGTTCGCCTAGGAGATCACGCTCCACCTGCCACCGCAACGCCGGATCGGAGTCACGCAGCCATCCGATCAGGGCTTCGTTCACCACGGCAGGAGCCTAACCGTGGTGGCCGGGTCTCATTCGGTGATCGAGCGAAGCACCGCCGGTGAACCCTGCAGCGCGGTGCGTTGCATGTGGTGTAGGACGGCGCGGAGGCCGCCGAGTTCCTCGCCGCCGCCGGCACGGCCGGGTCCACCGTGGACGGTGTGCGGTATCGGGGCGCCGTGCCCGGTCGACTCGGCGGCGTCGTCCCGGTCCAGGACCAGCAGACGGCCGTGCCATGGTGCGATGCCGTGCACGATCTCGCGGACGAACGCGGCGTCGTGGCTGACCACCGAACCGGCCAGGCTGCCCCCGCCGCGGGCCGCCAGCGCGACCGCGTGTGCCGTCGAGTCGTACGACAGCAGGGTGCTCACCGGGCCGAAGACCTCCACCTCGTGCGGGGCACGAGCGTCGGGGTCGGTGCAGCGCAGCAGCATCGGCGGCAGGAAGGCGCCCCGTTCCGCGTCGGCGTCGACTGGTTCGCACCGCTCGGGATGCCCGTGCACCAGTTCGGCTTCAGCCGTCAGTGCCGTGAGCGCGGCACGGACCTCCACTCGCTGCGTCAGGCCGGCCACCGGTCCCATGTGGACTGTCGGGTCGCCGGGGTTGCCGACGCGCACGGTGGCCAGCCGGGCCGCGGTGGCGTCGGTGACGGCGTCGAGGAGGTCCCTCGGCACGAGCGCACGGCGAATGGCGGTGCACTTCTGTCCGGCCTTCACGGTCATCTCGGTGACGAGCTGGTCGACGTACAGGTCGAACTCGGGGCTGCCCGGTGTCGCGTCGGGACCGAGGATCGAGCAGTTCAGCGAGTCGGCCTCGGCGTTGAACCGGACCGCGTTGCCCGCCACGGCCGGATGTGCGCGCAGTGCCGCGGCGGTCGCGGCGGACCCGGTGACCGACAGCAGGTCCTGTCCGGTCAGTCCGTCCACCAACCCGGTCGGCGGCGCGCACACCAGTTGCAACGCGCCGTCGGGCAACAGTCCGGACTCGACGATGTAGCGCACGGCGAGTTCGGTCAGGTAGGCGGTCTGGCTGGCGGGCTTGACGATCGACGGCACCCCGGCGAGGAACGCGGGGGCGAACTTCTCCAGCATCCCCCACACCGGGAAGTTGAAGGCGTTGATCTGTACGGCCGCGCCGGTCAGCGGCGTGTACACGTGCTGGACGGCGAACGAGCCGCCCTTGCCGACCTGCTCGGCGTCGCCGTCGGGCAGCAGGCCGGCGGCGGGTAGCTCGCGTGCGCCCTTGCCGCCGTAGACGAAAAGGACCGAGATGCCACCGTCCACATCGAACCGCGAGTCGCGTTTCGTTGCGCCGGTCCTGGTGGACAAGGCGTGCAGTTCGTCGAGGTGGCCGGTGAGGTGCTTGCCCAGATCCTTGAGAATCCGGGCACGGTCGGCGAAACCGAGTGCCCGCAGGGCGGGTCCGCCGACGGTGCGCGCGTGGGCAAGCACCTCGGCGTAGTCGAGCGGCTCGGTCGCGATGCGGGCCACCTCAGCGCCGGTGGCGGCGTCGAGCAACGGCCGCCCGGCGTCGGTGGGCGTGTGCCACCGGCCGGCGACATAACTACGCAGCATCGACGCCCTCCTCAAGCGTGCGCATGGCCTCGAGACCGATCGCCACGCCGAGCGTGCTGGTGGCGAACCCGGGAACGTCGCGGACCACGATCGTCTCCTTGCCGATCGCGGACACCGCCGCCTTCGCGGCCGCCACCCGGCGGACGCGGCCCGGCAGCGCCTCGGCCTCGTCCGCGTTCAGCTTGCCGTGTTCGACGGCCCGGGTGGCCAGCGCCCGGATCGCCGCGAGCGCGCCCTCGGCCTGGACCGGGTCGGGTTCGCCGTTCGTCACCTCGGCGCCGGCAGCCGCGAACACGTAGGCGATGCCCACGCCCATCGTGCCGGCACTCACCACTCCGACGGTGTCAACCACGGGGGCCATACCCGGCCACGAACTCGGTGTCCACGCCCAGCGGCCCGGTGTTGACCGAGCCACCCGGCGCGCCGAGCGCGTCGCC
This sequence comes from Actinophytocola sp., assembly GCF_036378875.1. Classification (GTDB taxonomy): domain Bacteria; phylum Actinomycetota; class Actinomycetes; order Mycobacteriales; family Pseudonocardiaceae; genus Actinophytocola. Next base: position 40,099 of record NZ_DASUVO010000141.1, read on the forward strand.
TCGGCCGGGTAGCGGTATTTCGAAGAAGACCCGGTTGTCCACGACGAACTGTTCCTGTTCCTCGGGCACGCGCCGGTCCTGGCTGATCGCCTCGACCGGGCAGGCCGGTTCACAGTTGCCGCAGTCGATGCACTCGAGGGGGTTGATGTAGAGCTTGCGGCCGCCCTCGTAGATGCAGTCGACCGGGCACTCCTCGATGCAGGAGCGGTCCATCACGTCGATGCACGGCTCCGCGATCACGTACGGCATGGTGTCTCCTTCACGCGGCGGCCGGGACGTCGGTCGAGTGACCGGGAAACACCGGCTGCGTGGGGTCGATGTGGTGGGCGGCGTTGTTCACGGCGGTCGCGGCCTCGCCGAAACCGACCGCGATCAGCCGGACCTTCCCGTCGTAGTCGTTGATGTCACCGGCGGCGAACACGCCGGGCACCGTCGTCCGCATGGCCGAGTCCACGACGATGTGCCGCCGGTTGCGGATCTCGATGCCCCAGTCCAGCAGCGGGCCGAGGTTGGCGGTGAACCCGAGCGCGGCGATGATCCGCTGGCACGGCACGGTCCGTACGGTGTCGCCCGCGCTGATCTCCACCGCGTCCATCGATCCGTTGCCGTGCACCCGGGTGACCTCGGCACCGGTCACGATGTCCACTGTGGAGGCACGAACGGCCGCCACCGTCCCGGGGTGGGCCCGGAAGGTGTCCCTGCGGTGCACGAGCGTGACCGACCCGGCGATCGGGTGGAGTGCCTGAGCCCAGTCGAAGGCGCTGTCGCCGCCGCCGACGATCACCACGTCAGAGCCGGCGTAGTCCTCCAGGCGTCGCACGAAGTAGGCGATTCCGCCGCCGTCGAACGACCGCGCGGCCGGCAGCGGGCGCGGCGTGAAGTTGCCGATCCCGCCGGTGATGACCACCGACCTGGCGTGGACGACGGCGCCTTCCCTGCTGGTGACCACAAAGGACCCGTCGACGCGCGTGAGGTCGTCGGCCCGGTGCCCGAGCAGGTAGACCGGGTCGTACGGTGCGGCCTGGTCGAGGAGCCGGTCCACGAGTTCTCTGCCGCGCACGGCGGGGAAGCCGGCGACGTCGAGGATCTCCTTCTCCGGGTACATGGCGTTGATCTGGCCGCCCGGCTCGGGCAGCGAGTCCAGCACGGCGACCGAGAGCCCGCGGAACCCGGCGTAGTACGCGGCGAACAGGCCGGTCGGCCCGGCCCCGACGACCAGCACGTCAACCTTGTGGGGCATGCGTTTCACCTCCGATCACGAGTACGTCGGCGACGAGTTCGCGGAGCACGTTGCGGCGGATCTTGCCGGTGGCGGTCTTCGGCAGTTCGGCCACGGTGACGACCGCGCGTGGCCGCTTGAACGACGCCAGCCCGTCCCGGCACCAGGCGACCAGCTCGTCCGGATCGGGCGCGTGGCCCGGATGCGGCACGACGCACGCGACCGGTTTGTCCAACCCGGCGGAGTCCTGAGCCGCGACCACCGCCACCTCGGCGACGCCGGGGTGGGTGAGCAGCCGCTCTTCCACCTCGGCGGGCGACACCCAGATCCCGCCGGCCTTCAGCATGTCGTTGGAGCGGCCGAGGCAGCTGAACGTCCCGTCCTCGTTGCGTACGTAGGTGTCGCCGGTACGCAGCCACTCGCCCTGGAACACCTGCCGGGTCGTGTCGGTGCGGCACCAGTAGCCGGTGGCGATCGACGAGCCACGCAGGAACAGGTGTCCCGGCGTGCCCGGCACGTCGATGACCTGGCCGCCGTCGTCCCGCAGCTGCACGTCGTACCCCGGGACCGGCACGCCGGACGAGCCGGGCCGCACCTCGCCGGGACGGTTGGACAGGAAGATGTGGAGTGCCTCGGTCGAACCGATGCCGTCGAGGACCTCCAAACCGAACCGGTCGCGTAATCGTTGGTACAGCGTGGAAGGCAACGCCTCGCCCGCCGACACGCCCAGCCGCACCCCCGCGAACGTGTCGTCAGGAATGTCGCTGGCCAGCAGCGCCGCGTAGAACGTGGGCACCGCGAAGAACAACGTCGGCCGCTCCGCGCGCACCCGCTCGGCAATGCCAGCGGGCGTCGGCCGGCCGCGTTCGAGTACCGCCGAGGCACCGACGGACAGCGGGAAGAAGCACGAGTTCCCGATCCCGTAGGCGAAGAACAGCTTGGCGACCGACAGGCACCGGTCCTCCGCGCCGATGCCCAGCACTCCGATGCCGTAGGCCGCGGCGACGTCACGGACGCTGCCGTGCCGGTGCATGGCGCCCTTGGGCACACCGGTCGTGCCCGAGGTGTAGAGCCACAGTGCCGGCGAGTCGACCCAGGTCGGGTACGGCTCGTCCAGCGGATCGGCCGAGGGCCATGCCCGGACGGTGACACCGGGCCGGGCCTCGAACGCCGCCGGCCCGTCGAGGACCACGTCGGTGACCTCGGGCGCGACACCGACGGCCGTCTCGGCGGCCCGGGCGAACTCCGTGGAGGCGCACAGGACTCTGGCACGGGAGTCGGCCAGAACCTTGCCCACCTCGCCGCCGGTCAGCATCGTCGACACCGGCACGGCGACGGCGCCCAGGTGCATCGTGCCGAGGATGCCGGCCAGTAGTTCGATGTCGTCGGCCATGCAGAACAGGACCCGTTCTTCGGGTCGTACGCCGAGGTCACGCAGACCGGCGGCGAACCGGCGCGCTTCGGTGGCCAGCTCCGCGTAGGACAGGGTGCGGGTCGTGCCGACCACGGCCGTGTGGTCGCCCCTGCCCTCGCGAACATGCCGGTCCACGAGGTAGTCGGCGGCGTTGAAAGTGCTGGAAGTCATCGTCGACCGCCTCAGGTTCACGCCAGGTAGACGTACTCGTAGTCGAACGGCTTGCTGTTGATGCCCTGGCGCGGTGGTGCGACCCAGCTGGCGATCTTGCCGGGTTCGTAGACCGGCCGCATCAACGAGCGGACGAAGGCGAGGTCCTCGCTGGTGGGCAGCCACTTGTGCTTGGCGGCCTGCCAGGTGGCCTCGTCGACGATCGTGCCGTCCGGGGTGATGTCGAAGTCCGCGTACGCGCCGACCTGACGGTTGAAACCGACGTGCGGCAACGCGAACCGGAAGTTGATCTCCCGGTCGGCGAGGATCTTGTTCCAGCGGTTGAGCCCGTTCTGGCAGTCGGCGGTGTACTCGCCGCGCAGGTCCAGGTTGAGCGTCAGCAGCGTGGAAAGCTCTTCCTTACCCCAGGTGCCATCCGCGTTCGGGCGGTCGAGGAAGACGCTGTCGTCGGTGAGCTTGTGGTCATCCTTGCGCCGCTCCTCCTGCCAACGCCCTTTGAGCCCAGCGGTGAAGTAGTTGGCGGCGTTGGTGGAGGTCTCGCTGCCGAACAGGTCGAGGGAGACGGTGTAGTGGAAGTTGATGTACTTCTGGATGATGTCCAGCGGGATCCCGCCGCGGGACGCGATGTCGAGGGTGTCGTGTTCGCGGATCAGGTCGGCGCTGCGTTCCACCACCCGGTCCACACCGGTGGTGCCCACGAACATGTGGTGGGCCTCTTCCTTGAGCATGAACTCGCAGGTGCGGGACAGCGGGTCGAACGCG
>NZ_DASUVO010000142.1:0-73258 GCF_036378875.1 Actinophytocola sp.
CCGGACCACGAACATGCTGGTCACCTATGACGCGCAGGGTGTTGTTCAGCAGAGCAAGGAGCTTCCGCCGGACAAGGGTGATCCGCGGTTGACTCGTGGTGAGGACGACCGCATCTACATCGACGGCGCCTCCGGCGAACATGTCGTCGTGGTGGACCGCGACGGCGACCTCACCGATGTGCCCATCAAAGACGGTGACGTGAAGCCCGCCAAGCCGACCGGCGGCAAGGACCCGGAAACCCCTGTGTCCACACCGAAACCGGACGCCGGCGTGCCCGCGTCGCCGGACACCGGGAAACCTGCCACCTCGCAACCGAACCCCGCGCCGCGACCGCCGGCCGCACAAACACAACCGCCGGTCACTCAGACCACCCCGCCCACCCAGACCACGCCGCCGCCGGTCGTGGAAGAGCAACCGCCGCCGGCTCCACCGGTGGTGCCGCCGAGCCCGCCGGGCGCGCCCACGGTCGTCAACGCGACCGCCGGCGACGCCTCCGCCACCGTCAGCTGGGGACCCGCGGCCGACAACCGGTCCGCCATCACCGGCTACACCATCACCTGGAACGGCGGCCAGACCACCGTCCCGGGCAACGCCCAGACCACCGTTGTTCCCGGCCTGGCCAACGGCACCACCTACACCTTCACGGTCACCGCGACCAACGGTGTCGGCACCGGTCCCGGCGCCGTGTCCAACCCGGTCACGCCCACTGCGCCCACGCGGCCGGCCAGTGCGCCAACCAACGTGAACGCCAGCCACAACCGCGCCAACAGCACCGCGACGATGAGCTGGGCACAGCCCGCGGACCTCGGTGGCGGCACGCTGCTGCACTACGTGGTGAGCGGCAACGGCCAGGAGTCGGTGACGACCGGTCAGACCTTCACGTTCAACAACATCACGAGCACGACGACGTTCACGGTCAGGGCGGTCACCCAGACCCCGAACGGGCAGGTCGACGGCGCGTCGGCCTCCGCGACCGTGAACGTCGTGGCCGGCACGGTCCAGATCTCCCAGGGCGCGCCGACACAGGAACAATGCGCGGGCGACCCCGAATGCGCGTGGGTGAACGTCGTGCTGACCAACATGCTGCCGAACACGAGCTACACGCTGACGGCGCAGGTGAGCGGACCGACCCCGATCAACCAGACCGGGTCGTGCACGACCGACGCGAACGGCTCCTGCTCGGCCACCCCGTTCGCCTACCACGAGGAAGGCCAGACAGTGACGGTCACGGCGCGCGCGCCGGACGGCACCACCACACGATCCAACAATTTGGTTTGGGAGAGCGTTTCGTGAGTCACCCCATGGCCGGTCAGGTGTACGAGCTGATCGCGGCCAACGTGCAAGGCGTGATTCGGGGGAAATCACAGCTGGTTCGGCTCGCGGTCGCGGGGCTGCTCGCCGAGGGGCACCTGCTCATCGAGGACGTGCCCGGCCTCGGCAAGACGACGCTGGCCCGCTGCCTCGCACGCAGCATCGGCGGCAGCTACAGCCGCATCCAGTTCACGCCCGACCTGCTGCCCAGCGACGTGACGGGCGTGCAGGTGTACCGGCAGGGCACGGAGACGTTCGAGTTCCGGCCCGGCGGGATCTTCGCCAACATCGTGGTCGCCGACGAGATCAACCGTGGCACGCCGAAGACACAGTCGGCGCTGCTGGAGGTGATGTCCGAGCGCACGGTGACCGTCGACTCGATCCGGCACGAGGTGCCGCGCCCGTTCCTGGTGGTCGCCACGCAGAACCCGATCGAGATGGAGGGCACCTACCGCCTGCCAGAGGCACAGCTGGACCGGTTCCTGATGCGACTGTCGGTCGGCTACCCGAACCTCGAGTCCGAGGTGCTGGTGATCATGAGTGACTGCGCTGGCGTCGGCCCCGACGAGCTGTCGCCGGTGGTCGACCTCAACACGCTCCAGAAGGCCGTCAACGAGGTGCGCTCGACCCACATCGACCCGGTCGTCGTCGAGTACGCCGCCCGGCTCACCGCCGCCACCCGCACACACGTGGCGTTGCGGTACGGCGCGAGTCCGCGCGGCAGCATCGCGCTGGTTCGTGCCGCGCAGGCGATCGCGGCCACCCACGGCCGGGACTACGTCACGCCGGACGACATCAAGGAAGTCGCGAAACCGGTCCTGGAGCACCGGCTGATCCTCACGTCCGAGGCGGAGCTCAACCAGCGCAGCACGAGCGACGTCGTCGACGAGGTGCTGGCGGCGATTCCGGCTCCCTCGGTCAGCGCAACGGTCGCGTAATGCCCCGGCTCACTCGCCGGGGATGGGCGGTGCTGGTGGCGGCCGTGGTCGCGTACGCCTCTGGCGTGTGGGTGGGTTTCCCCGTGCTCCGGGCGCTGGGCGGCGCCGGGATCGGTGCCGTGGCGGCCGCGCTCGCGGTGACCGCGCGCCGGCCGCGCGTCGTCGTCAGTCGGGAGGTGTACCCCGACCGCGTGCAGCGTGGCCGGCCGGCGTTCGCGCGTCTGCGTGTGCACAACGACAACCAGCGCCGGCACAGCGCCTTCACCGCGGGCGACCGCGTCGACGGCGGCTACCACTCGGTGGCCGTTCGCCCGCTCGCTCCCGGCGCGGACGCGGTCTACCACTACGAACTACCCACGGCCCGCCGCGGCCGCATCCAGGTCGGCCCGCTGACACTCGAACGCGTGGATCCGCTCGGCCTTGGCCGAAGCCACCTGGCCACCGGCGACACCACCACGATGTGGGTGCACCCCAGGACGTACCCGGTGCGTGCGCTGGTCGCCGGGCATCCCCGCCACCACCACGAGGGCCGCACCAGCGACGACTCCCCACACGGCACCCTCGACCTGCGGGACGTGCGTGAGTACGTGCCCGGCGACGAGGTCCGGCACCTGCACTGGAAGGCGATCGCCCGCACCGGCCGGCTGATGGTCCGCGACTACGTCGACCCGAACCAGCCCCGGTTCACCGCGCTGCTGGACACGCGTGCGGCCCTGCTGCCCCCGGATGTGTTCGAGGAGGCCGTGGACCTGACGGCGTCGCTGATGAACGCGGCCGCGGAGGCCGGTTACTGGTGCCGCCTGGTGACGACCGGCGGCGTCGACCTCAAGCCACGCAGTGGACAGCAGGCGGTGCGGCAGGTGCTGGACGAGTTGTGTGAGCTGACCCCGCTGACCGGCACGGCCCCGCTCGTTCCCGCGTCGCTTGGTCAGGCAGCCGATCGCGGCGGCACGCTGGTGGTGGTGTTGGCGAGCGCGTACCACGAGGACCTGGCGGCGGTCGCGACACTGCGGCCCCACTACGCGTCGACCGTGGTGATCACCCTGGCCGGCGGCACCGACACCGGCGTGACGATCGGCGTGCCCGGCGTCCAGGTGATCACGGCCCCGAACGCCCGAGGCGCCACCCGCCGCTGGAACGTGGCGGTGGCCGAATGACCCGCGTGACGCCGGAAGGACCAGCCCGGACCGTTCCCGTTCTCTCCGTGCTCCTCGCCGCCGTCGGGCCAGGGCTGCTCTTCGCGCCCGTCTTCGGGTTCACCCCGCTGCTCGTGCCTCTCGGACTGGTCGTGGTGACGGGGTTCGCCGTCGCCGAGGCGTGCCGGCGCTGGTCCGCGCTCGTGCCGTGGCGCGCGTTGCTCATGCTGTTCCTCGGGCTGGTGGCGCTCGTCGAGACGCTGCTGTTTCCCACCACCACGGGCGGGTTGCCGACCGGCGAGACGATCCGCGCGTTGAGCGCGGGCCTCACCGAGTCGTGGCAGCTGACCCTGCAGTCCACGTGGCCGGCGCGCTCTGACGCCGAACTGCTGCTGTTCGTCCCCCTGGCCGCGCTCGCCGCGTCCGTGCTCGCGGTCGAACTCCTGGCCAGGCTGCCGTGGCCACTCGTCGCGATGTTGCCCGGGCTCGCGGTGCTCGGGCTGAGCCAGGCCTACGTCGCGTTGACCGGGCTGACCGCGATGCTCGTCGCCGTCGGGTTCGCGGTGGTCGTGGCCGTGCTGCTGACGTCGACCGGTGCCAGCACCGCCGGTCCGCGAACCGCCCGCCGCCCGCTGGTCGCGCTGGTGATGACGGTGCCGACACTGGTCCTGGGTGTCGGCGGCGCACTGGTCGGCATGGCACTCGACCCTGCCGAGCGGCCCGCGTACTCGTTGCGGGACAAGCACTTCGCGCCCCTGCCACCCGAGCGCGTGGCGAGTCCACTCGACGAGCTGACCGAGCGCCTGCAGCACGCGGACGACGAGGTGTTCACCTACTCGACGGACGCCCCCGTCGACCGGTGGCGGCTCGTCGTGCTCGACCAGTTCAACGGCGTGACCTGGACGCCGAGCGTGCAGCCCCGGCGTCTCGGCACCGCGTTGCCGCCCGCGCCCTCGGTGACCGTGCCGGCGTCCGAGCACAGCGCGCACATCGAGTACTCCGAGCCGGAAGGGCCGTGGCTGCCGAGCCAGGCACTGCCGGCGTCGGTGACCGGGCTGGCGCCGCTCGTCGACGAGACGTCCGGCACGCTGATCGTCCCCGGCCGCGACGGCCCGGTCAGCTACGACCTGTCGTGGTGGGAGCCGACCGTGGCCGCCGATGTCCTCGGCGGCGCGGCGATCGACGGTAGCGCCCGCACGGGGTTCGGCGGCGTCGGTGAGGTGCCGGACGGCATTGCCGAGCTGGCACGAGAAGCCGTGCACAACACCCGGCCCGCGTTCCAGACCGCGCTGGTACTGGAGCGCTACCTGCGCGAGAACTACACGCTCGCGACCGGCGAGGACCTGCCGAGCGGCAGTGGCTGGCCGCAGCTGAAGACGTTCCTGCTCGACACCAAACGTGGCACGACCGAGCAGTTCGCCACCGCGTACGTGGTGCTGGCCCGCATGATCGGCCTGCCGGCACGGGTCGCCGTCGGCTACCGCGCGAGCGGCGCCGGCGAGGACATCGTCGTGCGGGGCGGTGACGTGCTCGCGTGGCCGGAGGTCGCGGTCGAAGGCGTCGGCTGGGTGCCGCTCGACCCGGCCGGCGCACCGAGCGGCACCGGCTCGAAGGCCAAGGGCCTGGCCGAGGTGACCGCCAAGGCCCGCGAGAACCTGCCGCCCCCGGAGGACGTGCGGGACCCACAGCTGCGTGAGGACCCAGCGTCCGAAGAGGACGCCGACGCGGGCGGATTCTCCGTGCCGGTCGTACCGATCCTGGTGGCGGTCGCCGCGCTGGTGGCCGTGTGGCTGCTCGGCGTGCCGCTCGCCTGGACAGCACGTGGTTGGCTCCGGCACCGGAGACCGGGCGCTCGGTCGGTGGTCGGCGCGTGGGCGGAGGCACGGGACCGGTTGCGGGCCCACGGGGTGCCGTTCACCGCCGGCATGACCGTGCGGGACATGGCGGGTGCCGCGGGACCGCTGGTCGACCAGTCCGTGGTGACCGGCCTGCACGAACTGGCCAGGACCGTCGACACGACGATGTGGTCGAGAAACGGGCCCGCGCAGTCGACCGCGGACGAGGCATGGTCGGCGGTGCGTGAGGTGCGCCGCGGTCTGTCCCGCCGCCCGTGGCGAGCCCGGCTGCGTGCGGCGCTGACCCTGCGGACCCTATTTCTGTAGCTCCGCGAGCGCCGCCCGCCACCCCGGCTCGTCCGGCATCGGGGCCACGTACTCGTGCGCGACGATGTGGGCCAGGAAGTCCGGTTCCGGCGCTATGCCGTGCTTCTCGACGTAGTACCGCAGGCCTGTGCTCCAGATCCAGATGCCGTCGGTACGGGTCGAGATCGGCACGAGCTGTCCGTTCGCCGGCTCGATCCGGTCGACGTCCGACCCGGGCACCCGCAGGATCATCTTGCCGCCACGGAGAAAGCTCGCGATACGAGCCCGCTCGTCCGGATCGGTGATCCGCGGCCGGTCCGGCGCGAACGTCCACTCACCGGCACTGTCTCTCCCGTCGAAGAGTCGGGCGATCCGCATGACTCACTCCCTTCCGGCCGTGACGTTCCTCGGCTCGTAGACGCGCCACGCGCCAGCCGGTTTCTCGACGGGTGACGGCTCGTTGTAGACCTCCAGGGTGCCCGACGACAGCGTGGCGAAGTCACCCGTCACCGCGCTGGCGTTGATGAGGACGGGCACCCCGAGCATGTCCGCGAACCGCTGCACGAACTCGGGATCGACGCTGCCTTCGCGGATCTGGATGCGGATCGGGCCGTCGGTCCAGTCGCCGCTCTCGGCGACGATGTTGGCCAGCTCGTCCGGCCAGAGCCGCTCCGCTCCGGTGTAGACGGTCGGTCCGCTGCGCAGCAGCGCCAGCTCGCCGACCTCCGGGATCAGCTCCATCTCCCGCATCTCACCGATCCGCACCTCTTCGTAGTGCGGCCACGCGAGCCCGGGCAGAGCTGCTGTCGGCGGTGCCGGCGCAGGCGCCTGACCCGGTGACTCCGGCGCGGGCTCGGCGTCGGGCCTCGCCTCGCGCGGGACCGCCGGCTCGAACACGCGCATCCGGCTCGTCGGCGGGATCACCGCGCGGACGCTGCCGTCCGGACCGACCTCGCTCGTGGTCACGATCGCCTGACCGTCCGGGCCGACACCGGCGTGGTCCACCGGCGCCTTCACCCTGACGCCGAGCCGGTCGGCGAGCTGTTTCGCGAAGCCGTTGTCCTGTTTGCCGGTCTCGCACGCCAGCAGCCGAATCGGTTGGCCGCTCCACTTGCCGTCCATCTCGATGAGCTGCGCGAGGTCCTCGACCGTGAGCCGGTCCTCGCCGATGCGCACCGAGTCCGCGTGGCCGTGCATGTCGATCGTGTACCAGCCGGGGTCCGGCTGAAGATCGGCGGCGTCGTCCAGGTTGTCGTCCCCGGGCGCGTAGTACGCCCGACCGGCCGGGGTGTCGACGCTCTGGTTGAAATAGGACTGGAGGTCTCCCGCGGGCCGGGTGCCGGGCTCGCCGCCCCGGAAGCCTGGCGGCTTCCGGTTCGCCCTGCGCTCCGCCGCGTCCTTCAGCAGGGTTTCCTCGTCGTCCGGCAGCGGTTTGCCGTAGTCCTTGTCGTTCTCGTCCGTCATCGTCTTGTACGCCTTGTACAGCTCCGCCATATCCGTGCGGGCCTGTTTGAGCGGCTCGGTGTTGCCGGTCTCGATGGCGTGGGCCTCGAAGATGCGGACCCGTTCGACGAGGCGGGTCATCCGCTTCAGCGCCAGCGCGCGGTGACCGATCAGCGCGATCGCCCTCGGCTCGTGCCGCAGAAGCTCGGTCTCTTCCTTGACGAACTTCTTGATCTGCGTCGCGTCTGTGGGGTCCGTCGGCTGGGTCACCGTCGGCGTCGGCTTCCGCGTCGTGTTGCCGGTTACTGCCGCGTCGATCTCCCGCTTCATGATCTCGAAAGCGATCTCCTTCAGCGCCTCGGCCGTCGCTTCCTCGATCGGCCGTTCCCGGTCGCGGTCGCGGAAGATCGTCTCGTTGACCTTGTTCTGCTCGTTGCGCCGCAACGCGTACTTCGGGAGGAACGTGACGGCCAGCGCGGTCCCCACCGCGCTGATGACGACGATCCCGGTGGGGTTCTGGTTGAACCACTCCGTCGCGCCCCACATGGCGCCGTACAACGAGCCGGCCTGCATGGAGCTCTGCACCGCGAACGCCACGATCCCCTGACGACCCGCGGGCCGTTTCTTCGGGTTGGTAACCACGTCACGCTGCTCAGGACTGGGGACCGGCGTCCGGTCGGTGTCTGGCGGGCCCCCGTGCGCGACCTCCGCGTCTCGGATCAGGTTCTCGAACCCGTCCAGCACGTCGTTCATGAACTCCTCTTGGAGATCCACGTGCTCGGCGATTCTGTTGCCGAAGTCGAACTTGACCTGGTCGACGATCTTGCGGTACTCCCTGCTGACGAACCCCCAGTCCATGAGCGAGCCGATGACGATACCCGCCCCGGCCCGCGCGAGACCGGTGTAGAGAATGTCGATCGGGTTCGCGCTGACCTGGTGATCGGCCCCGATGGGGTTGAAATGCTTGTCCAGCCAGCCGACGACGCCGTCGGGAGCGTCGGGTGGCGGAGCAGGCGGGGCATTGGGATCCGGCGGGTTCATGTGTTTTTCCGCCCAGCCGGTGCCGGCCCGGGCGACGTCACCGGACTGCCCACCGACCTGGTTGACGCCGTACCAGGTTGGCAGGCTCCACTTGACGTCGTTGGGCTTCTCGGCCTTCGTGACCGGTGTCACGGCCGCCGACGCGGTTCCCCTGACACGGTCGACACGGTCGAGGAGGTTGTGCAGTTGGGCCAGGGCTTTCTCGTCGAACTTCGCGACCGTGATCTCGTGCTTGCGGCCCTCGTTGTCGAGCCGCGCCCACTCCTGCGGGACGAGCCTCTTGCGGAGGTACTTCTCGTGCATGGTCCCGAAAGCCGCCGCACCGATCGCGACACCCCAGTGTGCCGCGTAGGTCCACCACGGCAACCCGCCCAGCATGGCGAACGGGGTGGTCGACGCGGCGCCGATGAGCGGCGGGAGACCACGGAAGTAGAACCGTTTCTTCTTGCCGTGGTTGGTCTTCTCCCCACCGTCCGGCGCGTCCGGCTCTCTGGGCGGCTTACTGCGGAGACCGGTGACGTGCAGACGTTGGAACAGCCTGTCGAGGTCGCTCCTGCGGCGCACAGCCCGCGCGTGGGCACGCTTCTGGTTGTTGAGCCCGTGTCCCTTGTCCACCCGGGTCTTGTCACGAAGGCCGATCCACTGCTTGGCGATCGTCCCGCCGATCGCGGTCACCGTGGTCGTCGTCCATACCGCGTACGTCATCACCGGCGGCGCACCGGTCTGCAGCATGGCCCAGCCCGCGGCCCAACCCGTCGCCATCTCGGTGGGCAGTTGGATGAGGTAGAAGGCCTTCCACCCGGGATAACCGTTGGGCGGCTTGGCCCATGCCGGCCGAGGCGTCCCCTCCTTGGCGTATGCGGAAACGATGGTCTCGACGCTTGAGACGGCCTTCCGCTGCTTCGCGACGGGATCGTCGGCATGCATGCCGAGGTTCTCGATGAGCGTCTTCATCTCGTGCGCCATCCGGCGCCGCCGGACCGCCCGGTCGAGGTGCCGAACCTCCGCCTCCCGCCCACGATCCGCAACGGACGGGGTCGGATGGTCACCCGGGTGGGTGTCGCGATCGAGGGCGTTGTCGGTGACCCGCGCGCCGTTCTGCAGGATTTCACTGGCCTGAGCGACAGCGTTGGCAACCACCCGGTCGATGGTGTTCAGCTTGACGTGCGAGGAAATCCGTATCTCGGCGACTTGGCCGGCCTGGACAACCTCAACCTCCGCGTGCGCCCGATTGTCGATCTTCCCGGTAACGGTGACCCGCACCGTGAACGTCGAGTCGTTCCCGTCGTCCCTCGTCACGACGAAGTGATCAGACTGGTTCGGCTCCGGCGTGACACTCTTGATCCGCGCGTCCGCCTTGAGCTGCACGCCAACCATGACCGCGAGCGCCCGCTTCTTCACCTTCGCCGCGGTGTGGTGAGCGATCCGCGTGGCCGCGAACCGCGAATGACGAACCGCCTCGACCCGACTCCGCGTACCCGGCGACAACTCCCGCGACCCGGACGGCGCCGCCTGCTGAGGCTGCGCAGCGGCAGGCGCATTCTGCCCGGCCGGCGCGGCATTCGAACCCGAATTGGCCCGACTGCGTGACGGTTTGGTGGATCCGCTTTGTCCGCTGGTTGGTCCTGCGATTGTGCCGGAGTTTGATCCTGATGCGGTTTGGTTGGGTGTGTTGGTGGATCCGGTTTGTGCGCTGGTTGGTCCTGCGATTGTGCCGGAGTTTGATCCTGGTCCGGTTTGGTTGGGTGTGTTGGTGGATCTGGTCTGCCCGCTCGGTGGTCCTGTAATTGCGCCCGGGTTCGGACTCGACCCGGCTTGACTGCGTGACGCGTTGACGGGCCCGCTTCGCCCGCTGGTCGACCCCGCCGCCGCGCCGGAGCCGGATTGGGTCCGCCCAGACGGGGCAGCGTTGACCGCTGTCGAGCCGGTGGCTGTTGGGCCGGGTGTTGGGCTTGGCTTGGTGGGTTTGGTGCGTGCCGATCCGGTTGGCGTCGCGCCAGTCGGAGTCGAACCCGGAGCGGCTGGGCCGCCGGGTGTCGGTGCGGCGGGGTTGGTTGGGCTGGCCGCGTTGGGTGTTGGACTTGGATTGGCGGTATTGGTGGGTGTCGGTCCGGCTGGGTTCGCGCCAGCCGGGGTTGAGCCTGGTGCTGGCCCGGTGGGTGTTGGTGTAGCGGTGGCGGGGTTGGCCGCGTTGGGTGTGGGGCTTGGGTTGGCCGCGCTCGGTGTTGGGCTCGCGCCGATGGGTGGCGGTGCGGTGGCAGTGGGGTTGGCCGCGTTGGGTGTTGGGCCTGGGGCGGCCGGCCCTGTGGGTGCGGCGGCAGAGGGGTTGGCCGAGTTGGGTGAGTTTGGTCCGCTGGGTGTTGGGCTTGGGGCAGCGGGGTTGGTGGGTGTCGGTCCGGCTGCGGCCGTGCCAGTCGGAGTTGAACCTGGGGCGGCTGGGCCGCCGGGTGTCGGTGCGGCGGGGTTGGTTGGGTTGGCTGCGCTGGGCGCTGGGCTTGGGGCGGTTGGCCCGGCGGGTGCGGTGGGGTTGGCCGAGTTGGTGGGGTTTGGTCCGCTGGGTGTTGGGGTTGGGGCTGCCGGGTTGGTGGGCGTCGGTCCGCTTGTGCCAGACGAGGTTGAGCCTGGGGCGGCTGGCCCACTGGGTGACGGTCCGGCGACGGCTTGCCCGGTGGGGCTGGCTGGGCGCGGGTTGACGGCAGGCGCGTTGCTGCCTGCTGATTGTGAAGCGGTGTGTCCGGGACTGGCTGGGCCACCCGGCGCCGACTGAGTGGGAGCCGACCCGGTGGCGGCTGGACCGCTCGCGGTTTGGTTGGGCGATGCCGCTCCCGTGGCGGCTTGGTTTGTGGGAGTTGAGCCGGTGGTCGGTGTTGGGTTTGGGGTGGTTTGTCCCGGGCTGGCTGGGCTGGTTGGGGCTGCTCCGGTCGCGGCTGGGCCGCTTGGGGTGCGATTGGCTGGCACCGCTCCCGGGGCGGCTTGGTTTGCGGGAGTTGAGCCGGTGGTCGGTGCTGGGTTTGGGGTGGTTTGTCCCGGGCTGGCTGGGCCGGTCGGCGCTGCTCCGGTCGCGCCTGGCCCACTCGGCGTGGGGTTGGTTGACGCTGGCCCGGTGGCAGCTTGGTGGGGGGGAACTGAGGCGGTGGGTGGGTTGGTAGGTGCGGGAGTGTTGTACCCGGACCCGGTTGGGTTGGTTGGGGTCGGTCCGGTGGCAGTTGGGCTTGTGGGAGCTGAGCTGCTCGACGGGTTGTTCGGTGCTGGGTTTGAGGTGGTCTGTCCGGAGCCAGCAGGGCCGGTCGGGCCGCTTGAGGTGGGATTGGTCGGCGCTCCCGTGGCCGCTTGACTCGTGGGAGTTGCGCTGGCGGGCGGGTTGTTAGGTCCTGAGCCGACTGGGCCCGTCGTGTTCGGGCCCGTGGCGGCTGGGCTGCCCGGTGGTGTGGTGTTCGCGGATGCGGCTTGGGCCGCGGAGCCCGGGGGGTTCGACGGCGTTGGCGGGGTGGTCGGCGTCGGGGCCGGGTTTGGTGGCGCGGCGCTGCCGGGCGACGCCGGGGCCGCCGGGTTGGTGGCTGGTGTGTTGGGCGCGGCTTGAGTGGTGCCGCCCGGTGGCGTGGCGCTGCCCGACTTGGCTGGCGGGGCGGTCTGTCCCGTGTTGCCAGGCGCGGGAGTTTGTGGTGCCGGTGTGGCAGGCGAAGCCGCGCCCCCGCCGTGTGATGGGGGCCGGTTCGGGCCGGCGGGGGGGTTGGCCGACGGGCTCGGTGGGGCCTGTGGCGGGTCGCCGGGTAGTTCGGGTGGGATGTTGACGAGGTGTGGGCCGCCTTCTTCGGTGTACTGGCGGCGGCCGGAGAGGTTTCTGACATCCGCCAGCAGGCCCGCGCAGTTCGCGCAGAACGGTGCCAGCACCGGGCCGTCCGTGCGGGTGAACCAGACGTCGGCGAGCAGGTCGCTGAGTTCGACGTCATCGCTCACGTGTAGGTGCTCGTTGGCGGCGCGGACCTCCGCGTGCCGGAACAGCGGCTCGCCGTGCAGGCCCGGCAGGTCCGATCGTTCCGGTCCTGGCGCCGGTGTGCCGTCTTCGTTCCACAGTGGATAGTGGGCCGGCCTTCTCAGCTGCTGTTCGCTCGTGCGGAGCTTCGGGTGTACGTGCGACGTGGGCGTGATCTCGGTGTGTTTCTGCCCGTTCGTCGACTCGAAAACCTGGCCCGTCTTGATGTTCAGCACCACCGCGACCACGTCGCCGGTCTCCACGCCGGACGGGTTCTTCAACAACTTCGCCCGGAAGTACACCTCCGCGCGGTGTTTGGCCAGCTCCCGCAGCTTCTTCTCGACCGGCTGACCGTCGATCGCCGTGATCACACCGTCCACGATGGTCAGTCGGCCCGGGCTGAACGTGCCAAGGAGATGCACTTCCGGCTGGACGGTGATGCCCGGGGCGTCCGGCTGCCGGTTCGGGTCGCCCGTCTCCGGTTGAGCGGCGCGGACCGGCGGTGGCTGAGTGTCCGGAGTGGACGCCTGCCACGCCTCCAACGCCGCTTCCAAGGCCTTCTCGGAAGCTGCGTTGGCCTTCGCGGCAGCGTCTCGTGCGGCCTGGACGTCGTCGTTGGACACCCGACCGCCGGTCTGGTTGGCGGCCTTCTCCGCGACCTGCTCGGCCTGGTTGGCGGCTTCCTCAGCCTGGTAGGCCTTCTGCTCGGCGTTCTGTGACTGCCTCGCGGACTCCTTGACCGCCTTCAGCGCTTCCTTGGCCGCTTCCTCCGTACCCTCGGCCAATGCCCGTTGCACGGCGTCCCGGGCCTTCGCGGCCGCCGCCAATGCGTCCGCGGCCGCCTTCTCGGCTATGCGCGCCTTGTCCGCGACCTTCTGGGCAATCTTCCTGACCTTCTTGGCGGAGATTTCCGGGTCGCCGTCCGGACTGCTCGCGGGACCCGGGCCGGTGGTGCCGGAACCGCCGTTGTTGCCGCCCGCACCTCGGCCAGCCGCGCCGTTGCCCGCATTCGACGGCGTCGCACCGGAGTTGGGATTGCCGGTCGTGCTGGAGTTCCCCTGGCTCGACGGTGTCTTCGCCCCGGCCGGGGGTGTGGCGTTCGGATCGGGTTGGCTGGTCGCCGGACCGGTGCCCGTCGTCGGCTGGGACGCCGGATCCGGGTTCGGGGCCGAACCTCTCAGGCGCGGTTGCCAGCCGGCGGGGAACGACTGCTCGCCGATCCGCACGCGCGTCGGCTTCGCCTTGTTCGTCGGTTCCGTAGTGCCTTCCGGCGGGGCGGCCGCCGCTGCCGCCTGCGCGACAACCGCGGCGCCGGACGCCGTGACGACGAACCTGGTCGACTCCTCGCTTTCCGAGGTGGACTGCTGCTGGACGGTCTGCTCGGCCTCGGGTGCGGCTTTGTCGGCCGCTTCCGGCCGGTCGGTGCTGGCGGCCGGCGGGGTCTTGCTCTGCGGAGCGCTGTTGGTGCCCTGCTGAGTGGCGGCACTCGACTTGCCGGCCTGCGTGGAGTTGTTGGTCTGGTTGGGAGCTGTGTTGTTGGCCTGGCCGGATGCGTTGTTGGCTTGGCCGGATGCGTTGGTGGCCTGGCTGGCCGCGGCCGGTGGGGCGGTCGAGGTGGTGTGCGTCGGGGCGGCCGTGTGCGTCGGGGCCGCGCCCACCGCGCCGAACCCGCCCGTGGACTGGCTACCTACGTTCGACTGCTCGCCGGCCCGCGTCGCACCCTTGTCCACTTCGGACTGGACATCGCCCACCTTGGAAGCGTCGCTACCCGGCTGGTCGCTCGAACTGCCTGCGTCGCCGGCCTGCGAGCCATCGGCATTGGCGCCGGACTCGCCGGGCTGACCACTGCCCGCGTCGCCGGACTGGGTGCCACTCGCGTCGGCACCAGAGCCGCCGTCTTGTGTGCCGCCAGCATTGGCGTCGGAGCCGCCGGTTTGCGTACCGTCGGCGCCTGAGCCGCCAGTCTGCGCGCCGCTTGCATCGGCGCCTGTTCCTCCGGTTTGGGTACCGCCGGCGTTGCCGCCTTGCGTGCCTCCGGCGTCAGCGCCGGTGTTGCCGGTCTGTGTGCCGCCGGCGTCGGCGCCCCCGGTTTGAGTGCCGTTGGCGTTGCCGCCTTGCGTGCCTCCGGCATCGGCACCGGTGTTGCCGGTCTGTGTGCCGCCGGCGTCGGCGCCCCCGGTCTGGGCGCCGCCAGCGTTCCCGCCTTCGTTGCCGCCCTGGGTGCCTCCGGCATCAGCGTCTGCGCCATCGCCCTGTGTTCCGCCGGCGTCGCCGCCGGTCTGGGCACCACCCGCATCGCCCGCGCCCACGCCGGCCCCGGCTCCCGCTCCAGCGCCAGCCCCGGCTCCAGCGCCAGCTCCGGCGCCTGCCCCGGCCCCGGCTCCGGCTCCGGCCCCGGCTCCGGCTCCGGCGCCTGCTCCGGCGCCGGCTCCGGCTCCTGCTCCGGCGCCGGCACCTGCGTCGGCCCCAGCACCGGCTCCTGCTCCGGCCCCGGCACCTGCGTCAGCGCCCGCTCCGGCGTCGCCCCCAGCTCCGGCTCCGGCTCCAGCGCCCGCGTCGGCCCCAGCTCCAGCCCCAGCTCCAGCTCCCGCGCCTGCCCCAGCTCCAGCGCCGCCGCCTGCCCCACCGCCTGCCCCACCGCCGGCGCCTGCTCCGCCGCCTGCGCCCGCGCCGCCAGCTGCGCCAGCTCCAGTGCCGCCGCCACCTGCTCCACCGCCAGCTCCACCGCCCGAGCCGGCACCTCCGCCAGCGCCAGCCCCACCTCCGCCAGCGCCAGCTCCGCCGCCGCCAACCCCGCCTGCGCCGCCTCCGGGGGGTGGTGGTGGGGAACCGGACACCCGGTCGGCCCAGTCGTTGGCGATCTGGCCGCCGTTCGGGTGCATCTGCTGTACGTGGTCGATCACCATCGAGCGCGGGGCGCCCGTGATCGCGGCGGCGGCGCCGTTGTTCTTGATCTCGTTGCCGTAGCCGTCCAGGTCGGTCAGTGCGTCGGGGTTGTTGTAGTTGTTGACGACGTAGCTCGCCGTCGGGGAGGTCACGAAGTTGTTCGCCGCGCCGCTGAGGCCGGTGTTGATGTTCCTCGCCACGTTCGACGGCATGATCCGGTTGAGGCCGGCGCCGGTGGCCAGGCTCAGCGGGTTCAGCGCCTTGCCAACGCCCTCACCGATGATCCCGCCGACGCCGCCGGTGGCGGCGGCCTTGCCGGTACGGCCGAAGTCGAAGCCGTCCTGTAGTCCCATCTGCATGCTGGCGAGCTGGGTGGCGGTGTCGATGATGGCCTCGTCGATCGCCTCTTTGCCGATCTCGACCACGCCCTTGCTGGCCAGACTCAACGCGCGGGCCATGCTGCCGCCCGCGGTCCGGCCTATGAGGCTCGAGACCATTCCGGTCAGGCGGCCGGCGATGGCGCGGGCGAGGCCCTGGGCGAGGAAGCCGCCGGCCGGTCCGAAGGCCATCAGTGCCCCGTACAGGGCGACGTTGGCGGCCAGCTCGACGATGATGTTGATGCGTGCCTCGCGGAGCGAGTCGCCGTACTCCTTCGCGCCGTCGCCGAGCGTGCGCATGTTCTCGCCGACCATGCGGAAGCTCTCCGGCAGTTTCCGCAGCAGGTAGGTGAACTGGACGCCTGCCACGTCCAGCCAGACCGTCTCCGACACCTTGGCCTGCGCCTCGATGGCGTCCGCGGCGTCGTCCATCGTCTTGCCGATGGCCTTCAGCTCGTCGGCAAGGTCCCACGCGTCCTGCTCGCTGTCCGGCGGCCACACCTGGTCGATCGTGTGGCTCTTGACCGCCTCCCACAGATCACCCGCGGGTTCGGTTATCCAGTCCCACCCCATCGCAGGCCGGCCTCAGAAGTCGAACGCTTGGCCGGCCGCCAGGTCGTTCTCCACATAGAGCGGCGGCGCCTCGGAGCCTGATTTCGAGAGCTTGCCCAGACGGTCCACCTGCTGTGGGACGAACTTGTTGATCGCGTCCCACGCAGGGTCGTACTGCTCCTTGAACCCCTCGCCCATCGGGCCGTCGCCGAGCTTGCCAGCGAGGTCCTCGGCCTTCTTGCTGTGGGTGTCCCACCCCTTCTTGACGGCGGTGAAGACATCCGCGATGTCGGTCATCATCTTCGCGGCCGGATCCGGGTACATGTCGATGCCGGCACCGTCGACGTCGACGCCGGTGTAGCCCTGGTCTCCGGGAAGGGGTGGAGTCATCGCCGTCCCTCCTCGGACCTGGCCTTCTCGATCAGCTGCAGCGCCGGGTCGAACATCGGGTCGAAGTCGTCGCCCTGCTTGGCCTGGGGAGCGAGCTTCTTGGCGAACGTCGTCGCCTCGCGCCCTGCGTCCTCGGCCGCGTCGTGGACCGCGGCGACGATCTTGGTGGCGAGCTCGATCGCGTTGCGGTCGCGGTAGATCCGTGGGTCGAGCTCCAGCTCCACCAGCTCACCGCGCCCGCCGACCACCGCGGTGACGAGGCCGTCGTCGGAGTAGCCGGTGCCGCGGATCTCGTCGATGCCGTCCTGTATCGCCCGCACGTGCTCGGCGAGGCGGGCGTACTCGGCGAGTCGCCCGGTCAGCTCGGTGGTCGATCGCTCCAACGGTGGCACCTCCCCAACTCACGTTCCAGGGTGAACGCCGGCTAACGGTTCCTGGCGGCGTTGACCGGTTCCGGCCACGTGTCCCGTGGCACGACACGGGGAACCGGAGGATCGGTGTTCATGAGAGTTCTCGCCGTTGCCGTGCTCGCGGCCACCGCCGCGATCGGGCTGCCGGCGACAGCGGCCGCCGCGCCGCCGGTCGGCGCCTGCCGTGGCGAACCCGATCCGCCGCGGGAGGTCGTCACCCAGCTGCCGTGGGCCCAGCAGCTCCTCGACCTGAACCGCACCTGGCCGCACAGCACGGGTGCCGGCGTCACCGTGGCAGTCGTCGACTCCGGAGTGGACGGTGATCACCCGCAGCTGCAGGGAAAGGTGTTGCCCGGCGCGGACTTCTTCCTCGTCGGTGACCTGCCCGGCAACTTCGACTGCATCGCGCACGGCACCGCGGTCGCCTCGATCATCGCCGCGTCACCGGTGGCCGGGGTCGGTTTCCGTGGTGTGGCGCCGGATGCCCGGATCCTGCCGGTGCGGATCACCGACCGCGAGCTCACCGAGGGCGGCACGACGGTGCCGATCAACCCGAACGTCGTCGCCGACGGCGTCCGCTACGCGGCGGACAGCGGCGCGAAGGTGCTCAACCTGTCGATGTCCGGTTACGCCGACTTCCCGGCGATCCGCGACGCGATCGGGTATGCCCAGGACAAGGATGTGCTCGTCATCGCGGCCGCCGGCAACCACGACGCCGCCGGTGCGCCATCGTTCCCCGCCTCCTACGACGGGGTGCTCGGCGTCGGCGGCATCACCATCGACGGTGTTCGCGCGGAGGGCTCCCAGGTCGGCTCCTATGTGGACCTGGTGGCGCCCGGCGAGGCCGTGCTCGCCGCGTCACGCGTGTCCGGTCACCAGTACCTGGCCGGCACCAGTTTCGCCGCGCCGTTCGTGGCCGGGGTGGCCGCGCTCGTGCGTTCGGCGTATCCGGACCTCACCGCGCCGCAGGTCGCCGAACGTCTGCTCGCGACCGCGGATCCCGCGCCAGGAGGGAAGAACAGTCTCGAGTACGGTGCCGGGATCGTCGACCCCTACCGCGCGGTCACCGAGGACCTCTCCGACCGCGAGCCGCTCGCCGCACCCGCGGTGTCCCCGAAACCGCCGGATCTCAATGAACTCCGCGAGGCCGCGTGGTGGGCGGACATGAGCGCCGGCGCGAAGATCGGCGCCGGGCTGGTGG
Organism: Actinophytocola sp.; assembly: GCF_036378875.1. Taxonomy (GTDB): domain Bacteria; phylum Actinomycetota; class Actinomycetes; order Mycobacteriales; family Pseudonocardiaceae; genus Actinophytocola. The sequence continues at coordinate 17,801 of NZ_DASUVO010000142.1, forward strand.
TCGCGGCCATCGTCGTCGCCGTGGTCCTCGCGGTCGCGCTGCCGAGGGCCCGCCGCCGGCGTTGGATCGCCTCCCGCCGTGAGGAACTCCCCGACACCCCGGGTCACATCGAGACACCGGACCAGATCTTCCTGTTCCCTACCGGCAGCCGAACGCCCTGAAGGGCACCCTTGGGACGGTCAACGTCCTGAGGGTGCCCTTCAGGGCATGGTCGGGTCGGGAGGGATCACGTCGCCGCGATGGCGGCCTGGGAGCGCACCACCGCGCCACGCAGCAGCTCGATGGACTGCTCGACCGCGGCACGCAGGTTCCCCAGGAACTCCTCGTTCAGCTGGCCGTACTGGTCGAAGCCGCTGTTGCGGATCTGGTTCTCCTCACCGGCGGTGTCCGCCCAGCCCACCATCATGGTGCCGGTCTGGAACCGCATGTAGTCCCCACGGGTGGTCGCGAGGTCGGTCTGCGCCTTGAGGATCGCGTCGTGCAGTTCCTGCAGGTCAGCGAACTTGGCTGAGATGGCGTCAGGGCTGACGGGCATGTCTCGACTCCTCGTTCAGGTCGGCCTTGCTCAGGCGGTGCGGTTGATGGCGTTGATGATCTGCTGTGAGTCCAGGTCGGCCCCGGTGGCGTACTGGGCGGACGCCCTGGTGCCCTCCGAGATGCCGAGGGCGTCGGCGGCGTTCGTGCCAAGGTGCCCGACGATCTCCTGGTGCTTGGCGTCGAACGCCACCTTGGCTTGACCGCCCCACACGTTCTTCACCATCTCGGCGATGCCGGTGAGTTGCTTCTCGTAGTTCAGGATCGCCTCGTTGATGTTCGACGACTCAGTGGTCGCCTGCGTCATCGCCGGGGCTTCTTGATGGATGTTCTCGAAGGCCATGGCTCACTCCCTCACAAGGTTGCACCTGTGCCTGCGCCGCTTCCGCGACGACATGAACCCGACGCTAGGTCGATCACCCGCGTCCGGTACCGGCACCGGCACCTTCCTGCCACCGCGAACACACGAGCCGTGACCGCGAGTCAGGATCAATGTGGACGCCTGACACGAGGGAGGTCGCCGTGGGGACCGTGGTCGTGCGCCGCCCGTTGCGCCGGCCCGCACCGGAGATGCCGGCGGGTGAGCTGGTGCTCGACGCGCCGCCGGAGATCCCGCCGCCGCCGAGCCGGCAGTGGCAGCAGGTACTGATGGTCCTGCCCATGGTGCTGATGATGGGCGCGATGATCCTGATGTTCAGCGTCGGGTTCGGCGGTGGCAGCACCTTCACCGCGATCCGCTTCGTCGTGTTCGGCATCTTCGGCATCGCCATGCTGATGATGGTCGGCGCCGCGTTCATGCAGGCCGGCGGGCCGAGCAAGCGCGAGATGGGTTACGCGCGCCGGATGTACCTTCGTTCCCTTGCCCAGCACCGGGTTCGGGTCGGCCGCACCGCACGCCGGCAGCGCACCGCCCTCTGGTACCTGCATCCGGATCCGTTGTCACTGTGGTCGGTCGCCGCCAGCTACCGGTTGTGGGAACGCAGGCGCGGGGACATCGACTTCGGCGTCGCCCGCATCGGCCTCGGCGCGCAAACCCTTGCCACGGAACTGATCGCGCCGGACACCAAGCCGATGGAGCAGCTCGAGCCGCTGTCCGCGCTGGCACTCCGGCGGTTCATCACCGCGTACTCGTCGGTGCCGGACCTGCCGCTCGCCATGGCGGTCAACGGGTTCAGCCGCATCTACCTCCGTGGCGGCGACCGCGTCGACGGCCTCGTGCGGGCGATGATCGCCCAACTCGCCACCCTCCAGTCCCCGGACGACCTGCGTATCGCGGTGTGCGTCAGCCCGGAGCGGCGAGGCGAGTGGGAGTGGCTCAAGTGGCTGCCGCACGCGTTGCACCCGGAACGCGCCGACGCGCTCGGCCCGATCCGGCTGGTCGCCCCCACGATCACGATGCTGGAGGCGTTGCTGGAGGACCTGCTCGGCGACCGGCCCCGGTTCGACCCGGAGGACGGCGTCACCCGCGTCGCCGGGCCGCACCTGGTGGTCGTCCTCGACGGCGGCGAGACCGCGGGCTCCGACCACCTGATGGCCGGCAACGGCGTCGAGGGCGCCACGGTCATCGACCTCACGTCACCGCCGCCGAGGGCCCCCGACCGGTCCGCGGTCGTGCTGCACGTGGCCAGCGACGGTCGGCTCACCAGCTCCACCGCGGACGGCGACATCGACCTCGGCCGCGCCGACACACTGCCGATGGCGAGTGCCGAGGCGCTGGCCCGTCAGCTCGCGCCGCTGCGGCTCACCGAGGGCGCCCGAGGGGAGCAGCCGCTCACCTCCGAGCTGGGCCTGGAAGAACTGCTCGACCTCGGCGACCCGTACACCTACGACCCGAGGGACACCTGGGTGCCGCGCCCGAACCGCGACCGGCTGCGGGTGAAGTTCGGCATCCGGCCGGACGGCACGTCCATCGAGCTGGACCTCAAGGAGTCCGCACAGGACGGTATGGGCCCACACGGCCTGCTGATCGGCGCCACCGGCTCCGGCAAGAGCGAGCTGCTGCGCACGCTCGTGCTCGCGCTCGCCATCACGCATCCGCCGAACTCGCTGAACTTCGCGCTCATCGACTTCAAGGGTGGCGCCACGTTCACCCGCCTGGACCGCCTGCCGCACACGAGCGCCGTGATCACCAACCTGGTCGACGAGCTCCCGCTGGTCGACCGCATGGCCGACGCCATCAACGGCGAGCTGATCCGCCGGCAGGAACTGTTGCGGGCGGCGGGGAACTTCGCCTCGCTGCGGGACTACGAGAAGGCCCGCGCGGCCGGCGCGCCGCTGCCCGAGGTGCCGACGCTGTTCGTGGTGGTGGACGAGTTCTCCGAGCTGTTGTCCGCCCGCCCGGACTTCATCGACAACTTCGTCCAGATCGGACGAGTGGGCCGCTCGCTTGGCGTGCATCTTCTCCTTGCCAGCCAACGACTCGAGGAAGGCCGGCTGCGCGGGTTGGACACCCACCTTTCGTACCGGATCGGCCTGCGCACGTTCTCCGACATGGACTCCCGCACGGTGCTCGGCGTGTCCGACGCGTTCTCGCTGCCACGGGCGCCCGGACACGGCTTCCTGCGCTACGGCGACGAGCCGATGGCCCGGTTCCGTTCGGCGTACGTGTCCGGTGTGCATCGCGCGGACCAGCCGCACGGCACGCCGACCAGCGGGCCGGAACCGTTGGGGCTCAACGTGTACACGACCACCTACGTCGCCCCGGCGCTCGAGGAGGAAGAGGCCGAGGCCACCCCCGACCCGGTCGACGACGACGCGGTCGGCGAGAGCCTGCTGGACATCCTCGTCGACCGGATCGCCGGCCGGGGCGTCCCCGCGCACCAGGTGTGGCTGCCGCCGCTCGACGTGTCGCCGACCATGGACCAGCTGTTCGGCGAGTTGACGGTCGACCCGGCACGCGGGCTGCGGCCGGTCGACCAGCAGCACGTCGGCGCGCTGCGGGCAGTGTTCGGCATCGTGGACCGGCCGTTGGACCAGCGCCGCGACCCGCTCGTGATGGAGCTGTCCGGCCCGGCCGGGCACGGCGTGGTCTGCGGCGGCCCCCAGTCCGGCAAGAGCAGCGCGCTGCGGGCGATCATCACGAGCCTGGCGCTCACCAACACGCCGCGCGAGGTCCAGTTCTACTGCCTCGACTTCGGCGGCGGTTCCCTTGCCACCCTGCGGGATCTGCCGCACGTCGGCGGTGTGGCCGGCCGGCAGAACGCAGGCGCCGTGCGTCGCACAATCGCCGAGGTGGCCACGGTGCTCTCCGAGCGAGAGCGCCGGTTCGCCGAGCTCGACATCGACGGCATGCCGGCGTACCGGGCGCTGCGGGCCGAGGGCCGGGTCGACGACCCGTACGGCGACGTGTTCCTGGTGATCGACGGCTGGCTGACGCTGCGCAAGGACTTCGACGACCAGGAGGAGGTCATCACCAGCATCGCCCAGCGCGGCCTCGCGTACGGCGTGCACCTGCTGGTGTCGACCGCCCGCTGGTTCGACCTTCGTCCACAGGTGCGGGACGTCCTCGGCAGCCGGGTCGAGCTTCGGCTCGGCGACCCCATCGACACGAACATCGACCGCACGGGCGCTCTGCGGGTGCCGGAGAACTCGCCCGGCCGCGGCATCGGCCCGACCAAGCACCAGATCCTGACCGCGCTACCGCGCATCGACGGCCGCGAGACCGCGGAGGACCTGGCGGCCGGGGTGGCCAACCTGGTCGAGGCGGTGCGTCAGTCGTGGCATGCCGAGCCGGCGCCCCCGGTGCGGCTGCTCCCCGCCCGCCTGCCGTACGTGGCGCTGCCGCCCGACGACCCGACGACACACCAGCTGTCGATCGGTATCGCCGAGACCGACCTCGGGCCGGTGCGGCTGAACCTCGGCGCGGACGCGCACGTGATCGCCCTCGGCGACGCCGAGTCCGGCAAGACGACGTTCATCCGCGCGTTCGCCCGCCGGATCGTCGACACGTACTCCCCGGACGAGGCGCGGATCGTGCTGGTCGACCACCGCAGGACCCTGATCGGCGAGGTGCCGCAGAACTACCTGCTCGGCTACGGCACCGACACCACGATGACGGGAGGGCTGGTCGACGCGGTCGCGCAGGGCGTGCGGGCCCGGCTTCCCGGCAAGGACGTCACGCCCGAGCAGCTTCGCAAGCGGAGTTGGTGGGACGGGCCGGAGCTGTTCGTGCTCGTCGACGACTACGACCTGGTCGCCACCCCGATGGGCAACCCGTTGGCGCCGCTCATGGAGTTCCTCGCGCAGGGCCGTGACATCGGCCTGCACGTGATCGTCACCCGACGGATGGGTGGCGCGGGCCGCGCCCTCTTCGAGCAGTTCCTCACCCGCCTGCGGGACGTCGGCGCGATCGGCCTGCTGATGTCCGGCGACAAGAGCGAGGGCGCGCTGATCGGCAACCAGAAACCGGAGGAACTGCCACCGGGTCGGGCAAAGCTCGTGACCCGCCGTGGGGGGCCGCAACTCGTGCAGCTCGCCTGGCTACCACCGACGGAGTGAACGAAGCCAACAAGGAGGGAACCGATGGCGCCACCCAAGATCGACGGCATTCCCGGCAGCATGGGGAATTACAACACCAACGACAACATGTCGAAGTTCAAACCCGAGGCCGTCGTCAAGTCGCAGCTGGCGGAAGGTCAGGCTTTCGCCGCCAAGGACGGGGACGCGAAAAAGTATCTGAAGACGTTCCTCGAGAAGACCGGCGACCGGCTCCGGCAGGACACCATCACGGCGAAAGCCTCGAAGCAGGAATACCTCAACGCGGACTGGGACGCCAGGGACCAACTGCTGAAAATTGCTTTCCAGCCCGTCTACGTGCCCAACAAGAATCCCGACGTGTAGGGGGACGGTATGCCTGAAGACTATCGGACATGGCCGCTCGACCGACAACTCGTGGCGTTGTTGCAGGAGCAGGTCAACGTCCCATTGCTCCAAGCCCAGTCGCAGATGTGGGGCAATGTGACCCTGCTGCTCAACAAGCATGGCGACGAGGTACAGGAGGAGACCGACAAGCTCGAGCCCGACTGGACGGACGACGCGGGTGTCGAGTTCGTGGCGCGTGCCCGTGACACCCGGCGCATGCTGGGCGAGTGGGTCGGCAACATCACCGACGCCCGGCCAGACCGCCCCCTGCTCGACCTCAGCCTGGAGATTCCGAAGGCGGTCGAGCTGGCGACGAAGAACAAGATCGCGCTCGACGAGGTGCTGGACCTCAAGGCCAAGTACCCGGGGGCCGTCGCCGTGACGGACGCCGAGCTGCAGCGGCGGTACGCGGAACCGAGCGGCGTGAAGATGAACGAGATCGCCGAGCTGTACCGGCAGGCCAGCCAGGCGGTGACCAAGGCGGTCGACGGCCGCCTCCCCGGCGAGGTGCCCGAGGACACCCGGCCCACCGGTGGTGGTGGCGGCGGTGGTCTTCCGCCCGGTGGTGGAGGCGGAGGTTTGCCGCCTGGTGGTCTTCCGCCCGGTGGCGGTGGAGGTGGCTTGCCGCCTGGTGGTCTTCCGCCCGGTGGCGGTGGTGGAGGTTTGCCGCCTGGTGGTCTTCCGCCCGGTGGCGGAGGCGGAGGTTTGCCGCCTGGTGGAGGCGGCGTGCCACCTGGCGGTGGTGGCGGCGGCGGTGGTTTGCCGCCCGGTGGCGTTCCGCCCGTGAACGGTGGCGGCTCGGACACCGGGCTGCCACCGGGTGGCATTCCTGGACCGACCGAGGGCATCGACACCATCGGTGGCGGCGGTGCCGGCATCGGCGCTGGTGGTGGGGGTGGCGCGAACCCGAACCCGGAGCTGAGCGGTCTCGGCACCGGCCCGACCACCTCGCCGTCGCTGTCGGGCGGCGGACTGGGCGGCGGCACCGGTCCCGGCCTGCCCGGCCCCACCGGTGGCACCAACACCATCCCACCCATCACCGGCCCGATCACCGGTGGCGGCACGACCAACCCCCGTCCGACCACGCCGATCGGCGGCGGTTCGGGAGGCGGCGGTGGCGGCACCAACCCGCCCGGCCCGCCCGGCGGGATCAACACCATCCCACCCATCACGGGTCCGACCACCGGCACCGGCTCAGGTAGCGGTAGCGGTAGCGGCTCCGGCTCCGGATCCGGCTCTGGTTCTGGCGCCGGCGTCAAGCTGCCCGGCGTGAACCTGGGCACCGGCGGCGGTGGCATCGGTGGTATTGGCGGCGGTGTCGGCGGAGTGGGTGGCGTCGGCGGTGTGTCGACCGGCAGCACCTCGATCCCGGCGGCCGCGGCCCCGTTCCAGGCGCCGGCCGGCCCCGGCCCGAGCGGCGCGGCACCGACGGCGGCACCGCTGAACGGCGCCTCCGGCGGCACCGGGACGACCGGCATGGGTGGCGCCGGCATGATGCCGCCGATGGGTGGCATGGGTGGCGGTATGGGTGGCGGCGGAGGTGCCGGCCTGAACTCCGGCGCGGCGTCCCGTTCCGTCAACAACGGCCGGAACCGCCGCAAGGAGCGGGAGGTCACGCCAGGCCTGCCGGTCATGTTGAGCGGCAAGGCAGGTCAGGCCGACATGAACGCCTTCACCGGCCGCGGACGCAAGCAGGTGGAGGAGTCCGACGTGCCGACCACGGTCCAACTGATCGACGAGGACCTGTGGCAGGTGGAACAGAAGCAGGTCGATGAGCGGGTCGTGGCCCCTGTCCGCAGGGCACACTGACCGGCGCATGAAGAAGGGCCTCTCCGCGCGAGGGGCCCTTCTTCATGCGTTCTTACCGTTGCATCGCTGCCTCGTGGCTCAGGCCGGAGCCGAGCGGGATCCGGGACACGAGCCCGGCCGGGATGCGGACCGGGTCGACCCCGTCGTACCCCAGCACCTTCAGCACGTCCATGGACGCGAGTGGATGCGCGATCCCCTGGTCGGTCACCACGAGGAACGTCCCCCGCTGGGTGTCCGACATCGGTGTCGACTCCACGATCGCCGCGTGCCCCGCCGGCACCACCACCCGGTCCGCGAGCACGGTGCCCTGCGTGGTCCGCCGCGGCGTCGCCGACATCGGGTCGATGGGCGGCATGTACGGCGCCAGTGTCACGTCGGGCACGGAGGCGCCGGGCGCGAACGTGAGGCACATCGTCGCCGTGTCGTCGGTGCGGACGAAGTCCGGGCGGACAGCCGGCGGATCTCCCGGCTTCTCCGGGCTCACAGTGGGTTGCGGCGCCCCGCTGGCCTCGATCAGGCCCATCGGCAACGCCTTGGGTTCCGCGTTCGGGTAGGCCTTGGCCGTCTCCCGGTACGCCCGCTGGATGTCGAACTGCAGCTCGGTGATCTGCCGCAGCTGCCCGACCTCCGCCAGGTAGAACTGCACCCCGCGCGACGTCGACACCGCGAACAGCTGCCCAGCGAGGATCCCGGGCCGCACCACCTGCGCGGGCGCACCCATCTGCGCGACGGGAATCGGCCCGATCGGCCGCCCGGCCGGAATCGCCTCGATGACCGCCGGGCTCACCCGCACCGCCGGCGTGGCCTGCAGTGCGAGCCCGACGGCAAGCTGGTCGGGTTTGCTGATCAGGTGCCGGTACCCGTGCAGCACCAGGTATCGCTCACCGGTCTCCGGCACGTCCGCCAGCACCGCCTGGTTGGTCCCGAGCGTGAAGCCACCTTGCGCGGGCTGGCCCACCATCAGCACGGACGTTGGCACGACCGTCCCGGTCAGGTCCGGCGCCGGCTGCGAGCACATCGCCCAACCGCCGCCGAGCAGACCGTCCTTCGCCGGCAACGCGTCCGGTGCGTCCGGGATGCCGATCCGCGGCCCGCGGGGCACGCCTTCCAGGGAGTCCCGCGACACGCTGACGGTCGCCGCGTGATCCTCCAGCGCCAGCAGCGCGGACGTGTAGTTCTCGACCGGGTGCAGGCGGCCCTCGAGGTAGACGTAGCGGGTGCCGGTCTCCTCCTCGACGACGACCTTCTTGCCGTCCGCCCACTTCGTGTTGCCGCCCGGGTTGATCACCCCGTACACGCCGACCGCGGCCAGCGCGATCACCGCGATCGCGATCCCGCCGAACGCGGCGTTGACCGGCCGGCGGAACGGCGGCTGTTCGGGGTCGGTCTCCCTGGTGACCAGTGCGGAGATCACCCGCTGGACCAGGAACTGGTAGGCGTGGAGCTGGTCGCGCTTCGATGCCATGTCAGCCGCCCAACCCGCGCACGTAGCCGTACAGCCCGAGCACCGACACCGTCACCGGCACGATCGCCAACACCAGGATGATCTCCAGGATCTCCGCGTACCGGCCGAAGTACGGGCTCGGCTCCCGCGTGCTGTGCACGACGCCGAGCAGCGCGGCCAGCACGCCGACGGCCAGCAGCACCGGCCCGGCCATCGACAGCAGCTCGGCCGGATCGGACATCAGCGGTCCGAGCGCGAGGCACACGGCCCCGGTGAGACCAGCGACCAGCAGCGGCACCCGCTGTCGCACGATCGGGTACAGCCGCGCCCGCAGCAGGAACCCGACCGTCAGGATCATCACCAGGATCATCCCGGCCTCGCTGCCGCTGGTGATCAGCAGCACCTGGCAGGGCACCACGGTCACGGCGAGGCCGCCGACCATGCCGGTCAGCAGCCCGTCCGCCCGCAACACCGCCGCGTAGACAGCCGCCCGTGGCGGTTGCGGGTCGTCGCGCAGCAGGTCGGCGGCCGCCTTCGGCAGCACCGGCATCGGCACCCGCGACAGCCGGATCGACAGCGGCGCGAGCACCGGCGAGAACGCGAGCCCGAGCCCAGCGATCAACGCGGCCGTCTCGTGACCCTCGAGTGCGTCGAGCGTGGTGAGCCAGCCGCCGATCACCGCGAACACCGCGACAGTCGCCGCACCGACGAACAACGCGGCCCGGTCCACCACCCCGAGCAGTGCCACCATGGCGGCCAGCAGCAATGCCGCGCCCGCACCGAGCAGGTGCGGCGCGCCGAGGTCGAGGATGCTCCGGTCCCCGGCGAACGCCAACCCACCACCCGCGAAGGCGAACGGCAACGCCACGGCGGCGGCCATGGCACCGGCGCCCGTGTCCCCGGCCGCCCGCGCCAGCAGCAACGCGGCCGCGAGAAGCACCGAGGCGACCCCGATCGACCACCACGCCGGCCCGCTCCACGGTGGACCGGCCTGCGCCACGGCGCCGAGCGCGAGCACGACCCCGAGCGCGCCGATGGCGAGCCCGGTCGCGCGGGTGTGCTTCGGCCCCCAGGCCGCGCCGGTGCGGGCGGAGCCGGTGGCGATGGCGTCGACCAGGTCGTCGTACTCCAGCTCGGGCCAGTCGGTGTGGGCGTGGGTGAGGTGCAGGACCTCACCGTCGCGGACGCGCTGCGCGGCGAGCGTGCGTGCGGACTCGAGCGCGGTGCCGTCGGCGCGGCGCAGCACCCAGCCACCGGACTGGGCGCCGGCGTCCGCGAGGTCCTCTCCGGCGTGCCGCAGCAGTCCGGGCAGCAGCTCCGCGAGCGGCGAGCGTTCGGGTAGCGCGAGGTCGATCCGACGAGCGGGCGCCGCGACGGTCACCCGGACGAGGCCTGTGGTGTTCAATGTCGCTCCTAGCGTCAGCTTCCTGCCGACGGGTCTACCCGTGTTGGTGGACCCACCTACCATGACCGGACAGGCACATCCGGGGAACGGGCTCGGCAGCTAGCGGACATGTGCGAGGAGTTGGACACCGTGGACTTGGTGCCGGTAGGACATGACCTCGGCGTCTATCACGACGGCATGGGCAGTCACTGCCAGCAGGTCCGTGTCGGCGCCACGATCGAGGAGCTGTCCGACGACCAGTACGCGACGTGGGTCGGGGCCCATTCCGGTGTGCCCGCCGCCGACGCGGAGTCGTTGCTGGCCCGAGGTTTGCTGGCCAGCACGGCGGACCAACTGGAGTTCGCGACGAGTCACAGATTCCTGCCGCTGGCGTTGGGGCTCGGCAACACCGAGGACGAGCCGTGGCTGTTCACCGCCGGGCTGCTGTACGAGCCGATGGTGGCGATGACCGGTCCGCTGTTCGACCTGTGGCAGTGGGCGCACCTGTCGCCGGACCTGTGGTCGGCGTGCCTGGAGGCGGCGGCCGTGGCCGAGGAGGCCGGCGCCACCGAGCCAGAACAGACCGATCCCGAACAGGTGCTGGCCGGCGCACTGGCAACGGCGCCGCAGCTGCTGGCCGCGCGAGTAGCGTGTTTCGACGTGCGGATCGGTGGTGTGTCGTGAGCGGAGCTTGCGGAGCGAACCATCGACATTCAGGACGGCGCCGAGCCCGCGGAGGGCGCCGGTGGAGCGGAGCCTGCGGAGCTTTCCGGCGCCGCGGAGCGGGGGCGGTGCTGTCGTGAGCGTGTTGCCCGTCGGCCACTACCTGGGCGAGCGGTACCCCGAGGGCCTGCACTACGTGCGCGTGGGCCGCGATCACCAGACCATGACGGACGACGAGTTCGGCGTGTGGGTCCTGTTCCACCAGGACAACCCGCGAGTGGACGTCGAGGCCGTGCTGAAACTGGCCGCACAGGCGGACCTGCCGGATGCCGAGACGGCGATGGAACGTCTCCTGTCGGCGGGCGCACTGGTGAAGGTGACCGACGAGGTGGCGTTCGCCAAGGCGTACCGCCTGCGAACCCTGCTCGTTGGCCTTGGCAACACACCGGAGGACCCGGACACGTACTACGTGGGCCTGCCGGGCCACGAACCGGCGCAGCTGGGGGCCGGCAGTTACGAGCTGTGGCAGTGGTCGGCGCTGACGCCGAGCCTGTGGCACACGTGCGAGATCAGAGCGAAGGTGGCCAACGCCGAGCTGGCCCCGGCTGACGTCGTGCCGGAGCTGCTGGCCGACCTACGTCCGTTGCTGGCAAACAACTGCGGCTACCTGGACCCGGCCACATGACCGACCTGACCAGGATCGACGACGGTCCGGTAGCGACTGTCTACTCAGGACATCGAGCCGGCGTCCCGGTGGCCGTCAAGGTGTTCCCGAAACGCTTCGACAAGCGCACGATGTCGTCGTTCTCCAAGGAACAGGCCAAACTGGCGACCGTCCGCCGTGTCACGTCGATCCTGATGGTCGACGGTGTCGAGGCCATGCCGAGCGGCGAGTCCGCACTACGCATGGAGTTGTGCACCCAGTCACTGGCGGTACTGGTCGAACGCGTGGGCCAACTGGCGGCCGGCGACGTGGTGGTCCTCGGCTGTGCCATGGCGTCGGCACTGGCCGCGGCACACAGTGTCGGCGTCGTGCACGGCGGTGTGTCGCCAAGCAACGTCCTGTTCCGCGACAACGGCGAGCCCGTCGTGGGCGACTTCGGTGTGACGCTTCGGCAGGCGTTCACCCGGGATCCCTTGCACGCCATCGAGTACCTGCCGCCGGAAACCCTCCGCAACGGCACCCTCAACGAACTGACGGACCTCTACGGCCTTGGCGCGGTACTGCACTTCGCCCTGACCGGCCGCTCCCCCCACCCAGGCCGCCTCGGCGAACAACCAGGCGAACGCGTACTACGCATACTCGGTGAGCCGGTCCCCGCGATCAACCGCCAGGACGTGCCCATCGGCCTGTCCACACTGGTGGCCAGGCTGCTCGCCACCACTCCGGACCGCCGCCCCCAACAAGCAGCCCAGGTGGCAGCCCACCTGACGACAATGCTCCCGAACCCTCCAGCCCAACAAACAACAGAGGACTGGGACGACTTCGACGCGCCAACGCCAGCCCCACCACCCCCACTTCGAGAAGACCCGCTCGACTTCGACGACTTCGCAGCCCGGCCCCCAAGACGACCGGCACCCCCACCCCAGCCATGGCAGCCCGCGTCCCCACGCCCTGCCCACCGGGCGACGCCTCCACCGCGTCCCGCTGAACCAGCGGCGCCGACCGGGGCCCCACCGGCGACTCGAAGTGCCAACACGCCAGAGCCGGTATCCCCCGACTGGTCGGCTTCTCCACCAACGGCCGCTGATCTGGTTCCCGAGCGATCTTTGGCCGGTGCTGCTTCGGAAGGCCCATTTCCGCGGCCTGTTCCCGAGGTACTGGCTGCCACCGGCGTCCCTCCCGAGTGGCCGGCCCCCGAAGCGGTGACGACGTCCGAAGAGCACGTCGTCCCTGAAGTGGCGGCCCCCGAGCCGGCCTCACCCGAGCCGGCCTCACCCGAGCCGGCCGTTCGCGAGCCGGTCGTTCGCGAGCCGGCGGCCGACTCGGTGGCCCCTGATCCTGCTGCTTCAGAATCAGTCGCCCTTGCCTCGCCGGCTGCTGATCCGCCGGTTGCTGCCCTGCCCGCCAATGTTCCGCCGCCAGATGCCGTGCCGGCCTCTGTCGCGCCGGCTTCTGTGCCGCCGGCTGCTGTGCCGCCGCTAGATGCCGTGCCAGCCTCTGTCGCGCCGGCTGCTATGCCGCCGGCTGTTGTCGCGCCGGCTGCTGTCGCGCCGGTTGCTGCCCTGCCCGCCAATGTTCCGCCGCCAGATGTCGTGCCGGCCGCTGTCGTGCCGGCTGCTGTCCCGTCGGCTGCTGTCCCGCCGCCCTCTGTCCCACCAGGCCCCGTCCCGGCTGTCCCTGAACCGGCGGCCTTTGAACCGGCCGTGCTTGATTCGGCTGCCTTTGAGTCTGCGCCCCTCAGTTCGATTGGTTCCGTGCCGGCTACCGGGGCTCCTGTGTCGGTTGCACCCGCACCAGGGACGATCGAGCCGGTGAGGCCGACCACTGCTGAGCCAGAGGTGGTCGCCGCGCCGCCGGTCGGTGACTCCCCGTCGGGTTCCGTCGGTGCGGATACGTTGTTGCCGCTCGCGCCGCCGCCGACGCCGGTTGTCCCGCCCGGCGGTGAGTTCCTCGTCACCGCCCCTGTGGCCACCGCGCGGCGGTCCGGCGTCGTGCTTGGTGGACGGGACTCGGACTTCGGTGACGACTTCGGCGGCGTGCACCGGGCGACGGTGCTCGCCGGGCCGCTTGCCCCGCCTGATCAGCCCGGCCGTCGGCTCATTCGGTATGACCTCCTGGCCGGGGCGGCGCTCGTGCTGGCGTTGCTCGCGCTCGTTCCCCTGCTGCTGTTGCGTGGTGACCCCGACGAGATCCCCAGCAAGGCTCGGCTGCCAGCGGCCGGCGAGTCCAACGCCGACAAGGTGACCGTGGAGCTCGCCGAGCCGACCGATCTCACCGACAAGGTGCAGCTCAACTGGAAGGCCACCCGCGATCTCGACTTCGCGGTCGTTGTGGCGGCTGAGGGGGAGAAGCCGCAGGTCCTGCTTGTTCAGCGCAACCGCACGATGACCGTCGACGTGGATCCGGAGCGTAAGTACTGCTTCCTCATCCAGGCTACGGACGGTGACCAGGTTTACGAGAGTGAGCCGCAGCCCCTGCGTGGGGCCGTCTGCCAGAAGTAGTCAGCCGCCCGAGTGCATCATGTCGGCGCCGGCCGGCACGGTCGGGTCGTCGGGGTCGTCGAGCCAGCCGTACGGGAGCGTGACCTTGCCCGCCGAGCCCTGGCGGCCGCGCGGACCCTCACCGGTGACGGGGAACGGGGCGTCGTGGTCCAGTTCGCCCAGGTAGTCGTCCAGTTCGGACAGGGTGGTGACCATGGCGAACCTACGGCGCAGCTCCGAGCCGACCGGGAAGCCCATGAAGTACCAGGCCATGTGTTTGCGCAGGTCACGCATGCCCTTTTCCTCGCCGTCATGCTCGGTGAGGAGTTCGGCGTGACGGCGTAGGACGTGCGCCACCTCGCCCAGCGGCGGGCCAGCCGGCACCGGCTCTCCCGCGAACGCGGCCTGCAACTCGCCGAAGAGCCACGGCCGTCCGAGGCAGCCGCGGCCGACCACGACACCGTCGCAGCCCGTCTTCTCCACCATCGCGAGTGCGTCGGCGGCCGTGAAGATGTCGCCGTTGCCCAGGACGGGGATGGTGGTGACGGCCTCCTTCAGCCGGGCGATGTGTGTCCAGTCGGCCTGGCCCGAGTACCGCTGCGACGCCGTTCGTGCGTGCAGTGCCACCGCCACCGCGCCCTCGGCCTCCGCGATCCGACCGGCGTCGAGGTAGGTGTGGTGCTCGTCGTCGATGCCGATGCGGAACTTCGCGGTCACCGGGATGTCGCCGGCCGCCTCCACTGTCGCGCGGATGATGTTGGCGAACAGCTTGCGCTTGTACGGCAGGGCCGCGCCGCCACCCTTCCGGGTGACCTTGACGACCGGGCAACCCCAGTTCGTGTCGATGTGGTCGGCGAGCCCCTCACCGACGATGATCTTCACGGCCTCCCGCATGGTGGCCGGGTCGACGCCGTAGAGCTGCACCGACCTGGGCGTCTCGCTCGGGTCGAAGGTCATCATGTGCCAGGTCTTGGGATCCCGGATGACCAGTGCCCGCGCGGTGATCATCTCGCACACGTAGAGCCCGGCGCCGTACTCACGGCACAGCCGGCGAAACGCCACGTTGGTGATCCCGGCCATCGGCGCCAGCACGACGGGCGGGTCGACCGCGTACGGTCCGATCTTCAGCGCGGGAGTTGAGCTAACCACCACCCAAGGCTAACCCGAGGGGTCGTTCAGGATCCCGGACGCTCCGTGCTCGACCGTGCGAGTGCGGCGGTGAGCAGGTCCCGTGTTCGCTCGTCGAAGGCGACGAGTCTGATCAGGTCGAGCTCCACGGGGATCGAACGGACCGCTGTGGCCGCGACCTCGGCGGCCAGTTCGGCCGGGAACCCGTACGTCCCGGTCGCGATGGCCGGGAAGGCGACGCTCCGCACACCGAGCTCCTCGGCCAGCAGCAGGGCGCGCTGGTAACAGGACGCCAGGACCCTGGCCTCGTCGTGGTCGCCGTCCTCCCACACCGGGCCGACCGTGTGGATCACGTACCGGACGGGTGCCAGGTCGAACGCGGGAGTCGCCACGGCCTCGCCCGGCGCGCACGGGCCGACCTCGGCGCCCGCGGCCGCGAGTCGGGGGCCGGCGGCCCGGTGGATCGCGCCGTCGACACCGCCGCCACCCAGCAGCGACTCGTTCGCCGCGGTGACGACGGCATCCACGTCCTGCCGGGTGATGTCACCGAGCACGACCTCGATCGCTGCCACGACCTGAGCATGGCACCGAACGGCGACACATCGTCGAGACTTCTCGCCGGGCGAACAGCGAACGTACGATTTCGGACATGGGGGACGAGGCCATTCGGGTCAGTGACGCCGAGCGCGACGAGGCCGTGACGGCTCTGTGGACGCACTACGAGAGTGGCCGCCTCCTGGCCGCCGAGCACGAGGAGCGGAGCGCACGTGCAGCGGCCGCCAAGACACGCGGCGACCTCGAGGCGTTGTTCGTCGACCTGCCGGCGCCGCACCCTGACCTCAGCGCCGCGGTCACGGTGAAAGCCGCCGACCCCGACGAGACCACGCCGACAACCCGTGATGAGACCACCCCAGCAACCCCCGACGAGACCACCCCGGCCACCCGCGGCGAGACACTCGCCGGCGCCGGCCTCATGGTTCTGGTGTGCGGCGTGGTCGCCGCCACCGTCCTCACCGTTCGCGAAGGCATGTGGTGGACCTTCTTCCCGGTCGTCGGCCTGACCACGCTGTTGTGGGTGCTGTCGGACGTGGCCGACCGTAAGGACGCCGCCGCACGGAAGGAAAGCGCGCCCGAGCCGGACGCCTAGAGCAGGTGTGCTGAGGTCGCCGATCTTTGGCGAGGGCGGCCGCCACACGATGCCAAGAGCAGGGGCGAGGAACGAGCCCCTGGCCGCGGGCATCGTCGCGCAACCACCCACGACAAGCAACCACGCACACCGGCCCGCAACCCGCTGCGCAAGCCGACTCGAGGCCGTCGCCGAAGGCGATCGGCGGCCCTGCCTGGGATAAAACACTTCCTAGCCACGCACCCCTCGGATTGGGGCGGGGTCAGGTGAACAGGCCTCGGACGTCCTCCGCGTTCAGGGTTGAGCTGAACATGTCGCCGTCGTCCATCACGCTTGTGAACAGTTGTGCTTTTCTTTCCTGTAGGGCCATCACCTTCTCTTCGATGGTGTCTTTCGCGATCAGTCGGTAGACCATGACGTTGCGGGTCTGGCCTATTCGGTGGGTGCGGTCCACGGCCTGTGCTTCCGTCGCCGGGTTCCACCACGGGTCCAGCAGGAAGCAGTAGTCCGCCTCCGTCAGGTTCAGTCCGAAGCCACCCGCCTTCAGGCTGATCAGGAACACCGGGGCGTCGCCGTTCTTGAAGCGGTCCAGCACCTCCTTGCGGTTGCGGGTGCGGCCGTCCAGGTAGCAGTGCTCGATGCCATCGGCCGTCAGGCGTTCCCGCACGGTCGCAAGGAAGCCCGTGAACTGGCTGAACACCAGCGCCCGGTGCCCGCCGTCGAGCACGTCACGTAGTTGTTCGGCCAGGGCGTCCACCTTGGCGGACGGCATACCGCTGTGCTCGTCGTCGACCAGGCCGGCGTGCAGGCTGAGCTGGCGCAGCACCGTCAGCGACCGCAGGATCGTGAACCTGTTCTTGTTCATGTCCTCCAGCAGCCCCAGCACCTTCTGCCGCTCACGCTGCAGTGCCGTCTGGTACAGCTTGCGGTGCCGTGGATGCAGCTCCACCTCCAGCACCTGCTCCAGCTTTGCCGGCAGGTCCTTGGCCACCTGTTCCTTCGTGCGCCGCTTCATCAGCGGTTTCACCCGTCGGCGCAGCTGTGCCAGCAGGCCGGTGTCGTTGTCCTTCTCGATCGGGCGGGCGTAGTAGTCGCGGAACCGGGTCGGGTGGGGGAACAGGCCCGGTGCGGTGATCGACAGCAGCGACCACAGCTCCATCAGGTTGTTCTCCATCGGTGTGCCCGTGATCGCGAGCTTCACCGGCGCCGGCAGCCGCCGCAGGCACTGGTACACCTTCGACTGGTGGTTCTTCGTGTACTGCGCCTCGTCCATGATCAGGCCCGCCCATGACCGGGACGCGTACTCGTCGACGTCCAGCCGCAGCAACGTGTAGGAGGTGACCACGACATCGGCGTCCGGTAAGGACTGTCCGCGTCGCGTGACCGTGGCCACGCGGAGGTGCGGCGCGAACCGGGCCGCTTCCGCCGCCCAGTTGGACACCACGCTCGTCGGCGCCACGATCAGGAACGGCTCGTCCGCCTGAGCGTGGCAGATCAACGCCAGCGACTGCAGTGTCTTGCCCAGTCCCATGTCGTCGGCGAGGATGCCGCCCAACTGGTTGTCCCACAGGAAAGCCAGCCACCGGAAACCGTCCACCTGGTACGGACGTAACGTCGCCGTGAGCGCCGCCGGCACGTCCACGTCGGGCACCGAGTCGAGCGACAGCAGGCCGTTGACCTGCCGCTCCCACGCCGCCGCCTGCCGTTCCACCACGCCGAGCGACGCCAGCTCGTCCCACAACCCGGCCTGGTAACGGCTGATCTTCAGCGTGCCGTCGGAGAACTCCTGCAGCGCCCGGGCTTCCTCGATCAACCGGCGCAACGACTGCAGTTCCGGCTTCTCCAACGAGAAGTACGCGCCGTCGGGCAGCAGCAGGTGCGACTGCTCCCTGGCCAGCGCCACGAACACGTCGAGGAACGGCACCTCGCGACCTTCGGCCCGGATCGTCACGCCCAGGTCGAACCAGTCGTTCTCGCCAGGAACCGAGGACGTCGACACGCCGATCGTCAGCGAGTCACCGACCTCGCGGTAGTCGGCCGTCTCCCCGTCCGCGCAGACCACGACCCCGGGCCGGTCGAGCAGCGGCAGCACCTCGGTGGTGAACAGCATCGTGTCGATGCCCCGCACGTCGCCCGGCCACAGTGTGCCGTTGGACCGTAAGCCGAATCGCTCCAACGGCACGTCGTCGAGGTTCGCGAGCAGCGCCTCCTCGGCCGCCACGTCCCGGTACGGGGCGTCCGGCGCGGCCGGTGACCGCGTGCCGTCGATCTCGTACTGCCACTCCCACCGCAGCGCCAGCCGGTGCCCGGCGCCGTAGTCCGCGTGCAGCGCCAGCAGCGGCGCGGAGATCGCCGGTGGCGTGTAGGACTCGTCCGACGAGACGACCGGGGCAAGCCGCCGCAGCCTCGGGTAGTACTCGGTGGCGAACTTCGGTTGCTGCGCAAGGGGAATCTCGAGCCGCTGGTTGTCCACCGCCATCCGCCGCAGCGCCTCCGGCACGGGCTCGTCCAGCCGCGCGAGCCCCAGCCGCCACTCGCGGTGGTCGCTGACGGCCTGGATCTCGGCGCGGTCGACGTAGATCACCCCGTGGTCGCCGACGAACGAGACGGGCACCGGGTCCACATCCACGCCGTCGACCCGCAACACCGGGCCCAGCACCAGGTTCTTGCCGGTACGGGTGGCGTCAAGGATTACGCGGGCGGCGGCACGCCACGGCACATCGCCCAGCCGCTTGCGTGCGTGCACCAGCCGCAACCCCGCCGACTCGGCGTCGTCCAACATCGACCACAGCCGCGTGCTGCCGAACGCGGACAAATCGATGCTCTGCGCCTCATAGTCCGACTGGTGCAGTGCGTACAACTCCCGAAGCAGCTGGACGTGTTCTGGGACGTAACCGCTGTGGTCGTCCAGACGCGACCAGCTCAACCCGCCGGCCACCCAACCGGAACGGCCCGGCCGCACCACTCTGGCGTACACCCGTGGCACGGACCCCTCCGCCGACAGCGACAGCTCGATGGCCAACGGCGTCGAACCCCGTTGGACGGTGTCGGAACCGAGGAGCGCGTCGAGTGTCTGTTCCCACGTCAGTGCCTTCGGTTTCCGGCTCTCGGAGGCACGCACGAACCCCGTGGCCGTCAGCACCAGCGCCACGACGTGCTTGCAGTCCAGCCCCACGGGACAGCTGCACTCGCCTTCCGCGAACACCAGCGCGGGCCCGTAACCGGAGGCGAAGTACCCGGTGGTCGTGTAGACCTCGTCGTGCGAGCCCTGCACGCGCCCACGGACCGCGCACGCAGCCTCGTCCCACCACATGGAGAGAACGGCGTGCTGACGCGCGTAGGCCAGGCCACGTCGGTACGACGTGGGCCCGGCCGCGTCCTCGAGCCCAACGAGGTCCGCACCAGCGAGCATCGCGTTCTGCATGGCCGCCAAGTTAGCGGGCCGCACCGACAATTTCGGTTCGCCGCGCCAGCAGCCAGCCAACCGCCAGGCACGACACCGCTCCGGACACCAGGAGCGTCACCCGAGTGCCGGCCCACGTGCCCAGCACCCCGCCGAGCAGGCTGCCCACCGACATCACGCTCCACACGGTCAGTTCCATGGTGGCGTTGACCCGGCCGAGCAGCTCCGGCGCGCACACGGTCTGTCGGATGGTCATCATCACCACGTTCGTCGCGATGATGCAGAAGCTGGAAACGAATCCGCTGGCCACCCACCACACCAGACCCCACCCGGGTGTCGTGAACGCCTGAGCCAGGAACGCCAGCCCGAGCAGAAACACACCCCACAGCAGCACGCGTGCCTGCCCGAGCCGTGCGACCAGCCGACGCGTCACCGCCGACGCCAGCAACGCGCCCAGTAGCCCCACGGTGCCGAGCAGGCCGATCACGCCGGCGGACAGGCCGATGTCCCGCACCAGGAACACCATGCTCACACCCATGCCGCCGGCCTGGCCGAGCACGATCGTCGCCGTGCTCATCGTCAACGAGCGCAGCACGGGATGCCGGAACACGTACCGCACACCTTCGGTGATCTCGCGGCCGAGGTGCCGGTCCGGAGCGGGGGCCACCGGCGGCTCGCGGTGTCGGATGGCCCGAACCCACAGCGCGGACCACAGGAAGGTCAGCGCGTCGAACGCGAACACGAACGGCGCGGTCAGCAGCTGGACCAGGTAGCCACCCGTGCTGGCGCCCGCGACCGCCGCCACCGACGCGTTGGCCGCCAGCTTCGCGTTCGCGTCGACCAGCTGGTCGGCCGGGACCAGCCGGGGCAGATACGACTGGTGCGCCACGTCGAAGAACACCGTGAGCACGCCGACCAGGAACACCACCACGTACAGCTGCCACAGCGTGAGGACCCCGAACACCGCGGCCAGGGGCACTGTCAGCATGAGGATCGCGCGTCCGACATCGGTGATCACCAGCACCGGCCGGCAGCGGGTCCGGTCGACCCAGGCGCCGGCGAGCAGGCCGAACAGCAGCCATCCCAGCGTCTCGCACGTCCGCACCAGCGCGACCTCGAACGTCGACGCGTTCAGGTACAGGACCGCGAGCAGTGGCGCGGCGAGAAACGTCATGCGGGTGCCGACCTGGTTGACGGCGTCCGCCAGCCACAACCGCCGAAAGTCCACGACCACACCCTGCCAGTTAGCCCGGAAGTGTGGACGGGGTGCGGCCGGGGACCGGTCCCGGGACGGTCGGCTGATACTGGGTCAGACGAGGAGGGAGGGCCGCATGGACGGGAGCATGCTGGTGGAGGGGCAGCGGTTGTCCGGCAACCACGACAGTCTGGCCTTCGGTGTGCAGCGGCCGACGCCCGGCGCCATCTACGCACTCGCCATCGGCGGGGGTTTCGCCGTCGGCCCGCGGGAGGGACGCCGTGTGGTGTTCGGCCGCAACAAGCCCGAGGTCCACGTCTGCATCGGCGAGGACGACCGCAGGGTGAGCCGTCAGCACGGGCTCCTGACCTGCCAGGACGGCAGGTGGTGGGTGAGCAACACCGGCCGCCTGCCGATCCGGCTCCCCGGCTCGCAGTACCTGTTCAACGACGAGGACTCCCTGCCGCTGGCCGCCGGCTACACGCCACTGTTCGTGCCGGGCACCCGGGGCCGCGAACACCTGCTGGAGCTGTATGTCGCGGGAGACGACGGCGCACGGCCGGCGCCCCGCCCGAGCGATGTCACCGATCCGCCCCGCACCTGGCGGCTCCAGCAGGACGAACGGCTCGCCCTGGTCGTGCTCGGCCAGCGCTACCTGCTGCACGAGGCCGACCCGCAGCCGATGGGCCGCCAGCAGACCGCCGACCAGCTCATCGAGTTGCAGCCGGAGGCGGGATGGACGGCACGCAAGGTCGAGCACATGGTCACCGCGGTGCGTGCCCGCCTGTCCAAGGCCGGTGTGCCTGGCCTGACCCGCGAGGAGGTCGGCGAGCCCGTCGGCAACAAGCTCAACGACAACCTCCTGCGCGAGCTGCTGCTGTCCACCACGCTGGTGCCGCCGGACCTGCGGCTGCTGGAGGACCTGCCGTGACCGACTTCCGTCCCCAGCTGCTGCCCCCTTCCGTGGGCGGGCTGGCGGGGCGGGTGCCCGCCGCACCACCGGGCAGCATCTTCGTGCTGGCCGCCCGCGGCGGGTTCGCGGCGCCGCCACAGGCCAGTTTCGAGGTGGTGTTCGGCCGCAAGGAACCGGACGTGCACGTGTGCATCGGCGCGGACGACCCCAGGGTCAGCCGTCTGCAGGGCCGGCTCGTGTGCACCGGCACCGAGTGGTGGCTGCGTAACGAGGGCAAGCTGCCGATCCGTCTGCCGCAGTCCCGCTTCCTGTTGACCGGCAACGAGATTCCGCTCGGCGAGGGGTACAGCCCGCTGTTCATCCGCACGTCCGAGCGGCGTGAGCACCTGCTGGAGGTGCGGGTGGTCGGCGCGGGTCGCGGGGACGCGTTGGCCGGCGCGGACGACCAGACGGCGACCGCGGCGGCGGACAGTTGGCGGATCGACGGCACAGAGCGGATCGTGCTGACCGCGCTCGCGGCGCGGTACCTGCGGCAGGAGCCCCATCCACAGCCGCAGTCCTGGAAGCAGGTCAAGGAGGACCTGAACAGCTCGAACGTCACGCACTCCGACTGGACGGAGAAGAAGGCCGCGAACGTGGTGCTGAAGGTCCGCGAGCGGCTCCAGCCCTATGTCGCCGGGCTGCGCCTGGAGGACTGGGGCGACCCGGCCGGCAACATGGTCAACCACCAGCTGGTCCAGGAACTGTTGCAGACCGCGACGTTGCGGCCGCCGGACCTGCGGTTGCTGGACGCCGACTAGCGCCGACGCACGGGGCCGCCCGCTAGCGCGTTCGCCAGTTCCTCGGCCAACGCCCCACAGGTGCCGTACCGGTGCCGCGGCCGCTTCGCGAGAGCGGTGGCCAGGACCTTGTTCAGCGTCGACGGCAGGTCCGGGCGCAACGCGGTGACCGCGAGCGGGTCCTCGTGGAGCTGCGCCCACAGCAGCTCGGCGGCGTCCGTGTGCTCGTGGGGTGGACGGCCGGTGAGGCATTCGTAGAGCACGACGCCGAGCGAGTACACGTCCGCACGCGGGTCGACCGGTGCCGCCTTGTCGATGGGAATCAGCTCAGGCGCGACGTAGCCCGGGGTGCCGACGCGTCGGCCGGCGGCCGCGATCCCGAAGTCGCACAGCAGGACCTGCCCGGTGCGCCGGTCGACGAGGATGTTGCTCGGCTTGACGTCGCGGTGCACGACACCAGCCGTGTGCGCGTGGTCCAAAGCGGACGCCACCGAGTGGGCCAAGTGGACGGTGCGCACCGGGTCCAGCGGGCCGGACCGGAGCAGGTCGCGCAGGTTCGGCCCGTCCACGTACGGCATGACCAGGTACAGCGGTTCACCTTCTGTGTGCACGGAGTACACCGGAACGATGTTGGCGTGTCCGAGTTCTGGCGCCATCTCCTGACGGAACCGGTCCCGGAAACCGTCCTCTGTGGCCAGTCGAGGCGTGACGACCTTGACCGCGACGAGCCGGCCGCCACCTGCCTCTTCCGTTGCGAGGTAGACGACGCTCATCCTGGTCTCGGACAGCTTTCGGATCAGCCGGAACCGCGGTAGTTCCGGCTGTTCTGGGAAGTGGTCGTCGGTGATTTGACCCATGATGCCAGGCCCCTCACCGGTGTCCGCTTTGCATTTGAATAATTCTCACGTTCAGCCTTCCAGGGTTGACTGGTTGTCTGTACAGTCAACGCGCACAGACAGTGACGGAAGGGGGCATACAAGGCGCGAATGGCGAGGTAGCAACGCGTGTCGCCACGATCGGCGAAGGTCAACCGGGAGCTCAGGGCGCAGTCGCGCGAGCGGATCCTCGACGCGGCACTGGCCGTGTTCGCCGAGAAGGGCTACCACAACGCGACGATCTCGGAGATCACCGCGCGGGCCGGGGTCTCTCGAGGACTTCTCACCTACTACTTCCCAGACAAGCAGCAGTTGGTGCACGAGCTGCTCAGCCGCTACCTCGACCGTGTCGCGCAGCTGACGAACGTCGTCGGCACCCCGGACGAGCGCCTCGGCGCGATCATCGACGGGGTCCTGCTCGCGGTGCACAAAAGCCAACCGCTGCAGCGGATGGTGCTCAGCCTGATGACCCACCCGTCGACCCATCCGGTCTTCGTGCAGGTGGAGCGCCAGAAGCACGACAGACTGGCCGCCATCGAGGACACCCTGCGCGAGCTGTTCGCCGCCCGCGGCGCCGCCGACCCGGCGCTGGAGGAGGTCATGCTCCGCAGCGTGCTCGAGGGCGTCATCTTCAAGGCGTCCGTGTACGCCGACGGCTACCCGCTCGAGCGGATGCGCCGCCGGCTCCATCAGATGTACGACCTACCCGCACCCGACCGTGCCCTGATCGACGAGGACCCACCACCGGTCGGCCGCCTGCGGGCACAGACAGGTTTCTTCCAGGAGGACAAGTGAACGCTGAGGCACTCGCCGCCAGCTTCGACAACCCGGCAGGCTTCGCGGCGGTGATCAAGGGGATGTTCTCGGGTGGCAAGGCCAAGAAGGCCCACGCCATCTGGACTTCCGCGCAGAGCAAGGGCGTCTATCCGGCCGTCGAGCTGCGGTTCTCGACGCACGAGTCGACCGGCTACGCCGTGATGGCCTTCTCCGACCGGGGACCCATCGACCTGAACACGCGGGAAACCCTTGCGGCACAAGCGGAACGCTTCCCGCTCGGCACTCTCAGATACGAGTCGTGGGTGTACTCGTCGCTGGAGCCGCACGGCTGGCACCCGCGGCTCAACTGGGACGCGAACGACCACACGATCGACGCGATCGCCGACCCGTTCCCCGGCATTCACGTGTTCACGGCCGTGACCAAGGCCAAGGGCGCCGACCGGCCGCTCGTGGCGCACTGCGTGGTCGACGGCAAGGACTACATCTACCCCATCCCCGGCGATCGGCTGCGCTGACATGATCGAGCAACTGCAACAGCAGATGGGCGGCGCGTTCTGGGTGGTCGCCATCGCCGCGCCGGTCCTGGTCCTCGTGGTGATCCTCCAGATCGTGTTCAAGACCCGGGCGAAGGTCAAGCAGGTCAAGCAGGTCTTCCGGTCCGGCTCCATCGTCACCGACAAGTCCGCGGCGACGACCGGGCCCATCGCGTTCGGGCTCGCGTGCGGCGCGCACATGGCCGTGAACCAGGGCGTGGCGTGGAACGACATGGAGGGCGTCGGCTTCGCCAAGCTGGAGCTGAAGATGGACCTCGCCGAGATGTGGGGCGTGCACGACCGCACCGACTGGCGCCGCGTCAGCGAGGCGAAACTCTCGCCGCAGACGGACAACCTGGAGCACGTCGCCGTCGAGCTGCGCCGCGAGGTCGGCGCGACCGACCACGCCGGCTGGCAGAAGGCGATCCACGAGGCGGCGAACATCGGGCGGGTGCCGCTGCACAGCGTGCCGGCACTGGTCGAGGCCGCGGAGCGGATCACGCGCTACGAGGAGCGGTTCCGCGCCGACGGCATGGTTTCCGGTGTGGTGTCGAGCGTTCGCGTGTACGACTGGGGTCGCGCGGTCAACCTGGCCCGCTGGGGCCTGCGGCTCGGCTACTGCGACCGCACCCAGGCGGAGAACGTGGTCCTGCGCGTCGGTGAGCTGTGCGCGACGCACTACAGCTCGTGGGCGGACCTCTCCGCCGGATTCGCCATGGGGCGCCTGCTGTTCTTCGACGACGAGGACTTCCCGGTCCACTACGTGACCGTCCGGGAGGCACACCGCAAACTCCTCACCGAAGCGGAAAGTCCATTCCGGACACTGCCCTGGCCGGCCAGACGATGAGCTGGCCCGAAACCGTCGCAGAGCGGCGGATGCTGCTCTTCGCGGTGCTCATGGGACTCGTCATCGCCGGCTGGATGTTCTACTTCATGAGGAACGCCTGGCTCAAGACGTGGGAGGAACGCGAGCGGCGCAGGCCAAAGCCGGACAACCCGGTGTACGCCGGCGCCGCGCCGCCCACCGGCCCGTACGTGGCCGCACTCGGCGTCGGCGCGATCCGGGCGGCCGAGTACGAGGAGCCGGTCGACAAGCTCGACTACACCCGCTCGAAGAAACGCGCGCAGGCGCTGCTGGTCGAGGAACTCGGGGAGAGCGCGCGCGACAACGTGCCACGAGCGCTCCGCGCGTTGCTCGGCGGCGAGGCCGAGGATCCCGCCAGCGGCATCGCGCTGGTGGAGGAGGCGTTGCGGCAGCGCACGAAGTCCGGCCCCGAACTGTGGACGTTCGCGTTGGAACAGTTCGCCACCGCG
Source organism: Actinophytocola sp. (assembly GCF_036378875.1). GTDB lineage: Bacteria > Actinomycetota > Actinomycetes > Mycobacteriales > Pseudonocardiaceae > Actinophytocola. Next base: position 43,682 of record NZ_DASUVO010000142.1, read on the forward strand.
CGCGGCCTGCCTTACGCCGAACGGCAGTCGATGCTCGCGATCGCCGTGGACATCGGCCGCGCGGAGGACCGGCTGCGGCTCGACGGGCTGCTGGGACCGGGCGAGTACATCCCGTCACTGCTGGCCAACCACTGGGCGGACGGTGTCCACGTCGTCCGGTGCGCGATGCGGGCCGGCTGGCTGCCGACGCCGCAGGGGCTCGAGTACCTGGAACGGGCCGGCGGGTTGACCGCGAAGTGGTACCCGACGTGGTCCACGGTGATCAGCGCACAGCTGCTGCCGGCGTTACTGAGCGATGACGCCGCGGAACTGGTGTGGCGGGTGCCGGTGGCGCGGCGCCTGATGAGCGACGGGCCGAGCCCGTTCCGGGTGCCGCTGCGCGGCGGTTTCGGGCTGGCGGGCACGAGGTAATCCAGGGGAATGGCGGTCGAGACCCACGAGAGCACGGAGTCCAAGGACGAGCGGTTGGCTCGCAACGTCAGCGAGCTGCTGCAGGAGCTGCGCGTCGCACAGGCCGGCGTGCAGTTCCTGTTCGGCTTCCTGCTCGCGGTCGCGTTCACCGAGCACTACGCCCGCGCGTCCGGGTTCGAGCAGGTGGTGCACCTCGTGGCGGTGGTGTTCGCGACGGCGTCCGTCGCGCTGTTGACCGCGCCGGCGGCCTGGCACCGGCTGCTGTTCCGTCAGGGCCAGCGCCCGGAGATCCTGCGCGTGGCGAACGTGCTGATGGTCGCTGGCCTCGTCTGTCTCGCGATCGCGATGACGGCGACGGTGCTGCTGCTGTTCAAGGTCGTCGTCGGCACCGCGATCGCGACCGTCTTCGCCGTGCTGGTCGCCATCCTGTTCGCCGTGCTGTGGTTCGTGCTCCCACTGCGCACCCGCCGCAACGGGGACGGGAACGGTGACTAGTTGATCAGGTCGTCGTACCACTCGCTGATCGAGTCGCGGTCGGCGTCCGGAGCGTCCTCGAGCGTGTCGAACAGCTCGTTCGTGTCGTCGCCGTCCTCGCCGCGCGGCTCGTAACCGCTGCCCTCGTCGCTGTCCGTGGGCATCCCGGGGTTGCTGTTGGCGTCGGTGTCGTCGTCCGAGCCGTGGCCCTCCGGTGTGTCACCCGGCGCCTCGCCGTCCTCTTCCTGGTCGGTGCCGTACGGCTCGTAGCCGTTGTCCGTTTCGGGCGAGTTGGGATCCGTGTCGTCGGCCGGTCCGGGTGACGGCTGCGGCGTCGGCTCCGGCTGCGGCTGCGGTGCCGACGCCTGCGGGCTGCCGCCCTGGCCGTGCGCGTTCCAGGTGCCCATGCCGGTCGGGTCGTGGTAGGCGTCCTCCGCGATCCCGTCGTCGTTCTGGTCGAGCACCGCGGTGTCGGCGACGCCGTCGCCGTCCGAGTCCCACATGACGTCGTCGACCCGGCCGTCACCGTCGAAGTCCAACGCGACGGCGTCCGCCGTGCCGTCGCCGTCAACGTCGACGTTCGCCTCCGAGTGGTGGACGTTCGGGGCGCTCTCACCGGTGCCGAACGAGTACTCGATGTCGGGCATGTCTCCCCCCGGGGCCGGGTCGGTTGTCTGGAACGTAGATGCACGGCGTGCCGCTGCGGTTCCGTTGGGGAGTCTGCCAGTTCTGCCCTGGTACGACGACGAAATGTTCCGGTCAGGCCGCCAGGCGGTGCTGCGCGGTGAGCCGGCGCGTCATCCCGATCACGGCGTACGCCGGCGGCAGCGACCGCATCGGGTTGGGCGGCTCGAGCCAGTGCCAGTGCGTCCCGGACCGCACATGCGGGCTGGTGGGCACGACGACGTGATGGCCGTGCGGCACGACGAGCACGTGGACGTCGGAGAGGTCGGCCGCGATGTTCGGTCTCAGCCGGTCGATTGGTTTCGTGAAGAACGTCCAGTAGCCGCCGTCCGGGTCGGCCATCACCGGACCCAACAGCAGTGCGATGCACAGCTCGGCACGCACCAGCGCACCAAGACGCGCCGGCATCCGCACGGCGTCGATGGTGTGGCCGACCGCGACGGTGAGTACCCGCTCACCGACGCGAACGGAGACGGGCCAACCGAGCAGTTCCTCATAGGTGGCGCGGCCGCGGGCGAGTTCTCGGAGCCACGCCGGCGCTGACCGGTTCGTGATCGAGGTTGTCATGGTGATTCCCGGGTGGTTCGGCGCGCCGGAGTCGAACTCCGACGTTCCTCAGGCTTCCACGACGCGGATGACGGACGATGGAGCTTCCGTGGAGCCTCCGTCAATGCATGTGCATGTCCGAAAACGGCCAGCCTCGACGCGCCGACACGGGCACGGTAGAGGCATGCGGACACACACGGTGATGGACAGCCCGGTGGGCCCACTGACGCTGGTGGCCACCGACGGCGTGCTGAGCGGCGTGTACATGGACGAACAACGCCACCGTCCGATGGCGGAACTGTTCGGCCCGCGCGACGACAGCCACTCACACGACGCGATCGAGCAGCTGGCGGCGTACTTCGCCGGCGACCTGAAGGAGTTCGACGTCCCGCTCACGTTGGCAGGCACGGACTTCCAGCGCCGCGTGTGGACCGAGCTACGCCAGATCCCTTACGGCGAAACGATCAGCTACGGCGAGCTGGCGCAACGCCTCGGTCGGCCATCCGCGTCCCGCGCGGTGGGCACGGCCAACGGCAGGAACCCGATCAGCATCATCGTCCCGTGCCACCGGGTGATCGGCTCGACCGGCAGCCTGACGGGCTACGGCGGCGGCCTGCCGCGCAAGCGCTACCTGCTGTCGTTCGAACGAGGCGAGCCGGCACTGCTGTAGTTGTCCACAGGCGGGCCCCGACAACCCAGAAACCGTCGTACCCCACCGCTAGGCTGGAAATCGGGGGGCCCCAGGCGCACGAATGGGACTTTCGCTCGGGTTGGGCGGGTGAACTGTTTGCCGGTTGCCTGTTGTGTGGCCAGAAGTGTCGGTGCTCGCCGTTACGCTGGATTCCGGGGGCCGGACGCATTTCTGGTTCCGCGGACAGACGCCTGGTCAACCCGCCGCCGAATGCCCTGAAGGGCCACCCTCGCCAGAGACCGAACCCGACGCTCGCCGCTGGAAACCGGGAGCCAGAGGCGTCAGAGGTACTGCCCGGTTCCCCGAAGCCCGTGCCCCTCGGCGCCTTCCCCACCGGAAACCCCAGGCGGCAGCCCGCGCCGCATCTGCTCCAGCTGCGTTCGCGCCGCCATCTGCTGGGCGAACAGCGCCGTCTGGATCCCGTGGAACAACCCCTCGAGCCAGCCCACCAGCTGGGCCTGCGCGATCCGCAGCTCGGCGTCCGACGGCGTGTTCTCCTCGGTGAACGGCAGCGACAGCCTTTCGAGCTCCTCTTGCAGCTCCGGCGCGAGCCCGTCCTCCAGCTCGGCGATCGACCGCTTGTGGATCTCGCGCAAACGATTGCGGGAGGCATCGTCCAGCGGTGCGGCCCGGACCTCCTCGAGCAGCTGCTTGATCATCGTGCCAATGCGCATGACCTTCGCCGGCTGCTCGACCATGTCGGCGATCTGCTCACCGGCGGTGCCGTCCTTGAGCGCCGCGGCGCCGACCGGGGTGCCGTCCGGCCCCATCACGACCACGTGCTGCGGCTGCTCGTCGTCCTGGTCACGGTTCATCTGCACGGGTCCGAGAGTAGCCGTCACGAGCACCCCGCAAACGAGGCCCCCGCGCGCCTCCGTACGGTGTGGTGCCATGGCGTTCGACGTCGCTGCGATTCGGGGCTGGTTCCCCGCGTTGGGTGATGGCTGGATTCATCTGGACGCCCCCGCCGGCATGCAGGTACCCGAACAGGTCGCCACCGCCGTCTCCACGGCCCTGCGCGCCCCCGTTTCCGGCCCCGGCGGCGTGTTCCCCGCCTCGCAGCGCGCGGAGGCCATCGTCGACGCCGCCCGCCGCGCCATCGCCGACCTCGTCGGGTGCGACCCGGCCGGCGTCGTGCTCGGGCCCAACCCCGCCGTGCTGCTGCAGCGCGTCGCCGAGGCCGTGGGCGCCGGCTGGGTGATCGGCGACGAGCTGGTCGTCTCCCGGCTCGACCACCAGCAGAACATCGCGCCGTGGCTCGGGGTCGCCCAGCGGGCCGGCGCCACCACGCGCTGGGCGGAGATCGACATCGAGACCTGCGAGCTGCCGGCCTGGCAGTACGAGGGACTCATCAACCACCGCACGAAGGTCGTCGCCGTCACGGCCGCCTCCGGCGTCGTGGGCACCCGCCCGGACCTCAACAAGATCACCGCCCTCGCTCGGGAGGCCGGTGCGCTGGTCGTGGTCGACGCCTCGTCCGCGGCGCCGTTCGTGCCGATGGACATCAAGGCCATGGGCGCCGACGTGGTCGCCGTCAACGCCTCCGCGTGGGGCGGCCCGACCGTCGGCGCGCTGGCGTTCGCCGACCCCGGCCTCATCGAGCGGCTGCCGGCCTGCTCACTCAGCCCGAACCAGTCCGGGCCGGGTCGGCTGGAGCTCGGCCCGCACGCGTACCCGCTGCTCGCGGGCCTCGTCGCGTCCGTCGACTACCTGGCGAGCCTCGACGACGCCGCGACCGGCACCCGGCGCGAACGCATCCAGACCTCGATCGGCTCGGCCAAGTCGTACCAGGCCGGCATGCTCGGCAAGCTCATCTCCGAGCTGCGTGGCCTGCTGCACGTCACGGTCATCGGCGACGCCATGCGTCGCATCCCCGCGCTCGCGTTCACGGTCGCCGAGGTCAAGGCGTCCACCGCGATCGTGCACCTCGCCGACCGCGGCGTCTGCGCGTTCGCCGACGACGTGCCCAGCGGCGTCTTCGCGGCACTCGGGGTCGCCGAGGTGGGCGGCGCGGTCCGCGTCGGCCTCGCGCACTACACGACCTCCGTGGAGATCGACGCGCTCGTCGAAGCGGTCGCCGCCCTGACCTCGATCAGCTAGGCATCCTCAGTACGAGTTTGCCCAGCACGCCGCCCTCTCCCAGCTTGCGGTGCGCGTCCGCGGCCTGTTCCACCGGCAGCACCTCGTGGACGATCGGCTTGACCGCGCCGGCCTCGACGAGCGGCCACAGTCGCGTCGTGACCTCGGCGCAGATCGCGGCCTTCTCGGCGACCGGCCGGTACCGCAGCGAGGTCGCGGTCACCGTGCCGCTCTTCGCCAGCAGCTTGCCGATGTTCAGCTCGCCCTTCACCCCGCCCTGCATGCCGATCACGACCAGCCGGCCGAGCCGGGCGAGCGCGTCGACGTTGCGGGGCAGGTACTTCGCGCCCATGTTGTCGAGCACGACGTCCGCGCCGTGCCCGTCCGTGGCCGCCCTCAACTCCTCGACGAAGTCCTGTTCGCGGTAGTTGATGAGGATGTCCGCCCCGAGCTCCCCACACGTCGCCAGCCGTTCCGCCGAGCCGGCGGTCACCGCGACCCGCGCGCCGAGCGCCTTCGCGACCTGGACCGCATGCGTGCCGATGCCGCTGGCGCCGCCGTGCACGAGCAGCGTCTCACCGGCCTCGAGCCCGGCCACCATCACGACGTTCGACCACACCGTGGCCGCGACCTCCGGCAGCCCGGCCGCGGTCACCAGGTCCACACCGGCCGGCACCGGCATGACCTGCCCCGCCGGCACGACGACCTTCTGCGCGTAGCCGCCTCCCGCCAGCAGCGCGCAGACCTCGTCACCGACCGCGAGCCCCTCGACGCCATCACCCAGCGCGACGATCCGGCCCGAACATTCCAATCCGGGCACGGTGGTCACTCCCGGTGGCGGCGCGTAGTTGCCCTGGCGCTGCAACAGGTCTGCCCTGTTCACCGCCGTTGCGACGACATCCAGCAGAACCTCGCCTGGACCGGGCTGCGGATCAGGCTGCTCCGTCCAGCTCAAGACTTCCGGACCACCCGGCTGGCTGATCGTGATCGCGTGCATGGGAAGACGTTAATCGAGCGGGGTAACAGTCTGTTGGAGGGTCTTGACCAGCGGGTGAGTTCGGACAAGGGTGTGCAAGCCGGACGCGGTGATCGCACTCGGGGGAGATCATGCGCCGGTGTCTGAGCCTGTGATCGAGAGGAATCTTCATGCCGTCCACCAAGACGACATCCCGGGTCGGGGGCGCGCTGGTCGCGGTCACGACCTTCCTGGGAGTCGCGGTCGCGCCCGTATCGGCGGCACCCGCGGCTTCGGCACCGATCCCCGACGGTCCTGCCCTGGCCCGCCAGCTGGTCAGGAAGGTGGACGTGGCCAACACGAACCGCCACCTGATCGCGCTGCAGCGGCTCGCCGACCGCAGTGGCCGTAACCGCGCGGCCGGCACGGCCGGGCACATCGCGTCCGCGGAGTACATCGCCACGAAGCTCGAGGCCGCCGGTTTCGTCGTGGAGCGCCAGGAATTCCCGTTCGTGTATGACGAGACCCGCGGACAGTCACTGACTGTCAACGGCGTGACCGTGCCGATCATTCGGATGAGCTACAGCAACTCCACGCCGGCCGGTGGCGTCACGAGCACGCTGCACGTCGTGCCCCTCGACGCGACCCCGGGTTGCGAGGCGACCGACTTCGCCGGTGCCGCGGGCAAGGTGGCGCTGGTCCAGCGCGGCGGCTGCACGTTCGGCCAGAAGGCGGTCTCCGCCGCCGAGGCCGGTGCGCTCGCGGTGATCGTCTACAACAACGTGCCGGGCTCGGTGAACGGCACCCTCGGCGCGCCGGTTCCGGCCGCCGCTCCGGCCGGTGGTGTCACGCAGGCCGACGGCCAGGCCCTGTCCACACAGAACGGCGCCCCGGTGACGATCAACCTCCAGGGCTTCATGGAGGACCGCACCTCCTACAACGTGGTCGCCGAGACCAAGACCGGCAAGAAGAACAACGTGGTCATGGCCGGTGCGCACCTCGACAGCGTCTCTGTTGGACCGGGCATCAACGACAACGGCTCGGGTTCGGCCGCTCTGCTGGAGACCGCGCTGCAGCTCGGCAGCTCGCCGGCCGTCAACAACACGGTGCGTTTCGCGTGGTGGAGCGCGGAGGAGCTGGGCCTCGTCGGGTCCGAGTACTACGTCCAGAACCTGGACTTCGAGCAGCAGCTCGACATCGCGCTGTACCTGAACTTCGACATGATCGGCTCGCCGAACGCCGGCTACTTCGTGTTCGACGGTGACGACTCCGACGGCGTCGGCGCCGGTGCCGGCCCGTACGGCTCGGCGCAGATCGAGGCCGCGTTCACCTCGTACTTCGACTACGTCGGCATTCCGTTGGAGGGCAAGGACTTCGACGGCCGCTCCGACTACGGCGAGTTCATCCTGAACGGCATTCCGGCCGGTGGCCTGTTCACCGGCGCCGAGGTCGTGAAGACCGAGGCCCAGGTGGAGAAGTGGGGCGGCATCGCCGGCCAGGCGTACGACCCGTGCTACCACCAGGCGTGTGACAACCTCGGCAACATCGACCGGGTGGCGCTGGACGCCAACTCGGACGCGATCGCGTTCGTGCTCGGTTCCTACGCGATCAGCACCGAGGACATCAACGGCGTGCCGGCGAGGGCGTCCCGGGCCAAGACCCGTGCCGCCGCGGCTCGTTCCGCGGCCGCGTCGCTGGCGGGCGCTGAGGCGGACGACCACCACGGCGTGTTGATCTAGCAACGCGCGACAAGGCCCGCATCCAGGCAGAAAAACACCTGGGTGCGGGCCTTTCGCTGCCGCACCCAGGTTTGTCGTCGGTCGTGGTGTTCGTCGTCTTCCAGACTGGCGTGGATCCTTTCCGGACACTTTCCGACAGTGTCCTGAATGGAGGGATCAACATCGTCGTGGCGTGCGGGACGTGCGTTGGTCACACTCGCACACCCAACTCTGGTGCTGCTCCGCAGTCGCGACCGAGTCGATGCTGTCGTCTCAGTCGCGGGGTCGCAGCGGACGGCGATCCACCACGTCCTCTACCTGAATTGCCACGGCACCACCTGCCCTTCCCGGCGGGCTCTTCGCATCAGCCGGCCGTGGTTCAAGCATGCACCCGTGTGGTGGCAGTCACAACCCCATCACGATGTCCTGAACCGGTGAAAGAGCATTACTGTCCGAAGCGGACGGTCGCGGCGCGTGCGGCGAGCCCGTCGAGCACGCGCTGTAGGCCGTAGTCGAAGTTCTCGTCGCGAACCTTCTTCGGGTTCCGGTCCTTCATCGCGTCGAACCCCGCCCGGATCATCGGAAACTCGCCGGTCCGCTCCCAGATCGCGTGCTGTAGCAGCACAGCGAGGTGCTTCTCGACCGATCCCGACCGTTTCACCATTGCCAGGTAGGCGGTCTCGCTGACCGCTATCCCGATCACGTACGAGAGCATGGCGTTCATCGCCTGGTCCGCCTCGACCGCGTCGAAACCGGCGGCGATGAGCACGCGCAGCATCTTCTCGCTGAGTCGCATCACGTTGGGCCCGAGGCCGGCCTGGCCGAGCACCGGTCCGACCCACGGATGCCGCAGGATCATGGCCCGCACGCTGTGCGCGGTCTTCTCCGCCGCGGGCCGCCAGTCCCTCCCCACGACGTCCGGCACCTCGACCTCGCCGTAGACCACGTCGACCACCAGCTCGATCAGCTCGTCCTTGTTCTTGACGTGCCGGTAGAGCGAGGTGGCGCCGGCGCCGAGCCGCGCGCCGAGCTTGCGCATGCTCAGTTGCTCCATGCCTTCCTCGTCGAGCAGCTCGAGCGCCGCACGCACGATCTGCTCCGTGGTCAGGCCCGGCTGCTGCTCCTTGGGGCGTCGCGCCCACACCGACGGGAGAGGTTCCTCGGTCATGCCCCCAGTCTAGCGCACGGCGTGCGCACTTGCGCACACTGTTCCTTCATGCGTACAGTGTGCGCACTAACGGAACACCGTTCGCATCCTGGAGGTAAACTCATGGAAGCCCGCGACCCGCGCAGGTGGTGGATCCTCGTCGTCCTGTGTCTCAGCACGTTGGTGCTGGTCATCGACAACATGGTGCTGACGGTGGCGGTACCGCCGCTGGCCGAGGACCTGCACGCCAGCGCACAGGACACGCAGTGGATCCTCGACTCCTACATCCTCGTGTTCGCAGGCCTGTTGCTGACCTCGGGCAGCCTGTCCGACCGGTTCGGCAGGCGAAGAGTCATGATCATCGGCTTGGCGCTGTTCGGCGCGGCCTCACTGCTGGCCCCACTGGCCAGCACCCCGACGGAGCTGGTGCTGGCCCGTGTGGTGATGGGCGTCGGCGGCGCACTGATCATGCCGAGCACCCTCTCGATCCTGATCACCGTCTTCGACGACGCGGAGCGCCGCAGGGCGATGGCGGCGTGGAGCGCGGTCGCCATGCTCGGCCTGGTCGGCGGCCCGGTGCTCGGCGGCGTATTGATCGACGCGTTCTGGTGGGGCGCGGTGTTCCTGATCAACGTCCCGGTGGCGGTCCTGGCCATCATCGCCGCCGTGGTGTTGATGCCGGAGTCGAAAGGCCCGTGGCGCAAGGCGGACCCGCTGGGCGCGATCCTGTCCGCGGTCGGCATGACCGCACTCGTCTGGACGATCATCGAGCTGCCCAAGCACGGTCTGGCCGATGTCCGCACCCTGGCGACGCTGACCGTGGCAGTCGCCGCCCTGGCCGGCTTCATCGTCTGGGAACGCCGCACGCCGTCGCCGATGGTGCCGCTGATCCTGTTCCGCAACCGCAACTTCAGCGGCGGCAGCTTCGCGCTGACGCTGGTACAGATCGGCAACGGCGGCCTGCTTCTCGTGCTGACGCAGTACCTGCAGTTCGTCCTCGGCTACTCACCCATGACGGCCGGCCTGGCGTTCATCCCACTCGCTCTGGCTTCGCTCATGTTCAACACGATCGGCGCGATACTCGGCCAAAAGATCGGCAACCGCGCCATGGCGGCAACGGGCCTCACGGTCATGGCGGTCGCTTTCGCAGTACTGGCAACAGTCTCCGCGGACGATGGCTTCCTGGTGGTCGGCGCAGGCCTGCTCCTCCTCGGCGCGGGCGGCGGCCTGGCCATGCCGGCAGCAATTTCCATGCTGATGGGCGAGGTCCCACCAGAGCAGGCGGGCGTGGGCTCCGCACTGAACGACACGATCCAACAGGCCGGCGCCGCACTGGGCGTAGCCATCCTGGGCAGCGTCGTATCAGGCGTGTTCACCTCCAACATGCCGGCCAACAGCCCAACCTCAATCGGCGACGCCCTCGCCACCGGCAACCCAACCCTGGCAACAGCAGCCCGCGAGTCGTTCACCACAGCAATGTCCACAAGCTTCGCGATCACCGCATGCGCTGTGCTGGCCGCCGCCGTGCTGGCACTGTTCGTACTCCGCGACCGCAAGCCCACAACCACCCCCACCGAGCCAAACGACCGCGAACTAGTAGCGGCGTGAGGAACCCCATGCGGTCCGACCCCAACATGACCGGCATGTTCCGCCTACGTGCCCAAGCAGCGGGGTCGGACCAAACAACTCCGCGCTGCCGGACCGCTGATCACCCGTCTGATTCGGACTCTCGCCGCGGTCACCCAGCCGCTACTGCGCTTCCATTACCGCTACTTCTTCTGGGCCATGCGTCTCTACCTCGTGGCCCCGCCGAAGGGATGCCGATCATGTGGTGTCTGGCCACCCCCAAACGCGAGGCGATGCAAGCCCTACTCGAGTCGACGTCGGTGTGCACCCGGTCCGCCCGCCCCGCGCCGGGGGTCGCCGCGATCTAGCCAACACCCGCATCGACGCACCCCGCAACGATCCCCCGAGGCAACCTGGCCCACCTGCGGTTGCGGGGTATCAGGTGCACCATCCCGGAGAGGTTGACCAGATCCGCAACCCGCAAGAACAAGAGGAGCCTTGCCAGGTCAGCCGGCATAGCTTCAGCGGTTCGGTCCCCGTTGAGCAGGACGGCGCCGATGTAGGCAAGCTGGCTGTGGAACCGCACTGTGACCTCGGCAAGTCCGGATCACCCGCGCCAGCTTGCGGCCTTCCCTCTTCGACAACGCCCGGACGAACACCTACTGCGAAGATCCACTAGATGGCGTATCGCCAAGCGGTCAGTGCGTAGCCGCCGAACCAGCCTGACAGCACAGCGGTGGCGGCCAGCACCGCCAGCACCGTGCTGGTCCGTCGCCTCGCCAGACCGACGGCGACCGGTAGGAGCAGCGTGAACGCGGGCACGAGCAGTCGCATCTTGGAATAGGTCACACCGCTGGACCCGGCCGTCATCACGAACAGCCCGATGCCGTAGACGACCAGTGGCCACGGCATTCTGCGCACCACCGTGACCACGCAGAGCGCCAGCGCGCCGAGGATCACGAGCACGTTCGTCGTCTCCATCACCGAGGCGTCGGACGTGAGGACGTTGCCGACGAACTCACCGGTCGCCTGCCCGCCGTCGAACCCCGTGCCCCACCCGGCCAGCTGCAGTTCGAACCAACCGAAGAGGCTGCCTGTGCGGTCCGCGACGAAGAGCAGGAACCCGCCGAGCCCCAGCGGGCAGATGATCGCGGCGAACAGCCCACGCGAGGTGCGGCCATGCAGGAGCACCGCCAGGACGACGATCGCGATCAGCACACCCGCGCTCGGCCGCACCAGCCCGGCACCGACACAGCACGCCGCGGCCAGCCACCACCTGCGCTCCATCACGCCAACCAGCACCCAGGCGGCACACGCGCTGAACAACGCCTCGGAGTAGAACATAGACAAGGTCACGGCCATCGGCGTCGACGCGAACAACGCCACACAGATCAGCCCGACCCGCCGGTCGCCGGCTAGGCGCGCGATGCCGTACGCGGCGACGACGCCCGCGCCGAGGCTGATCGCCAGACCGACGAACGGCAGCGAGGCCGAGGTGAGCCAGCCTCCCAGCGCGACCAGCATCGGGTAGCCGGGGAAGAACGCCAGCGTCGTGTTCGGTGTGGAGTTGCCGGCCGCGTCCACGAGCCCGTCACCGGTCGGTGCGTAGCCGCGCTCGGCGATGCCGAGGTACCAGTCGCCGTCCCACGACGTCAGCACGTCCAGCAGCGTGCGGTCGTGGGTCGCGGCAAGCACCGACAGCACGACCAGCCCGACCAGCCGAACGGCGAGATAGATTCCGGCCGGGGCGAGCATGTGCCTGGTCAGTCTCTCCACACGCGACTCGGTGACGAGGAGTTCCGTTTGCATGTGGCTATCTATGCCGCGACGACACTCGGGGGTTGCACGGAGTTTCCGCTGGCATACTCGACGTCGATGACCACCGGGGGCGACGACTTCAGCGCGTACTTCGCGGCGCGGGCGCATACCCTGCGGGCCACGGCGTACCTCCTGTGCGGCGATTGGCACCGGGCCGAGGACATCACCCAGACGGCCATGACCAAGCTGTACCTCGCGTGGCCACGGCTGCGGGACCATGGCATGGACGCCTATGCACGCAAGGTCGTCGTACGGACGTTCCTCGCCGAGAACCGGCGGCTCTGGCACCGACGCGAACATCTCACCCACGAACCGCCGGAACCGGTCTCGGACACCGGTGATGTCACCCAGCGCCTGCTGGTGGAGGCCGCGCTCGCCACCGTGCCGCCGCGGCAGCGAGCGGTGCTCGTGCTGCGCTACTGGAACGACCTGTCCGTCGAGGACACCGCCGACGTGCTCGAATGCTCAACCGGCACGGTGAAGAGCCAAGCCGCGCGGGGCATCGCAGCACTCCGCAAACGACTCGGCCCGCACTTCGACATGCTGTCCAAGGACGGGAGGTGACCCGTGAACCGAGACGATGAGCAGATGAGAGCGTTGCTCGCCGAGGTAGGTGGGCAAGAGGGACCACCGCTGGGTTTCAGTGCAGCCGGAATCGCCCGCCGCAGCCGCCGCATCAAACTCGCACGCTGGGGCGCCGGTGTCGCAGGCAGCGTCGTGGTGGCCGCCATCATCACGTTCTCCGTGGCCCTGGCAACAAACCGCCCCGCCCCACCAGCAACCCCACCACCAGCCACCGCCACAACAACCGATTCCCCAGCAGCCACCGAGACCCCAACCACCACCTCAACCACAACCGCCACGACCACGGACGGCATAACCGGGGGCCCAGCGCCCACCTGAGCCGCCCTGCTCGACGGCAGCGAGTACGTGCCCCTCGCGGCATGCGACCACCCCAAAGCACCGGCCACCACCCACCACCGGCACGACCACCCGCTACCCTGCAGGGCAGGGAGGCGTGGCAGAGCGGCCGAATGCACCTGTCTTGAAAACAGGAGTCCTTCACGGGACCGGGGGTTCAAATCCCTCCGCCTCCGCTTCAGGCCTTTGACCAGCGGAAACGTTGGTCAGGTCACCCTTCCGGAGTGCTCAGTTGAGCGGGCACAGCGCTTCCAGTGCACCCGACCTGGTGATATTTCGACACCAGGATGGAGATCATGAAAGCGCGTTACACGGCCCCGGCGAGTGGATCGAGACTTGCCTGTACGCGGTGCGCCGGCTCGGCGGGTGGGCGCAGAGCCAGGAGGAGCTGCTCGACCCGATCACGACTCGCGACGAGCGCCGTGTGTAGACGTGATCCGCAACTTCCGATCAACAAGAAGCCTTCCCCGCCAACACATCCAGACCTGGATGAAACGGCTCGCTGGCGACATTGCAGATCGTCCACATGAAGAGGCCACGATGGACTGAAGCAGCGATACTCCTCTATGTCTGTGAGTTGAAGGATAGGTTGGGTGGGCACAGGCGATGGGGGACACCGTGTTGCGCATTCATTTCTCGACCGAGGATCTGTTGCGGATCCGGATCGCGGCGGAGCCGCATCCCATGTGGGAGGCCCTGTTGAGCCTCCATATGGCGCAGACCCGCCAGGGGGAGCACGTTTTCGGACTGTGGCGGCGGTCACTGCGTGCCCGGCTGGCGCCGTGGAGCGGGCTGCTTCGCACGCTCTACCGCCCGAAGGGCTACTCGCCGGACTTTCTGACCCCGGCAGCCGACGTGCCCGACTTCGACACCGGGCTCGAACTGCTCATGAGCACACCGAAAGCGAGGCTCCACGCCGACATCGCGGAACTCGCGGCCGAGATCGCCCTGCCGACCTGGGCACGCGGCATCGCGGCCGGCGAGCCAGAACCCATGGGACGCCTGCGGGAAGCGCTGACGCACTACCACGCGACCGCCCTCCAACCGCACTGGGTGAGCATCCGCCACCACGTGCGCGCGGACCGCGACAAGCTGGCCGACGTCGCCGTGGCGGCCGGCTTCGAGTCCGTGCTCGCGACACTGCACCCGACGGTCAACTGGCGTGCCCCCGTGCTGGACGTCGCCTACCCGGTCGACCAGGACCTGCACCTGGAGGGCCGGGGGATCGTCCTGCTGCCGTCGTTCTTCTGCTGGTCCAACCCGATCACGTTGCTGAACCAGTCCGACACACCGGTGCTGGTCTACCCGGTCGAACGGGACCCCGACTGGGCGCTCGGCTGCTGCACGGACCTCGACGCCCGCACCCGGTCGCTGACCGCGTTGCTCGGCCACACCAGGACGGCCGTGCTCCGCGCCATCGCCGACCGGGCCCGGCTCACCACCACGGACCTCGCCAGGACGATCGGCATCTCGCTGGCCGGCGCCAGCCAGCACGCCACCGTGCTGCGCAACGCCGGCCTGGTGACCACCATCCGGCACCGGGGATCCGCACTGCACCAGGTCTCCGCCCGTGGCACCGCGCTGCTTGACCAGTGCTCGGCGGTCGCCGGCTGAGGTCGGCCATGCCGTGCGACAGCGCCGGATCACTATGGGAGACAGTTGGTGATCGAGTGGACCCAACCCCACGCGACGCCCGGCTTCGCTCATTGATCGCAGTCTCCTACGCGGTCGGAATACCGGCATGGAGCACTGGTCCGGGCATTGAGATGTTGGGGCTGGCACTTCAATGAACGCACGAGATAATGACGCCATGTCAGACGTTCGTCGGCCGGTTGCTCCTCGTCCGTCGCGGGGTGTCGCCGGTCGGCGTTCGCCCCGTGTGGGTCTTCGCCAGCCTGTGGTCGAACGGCGGGTGCTGGATGAGCGAAGTCGGCTTGAGAAGTTCTGGGTGAAGTTCAAGGAGTATGGGACAGCTGCGGCGTTGGGCAGCGCGATAACCTTTGCGGCTGGTTTCTACTTCGACTTCATTGACGTCGAGATGAAGTCCCAGGAGCAAGCCGCCAGCAGGATACGTGATGCGCAGGAGAAGCTTGACTCACCCACGATCTCGGATCAGTTGAGCGGTATCGATGACTTCCAGCGGATCGCGGAGGACTATCCCGATCATGCGCTGAAGAGGGCGATCGATCGGATCGCTGTCTTCCTCCAGCTCCGCACCGACGTTCGCAAGGACCCGACGTGTGGTTCGCCTGACACTACGCGGCTGGCGACGTCGGCGTTGAAGGCCATCGGCGAACTGAATGATGCGAGTGTCGGCATTATCGACCTGCGGTACACGTGCTTGACCAATGTCGACGTCGCGGGGTTGAACCTGAGGGACGTGGATTTTGCCAAAGCCAACCTCAGTCACGCCGCGTTTGTCGAGACCGACCTGCGTGGCGCGCGTTTCGACTACGCGAACCTGGACGGCACGCAGTTCGCGGAGGTCAACCTGGCGGCATCGTCGTTGTGTTATGCCGACTTCTCGCACGTCGACTTCCGATCGGGAACGATCTTGACGGACGCGCTGGTCGACACCTCGACGGTCGAGTCCCTCGCCGGTGGAGCTACGGACGTCTCGCGAACGAGTCCCTGCCCCTGACTTGCCATGCGGGGCGGTCATCCGCATATTTCTACGCTAATGATATTAATGATCCAGTGGGCATAAAGACCTGAGCCACCCGTTTGGGTGATAGCTGCAACAGGTATTCACCCAAACGGGTTGATGCTGGCTACTGAACGTACTTGAAACGCCCTGGCCTGGGTCGATAAGTCGTGTCTCTGATCGAATTTCTCATGTTCCCAACAGGTTGGGTGATGGGCGAGTGTCGCGGCGACCCCGGCTGTGGGACCATCCCGACATGGTGTCCCCGCCAGCGGAAAGCCTGGTTGGCCGTCATCCTCGTCGCACCTTCGCACTGGGACTGACGGTGACGGTGGTGGCTGCCGCTCTGACTTCATCGCAACTGCAATGGAAGCCACTGCTCGAAAAGTCGTGGCTGACGGTGGCCGCGATGGGCGTCACTGACAGCCTGATCGTCCGGTTGGGCGCACGCATGGGCTTTTTTCGCGATGAAGGGCTGGATATCGGCTTCGACGACATCAAGATCGTCACCAGTGGACCCGAGTCGTTGAGGTTGTTGGACCGCGGGGACGTCGACGTGGCGTACTCGACCTACGTCCCGTTTGTGTTTTCGGCTCTTGATCCGAAAATTGACGACGTCGCGGTTGTCGCGCCCACGTCTTCGGCCCGTCCACACAGTTGCGTGATCGTGGCGAACCCTGTCTCCGGGATCAAGTCGCCGCAGCAGCTTGTTGGCAAGAAGGTGGCCGTGACGGCCGAGGAAAGCCAGTCGGCGGCAATGCTGTCTGCCAGGTTGCTGGAGGTCGGCATCGATCCAGACGATGTCGACATCGTCTCCGTTCAGTTCTCCGAGATGGTTCGTCGGGTCGAGGATGGGACGCTCGACGCCGCCTTCCTGACGGACCCGTACCTGTCGATGGCGACAATCGACTACGAGGCCGTCGAAGCTTTTGATATAGGCGCCGGCAAGTTGTTCGGTATTCCGACCGCCGGGTTCGGCGCCAAGGTCAAGTTCAAGGAAGAGCATCCGAACACGGTGGCGGCTTTTCGTCGGGGAATGAAGCGAGCGACCGAATATGCGCGGGCGCACTCGAAGGATCTCGCCCGCGAGGTCTGGGAAAGTGCCGGCATTCGTAAAGACGTGGCTTTGCGGGGAACGAAGCTGCACCTCGAAACTCGAATCGACGAGAGTGAGCTACAGCGAGTTCCTGACCTCATGCGCGACGTTGGCATGACGAAGGGCAGCGTCGATGCCGGGGACCTGCTTGTCAGCTGGCCGACGTCGACCGGCCACGACTCTCAGTCGGCACGGCTGCCGACTCTGGTGGGGGTCGGGTTGGCGGGTCGGTACATCACGTGTCGTCGGGTGTCCAGCGTGCGACGACAGGCACTTCGTTCGCACAAGCGCCACTCCCCGGTGCGCGCATAGCCCCTATTCGCCGTCGGAGAGGTGGGTCAGTACTCGTTCGAAGATGTGTGCCAGCGCCGCCTGGTCGCTGTCGCTGAGCAGGTTGATCAGGTGTGCCCGCACGCCGGTGACATGCGTCGGGGCGGTTTCGCGGAGGCGGGCTCTGCCAGCTTCCGTGATCTCGGCGAACACGCCGCGGGCGTCGTCGCCGCATTCGGTTCGCTGGACGAGGCCGGTGGCTTCCATACGGGCGATCTGGTGGGACAGACGGCTCTTCGACGACGCTACCTCGCCGGCGAGTTGGGCCATGCGCATGCGGCCGCCCTCTCGCTCGGACAGTCTGACCAGCACCTCGTAGTCCGCGAGTGCCAGCCCGTGTTGGTCCTGCAACTCTCGGTTGAGTTGTTTGCGGAGCAATTCGCTGGCGATCACGTACGCGCGCCAGGCCCGCATCTCGCCGTCGTCGAGCCAGTGCGGTTCGCTTGTCATCGCGGTCACCTCGCCAAGCCTAGAACCTGCTGCTTTCGCCGGCAGGCGCGGCGTTCAGCCGTCGAAGCGGCGGCGGGACGCTTCGATGTGGCCGAGGTAGCGCTGCGTCCAGTCGCACATGCCGTCGACCGTCTTGCGCAGGCCCTGGCCCGCCGCGGTGAGGGTGTACTCGACCCGCGGCGGCACCGTCGGGTGCACGTCTCGCAGAAGCAGGCCGTTGCGTTCCAACATGCGCAGGTTCTGGGTGAGCATCTTGTGGCTGATGCCCTCGACCTCGCCCCGCAGCTCGCCGAAGCGGAGGGTGCGTTCACCCAGCGCCTCGATGATCAGGAGTGCCCACTTGTTGGCGACGTCCGAGAAGATCTCCCGCGCCAGCGAGTCGGCGCGTGCCAGGTCGGACGAGCTCTTGGTCACCATGAGGTTCCTCAGTCACTAAAAAGTGCGTTCTTCCACGTCAGCGCCCACTCTCCTATGGTTCCTGAGTAACCACAAGAGAGTAAGGGGACAAACATGGCCATCACACTGGTGAACCCGCGCGGGCTGCCGGCGATCGACTCGTACCGGCAGGTGGCGGTCGCGGAAGGGACGAGGACGGTGTTCGTCGCCGGGCAGGTTTCATGGGACGCCGACGGGGTCACGGTCGGCGAAGGGGATCTCGCCGCCCAGGTCGAGCAGTGCTATCTCAACGTCGGCAAGGCTCTGGCCGACGTCGGTGCTTCCTTCGCGGACGTGGCGCGACTGACCGTCTACGTCGTCGACTGGACTCCCGACAAGCTGTCCGACTTCCTGGCGGGGGTCGAGCGGGCGACCGCGAAGTTGGGGGTGACCCCGGTGCCGCCGGCCACCCTGCTGGGCGTGGCGGCGCTCCACATCCCCGATCACCTGGTCGAGATCGAGGCCATCGCGGTCATGGACTGAGCGGTTTGCGGTAGATCGACACGTGTAGCTCGGACTTCGGACCGAACGCGCCGCCGTGCCAGTCGGCCCAGCGGTGTTCCAGCTCCAGGCCGGCGAGGCGGGCCATCAGGTCCATCTCGTGGTGGGTGACGTGCCGGCCGGAGATCGGGTAGAACTTCGTGCCGGTCGGCTCCATCGCCACCCACGTGCCCGTGTACAGGGAGGTCGCGCGGTCGATCAGGCCGCCGGCCAGGATCAGGCGGTCCTCCTCCACCTGCACGACCGCCATTTTGCCCCGATCGGGTGACGGCGGATCGACCACGACGGTCTCCAGCACGAACCGGCCACCCGGCCGCAGGTGAGCCGCCGCGTTGCGGAACAGCGTGACCTGATCCTCCTGCGTGGTCAGCACGAAGATCGAGTTGAACGCGATGAAGGCGAGCGAGAACTCCCGCTCCAGCGACACCGTCGTCATGTCCGCCTCGACGATGGTGACCGCCGACGTCTTCTCCCTCAGCTTCGCCAGCATCTCCGGGCTGATGTCGACGCCGACGATCTCGACGCCGCGTTCGGCCAGCGGTACCGCGAGCCGCCCCGTGCCGACCCCGAACTCCAGGACCGGCCCGCCCTCGGCGAGGTCGGCCAGCGCGTCCACCGCGCCCTTGTCGTCCATGATGTCCGCGGACCACTCGTCGTAGGTGTCCGCCCAGCGCGCCCCGAAGAGGCGCGGATCAAATGTCCCCATGACGCCAACCTGGCAAAAGCAGCCCGGCGGCGCCAACCGATTCGTCCCAGGACGTAACGAGGGCCGTTCGTAACGTTTTGACCGTCGATTTCGCTCAGTGTGTTTGTTACTCTCTGCAAGCTTCGTGTGCCTCGGTCCGAGGGGCTGGCCTGGGGGGACAGATTCTGGTGTGCCGTTGCGGCCTGGCTCGCAAATTCGGGTGTGAGATTCCGTGAGCTCGCGCGTTCTCCCTGATGACACGGCGGAACCGGACTCGGAGCGTGGGCAGGAAACCGACATGACGGCGACTGACCTCACCGAGGCGCCGGCACAACCGTTCGAGCAGGTGTACCGCGACCACGCCGCTCGAGTCTTCCGGTACTGCCTGTCGCAGGTGAGCAACCGCGGCGACGCGGAGGACCTCGCGGCGGACGTGTTCGCCGCCGCGTTCCACGCCTTCGCCACGGCGGACCTGACGCCGGGGGCCGAGCTGGCCTGGCTGTTGCGGATCGCCCGTAACGCGGTCATCGATCACCGGCGCAAACACACGCGCAGGTCGGCCCTGATCGCGAGGTTCTTCGGCGGCGAGACCGAGGCGGACCCGAAGGCGAACGTGGAAGGTGAGGTCGTGTTACGGGACGAGGTGCGACGGGCGCTGGCCGCCATGGTGCACCTGTCCGACAAGGACCGTGTGGTCATCGGTCTGCGGATCGCGGCCGGCCTGCCATACGCGGAGGTCGCGGCTGTGCTCGGGGTTTCGGAGCACGCCGCGACGATGGCGTGCAAACGGGCACTGGCTCGGCTGCAGCGGCACCTGGGGGAGCCGCGATGAGCCGCATAGACGAGAACGAGCTGCGCGCCCTCTTCGAGGAGATCGAGGCGCCGGACAGCCTCGATCGCTGGCGGGAACGCATCGCCGACGTGCACGCGGCCGAGCTGGACGAGCCACCGCAGAGCAACGGCGCCAAGGTCATCACGCTGCCCACCGACCGCGAGCTGCGTCCGCACCGTCCGACGAAGCGTTCGGTCGCCGTGGCCGCTGCCGCCGCGGTGCTCGTCGGGCTCGCCGGTGTCGTGGTCACCACCCAGCTGCTCAGCGACGCGCCGCCGGCCGACCCGACGATGATCATCGACGGGCCGGACAACAACACGGCCACCTCGCTCCCGCCGCCCACGTCGCGGGACGAGAACAACTCGGGGACGACGACCACGCCGCCACCGTCCTCCGGGCCGGACCAGCCCAACTCCAACGGCGAGACCCCGGGTGGCGATCGGCCCAACGACACCGGCGGTACCGACATCCCCGAAGGGCCCAGCGGGAACGAGCCGTCCTGGCCGGCCATGGTCGGCGACCCGACCGCCGCCAACACCGGTGTCCCGCTCGCCGCGAGCCTTGCCGACCACCAGGGCGACCTGCGGATCACCACGGCCGGTCAAGTGGTCGCCGACCTGCGCGTGAACGGCTCGGTCATCGTCGACGCGCCGAACGTGACGCTGAAGCGGGTGCAGGTCGTGGCCTCGTACGGCGCGCCGGCTGTCCGGCAGAACGCGGCCAACCTGACCATCGAGAACAGCGAGCTGAGCGGCGGCTCCTCGGTGGCCCAGAGTGCGAGCGGGCTGGTCGTCCGGCGCAGCCGGCTCGAGTCCGGGGTGACGATCACCAGCGGTGCCGAGCTTTACGACAGCTTCCTGAACACGGCCGACGTGCTGATCCCGTCCGGTGCCAACTCGGTTCTGTTGCGGCACAGCGTGATGGGCAGGGTGACGATGAACGATCTTGACGCCCCCATCCGCGGCGTCACCATCGAGAACAGCCTGCTGACCCAGGTGGACGCGCCGACCGACCCGGGTTCGGCGAGCATTCACGTGCTGGGCAACCGGTTCCGCAGTAGCGCGCCGAGTACCGGGTGGGACCCCAACGCCACGGACTACGTCTGGGCCGACAACACCAACGCGGACACCGGTGCGTCCGTCCACTGGTGATCCCTCGCCGCGGGCACGCCCCCTGGTCGCACCCGCGGCGAGGGGTCAGACCGCCACGGACACCTCTTTGGCGCCGTCGCCCTCGACCCCCAGAGCGGTCAGCAGCCGGACGAGCACCTCACCCGGGTCGGCCGTTGTGGCAAGTCCCCGCAGGTCCACGGGCTGCCAGCCGTCCCGCTGGGCCCGGGCCACGAGCTGGCGCAGGTTGTCCGCCACCGTGACGTGCATCCCCCGATGCGACGCCGCCTCCGTGATCGGTGTTGGTGTGCCGAGCCGCGCCGCGTACTCGAACTCGGCGCGGGCGGAACCGGCCAACCCGAGCGCGTCCGCGAGCAGGCGGACCGAGTCCCGGCGCGGCTTGCTGACCCGGCCGCTCTCCAGGTTCTGGATGCTGCGCGGGCTGAGCCCCGACCGCTCGGCCAGGCCCTCCTGCGTCAGGTGCGCCGCGTGCCGCCACCGCTGCACGAGTGCGGCGAACGACATGTCCGACCAGTTGTCTCTACTCGACTCATCCCCACTCATCGCGCCCCTCCGTGCCACCGAAATCCAGCCTGCACTGGGGAAAACGCGCGAGCCGGCCAAACCTCACACGTCTGATTGGGACCAACTTTGACCAGAGTTGTCACGCTGTTGATCAGTGCCGTCCTGGCGTTCGCGAGCGCGGCACCGGCCGCCGCGGCCGCCGCGGAAGGCGCTGACCTCACCGTGGCCGTCGTGCTGGACAAGGCGGCCTACCTCGCCTACGAGGACATCGTGGTGACGGTCACGATCACCAACAACGGCACGGCCCCGGCCGCCGCGGTCGCGATGAACTGGACCCAGAACGTGATGCTCGGCCCGACCATCACGCCGGTGCTCTGGGAACCGTTCCGCGCCGGACAGGGCGAGGTGACACTCCAGCCCGGCGAGAGTGCCGAGCTGCCGGCCACGTTCCAGCTGGCCGAGATGGTCGACGTGCTGCGCTTGTCGTTCGCGGTCAGCACGACGAGCCCCGAGACCGACACCGCGAACAACACGACCGACGCCGAGGCGACGATCACCACACGCACCACCGATCTCGTCGGCACGCTCTACGGTGACCGCGACGGCGACCGGCAGGTCGACCCCGACGAGGTGATGAGCGGAGTCCTGATCACCGGAACCGGCGGCGTGCCGCCCACCGACATCTCGACCCGCACCGACGCTGCC
Source organism: Actinophytocola sp. (assembly GCF_036378875.1). Classification (GTDB taxonomy): domain Bacteria; phylum Actinomycetota; class Actinomycetes; order Mycobacteriales; family Pseudonocardiaceae; genus Actinophytocola. The sequence goes on from NZ_DASUVO010000142.1 coordinate 66,004, forward strand.
GGGCGGTTCCTCGTCGAGGACGTCCCGGAAGGCTGGTACCAACTCGAACTCGGCCTGCCGGTCGGTTGGCAACCGGACGAGTCCAAACGGGTCTCGGCGCTGGTCGGCGGCGGCGAGGCTGTGGTTCGCGCCGTCCGCGACTCCTCCGGACTGCGTGCCTCGATCACGTTCGACCGCTCCGTCTACGCGGTGGGCGACACGATCCGGGAACAGGTCACGCTCACCAACACCGGCACGACCGACCTCGCCGGGGTGACGGCGCGATGCGTGGAGGGCGCGGCGCCCAACGAACTCAGTGGACTCGGTTGGGGCGACCTCGTGCACGACGGGGCGCCAGGCGTGACCGTGCGGGCCGGCGAGACCAGGACGTTCGACTTCACCGACGTGGTGCCGCCCGGCGGCCGGCTGTTCGGGTTCATCACGATCACCTGCTGGTTCAGCACCGCGTTCTGGTACTACGACGGGCCCAAGGCGATGACGCGGGCCGAGGTGCCGGGAGGGAGGGGCTCGTCCGGCGGCAATTTGTTCGTCGACCACAACGGCGACGGCTTCTTCGACGAGGGCGAGGGCGTGCCGGCAGTCAAATTGTTCCTCGTCGCCGATGACGGCGCGGTCGTCGGCAGGGCTGTCACCGATGCGGGCGGCGGCTTCATGTTCTCGGATCTGCCCGCCAACAGCTATCACCTCCGGGTCGCCGGACCGTGGCGGCTGGTCGATCCCGACGGGCGCGTTGGCGTGTACGACGGCGCTGTCATGACCGCCGGTCAGCACCGCGTGATACCCGGCCCGCACCAGCCTGACCTCGACGCTCCCAAGGAGCCCGCATCCGCGCCTCCTGCGCAGACGTCCGTGCCTGCACCCCCGCCGGCGCCCGCGCCGCAGGCCTCGCCCCGTCCGGCGAACCTCGCCGACACGGGCGCCGACGTCGTCGGACTGACCGTGCTCGGCGCGCTGTTGTTGCTGGCCGGTGCGGGGTTGCGGCTCGTCAGCAGACCGGAGGAGAACTCATGACGCGTGTGCTCTCCGCCGTGCTCATCGTCGTGCTGGCCATTGCGAGTGCCGCGCCGGCGGCCGCGGACGAGGGATACGTGGACCTGTTCGTCACCGCGAACCTGGACGCGCCGGCGTACCTCCCGTCCGATGTCGACACGATGCGCCTCGACATCACGATCCTCAACCAGGGCACGGCGCCGGCGACCGGAGTCGTCGTGCGGTCCGAGGGCAACGTGGTGTTCGCACCGTGGGGTGACCTCGAGGAGTCCGGCCCGGGGATCGAGCTCGATGCCGGCAGGTCGATGACGTTCGCGCTCACGGCGAAGACCAGCGAGCAGGACATGGCCCAGCGGTTCGAGGTGGTCTCCGCAGAAGCGGACCGCAACCCCGCCGACAACCGCGACACGGTCGAGGCCTTCCTCACCGAGAAGCAGGCCGACCTGACCGTCATCGTGCACTACGACGCGGACCGCGACGCGGTGATCGACGCCGGCGAGACCAGGTCCGGGGTGATGGTCGCACTGGCCGGTGGGCTTAGCTGGCAGAACTTCTCGGCCCGCACGGACGCGGCCGGCGTCGCCCACTTCCCCGGCATCACGGGCGGCGAGTACACCCACCAGATCAGCACACCGCATGGCTGGTACACCAACGCGTACGAGCACGTGAAGGTCCGGGGCAGGACCAACGCGGCGGTGATACGGGCGACCTACAACAACCTCTCGGCGCTCGTCCCGACCATCGTGTTCGACCGCGACACCTATGCTCCTGGCGACATGGTGCGGGAGCGGGTCACGCTCACCAACACGGGCGCCACCGACATCGTCGGCGTGGTCGCGAACTGCGGCCAGCCAGGCATCAAGGAGAACGTGCTGAGCAGTCTTGACTGGGGCGAGCTGGCGTCCATCGCGGGCAATCCTGGCGTGGTCGTGCGTGCTGGTGAGACCCGGACGTGGGAGTTCACGGTGCCGCTTCCGCCCAGGGCGTGGGAGTACGGGTACATCAGCCTGCGCTGTTACTTCGCGCCCGTGGGGTGGCACAACGGATCGTCGGTCGCGGACGTGCGCGCGGCCGTGCCCGGCGGGTTCGGCACCATGGCCGGAACGCTCGTCGACGAGAGCGGTACGACGCTGTCCGGCATCACGCTCCTGATGATCAATACGGTCACCGGCGCTGTCGCCGCCCGCGCGGAAAGCGATGGCGCCGGCCGGTTCCAGTTCCCCGAGATGCCGGCCGACCTGTACGAGCTGCGGCCGGTCGGGCCATGGCGCCTGCGCGACGTGGGCCTGTTCCCGGTGCAGGTCATGGCCATGACGCCGCACGACTACACGGTCGTCCTGATACCGGGGCCGACCTGGCACGACCCGGACGAACCACCGCCAACGACCCCTGTGTCCACAGTGGACGCACCGACGATCGCGCCGAAACCACAGGCGTCCGTCCGTCCCGCGAACCTGGCGGACACGGGCGCCGACGTGGTGGACCTGACCGTGCTCGGCGTCCTGCTCGTGCTGGTCGGCGCCGGTCTGGTGCTGGTCAGGCGGCGGCCGGCATGAGGAGCCTGCTCACCGCCGTCCTCGTCACCATGTTGAGCGTCGCCGGCGTCGCGCCTGCCGCGGCCGAGGAGGAGTACGTCGACCTGGCGGTGATCGCGGAGTTCGACAAACCTGCCTACCTGCCAACCGAACTGGTCACCTTGCGTGTCACGGTGATCAACTCGGGCACGGTCGCGGCGACCGGAGTGGTCCTGCGGGCCACGGGCACCCCGGAGTTATTCACGGCGGCGGCCTGGGGCGAGTTCGCCGACGGTGGTCCCGGCGTGAAGCTCGCGCCCGGCGAGCAGAAGGAACTGTCCATCATCACGCATCCGAACGACCTCGGCGAGGGCATGACCCAGCAGGTCGAGACCGGGTCGGCGGAGCAGGACAGCGACCCGACCAACAACCGCGACACGGTGGCGGCCTTCGTGACCGCCGAGCAGGCGGACCTCGCGCTCACCGTGTACGGCGACGCCGACCGCGACGGCGCGGTCGATGAGGGTGAGACGCTGACCGGTGTGCTGGTCACGGTGATCGGTGGTCTGCGCTACGAGACGTTCGAGGGCCGAACCGACGCCGAGGGCGTCCTGCGCCTGCGAGGAATTCCGGGCGGCGAGTACGGGGTGAAGGCCGGCCTGCCAAACGGTTGGCAACTCGACCTGAGCACGCGCATCAGGATGCGGGCCGGCGAGAACGAGGTCGCGCTGCGTGCCCTGCACCACGACATGACGAAACTCGTCGCGAACCTGACGTTGGACCGGGCCACCTACGCGCCCCTCGACGTGGCGCGAGCGCGGGTCACGCTCACCAACACCGGCGCGACGGACCTGTCCGGGCTGCGTGCGGAGTGCGGCGGCATCGGCATCGAGTACGGCGGCGGGAACAACCTCCTTGTCGAGGACTGGGGCGAACTGGGTGACCCTGGCGCGACCGTGCGGGCCGGGGAGACTCGCACGTGGGAGGTCACCGGAATCGTGGGCCCGAAGTCGTGGGACTACGGGTTCGCGGTCCTGGCGTGCGAGTTCACGGTGCCAGGCGTGAGCCCGGGGGCGTTCGCGCAGGCGCGGGCCGTCGTGCCGGGCGGTAGAGGTGCCGTCGCTGGCCTACTCCAACTGGATGAAAAGTTGGCGCCGGGAATCAAGCTCCTGATGGTCAATCCGACCTCCGGCGAGATCGTGGGCCGAGCCACCAGCGACGCGAGCGGACGTTTCGACTTCCCGGACCTGCCCGCGGGAGAGTACGAGTTGCGCCTGGTCGGGCCGTGGCGCTGGGCGGAGTTCCCGGCGTTCATGGTGCAGGTGCGGGCCGGCCTCGTCCGCGAGTACCGGCTCGCCGTGATGCCGGGCCCGACACAGCTCGACCCGGACGCGCTCCCGGTGTCCATTGTGGACAAACCGACGATTGTTCCGACACCACAAGCGTCCCCGCGGCCGGCGAAGCTGGCCGACACGGGCGCCGACGTGGCCGAGCTGACCGCACTGGGCGTTCTGCTCGTGATGGCCGGCGCGCTGCTGTTGTGTGCGCGCCGTCCGCGCCGAACCTGAAACTGCGTGTCGTTCTTCGTGGTCCCCGTGTGGGCGCCTTGCCACACTTTTGTGACATAAGGCGTCCTAACGCTGGGGGTACGGATGTGGGTTGGCGCTGCGGAGCGCAGTGCCAACCCACATGCGCCGGCAACTCGGTATCGTGCACGCCCGTGCACAAGGTGAACATCAGTCGCCGGGCAGTGCTGGCCGGCGCCGCGGCCACGGTCGTCGCGTTCGACCCCGTCAACATGGGCTGGCTGACCGCCGCCGACGCCACACCGGGTGTCCGATTACCGAACCTGGACGGCGAAATCGTCGTCGACGAGAAGTCCCGCACCGAGGCCGCCGACGACTACGGCCACCTCGTGCACCGCGTTCCCATCGCCGTCCTACGTCCGGGCTCCGCCCAGGACATCCAGAAACTCGTGCGTTTCGCCAACCGCCACGGCCTGACCGTCGCGATGCGCGGCCAGGGCCACTCGACCTACGGGCAGGCACAGGCCAGCGGCGTCGTGATCGACTCCAGCACCCTGTCCACCATCCACCGGATCGGCAACGGCCACGCCACCGTGGACAGCGGAGTCCGTTGGCTGGACCTGATCAAGGCCACCCTGGCAGCGGGCCAGACACCCCCGGTGGCGACGGACTATCTCGGCCTCTCGGTGGGCGGCACCCTGTCGGTGGGCGGCATCGGCGGCGCCACGTCACACCACGGACTGCTGGTCGACAACGTCCTGTCGCTGGAGGTCGTGACGGGCACCGGCGAACTGCTGCGGTGCTCCCCGGCCGTCCGCCCGGACCTGTTCCACGCCGTGCTCGGCGGCCTTGGCCAGTTCGCCGTGATCACCCGCGCCACGGTCCGCCTGATCCCGGCCCCCACGACCGCGCGGGTGTACCACCTGACCTACCCCGACCTGCGATCACTCACCGCGGCACAGCGCGTCGCCCTGCGCGACGGCCGCTTCAGCTACCTGGAGGGCCAGGCCACGCCAGGTGCCCCCTTCCTGCTGGAAGGTGTCGCGTACCACACCCCACCAGCCGCCCCTGACGACACGGCGCTGCTGTCCGGCCTGGCCCCGTCGAGCGTCCAGATCACCGAGATGCCGTACTTCGACTGGCTGAACCGCATCTGGGACGTGGTCCAGCAGCTGATGGCACTGTGCCTGCCCGGCCCGTGGATCAACCTGTTCCTCCCCGACGAGGCGACCGACGCGTACGTCACCAACCTCCTGGCGGAGACCACCCCCGCGGATGCCGGTGGGGTCGTGCTGCTGTACCCGGTCCTGAGGTCGCGGATCCGTCAGCCGTTCGTGAGGCTGCCGGACAGCCCGGTGGTGTTCCTACTGGCCCTCCTACGGGCGACCCCCACCCCGGAAGACGCCCAACGCCTCATCCGGGTGAACCGAGCCCAGTACGAACGCGCGGTAGCGGTCGGCGGCACCCACTACCCGGTAGGCGCCATCCCCCTGACCCAACCCGACTGGCAAACCCACTACGGCGACCAGTGGCGATCGTTCCGCGCAACCAAACACCGCTACGACCCACACCACGTGCTCGGCCCAGGACAGGGGATCTTTCAGTAGCGCACAACCCCCCTCGCTACGATGAGCCCACGGGCCGTTAGCTCAATTGGTAGAGCTGCGGACTTTTAATCCGTAGGTTCTGGGTTCGAGCCCCAGGCGGCCCACGACCTCTGGCCGACCCTGCTCGCTTGCTGACGCAAGCTCGCTGGGTCGGTCGTAATAATTTTGCGGGGGCGACCCCCGCAGGCCCCGCGGTGCGGTTGGTGTCTGACTCAGCGTGGTCCCGTTGGGCTTGGGTTGCTCTGAGATGTGGTCGCCTTGCTTGCTGGGTTGGTCGTCGTTGTGTGGCTGGGGCGTGCTCGGCAGGCTCTGCGGTGCGCTCTCGGTTGCGTTGAGTGGTGCACCATCTAGCGGTGACCGACTGGACTCGCCTGCGTTACGCCGTCGTGGACGTTGAGGGCAACGGGCAGCAGCCGCCTGACCTCGTGGAGGTCGCCGCTGTGCCGATCGTCGGTGGTGTGGTTGGCGCGCCGTCGAGTTGGCTGGTCAGGCCCGCGCGGCCGATCACGCCCATCGCCCGGCGCATCCACGGCCTGACCAACGAGCGGGTGGCCGGTGCGCCTTCGTTCGCGGAGATCGAGGACGAGGTTCGCCGGGTGCTCGATGTTGACGTGTTGGTCGCTCACAACGCGCACGTCGACGTCGGGGTGTTGCAACGCCACCTGGGTGAGTGGCGGTGCCCGCGGGTGCTGGACACGCTGACGCTGGCCAAGCGTCTTCTGCCCGGTCAGTCGAGCTACAAGCTGGGCGCGCTGGTCCAGGCGTTCGGCTTGGCCGCGGGCTTGCCGGACGACCTGTCACCCCATCGCGCCACCTACGACGTGCTGGTGGCCGCGCGTCTGTTCGTGCGGTTGGTCACCCGGGACGGCGGCACGCCGCTGTCCGTCGAAGAGCTGCGTGACGAGGAACCTCCGACCCTCTTCTGACCACCGGTAGGTGACGTCGTGTCAGGGGTGGTGTCAGTGCGGTGGCCGTTCGGCGTCAGGGTGGTCGGTGATCGTGGTTGCCATGATCAGTTCAGCGATGGGTACCAAGAACAGCAAGCGGTTCTTTCGACGCGTGGGAGTCACGGCGTTGGCGGTCACGCTGCTGGCCGGGGCGGCCGTACCCGGGGTGGCGACCGGTGTGGCCGGCCAGGAGCGGCCTGAGCTGCGGGAGGCCATGCAGTCGTTCGTCGATTCCGGGTTCACCGGGATGCAGTTGCGGGTGAACGACGAGCGGGGCGAGTGGGTCGGTAGCGCTGGGGTGGGCAGGCTGGGCGGAAGCTCCAAGCCGCCGACCAACGGGCGGTTTCGGGTGGGCAGTGTCACCAAGACCATCACCGCGACCGTGGTGTTGCAGCTCGTGGCCGAGGGCAGGGTCGGGCTGGACGCGCCGGCGGTGAACTACCTGCCCCAGTTCACGCTGGATCCGCGGATCACGGTGCGGATGCTGAGTTCTTCGCCGCGCTGCGGGGCGGCAGGCTCCTGCCGGGCCCGCTGCTGGCCGAGATGGACACGCCGGACCCGACGTACGGCTACGGCCTGGGTGTGTTCGTGCAGGACGGTTCGACACCGACTCCCTTCCCGCCGCCGAGCTGCGGCGCCACCGTCCTCACCCACAACGGCGGCGTCCAGGG
>NZ_DASUVO010000143.1:0-17344 GCF_036378875.1 Actinophytocola sp.
TCGCGTATTTCGAGAGGTGCCGTTACCTGGCGACGCGTTCAGATCGGGCAGGATGGGCTCGTGTCACGATCACCGATCCAGGACGTTCCCGTTGCCGAGTTGCCGATTCGGCTGGGTCAGTTCCTCAAGCTGGCCGGCGTCGCCGAGCATGGGGCGCACGCGCGCGAGCTCGTCGAGATCGAGCAGGTGCAGGTGAACGGCCAGATCGAGGCGCGAAGGGGAGCGCAGCTCCATCCCGGGGACGTGGTTACGGTCGCGGGTCAGCGGGTCCGCGCGGTGGAGTCGACACCTGGACCGTGATGTCGTCGGGGTCGCCGCCTGCTTCCCAGTGTCCGGCTTGCTGGATCCTTCGGTCGACCTCCATTCATCGGCTTCGACGTCCCGTCGCCGCGCCCCTGGGCGGTACGTGACTGGCTGCTCACTGTCGAGCAGGCGCGTTCGACGGCGACCGTCGATCAGCTGGCCAGTGCCCGCCGGGTCGTCGACCGCGCGGAACGCTGCGATGCTCGCCCGCCGGGAACCGACGACCTGCCGGTTGGTCGGTCCGCTCCCTGGCAGGCGGCAGCGGGCGCAGATCAGGGCAACGGTGCCGGCCAGCTCGTCGACCGCCAGCGGTTCCCGGATGTCCTGAACGGCACCCTCGGGACGGTCAACGTCCTCAAGACACCGGCCACCGCCGGGCGGCGCAACCAAGATCACTCGCCGGAGAAACAAGACTTTGGCGAAGCCCTGCACCACGGGCAGCCCGATCTGGTTCCCGACACGACCGCCGCCGCCATGGAGGCCCGGCGGGCAGCTGTCGTGGCGGCCGTCCAACGGCTCTTCCGCGAGCAGGTCACCGAACTGAAGCGTGCGTTCATGACGTCGGCGATGTGTCCAGGGTTGGGAGTTGGCCGAGTTCCTGCGCGATGGCAAGGGTGTTCTGGTACTCCCGCCACAGCGAGATCAAACCGTCGCGGATTTCCATTACCGCGATGAACAGGGCGCTTGCCTGGCGGCCCGTGGTCAGCACGGTGCCGACCAGCTCGTACTCGACGATGATCTTGTTGGGGTCGGTCGTGGCGTGGATGACCACGTTGCGCAGGTCCTCGACGCGTACCGGAAGCGACTCGCGGCTCGTCTTCGTCAGGGCAAGGAAGTTGTCGCGGCCCTCGATGCGGGACGGGCCGCCGGCGGCGAACGGTTGCTCGATCACCACGTCCGGGGCCCACGGCGGCTCGGCGCGCTTGCCGAGGAGGTGGTCGCGGAAGTGGTCGAACACGGCGTGGGTCATGAACACGTCTCCTAAGATGAGTGCGTACTCCGGTTCACTATCATGAGTGAGGACTCATCTTGTCAAGTAAGCCGTTGCGGGCCGACGCGCGCCGCAACCGGGCGCGGATTCTCGCCGCCGCCGAAGAGGTGTTCGCCGCGCGTGGTGCTGGGGCCGCCACCGAGGAGGTCGCCGCCGCGGCTGGGGTCGCCATCGGAACCGTGTTCCGTCACTTTCCGACCAAACAGGACCTGGTCGGCGCGATCCTCAAGGACCTGCTCGCCGCGCTCGGGGAGGCGGCCAAAGAGGACGACCTGTTCACGTTCTTCACCAGGGTGGTCACCGCCGCCGCTGAGAAGAAGTTCGTCGTCGAGCTGCTCGACGTCGAGGTCGCCGGGCCGATCGCGTCGTTGTCCGGTGCGGTCGGCGAGTTGCTGGACCGGGCGAAGCTGGCTGGTGCCGTGCGGGCGGAGATCGAGCTCGACGAGGTGCTCGCCCTGCTCACCGCCGCCGGTCAGGGCGCGTTGCGTGGCGGGTGGTCGGCGGATCTGCGTGCCCGCACGCTCGCGGTGATCTTCGCCGGCCTACGACCCTGAGACCAGCTCGTAGCCGGCGATGATCTCCGGGTAGATGCGGAGGACCTCGACGTTCGGCATGTCGACGAACGGCGTCAGCGCCTTCTCGTAGTGCGCTACCTCGTCGGGGTCGACCACCCGCCGCGCCACGCCGGTGACCGTGATCGACCAGCCGCTCTCCGCCACGGGGTCGATGCTGTCGGCCTGGAACGCGACCACGGCGCCGGCGCAGTCCCCGCCGACGTGCGTGCGGACGATCACCATGTCGTCGTCGACCAGGTGGCGGACCGGCACGATCGCCGGCAGCGCGCGGACCGTGTACACGATGCGGCCGAAGGGAGCGGCACCGAGCAGCCGCAGCGACTCCGGGCGCGCCAGCTCGGCCAGTCGCCGCGTCACGCTACCCACTCCGGCACACCTCCCTACGGGCCAGACGCGTGAGCATCCGGCAGGTCGCCCGCCGGCGCAAGGGCACAAGAACCCGATGTTGGCAGGGACTTTCGACCCTGTCAGCGTGCACCCGTTTGCGAGCACGGTGTCCACCCCCACCGTGTCCCGCCGCGCGATACTGACCACGTTGAGTGTTCACAATGGACTCTCTACATCGGCGCTGGCATGATCGCGCAGGTGGACTCCCCCGCAAGGAGGATATTGGAAATACACTGAGTAACACACGGTCGACACCGACCGATAGCCCGTTTGCCGATCCGACGGACTGCCGGGGTTGCCATGCCACCAGAGCAGGCGCGCTCATCCGCCCGCACGAGTTCTTCCGGCATGCCCGGCGCGGGGTTCCACCCCCGCCTCGCTGACCTCGCGAAATCACGCGACCGCCTCCAGGGCCTGCTCGACGCGGTGGTGGCCGTCGGCGCCGGACTGGAGCTCGAGGGCACGCTGAACCGGATCGTGCGTATCGCGGTCGAGCTGGTCGACGCCAGGTACGGCGCCCTCGGCGTGGTCGGCCCGGACGACCAGGAACTGCTGACCGAGTTCGTGTACGTCGGCGTCGACGACCGGCGGCTCGGTGTCCTCATCGAGAACCCGCACCCCATGCGTGACGCGCAGGAGGTGGCGCCCACCAGCGTGCTCGGCGCGCCCATCCAGGTGCGTGGCGAGCTGTTCGGCAACCTGTACCTGACCGAGAAGCGTGGCGGCGGCACCTTCACCGAGGACGACGACATCGTCCTCAAGGGCCTCGCGGCCGCCGCCGGCGTCGCCGTGGAGAACGCGCGGCTGTTCGAGGAGTCGCGGCTGCGTGAGCGGTTCATGGAGGCGTCGAGCGAGGTCAACACGCACCTGCTCGGCGGCGGCTCCAGTCAGGACGCGTTGAACCTGATCGCGCGGCGGGCCCACGAACTGTCCAAAGCTGACTGCACGGTGATCCTGCTGTCCGACGGGGTGCCGCCCGAGCAGGTGGTGATCCGCACAGCGGCCGGTGACTACTCCGCCGCCGTGGTCGGCGTCAGCATGCCGGCGGACGAACCGCCGGTGAACAGCATGTTCGACATGCGGGGCGCCGAGCTGATCCCGGACCTGTCCGCGTTGCTGCCGGCGGCGTGGCGCCGGGGCCTGGGGGTCGAGTACGGCCCGGCTGTCGCGGTGCCGTTGCGCGCGGGCAACGTGGTCAGCGGCATGTTGGTCGCGATGCGCGTCAAGGGCGGCGCGCGGTTCGTGCGGGAGCACGTGCCACTGCTCGCGTCCTTCGCCGACCAGGCCGCGTTCGCGCTGGAGCTGGCGGAGAAGCACCGGCAGCAGCGGGAGCTGGCCGTGCTGGCCGACCGCGACCGGATCGCCGGTGACCTGCACGATCACGTCATCCAGCGGCTCTTCGCGACCGGCATGAGCCTGCAGGGCACCGTCCGGCGGATCACCGACCCTGGCGTGCGGCGACGGGTGGGCCGCGCGGTCGAGCAGCTGGACGAGACGGTCCGCGAGATCCGCACCTCGATCTTCGACCTGCACACCACGGGCACCGACGGTGCCAGGAGCCTGCGGCGGCGGATGCTCGACATCGTGGAGGAGCTGTCGGCGGACTCGGACGTCTCGCCGTCGGTCCGCATCTCCGGCGCGGTGGACACGCTGGTCCCGGACGACCTCGCGACACACGCGACGGCGGTGCTGCGTGAGGCCGTGAGCAACGCCATCCGCCACTCGCACGCCGGCGAGATCGTGGTGACGGTGGAGGCGGCGGCGGACCTGATCATCGACGTCGTCGATGACGGCGTCGGCATGCCGTCGGGGGTCGCCCGCAGCGGCCTGCTCGGTGTGGAGCGCCGTGCGGCCAGGTGCGGCGGGATGGCCGTGGTGGTGCCCGGCCCCGAGGGCGGCACGCGCCTGACGTGGCGTGCCCCACTGCCGAAGCCATAACGCCACCACCATGATCGACGATCACCTCATCGAGATCGTCGATGGGGGAGCGTCATGACTCAGACCCTGGAACCCGTTCCCCCGACCGTGGCCCGCCGCGGCGCGCGGCTCTTGTTCTGGTTTGTCCTGCTGGTCGTCGCCGCGATGACCACGACTGCGGGCGTGCTGGGGGCCTCGTCAGGACTCGCGATAACTCTGATCATCTTCGGCTGGGTGATCGCGCAGTTCGTCCCGTTCCTGCCGTGGGCGTTCCGGCCCGTACTCACCGGCACCGACCTCACCGCCTGGACCGTCAGCGGGCGGCGCACCGTTGACCTTCGCCGTCTGGCGAAGGTCGGTCGGATGTGGTTTCCGGGCAACCCGCAAAGCGTGGACACACTGGTGCTGCTCGACACGAACGGGGTGCGGCTGATCGTCGACGATGCCGAGGTGGACGACGCGGTCTTCGAGTCGATCACGGATCCGGAGTGCGCGGAACCACGCGTGGCGGCCGGTGCGGGACACCGGTTGGGCCTGATCAAGCTACCGATCGACGACCGGGTCATACGGGGCTTCGGCGCCGTGCTGCTGGCGGTGCTGTACTTCGGGCTGACGCTCGTCGCGATCATCTCGGCGGCGACGGTGATCGAGATGATCGCGGGTCAGTGATCCGGTTTGCGTGACTTCAGCTCCGCCGCCAGGACGGCCGCCTGAGTGCGGCGCTGCATGCCCAGCTTCGCGAGAAGGTGGGACACGTAGTTCTTCACCGTCTTCTCCGCGAGGAACAGCCGCGCCGCGATCTGGCGGTTCGTCAGGCCCTCGCCGACCAGTTCGAACACGGCACGTTCCTGGTCGGTGAGTCCGGCGAGCGGGCCGTCGTCGTCCTTGCCCTGGCGGATGCGCTTCATCAGCGCCTCTGTGGTCTTCGCGTCCAGCAGGGACTCACCGGCGCCCACTCTGCGTACCGCGGTGATCAGGTCGTTGCCGAGCACCTGCTTCAGCACGAAGCCTGAGGCGCCCGCCATGATCGCGTTGAGCAGGGCCTCGTCGTCGGAGTACGAGGTGAGGATCAGGCAGCGCAGCTCGGGCAGCTGCGACCGGAGGTCCCGGCACAGCTCGACACCGTTGCCGTCGGGCATCCGCACGTCGAGCACCGCGACGTCGACCGCCAGTGACGGGATGCGGGCGAGGGCCTCGGACACCGTGGCGGCCTCACCGACGATCTCCAGATCTGGCTCGTCCTCGAAGAGGTCGGCCACGCCGCGGCGGACGATCTCGTGATCGTCGACCAGGAAGATCCGGGTACTCACTCGCCGCTATATATCAGATTTATCACCTTGATCGCAACATTTCAGTGGATCTCGTCACACGCTGTTTTCTGATTTCGCTGGTGACACACAATGCGGCCGACTGTCCGAAATGAACTCGTGAAAATACTCTGTTACGTTCCAGTGGCATGTCGGAACGAGTGATCGATCGTCCGTCTACACAGGATGGTGCGGCCATATGGCGAATCGCACGTGATTCCGGAAAGCTCGACCTGAACTCATCCTATGCGTATCTGTTGTGGTGTCACGATTTCGCGGACACCTCAGCGGTGGCGCGGGTTGGCGATGACGTGGTGGGCTTCGTCATCGGCTACCGCAGACCCACCGCGCCGGACACCGTCGTGGTATGGCAGATCGCCGTCGCGGCCGGTCAGCGCGGCAGAGGAACCGCCGCCGCGCTGCTGGACGCCCTGGTGTGCAGACCCGGTGTCCGGCACGTCGAGACCACCATCACACCAGACAACGACGCCTCGAACGCCCTGTTCCGATCACTCGCCGGCCGGTGGGACGCGCAGATGAGCGTGGCCGGCGAGTTCGCCGCCGAACACTTCCCGGATGACCACGAAACCGAGGTGCTTTACCGGATCGGGCCCTTCCGGCGGGCGGCATAAACCTAAATAAGGAGCGCAGTGAACGTATTCGAAACCGTCGAATCCGAGGTGCGCAGCTACAGTCGTGGGTGGCCGGTCGTGTTCGACCGGGGCATCGGCGCGTGGCTGTACGACGAGGACGGCAACGCATACCTGGATTTCTTCGCCGGCGCGGGGGCGCTCAACTACGGGCACAACAACCCGGTCCTCAAGCAGGCGGTGCTCGACTACCTCCAGCGTGACGGGGTGACGCACGCGCTGGACATGCAGACGGTGGCCAAGCGGGAGTTCCTCGAGGCCTTCACCGAGATCGTCATGAAGCCGAGGGAGCTCGGCTACAAGGTCATGTTCCCCGGCCCTGCCGGCGCGAACGCGGTCGAGGCCGCGCTCAAGCTCGCACGCAAGGTCACCGGCCGCGAGTCGGTCGTCAACTTCACCAACGCCTTCCACGGCATGACGCTCGGTGCGCTGTCGGTCACCGGCAACTCGATGAAGCGTGGCGGCGCCGGCATCCCGCTGGTGCACGCGACCCCGATGCCGTTCGACAACTACCTCGACGGCCAGGTGCCGGACTTCCTGTGGTTCGAGCGGCTGCTGGGCGACTCCGGCTCCGGGCTCAACGAGCCGGCCGCCGTGATCGTCGAGACCGTGCAGGGCGAGGGTGGCATCAACGTGGCCCGCGACGAGTGGCTGCGTGGCCTGGCCGACCTCTGCAAACGCCACGACATGCTGCTCATCGTCGACGACGTGCAGATGGGCTGCGGGCGCACCGGGCCGTTCTTCAGCTTCGAGTCCGCGGGCATCGAGCCGGACATCGTGTGTCTGTCCAAGTCGATCGGCGCGTTCGGACTGCCGCTCGCGCTGACGCTCCTCAAGCCGGAGCTCGACGTGTGGGAGCCGGGTGAGCACAACGGCACGTTCCGTGGCATCAACCCCGCCTTCATCGCGGCCACCGAGGCGATACGGACGTACTGGCAGGACGACAAGCTGGAGAAGAGCACCCTCGCGAAGGGTGAGCAGGTCGGCCGGACCATGACCGCGCTGGCCGAGGAGCACCCCGGCACGCCGATGCGGGTCAAGGGCCGAGGGCTTGCCCGTGGGCTCGCGCTCGACTCCGGTGACGTGGCCGGCAAGATCTGCCGGGCCGCGTTCGAGCGGGGCCTCCTGATGGAGACGTCCGGCCCGGACGGCGAGGTCGTCAAGGTCATGCCGCCGCTCACGGTCACCGACGAGGAGCTGGCGAAGGGACTGGAGATCCTGAGCGACTCGGTGCGGGCGGTGTGTGCCGCGTGAGCGGAGCTTGCGAAGCGAACCGTGGGCGCCACGACCGTCACCCGGCCGCTCGGAGCCTGCGAGGAGAGGGCGAGGTGCGGTCGTGATCGTCAGAAACGTCCACGAACTCGACGACACCGAACGCGACATCAAGACCCCGAACTGGCGGAGCAAACGGATCGTGCTCGCGAAGGAGGGCGTCGGGTTCTCGGTGCACGAGACCACGCTCTACGCGGGCACGGTCAACGACTTCTGGTACGCAAACCACATCGAGGCCGTCTTCGTGGTGGAGGGCGAGGGTGAGCTGGTCGACAAAGGCACGGGTGAGACGCACCTGCTGCGGCCGGGCAGCCTGTACCTGCTGAACGAGCACGACCACCACCAGCTGCGCCCGAAGACCGATATGCGAACCGTCTGCGTGTTCAACCCGCCCGTGACGGGCCGGGAGGTGCACGACGAGAACGGGGTCTACCCGCTGCTGAGAGAGGCATAAACACCCCACTACGCCATCCGGGCGACCCACTACCGGGTGACATCGCGTAACGTGTGCTCACCCTTTACCTTGTGCAGGTGCGCTGACCTGGCGGGGTTGACTGGGGGGTGGTCGGCCGATGGGAGCGGAGCAACCAGCCGCGGCGCGTTTCTGCTTGCTCGGACCAGTTCAGATGGTCGTCGGCGACCGGACCGTGCCGCTCGGCGGCACCGGCGTCCGCAGTGTGCTCGCGATGCTGCTGCTGGAGCCGAACCAGGTCGTGCCGCTCGACCGGATCGTCGACGTCCTCTGGGCGCACGAGCCGCCGGCCAGTGCTCGGACGATGATCCAGGGCTACGTGTCACGGCTGCGGCAGCGCCTCGCGGAGGCCGGCGCCGGCGCGTTCATCGCCACCACGCCACCGGGTTACCGGCTGGTGGTCGACGAGGCGCTGATCGACGTCACGGTCGCCCGGTCGCTGCTCGCCCAGGCCCGTGGCGCGCCTGCGGCCCGCCGCGCGGAGCTGCTCGACGGGGCGCACGGGCTGTGGCGGGGTCCCGCGCTCGCCGACCTCGGTGGACGGGTTTCGGCACCCGAGCTGACCGAGCTCCGGCTCGCGATCCTCGAGGCCCGGTTCGACGCGCAGCTGGAGCTGGGTCGCCACCAGGAGATCATCGGCGAGCTGACCCAGCTGATCGACGCGCAGCCGTTCCGGGAGCGGCTCGTCGCGCAGCTGATGCTCGCGCTGTACCGGGCGAACCGGCGGGCGACCGCGCTCGAGGCGTACCAGCGGTTCGCCCACCGGGCGGCCGAGGAGCTCGGCATGGACCCCGGCCCACAGCTGCGCGAGCTGCACGCCAGGGTCTTGCGGGACGACACGGCGCTGCTCGAACCGACCCCGGATCCGGTCGTCACGCCCAGGGTCGGCGTGCTCGTGCCGGCTCAGCTGCCGAGGGCGCCGTCCGGGTTCGCCGGCCGCGAGGACGAGCTGGCCTGGCTGACGAAGCTGTTGCCGCCCAGCGAGACCGCGGCGATCGGGGTGCTGGCCGGGCCCGCCGGGGTTGGCAAGACAGCGCTTGCCGTGCTGTGGGCGCACCGGGCGGCCGCCGCGTTCCCGGACGGTCAGCTGTTCGCCAGCATGCGTGGCTTCGACCCACAGCACGCCCCGGTCAGCGCGGCCGACGTGCTCACCCAGTTCCTGCTCGCGCTCGGCGTCGCGCTCGAGGACGTGCCCATCGAGCTGGACGACAGGGCCGCGCTGTTCCGGTCGATCCTCGCCGACCGGCGCGTGCTGGTGGTGCTCGACGACACGCGGGACACCGAGCAGGTCCAGCCGCTGCTGCCGGCGGGCTCGTCGTCGTTCGTGCTGGTGACCTCCAGGGTCCGGCTGGACGGGCTCGTCGCGCGGACCGGTGCACGGATGCTGTCGCTCGGCACCCTCGCGGCCGACGCGGCCGAACGGCTGATCGAGCACATGGCCGGCTCGCCGGAACACCCGACCGACCGGGAGCAGCGCCGCAAGCTCGCCCGGCTGTGCGGTCACCTGCCGCTCGCGTTGCGGATCGCCGCAGCCCGACTCGCCAGCAATCCACAGTGGACGGTCGCGGACCTGGTGACGGAGCTGACCGACGAGCGGTCCCGTCTCGGCGCGCTCGATCTCGCCGACGCCGACACGAGCGTGCGGGCCGCCCTCGACGTCACCTACCGCAGCCTGCGGCCCGAGCTCGCCGAGGCCGTGCGCTACCTCGGGCTCTTCCCCGGTCCGCGGATCACCCCGCATCCGGTCGCCGCGCTGTGCGGCAACCTCGCCGGCGACCCCGTCGAGACCGCGCGGCGGCGACTGCGTGCGCTCGCCAACTCGTTCGTGGTGACCGAGACAAGCCGGGACGTCTTCGTGATGCACGATCTCGTCCGGTTGCACGCGCTGGCACTCGCCGAGGTCGAATTGTCCGAAGTGGACAGAGCGGCGGCCGCGCGGCGGATGCTGCGGTACTACCTCGCCGGCGCCCAGATCGCCTGGGACGTCCTGCGGTACGGCAAGGCGTCGCAGGCCGACGGGTTCGCCGGGCCGGCGATGGACTCGGCGGAGGGCGCCGCCGAGTGGATCGAGCAGGAGTGGGTGAACCTGCTCGCGGTCGTCGAGTCCGGCGGCGACGACGAGGAGATCGTGCTCCTGGCACGGCTCGCGGCCGAGTTCTCCGAGGGAACACGTGCGTTGGGTCCAGCGGCACTGAGCCGCCTGGTCCGTCTGGTGGTCTAGACACAGCCGCTCGCCGGAGGCGAGAGGCGGCCCTGCCCGAGTTGGAGAACACAGCGTTTAGCGAACAGTTAGCCAATTCGGGTGATCAAGTGGCAGGCTGCGCCCGGGTGCTCGACGTCCCGGAGCCTGATACCGAGCACTCACCACGGGCGGCACTACCAACGTGGGGGTGTGCTGCCCAAGCGAACCGGCCGGCACGGATGGGGGATCCGCGCCGGCCGGTGTTCGTTGTGCGGGCTCAGACGTGCGCCGCGCGGCCGTTTCCGTTGGGAGAACCCGGCATCGGGCTCAGTTCCGGGCGCTTCGGAAGTACACCGTCCCCCATGGACTCACCGCGTAGTTGCCTGCGTACCCACGGCAACAGGTGAGTTCTCGTCCACGCCAGGTCGGCCTGACGCGAGCGCAGCCACGGCATCTCCGCGGCGGGTGGGAACGGCTCGCGCCAGTCCTCGGCGTCCGGCACGCCGAGCACCTCCGCGGTGCGCAACGCGATCCGGCGGTGTCCTTCCGCCGAGAAGTGCAGCCGGTCGTCGCTCCACGCGCGCCCGTCCACGAGTGGCTTCATGGCCCACAGGTCCACCATCAGCGCGCCGTGCCGGTCGGCGATCGCGCGGAGATGTCCGTTGTAGATGGCGACCTTGCCGCGCACACGCCGCACCACGGGCTGGTTGCGCGGGTCCGGCCCGGTGAACATGACGACCTCGCAGCCGGTCGACCGCAGCTCGAGTACGGCCTGTTCGTACACCTCGGCCAGGGTGTCGACGTCGCTGCCCGGGACGATCAGGTCGTTTCCGCCTGCGCAGATCGTCACCAGGTCGGGCTTCGCCTGCACGGCGACGGGCACCTGCTCTTCGATGATTTCGCGAAGGAGTTTGCCGCGAACGGCCAGATTCGCGTATCGGAAATCAGGATCTCGGGTGGCGAGGAGGCCGGCCAGCCGGTCCGCCCAACCGACGTATGTGCCATCCGGAGCCTCGTCGCTCAAACCTTCGGTAAAGCTGTCCCCAACGGCAACCCAACTGGTCAACCTCCGCACGGCGACCACCCCTCCCTAGTGCGCGCGCCCTCCAGTTGTACCTCCTGACTCCTCAGAATGCCGCTTAATTCCCGACTTACGCCACCGTTGGTTTGCGGCGTCGTTAGGTTGCTGCGGAGCGTGATGTGCCGCGCGCTGACTGTCTCATGAGGACGTAATCGGGTTAGGGCTGCCTAAGCTAGGCTGGGACCGTGACGACGGAGGCGCGTGACCTGCCGCTCGGGGAGTTGCTGGGTGGCCGGCGCGGTGCGCTGGACGCGAGTGTCCCGCCCGCGGTGTTCGTCGTCGCGTGGCTCGTCACCGGTCGTTCGATCGGGTGGGCCGCCGCGGCGGCTATCACCGCTGGTGTCGGCGTCGGCGTGTGGCGTCTCGCGCGCGGTCGCCGGGTCACCGCGTCGGTGGCGAGTGTCGCGGCGGTGTCGCTGGCGGCGTTCGTCGCGATCCGCACCGGCCGCGCCGAGGACTTCTTCCTGATACAGCTCCTGTCGAACGTGGCGAGCGCGCTCGCCTGGGCGCTGAGCATTCTCATCCGGTGGCCGCTGCTCGGCGTGGTGGCCGGCGTCGTGCTGGGACAGAAGACGAAATGGCGCCGCGACCCGGATCTGGTACGTGCGTATGGCAACGCCAGCTGGGTGTGGGTGCTGGGCCAGTACACCGTGCGGGTGGTGGTGTTCGGGCTGCTGTGGTGGTCCGGTTGGGTGGTCGCACTCGGTGTGGCACGCGTGGCGTTGAGCTGGCCGCTGGTGGCGGCCACGCTGGCGGCGAGCGCGGTGGTGCTGCGCGAGTCCCTGCCGGAGGGCCACCCGGGTCTACGGCACCCGCGCGTCGACTGAGGGCCGGGGCGCGTTCGGCCCCCACACGGTCAGTGCCGCGAGCCAGGCCGCGCCCAGCGCGCCGTCTGGGGCGAACAGGACCTCCGTCTCGTGCGACAGCTCTTTTCGCAACGCCAGGCCCACCGGGCTGTCCGGCCCGATGACGCTCCCGGCCAGCACGATCGGCGTGGTCTCACCGGGTACGCGGGCCGTCTGGGCGTGCGTGGCCAGCATGGCCGCCGCGTCGTGCACGATCGCATCCGCCATGGGATCACCGACGTGCGTGCTCACCAGCGACGCGTAGCGGGCAAGGCGGACCGGCGGCTCCGCGTTCGCCGCCGTGATGAGCTGGCTGAAGGCTCGCTTGCGCCACCCCGTGTCGGTCGGCTCGGCGGACCCCAGCACCTCCGTCAGCACGGCCACCGCCAGCGGCCCGGCCTCGTCGGTGCCTTCCAGGAGCCGCAGCGTGGACCGCACCGCCTGCCGGCCGATCCAGTACGCCGACCCCTCGTCGCCCAGGAGCCAGCCCCACCCGCCGTGCTGTGACGCCATCCGGTGGTCGAGGATCCGCACGGCCACCGACCCTGTGCCGCCGATGATCACCGTGCCGTCCGGCGCCGCCGTGGCCGACGCGAACGCCACCTCGGCGTCCGACACCACGTCCATCTGGCACGTGACGCCCACGCCGCGTAGCGCGGCGTGGAACACCTCGACGACCGCGGGATCCGTCAGCTTGCTCGCGCCCGCCATGCCCAGCAGGCACGCCACGACCGTGGTGCCGTCCGGCACGGCGTCCGCGATGGCCGCGGCCACTCGTGCCGCCGCCACCTCGGTCGGGTGCGAGTTCGGGTTGCCGCCCCCTGCCGCGCCGCGTCCCACCACGGTTCCGTTCGGCGACACCGCCATCGCCCGGCAGGACGTGCCACCGATGTCAACCCCGACCGCGACGTTCACGGCACCGTCCCCGGCCCGGGTTCCATGACGACATGGTCGGCGGTCATGGGCCCGCCGCAGTGCACGCAGCTCACCGCCGCGGTCGTCGTCTTGCCGCAGTCGAGGTGCCGCAGCAGTCGCGGCGGGCCGGTCTCGTCAGCCAGCCACTCGTCACCCCACCGAATGATGGCCGCCATCACGGGGAAGAAGTCCCGTCCCATCTCGGTCAGCGGGTACTCGTACCGGGCGGGTCGGTCCTGGTAGCGGACGCGGTCGAGCAGGCCGGCACCGGTCAACCGGTCCAGCCTCTCGGTGAGCGTGTTCCGCGCGATGCCCAGCTCGGCCTGTAACTGGTCGAACCGGCGCACCCCGTTGAACGCCTCACGCAGCACCAGCAGCGTCCACTGATCCCCCAGCAGGTCCATTGTTCTTGCGATGGAACACGGCCAGCGGGCGAACGATGTCCTTCGCACACCGAAAGTCTAGGCCACGCCCCGTCACCGAGCCTGTAGCCTGCGTAGTCTTCTGGGTTGGGTAGTTCGGGGTGATACAGATGCACTGTTGCCCGAAGTCCGCCTTCCTGCTACAGGGTTGTGGAAGTCAGAGGGTGCGGGTGACCTTGTTCAGCCCGCGTGGGTTGTCCGGGTCGCCGCCGCGCGCGAGGGACAGTGCCAACGCAAGTCGTTGCAGCGGCAGGATCTCCAGGATCGGGGCGACCTCCTCCTGCGTCTCCGGTAGGTCGATCCGCAGGTCCGCGGGGATCTCGCTCGCCGAGGAACCCACCGCCAGCACGGTCGCGCCGCGCTCGTGGACCGTGCTCACCACGTCCCGCATGGCCGCGCCGCCGTGGCCCTTGCTCGTCACCGCCACCACGCCGGTGCTCTCGTCGATCGCGGCGACCGGGCCGTGCAGCAGGTCCGCGCCGCTGTACGCGCGGGCCGACAGGTAGCTCGTCTCGGCGAGCTTCAGCGCCGCTTCGGCCGCGGTGGCCGACGAGTAGCCGCGGCCCGTGGTCACGACCCGCTCGATGCCGCGGAACCGTTCGATCGCCTCGTCGATGGGGGCGGCCAGCGCGGCGGAGGCCAGCTCGCCGATGCCAGCCACCGCCGCGCCCTCGCCGCCGCGGATCGCGTCGACCAGCAGGTACAGCGACAGCAGCGTCGCCGAGTAGGTCTTCGTGGCTGCCACCGCCAGTTCGGTGCCCGCTCCGATGTCGACCGACAGCTCCGCGGCGTCGGACAGCGGGGAGGTCGGCGTGTTGGTCACCGCCACGGTCAGTGCGCCCTGGGCGCGTGCCGCCTCGGTCGCCGCGACCAGGTCCGGGGAACCGCCGCTCTGGCTGACCGACAGGTACAGCACGTCCGTGAAGTCCGGGCGGGCGCCGTACAGCGTCGTGGTGGACGGCGACACCAGGCCGGCAGGTAGTTGGAGAAAAACCTCGATCAGGTACTTGGCGTACAGCGCGGCGTGGTCGCTGGAACCTCGTGCCGCCAACAGGGCGAAACGGGGTTTGCGAGCGGCGATCAGTGAGGCGACCTCCGCGAAGTCGCCTGCCCTCGCCACCAGCGAGTCGAACACCGCCGGCTGCTCGGCGACCTCCGAGGCCATCCGTTCTCCGGCCATACCACGCCTCCTGCTGCCTTGATTCCACATTAGGTCTAGACCAATGATGGTATCGCTGTATCGTGTGGTCTCGCCACGGGTTCCCAAAACGCCAGGGGGTGATCGCGCTGGCGGCCACGGGAAGGCATGCTGTACCAGGGAAGTCGTTGGAGGAGGAGTCATGCTCGATACGTCGGCCGCACAGGAGCCCGACGCCGGCAGTCGCGCCATGCGCGAACCCAAGTACTGGGGCCTCAAACGGCACCTGTTGGATCTGCTCGCCGCCCTGCCGCCGGGCTCGCCGATCCCTACTGAACGTTCACTGGCGGCCGAGTTCGACGTCTCACGGACGACCGTGCGGCAGGCTCTTGCTGACCTCACAGTAGAAGGCCGGCTACTCCGCGTACAGGGCAAGGGCACGTTCGCCGCGGAACCCAAGGTGGCGCAGCGGTTGCAGCTGTCTTCGTACACAGAGGACATGCGGGCGCAGGGTCGTGAGCCGTCCTCCAAGCTCATCGACATCGTCGAGATCCCGGCGGAAGGCGAGCTGACCACTTTGCTCGGCATCCGAGCCGGCGCGAAAGTGCTCCGGATGCAACGGTTGCGCCTGGCCGATGGTGAGCCGATGGCCATCGAGACCACGAACCTGCCGCTCGGCCGGTTCCGCGGGTTGCGCAAGTACCTGTCGCCGACCGGCTCGCTGTACCAGGTGCTGCGGGACCGGTTCGACATCGAGATGGGGCACGCGGAGGAGACGATAGAGACAGCGCTCGCCGGCCCGCACGAGGCCGAGCTGCTCGGCGCGGACGTCGGCATGCCGATGCTGTTGCTGTCCCGGCACTCGTTCGACACCAGCGACCGCCCGGTGGAGTGGGTCCGCTCGGTCTACCGCGGTGACCGGTACAAGTTCGTCGCCGAGCTGAATCGACCGTCGTGAGCGGAGCTTGCGGAGCGAACCATCGACAATCACGGCACCGCCGAGCCGGCGCAGGGCGCCGGAGGAGCGGAGCCTGCGGAGCGTTCCGGGGCCACGGAGCAGGCGAGGTGGTGGCGTGACGAATGTCAGGTGGGGGACGGCCACCGCTCGCGGTGTGCTGGCCGCCACCATCCTCGGCTCGGGCATGGTGTTCCTCGACGGCACCGTGGTCAACATCGCGCTGCCGAGGATCGGCGAGGAGTTCGACGCGTCGGTCTCCGGACTGCAGTGGATTCTCGACAGCTACCTGCTGACGCTGGCCGCGCTGGTCATGGTCGCCGGATCGCTCGGTGACCGCTACGGCCGGAGGAAGCTCTTCCAGATCGGCGTCGTGTGGTTCGGCGTCTCGTCCGTGTTGTGCGGGGTGGCGCCGAACACGGAGATGCTGGTCGCCGCCCGCGCGCTGCAGGGCATCGGCGGCGCGCTGCTCACGCCCGGCTCGCTCGCGATCATCCAGTCGGCGTTCGTCCGTGAGGACCGGGCACGCGCGATCGGCGCGTGGTCGGGTCTGTCCGGCCTCGCGGGCGCCATCGGGCCGCTGCTCGGCGGGCTGTTGGTGCAGGCCTGGTCGTGGCGGCTCGCGTTCCTGATCAACGTGCCGGTCGGGCTGGCCGTGCTCTGGCTCACCCGCAAGTACGTGCCGGAGTCGTGCGACAACACCATGGACGGGCACCTGGACGTCTGGGGGTCCGTCCTGGGCGCGCTCGGGCTCGCCGGTCTCACCGCCGCGCTCGTGGAGGCGCCCGGCCGCGGTGTTGGTGACCCGCTCGTGGTCAGCGTCGTGGTGCTCGGCGTGGTGGCGATGACGGCGTTCGTGGTGTCGCAGCGACGGCAGCGGAACCCGCTGGTGCCGCCGGACATCTTCGCGAACCGAACCTTCATGATCGCGAACCTGCTGACGTTCGTGGTCTACGCAGCCCTCAGCGGCTTGATGATGTTGTTCGTCATGCAGCTGCAGGTCTCGCTCAACTACACGCCGACGCTTGCCGGGCTGGCGAGCCTGCCGATCCCGGTGCTCATGCTGGTGCTGTCCGCGCGGTCCGGGAAGTTGGCACAGCGGTTCGGGCCGCGTCCGCTGCTGGTGGCGGGACCGATCCTGATCGCGGTCGGCATGGTGATGCTCACGAGGGTGACACCAGGCGCGTCGTACCTGCTCACGGTGCTGCCGGCGGTTGTCGTGTTCGGGTTCGGGCTCACGGCGGTGGTCGCGCCGGTGACCGCCACCGTGCTCGCGTCGGCCGAGGACCGGCACGCCGGTGTCGCGTCCGGGGTGAACAACGCGATCGCCCGGACGGGCAGCCTGCTCGCGGTGGCGGTACTGCCGGCGGCGGCGGGGCTCTCCGGCGAGTCCTACACCGACCCGGTCGCGTTGACGGCCGGGTGGCAGGCGGCGATGTGGATATGTGCTGGGCTGTGCGTGATGGGCGGGCTGTTGGCGCTGGGGATCCGCAACGACGTGCTGGCCCCCGTGCCGGAGCCGGTCAGCGAGGCACCGGCAGCGGGGGACTGCCTGCACTGCGGGTTCACCGCCCCGCCAACGCACCTGAGTGGGCGCGCGGTCAGCTCTGTAGGCCGCTGAGGACTGCGAGCAGCGCCTGGTCATGCCACGGGCGATGTCCTGAACGACGCGTTCATGTCGTTGAACCCAGATCCGCCGATGGTCTTGGTGGCTCGGGGTGTGGTCCGGTGGACTCGCCTGACGTCACCGGCGGTCGCGACATCGGCCGGCAGCCGTGCGGGGAAGGCGTCCTTCACCACCGCCAGCGCGAGGAAGGCGTCCTTCACTACACCGCTCACGTCGCGCTGGCCGCGCACGAATGGGCTTGTTCACGCCGCGGCCGGTGTCCTGAAAGACGCGTTCATGTCGTTGAACGTCCCCATCGCGTCTTT
>NZ_DASUVO010000144.1:0-2824 GCF_036378875.1 Actinophytocola sp.
CCGATGCTCCACCGATCAGCAGGATCTCACCGCGCAACGCGACGGTCTCCTCGCCCTCGGGGTCGAGGCCGAGCGGACCTACGTCGACCACGGCCTGACCGGCACCAACCGCGACCGGCCCGGCTTGCGGGAGGCTCTGGCCGCCTGCCGCGCGGGTGACACGCTGGTGGTGACGAAACTCGACCGTCTGGCCCGGTCCCCGCGCGATCGCCGACGAGCTCACCGCCCGGCAGATCAGCCTGAGCCTGGGCGGCTCGGTCTATGACCCGACCGACGCGGTCGGGCGGCTGCTGTTCAACGTCCTCGCGATGGTCGCCGAGTTCGAGTCCGACCTCATCAGGCTTCGCACCGTCGAGGGCATGAAGGTCGCCAAGGCCAAGGGCCGGCTCCGCGGCAAGCAGCCCAAGCTCAACCCGAAGCAGGAAGCGCACCTGGTCTCGTTGGTGCACAGCGGCGAGTACAGCACGCTGGAGGTCGCCGAGCTCTTCGGCGTAGGACGCTCCACGGTGTACCGCGCCATCGAACGGCAACGCATGGCGGCTAAGGCCAACCTCGCAGAGACGTCAGCACGGCGCCGGCTGACGACGGCGCCGGCTGTCCCGAAACCGACACCCCAGCGGGACGCCGGCGCCCCAGCCCCCCGCTTGGCCAGTCATCCCCGGTAACGGTTCGGCTTACGGGACCCTCTGACCTGACGCTCCGGCGCAGACAACCAAACACCGCCACGACAGACCTTCCGTCATGCACTACGGCGCTGCCATGTCTGGCTCCGATTTCCAACCACCGTGCGGCTCGTCATTGCGCCGCGAGTTCCGCGTAAACAGTTGAGGGGCTCAAGGGCTGCGACGGCGACGGCGCCTGCAGCGCTTCGGCGGTCCGCGCCCGCCGGATCGCTAGGGGTCGGTGGGCGGTTGGAGCTCGGGGTCGGCCAGCAGCGCGAGCTCCCACAGGGCCTTCCGCAGCGCCCGCATTCTTCGAGGACCTAGCTGCGCCTCCCACTCGGTCTCGATCCGTGCTTCCTCCGCCCTGGCGTGCGGCAACCCGCTCTGTCCACGTGCGGTCAGCCGGATCAACCGCGCGCGGCCGTCGGTGGGGTCCGGCACCCGTTCCGCGTAGCCGGCCGACTCCAGGGCGTTCACCAGGCTCAGGGCGGTCTGCTTGGCGATCCGTGCCCGCTGAGCGAGGACCACCAGCCGAGTGCCGCCGGGGTCAATGCCGGCGAGCAGTCGAGCCTGAGCGCGCGTGACGTCGCCGTACCCAGCCTCGGCGACCGCTGCGAAGATCCGGTCCTCGGCAGCGCGGTAACTGATGAACATGAGCAGGCTGGACGGGATCTGGCGGTCCAAGGATGGCCTTCCGGGTAGTACGAATGCAGGACTAGTTGTAGTATCGTTATCGTACTAGATCCGGCTACCGCGGAAGGACACGCCGTGGACGACACCGAGGTTTGGTCGGCTGTGGACCGACGCCGTCACGCGATCGTGGTGCTGGTGAGCGGCCTGAGCCAATCCGAGTGGGACACGCCCTCGTTGTGCGATCGATGGACGGTTCGCGACGTGGCGGCGCACTTGACGATGCCGCTCCTTGGGTTGCCGCAGCTGGTGGGGCTCGCTATCCGGCATCCGGGCGGAAACAACCACGTGATCCGGGAAGGCTCGATCGAACTGGCTCGACGCTACGACACCGACCAGCTGACCGACCGGCTTGCCCAGTTGGTCGGGGTGCACCGTCTGTTCCCGGGCCTGACCTGCCGCGAGTCGCTCATCGACGCCATCGGCCACACCCTCGATATGTGCATCCCACTCGGCCGCCACGTCGACATACCTGCCCTCGAGGTGGCCGAGGCAGCGAATCGCGTGTTGTCCTACCACGGGCGCGGCAAGGCGAAGGTCTTTCGGTCCTTGCCGCTCGCCGGATTCCGGCTCACCGCCACCGACTACACCTGGTCGACCGGCAGCGGCCCAGAAATCACCGGATCCATAACCGACCTGTTCCTCCTGCTCACCGGACGCACGGTCCGGATCGGCGAGCTCCACGGTCCGGGGGCGGCTGAGCTGCGGGGAGCTGTCGCTGCCTGACACCATCTGGACGCCGACCACCTCCCGCGACGCCGGCGAGCTCCTCTCCACCGAGGTGCTGCCCCGCTCGGCCGCAGCGGCGATCAATCGCAAGACCGGTGACCTGCTCATGCAGGACGACCCTTTCCCGACACGAACGGGCAGCTCGACGGCACCTGCGTGATCGACATACCCGAGCTGGATGCCGCGATCGCCCGGGCCGAGCGCCCACCGCCGCCACCTATGGCGAGGTCGAGATCCGTCCGACCGCGACGCGATTCCTCGCCAGCGCCTCGACGCATCGGACGTTCCCCGCCATGTGGTGGACGGCCCCACCGATGCCCAGATGCGGGCGGGCGGAGATCGCCCGCACCTGCGACGGATGCACGGTCGCCCTCCTCGCCCCGACTACCCGCGATCACACGCACGCCGAGAACCCGCTCGAAAACGCCTTTCGAGCGGGCGCTGTGGCCCTGACCGGCGGCGAGCGTCCCAAACAACGCGGAGGCGGTCGGCGCCTTGAACCTCCTCACCCGCCACCATCGCTCGCTCGACCGCCACGCTCATGATGTGCGACGCCATTGACGCGGTTGCCCGGGCCGTCCCACACGGGGATCCTCATTCGGGACCGTCGGAGCTGCGTCTTATCGCCGCCTGTGCGGCGGCGCCAGCGTCCCGACGTGACGGAGCTCCATTCAACCTGGTCACGAGAGCGCGGAGCGGCTGGTGCGCCCGCGCCAACTCAGCGGCGCGCGAGGTAGGAGGTG
>NZ_DASUVO010000145.1:0-74292 GCF_036378875.1 Actinophytocola sp.
CCGCAGTCCGCGGCGTTGGGCCTCCAGGCGCTGGATCTCGAGGGCCGCCGCGCCGTCAAGGCTCTTGAGCGCGAGCGCCGCGCGGTCACGCGTGGCGAGCAACGCTGCGAGGTCGGTCGGCAGGTGTCGTTCCTTAGCGTCCGCTAGTCGGTCGAGGCGCTCGGCCAGGTCTTCTCCGAGCAGCCGGGCGTAGGGCTCCAGCGGATCGCCCGCCAAGCCCCGGCCGCGCGTTGGGAACTGCGGGGTGGAGGCGAACCGCGGCATCGTCCCGGCAATCGGTGTCCCGCCATCCAGTGGGTAGGCGATGCTCGCCTGCTTGCGCTGCGAGCGCTGGAGCTTGTCGGCGTAGCGGCCGAAGAACTCCTCGTCGGGGATCTCCGTGACGATGCCCGGCGTGTCGAGCTCCTCGTCGATCAGGAGGTCCTCACGAGCAACATGGACGCTGTGGCGGTACTTGGCGCGTGACGCGGCGACGTAGCTGCTCTCCTTGCCCTGAACGGGATGTCCGAGCTCGGCGGTGCCGGCCTCGGTGGCGCCCTGCTCTGGGAACGTGTGGCAGCCGTAGAAGAGGCGCAGCGATGGCGGCAGCGACGGTGCCGGCTTGCCGCCGGCGGCCAGGCGAAACAGCTCGTCGGCGTGCTCGCGGCGCAAGCGGCCCATGTCGATGTCGACGCTGTCGCCGGCGCCCTTGCCGCGGCCGATCAAACGCACGGTCACGACGTCGCGCTGGACGTCGATCGCCTGGATCGTCGCGACCTGTCCGTTCTCAACGCGCCGCGGCCCGCCCTCCTGCGGCCCCAACACGTAAGCGCTGTTGCGCAGCATCACCGAGTCGCCGACGCGCAACCGGTAGCTGCGGTCAACGGCCTCGACGCTGTGTCGGGAGAGCTCGCCGGCCTCGTAGCGGCGCTGCTGGGCCAAGACGTTGACGGCGTCGACGTCGGCGTTTGAGCCATGCACCAGCATCACGCACTGCTCGACGGGATACGGGCGACGCCACTGGTCCCATTCGGCGACCATCGCCTCCATCGCGTCCTGGCGCGTGTCATACAGCGTGATCGCGTTCTCGCGCCGCAGGATGCTGACGGCGTCCTCGCCGCGGGCCTCGTCGACCGCGACCTGGTACTCCGGCAACCACGGGTGAAGCTTGCTCGGATCGTTGGGATCGCGGTGGCGGCGGATCTCGACGAGGCGACGCACCGGGATCCCGGACCGCTCGTCAGCCATCTGCGCGAACAGACCCGGCAAGCGAATCGCGTCGTGCTGCCCGGCATGCCCCACGGCAGCCACGCGCGCGCCGTACTGGTCGACGAGCTTGGCGATCTGCGACCACTGCTCGGTCCCGACCTTGCCCGCTTCGTCGATCAAGATCAGCGTGCGGTCGTCAACGGTCAGCAGGCCCCTTTCGGTCCGGACCAGCACGCGCGTGATCGAGTACGCATCGATCGCCGAGCCATCCCCGGCGAGGTCCTGCGCAAGCTGCGTGGCGTTGGTGTTGTCGGTGGCACACGCGATCACCTGCCAGCCGTCGGCCTGGTACGCCGCCGCGACCGCGTGCAGCGTCGGGTTCTTTCCCGTGCCGGCGCGGCCGGTCAGCACACTCCAGCCCGCGCCGCTCGTGAGCATCTCAAAGGCCTGCTCCTGCTCCCACGCCAGCGACTTGCCTGGACCGAGCGCGGCGTTCGCCGTCGCCAAGCCGATGGCCCGTGCCTCGGGCGACAGCGGACTGTCCCCGCGCGCTGCGGCGTCCCGCGCCACGGTCATCACCTGCTGCTCGAGTTCGCGGATGCCCGGAGTCGTCACCCGCGTCTCGCCCTCGCGAGCCGCCAGCGTGAGCAAGGCACCCTCGATCTGGAGCTCCTGCACGAGCGCGTGGGCGTCTTCCACGCTCATTCGTCCTTGGGCGACCTCGTAGGCGATCGTCCGCGCGCCGGTCGCGGTCACCGTCGGACCGCGCTCGCGCATGTACTCCTCGACGGCCTCGCGTGCCTCCTGCCACCGTGTCTCCACGTCCTTGCCGTAGCCCGGACTGCCGATCAGCGCGGCGACCTTCTCGGCGGAGAATCCGAACTCTGCGGCATGCGCCGCCCAGACCGCTTTCGCGACTGCGGGGTCGACATCGATCTTGTGCCGCCGGGTGAGCAACGCCAGTCGCGCCGCCTCACGGGAGCTCATCGGTTGCTGGCGCGCCTCCTCGATGTCCTGCCGAGAGGCGAGGATCTCGTGCGTCCGCGCAGACATCCGATCGCGCAGCCCTTCGGGAACGCCGGCGATCTCGAAGTACCGACGCTTCGTGCCGGTGCCCGGCTGGATCTCGTAGCCGAGCTTGACGAGCTCGTGCGCGAGCATCGCGCGGAATACGGCGCCGCCTTCCAGCGGCACGCCGTTCCTGAACAGGGTGAACTGGTCGGGTGATCGCACACGGCCGTCGGCACCCTCGACGCCCACGATCGCCGTATGCACATGCACCTGCGGTGATGGGACGACCTCCCCCGCCGCCGGACGTGAGACGACGTGCAGCGTCGCCGACGCCGCAAACCCCCGGGCCACCTCCGCCATGCGCTCCTCACCAACGCGGTAGCGCACGACCTCGTTCATCTTCAGGAGGTACTGCAGCGCCCGGTCCGACGAGACCACCACGGCGCGATCGAGGTCTTCCAGCTGGCGTCCACGAGCCTGGCTGCGAAGGACCGAGACCGACTTCGGGACCGACCACGTCGCCTCGAGGCTGCGGAGGACGTAGCCCTCGTCCTTCACCCAGCGACCGAACCGGACCCGGTCGTTCGTGATCGCGTGACGCCCCTCCAGCGCCGCCTCCATCTGCCGCGTCGTGACGTCTGCACCGCGCTCGAGGCCGAGCTTGCTCAGGGTGTCCCCGGCGCCCAGCCACATCGAGTTGCTGCGCTGGTCGCCGCCGTCCAGCGCGAACGCCTGCGGCGACGCGGAGCGGTCGAGCAGGTAGTTGCTGACCCGTCGAGCGTCGGTCCCGGCGTGCCCGTCGTCGCCACAGACGACGCGGATTGAACGGAGCGTGAGCACGAGGCGAGCGTGGGGGGCGCGCCGTCGTCCGTCTAGTCTGCTGCGAGAAGTTGTGGGGAACCCGGCGCAGGACCTTCGGCCGACCGGGTGACACGTGGTGACGGGTGGCGACATCTGTCGTACGCTCGTCACCACCTGGCCCGGATCCCGGGGTCGGTGGTGACGGGAGGCCCGATGACGTACTGGATCCGCGACGCACACCGCGCCCGGCTGGTCGGCTGGCACGACTGCGCCCCCGTTGCGCACCCCTCGTGGCCGGTCGCCTGGCATGACCACTGCTTCCCCGTGCCGTTGCCCGCGGTCTGGCAGCTGATCGGTGGCGGCGCGTACGACTCCGCCCAGGCGTTCGTGGAGGCCAAGTTCGGCGGCGCCGAGAAGATGGCGCGGCTGGCCACCCAGCCGTTCTACGCCGCGCGGATCGATGCGGCGCAGCTCACGGCCGACGACCCGATGACACCGCCCGGCTACGTGTGGGACTGGGGCATGGACGACGTCATCTGCGCCGCGTGCGGCAAGCCGGCCTGACCCACGCTCCCGAAGGAACCGCCATGTCGCAGCCTCCCCCGGCCACGCCGAACCGGGTCCAGTTCCGCCTCGGCGCCGGCGACCTCGCCGTGCGCCTGGCGGAGCGCACCGACAACAGCCACGATCGATCCGCGGTCGCCAAGCGGGACCTCACCCTCTTCTACGAGCTCCTGGCCGCGGCCCTGCGGAGCATCCAGCTGACGCGTGACGAAGCGCTTCTGTGCTGCACCGCGTACGACCGCCGCGACGGGCTGCTCGCCGCGATCCTCGACGCGCTCAACGCACCTGCCCCGGGCGCTCGACACGACGTCGACGCGGTGGCGTTCACCGCGAGACTCGTCCAGTGGGGCCCCTGGCACCGCGCCGCGGTCGAGGACGCCATCCAGCGGTGGTGGCTGCTGCGCGACTCCGGCGCGGACCCCGACGACGCCCTCGAGCGGGTCGGCCTGGTCCGCCCCGACGCCCTTCCCGAGTGAGGAGTAGACAGTGCCCACCGCGGCTAACGCGTACTTCGGCTGGTCTCAGCCGGCCCACCGGCCCGACTGCAAGCGGCCGGCCTGGGAGGTCGACTCCCGGCCCGACTACAGCGCCTGGCGCCCCCGCAACGAAGGGTGCGACCACTCCTGTCCCAACGAGGGCTGCGAGCACGGCAACGAGTACGAGTGCCTGACGGTCCGCCTCGTCTGCCGCTCGTGCGACCTCGTCCGTCGCTTCCGCGGCGAGAGCTACGAACTCGCGCCGACGACGACGGCGGCCACCGGGTACGGGACCCCACCGCGCAAGGTCGGCGCACTCTGGCTCTACGCCGGCCCGCCGTTGCTGTACGACGGCACCGAGCCGGACGAGTACCTGTGCGCACCGGAGCGTGTCGACCGCCTCGAGCCCGAGCATGTCGTCGGCAGCATCGGGCGCCATGAGGGGCAGCGCGGTGGTGTGAGCTGGAAGGGCGCTGCCCTCCCGGAGATCATCACGCCCCGCTACACCCCCCGTCCCTACCTCACGTACACCGTCGTCAGTGGCGACGTGCGGTTCAGGAGCGTCAAGGCGGCCGCGAACTGGGTCCAGGCGCAAGTCGAGGCCGCCGGCGACGCCGCGGCGCCAGTCGCGGCCGCGGCACAGTCGTCCCCGCGGCCGCCGTCCCAGGGGGCGTGACCGTGACTGAACCGTTGGCCCTCACGACCGACGACCTGCCCGGCGTTGCCCACCGCACGAACGGCAACCCGGCCAAAGTGGTCAAGCGCGACCTCGATCGCTACTACCACCTGATGTGGGACGCGCTGCGCACGGTGCGCCTCACTTCGGCCGAAGCGCTCGCCCTCGGGCTGGCCGACTCCCCCGATCCGGCGGCTGCGGCCCGGCGCAAGCTCCGCCGCCGCGGCGTCGATCCCGTCGGCGCCGATGCCGGGCACGGCGAGAACCGTTACGACCGCGCCGCCGTCGAGGCCGAGGCCGCCAGCTCCCCGCCGCGTCCAGGCCGCCCGCGGACCAACCCGATCGGCCCGTTCGTCACGATCTCCCTCGACATCGACGCGCGCGTCGGCCTGGGCCTGCTCACCCCGATCGCTCGTGCCCTGGCCGAGGTCATGGCCGCCCAACCGGTCAGCGGCACTGCCGCGGTCCTCCTGGAGTCCCGCCAGCCGCTCCGGGATCTCGTGCCGCGCGAGGAGTGGCCCCAGTACTCCCCGGCTGCGCTCGACCAACCCGACTACCAGACCTGGCGAGGTTGGTCGACCTGGTCGTGCGACGACGGAATCGACGTGCACTCGTGGATCGAACGACAGGCCGAGAACGTCCCCGCCGGCAACGTCCCGATCCGCCCCTGGGGGTCCCAGGACTGGCGCGCGCCAAGTGCAGACGCTGCCCTCGCGGCTGACGAGCTGCTGTCTCGGGACCGGACCATGGCCTTGCTGCGCCACCTCGGAGTACGGATCCACCTCGAGGAGTGGCGCGACGCCGTCCGTGATGGCCGCGCCCCCCAGCCCCAATGGGTCGATGGTCGCCCGCAGTGGGATCGCGCCGCGGTGACCCGGTACGCACTCGACCAGCTCGGCAACTCTCGTCCCTGAGGGCCCGAAGCGTCGTGACAAACAGCCGGCCGTCGCCCTGGTGGCGACGGCCGCCTGCGGCTTGTCCGGACCCTGGGCTATGCCCCGCGACGCTGTGCCGCCACGCTGTCCAGCACGATCTGCACGACGTCCTCAAGGGTCGAGTACACGACCAGACCGGGCCGGTACACCTGGCACTGCATCCGGACGTCCGCACGGCGCGGATACCCGTCGTCGGCCCCGACCACGAGCCGCCGCCGCCCTTCCAGGGCGCCCCCCAGCTCAAGCATCGCGATCGGCTGCACGGTGATCGCCGGGTCGCACGCCGGAAAC
The DNA here is from genome assembly GCF_036378875.1 of Actinophytocola sp. Taxonomy (GTDB): domain Bacteria; phylum Actinomycetota; class Actinomycetes; order Mycobacteriales; family Pseudonocardiaceae; genus Actinophytocola. The sequence goes on from NZ_DASUVO010000145.1 coordinate 5,943, forward strand.
CACATCAGCGTGGTGACCCCAGGCAGGTGCAGGTGATGGTGCTCCCAGGTCACCTGCTGCATCGAGGCGTGCTCGTCGTGGATCGGAAAGTTGGCCCTGTTTGGGTTCAGGATCACCACTGGGTCGGGGGCACTCATAAGCAGCTCGATCGCGCGGTCGTGCCAACGCGGGCACCCCGTGATCCCCCCGCCGAGGAAAACCGCGGGCGCGTCGGCTGGCTGCGGGTTGTAGTACGTCGGAGCCTCGTAGTACAGCCGCTCCGGTTGCGTCCGCCGGGGCTCGGCCGGCGCGTGGTGCGGACTGCGGCCCGCCGCGGCGCTCACCGCGAGCTCGCGGTGTCGCTGCGCAGGACGCGCGGGCGCTGGACGTCGCGGTGCTCGACGAGGACGTCGTACCCGTACAGCAGCAGCTGGGCCGCCGCGAGCTGCACGAGCGCCACGCTGCGGTTGCGGCCACCGGCACACCCCACGGCGATGACGCACTGCCGCTCGAGGGGGAAGTCGGCGACGACGTCGCCGATGTGCTCGATCAGGGGAAGGGCACCCGGGGTGCGGCACACCACCCGCTGCACACGGGTGTCCCGGCCGTCCAGGTCGAGGATGCTCCTCGCCGCGGCGGGGTCGTGGAGCCATCGCCGGACGTCGAGCGTGACGTCCGCTTCCGGCGCCGCGCCGTGGAGGTAGCCGAAGGACTGCAAGAGGACCGGCGTCGCGGTCGAGGTTGTGGTGTCCATGCTTCGAGCTTCGGACTCGCGCACCCCCTCTGACCAGGTGTTTCCCGCTGCCTACCCAAGAAGGAAACGGGAAACACCCCCGCCCGAGACCCTCACCCGAGAGCCCGAAAGTGTCAGGTCTACGCTGACAGTCATGACTCCACCCGACACCGACAGCGGCACGCTTCTCGCAGAGGACGCCCACCGCGCCCGGCTCGTCCTCAGCGTCCAGGCCGCGAAGCTCAGCGCTTCCTGCCGCGTCCTCGTCGCCGGTCACGACGCCACGCGCCGGGAGCCGGGAGCCCTCGTCGCGACCGCTGCGACCCTGGCCGGGCATGCCGAGCACGTGCTCACCCTCGCGGTGATCGCCGAGCGCATGGCCGGCGCCAGCTGGCAGAACATCGGCGACGTACTCGGCATCACCCGGCAGTCCGCGTGGACGCGCTTCGCCGGTGCCGCGGAAACCTTCGAGCAACGCCGTCCGCGGCTCGTGCCCGACAACGAGGACCTCGTCGAGCTCGTCCGCCGCGCGCTCGACGTCCTGGAGCACGTCGAGGCGTACACGCAGGACACCGCGCCGGACGCTGAGCCTTGGGTCGTCCCGGCGCCGCTGGCCGACTCCGTAGCCCTACAGGCCCTTTGCCGCGTCGCCCACGTGCTCGAGCAAGCGGTCGGGTCGTTCAGGGATGCGGATCAGCCACCCGGGCCGCGCATCTTCGGCCCGGATGGCCGCGACGAGCATGTGGCCTTTCGGGCCGTGATCGTCAACCGGGCCGACCTCGACACGCTCGCCGAGGCGCTGACCGTCGCCACGGTCGCGCTGTCTCCAGCCGAGCGTGCCGCCGAGGAAGACCCCGCCGCCCGCGACCGTCTCGCCAACCTGGCGAAGATCCTCGACGAGTTCAGCCCTGGAGGCTTCCGCGCCTCCTGGGACGGTGGGCGACCGCTCGATTCGCCGGACGACACCCTGCTCCCGCTAACGCGGCTGCTCGCCCTCTTCGCGCTGCCCGACGACGATGACACTGTGCGCATCGTCGAGCGCCTGGCGTCCGCGGGCGGGGCCGACGTCAGGCTCACGGCGTCCCAAGAGCTCGCCTACCACCGGCTCGCCGACCGGCTCAACCGCATCATCACGGGCGGCGACCCGCTGTCCCGCTTCATGTACTGACCCTGACGGAGGGACCCCGATGGACACGCAAGCCAACCCGACTGCAGACGCGCCGGCCTCGGCGTCGCGCGACGCTTTGCTGAAGGCCCTGCCCGCGATCCAGCTGCTCGCTGGCGGGCTCCACAAGACGCTGCTACCGATCCTCGTGCTCGACGGCACCGCGCCCGAGGCCGAAGCGATGGACCAGGCTACGACGGCGATCAAGCGCGTGCTCGACGCCGTCGCCGCGGACGACCCCCGATCCTGCGTCGATCACCTCACCGACGCCGTCCAGCGGCTCGGCAACGCGGTGCACGACATACACAAGCGCGTCGCCGAGCTCCAGCCGCTCGACGAGCTCGGCGCGGATGAGAACGAACGCCGCGTGCTCACCTGCGACACCGAGGTCTCCGTTGACCGCGCGCAGCTAACCACCGTCTTGCCGATTGGCACGGCCGCGGACATCACCGTCGCGGTGTCGCCCGACGGCCTCGTCGAGTGGCGGTCCGACACGGTCGCCCTGGCCGACGTCGACGGCGCGGCCCAGCTAGCGGTCACCGCGGCGCTTGCCCAGATCGGTGAGGCCCTCACGCCCGCCCTCCCGGACGACGCGTTCCCGACATGCTGACCGGGGCGGAGCGCACCGTCAGCAACCGGTGCAGGCCTGCGCGCACGCCTGCGTGGTGAAGCCCGTCCCGCCGCGCAGCGGGATCTCTCGATCCAGCGCCGACAGGACGTCGGCCTCCAGCTGGTCGAACTCGGGCGTCTGCTCGTCGAGCACGACGCCCGGGTCCGGCCAGCCCGGCTCGTCGGCGCGCACGATCAGCGACGCGATCGACGCATTGGCCCGGAAGCGGTGGCCAAGTCGTTCCTCGACCCGCGCGTAAAGCCTCGCCAGACGCGGCCGACGCCGGATCGCAAGCACCAGGTCGCGAAGGTTCGACATGATGCACAGGCTGCACGAGAGCCGCGACATGCCCTCCCAGTCGTTGGCACCCGGTGCGGAGTCGTACGCCCAGTGATGCGGCACGCCGCTCGCATCGTTCAGCGCCCGAACGTCAGCAGTCGACATGCTGTGCACCGGCAAGTACCGGTCGACGACCTTCGAGCTGTTGCACGCGCCGACGCTCAACACGGGCAGATCGGCGCGCGACGCGCTCTCCTCGGCGCGCATCCCGGTCACCTCGAGCACCCGGACCGGCCGGCGCAGCGCGCGCTTCAGCTCTCGCAGGATCGGGGTCATCGACACCTCGATCTTCGACACCTTCACGTCGCTGGTGCAGTAGCGCCGGGCCGGGTCCGGGAACATCCGGCGGCGCGCGATGTACTCGAGCAGGCTCTGCGGCCGGGGACCCCCGTCCTCCGTGACGGTGCGCCAGGTGACGATGTGGCGCTCCGGTGGGACGCCGTACGCCGCCGACTCTGCCGCCACGAGCTCGCGGTTGCTCGGCCAGTAGGTGCCGTTCACGGTGACACCAGGCCATTCGATCAACCCGAGGTCGGCATGGACGGTCCAGACACGATCCGCCACGCCGCGCCGCGCGGCCTCCTCGCTGATCACGGCGAGGGCGGCGCGTCCGTCCTTGCCGGAGACGTTGACAAACATCGCGTCGTACGTGGTCAGGTCAGGGGTCACGCCGCGGCCTCCTTCGGTCCATCGGGAGATCGCCGCTGGCATGTCTCCCGGTATCTTTCCCGCTGTTTCGTCCAGTCCGGCTACGCGCCGGGATAGCGCTCGATACCTGCCCGGCGCAGGGCCGCCAACGCGGTCACCACGTCGCGGCGCAGGACGATGTCATTGCCCACCTTCCGGCCCGGAAGCTTGCCGTCCTGGTAGAGCGCCACCACGGAGTTGCCCTGCGCGAAGTCGAGCAGAGGGGCGGCCTTGCTCGGCGAGACCAGCGCGGGCAGCCGGGTCTCCGGCGCGTCCCAGCCCTCGACGCCGCGGCGGCGCTGCTCGGCAAGCGCCGCCACGACGGTCTCGGGCAGCACGACCTGCCGCCCCACCTTCACGCCAGGCAGGCGGCCCTGCTGCACCAGCCGGCCGAGCCACGTCACGGAGCAGCCGAGGCGGCCCGCCGCAGTGGTCGCGGTGACCAGCGGCGGGATTCCCTCGTCGACGCGCGCACCTATGGTCACCGGCTGCCCTCGCGGAGCTCCAGCTCGCCGAGGAACGTCTCGACATACGCGGCGCAACCTTCGGACACCTCGGTCACCGCCGCGCTGGCGGCGTGGTCGGGCTCGTAGTTGTGGCGGCGTTGGTACTCCTCGAACAACCCGATGACGTCGTGCACCGTGACCTCCGGGCGCTTGACGAGCTCCTCGCGCGCCCGCTCGGCGGCCACGACCCGCACGAGCAACGGCTTGACCTGCCCATCGGCGGCGTCGAGGTCGGCGTGCGTGATCGGCGCGTGCTGCTCGACCTCGGGCCGGCGCAGACTCCGGCCACCGAACTCAGCGACCGTGCGGCGGGCCGCCTCGAAAACGTCCCACCCCAGGTCCTCGACCCTCGCGCGGTAAGCGGCGACCACCTCGCCCGCCAGGGCGGTGTGCTGCTCGCTCAAGTCGGCGACGGCCTGCTCGGCGCGCTCGGCGCGACGCTTCAGCGCCGCCTCGTCGTACGCCCGCGACTCGTTGGTGATCACTGGTGCATCCCTTCCTGTGCTTCGTCGAACAGGCCCAACTGCTCGTCGAGAACGGGCCGTACGTGGGCCCGCTCGATGCCGCAAGCCCACCCGCGCCCGCGAGCGATCTCGTCGGCCAGCGCGGCCTCCGCGGCGGCCCTCGTCGGGAATCGCGTCGCCAGTTCCCCGTCGGTGGTCCAGGCCGTACCGACGTGCCAGTACAAGGTGCACCAGCCGCCGTCGAGCTTCGGCGACACCGCGTCGACCGTCACGACCCAGCTCATGACGCCACCGCCGCGAGGTCGAGCGACAGCGCTGGCTTGGGGTACTGGCGGGCCGTCAGCCCGATCGTCGTGCGGGTGCGCTGCGCGCGGTTCCCCAGCCGCAGCACGTACCGATGGTTCCCCGGGTGGCGTTGGCTGATGGGGCACGGCCTCGATCATGGTCCACCTCTTTCGCACGGCAATCCTGATGTCATCGACGCTAGGTGTGCGACTTATTGACTGTCAACTCGCATTCAGGTGAACCTGACCCAAACGCCCAGGTCCGCCGCGTCACGCGTCCACACCGCATGAACGGCCGGTTATCGACGCTCAACCGGAGGACGGTTGTCGACCAGGTCCGCCCCGTCGCTGTCGACCCCAGGCGTAGATTCGGCGGGCGTGACCCCCACGCATCAGCCCGTCCTCCTCACGCCCGACCAGAGCGCGGGACGGCGAGCGAAGAACCCGGATTACGTCCTGCATTGCCTGGGCCCCCGCGCTGCGGGCTGGCCTCCCACCCGAATGGCCCGCCGACGAGCGCCCAACCGAACGACACCGGGCGCGGCACTGCTCGGCGGAGTCGTCCGGCGGCAGGACCAAGACCGACGAGGCGGGGCGTGTCGAGCACTGCCCATGCGGCGGCCGGCGACCCCTCGACGACGGCAAGCCCGACGGTCCTTGGATCAACCAGAACAGCCACTTACGCATGACCTACCCGAACAGATCCAGCTGCCAGCCGGTGGGCCTCCAGGGGCCTGCCGGCTGGACTGCGTCCAGGCGCTTCGCCAGGCGGCGCGCGTCCCCACTGCGGTGGTGGTTGCGCGCCACGTTCGTGCTGTCCGCCGAGTAGATCGGCCATGGGCCGCCGGAGACCTGCGCCATCGCCCGCAGCATGTGCAGCTTGGCCGGCGGTAGGCCGTTGCGGCAGACCGACGTCATCGCGAGGTCCATGCGGTCGTGCCAGGCCTTGCTGGTCGGGTCCGCGTACGGCCCGCTGGAACCGATGCAGACCCGCTCGTGCTGGTGGCACAGCTGCGCGAGGTAGGTGATGTCCTCGTGCATGTGCCAGACCGGCGCGGACCGTCGCCAGACGTCGGGGTACGTCTCGGCCAGCCAGGTCTGCAGCTCCTTGTTGTCACCCTGGCTCCCGGCGATCACGTCCGGCATTACCGCCCAGGTGGTGGAGTAGTCCAGCCACGGCCGGGCCCACGCGACAAAGGCATCCCAGTCGACGGTCCGCCCGAGCGTCCAGGCGGAGTAGGCGCCGTTGTCCAGCATCACCGCCTGCCCGATCTGGTGACAGATCTCCACGTTGCGCGGATCGCTGTAGCTCACGCAGAAGCACTCGCCACGCAAGGCGTACAGCTCCTCCAGCGGCGTGATCGGTGTCCCATGGTGCTTGAACAACGCGCACTCCCGGTGCTTGTAATCCGAAATCCGATGGAGGTAGCATCTCCATTGGATGTTGTATCGCAGCGTAGTAGGGAGACCGGGTTTTGTCAGCACACCAGGAGGCCCCGCCCGTCTACTCCGACGTGGTCGCGACCTACACCGTCCGCGCCAAGATCACCGCGCACTTTCCGCTCGACGTCACGCACGAGGACCCAGACCTCGTTGCGGGCTGGCTGCAGGAAGACGCCTGGCTCGACGTCCCGGGGTGCCCGCGCTGCGGCGCGACGGACCCGTTTCGCATGCTCACGAGCTACACCGTCAACGGGATCACCTACCAGCAAGACCCCGAAACCGCCCATTGGGTGCCGACGCACCCGGACCCCAGCACGGAGGCAACCGATGCCACCCACCAGCCCTGAGTCCGCCACCGGCGCGCTGCCCTGCGGCTGCTCGCGGAACAGCGTGATCGCCAGCGACAAGCACGAGCCGCTCTGCATCGTCACGCTTGCGCGCGACCTCGGAAACCTCCCCACCCTCACGCGCGACCACGACCGCACGCGGGCGCCGATCCCCATCGCTGCCGTGTCGCCGGTCGGCGTGGACTGGACGCGCGTCGATGTGCTGCCCGAGGACACCGTTCTGTCCCTCGACGCCATCGGCTGGCCGGGCTACTGGCAGCGCCAGGGCGACAACCTCGTGCCGCTGGCCGACGACGACGTCCAGGGGGCCGTGTGCTACGTCGGCTGGCGTGTCGACTCGCTTGCTGACACGAACGCTGGTGTCGCCCGCGCTGCGAGGGTCGCTCACGACGCCCTGAGCCAGTTCGAGAGCTACGACGCCAGGCCGGGATCCGACCGCTTCGACTTCACCTTCGCCGACGCGCAGGACTGCCGTACGCACCTGCAGAACGCACTCCGTGAGCTGCGCGCCGCGCTGCGCATCACGGAACCGCACGCACGCGAGCAGTGCGGGGAGGCCGACCATGAGCGGTGAGGCCACGCGTCTCGACCCGAAAGCTCACGTCCCCGGTGCTGCGAGCGAGTACCCGGCCGACGAGCACATGGCCGTGGCCTGCTTCACGTGCGGGGCGTGCGAGGCGACGTCGAGCGGCGAGGCGTGGACGAACGCGTGGTGGAACGAGCGCAACCGCCGCATGACGCACGACGACTTCCAGGACCCGGCTGAGGACTGGCCCGAACGCAACTGGGGGATGGACGACCGGATGATCTGCCCTCGCTGCGCGTACGTCCACGCTGACGACGACAGCTCGTGGGTCGAAGAGATCAGGGGCACCGCGGTCATCACGAAAGCGAGCGTTTGCATGGTGCGTTCAGCGAGCCCGAGCACCGAACGCCTCGACCTTGCGGACCTGCGTGCCGCGAACGTCACGCGCGCCCAACGCTGGCACGAGGGGGCCGAGCCGTGGAGCGGAGCCGACTGGTCGAATGCCATGTGCGGCGAGGCCGGAGAAGCGGCGAACATCGTCAAGAAGCTGCGCCGCCAGGAGACTGGCATCCAGCAGCCGGGACCGCCACCAGCCGAGCTGCTCGAGGCACTCGGCAAGGAGCTGGCGGACGTCGTCATCTACGCCGACCTCGTCGCCGAGCACTACGGCCTCAACCTCGCCGCGGCGGTCAAGGAGAAGTTCAACGAGGTGTCCGATCGCTACGGCTTCCCCGAGCGCCTAGGGGGCTCCGATGTCCCTTCCCAGTAGCACCATCCACCGACCCGACACGGTCAACGAACTCGGCTACGACCGCCGCCAGTGCGTCGAGTGCGAGACGGTCTGGCCGTGCCACGTCGCGGTCATGGAGCGATGCGCTCGCCTCGACATCGCGCACGGTCTCGGCTGTAGCTGCGGGCACCATGACGAAAAAGTCGCTCAAGATCCCGAGCAAGAAAAAGTGATCTGGACATCGGAGGGCGCTCGTGTCTGACAAGAGCAGCGCCCTCCGCGACGTGAGCGGTGCCAGGCGCCTGACGCGACGCACCGTCCCCGGCCTGACGCTCGACGAGCTGGAGAGCTGCCGCGCGGCAGTCGAGCGGACGCTTCGTCGAGGCGTCGCCGGCCAAAGCGCCCGAGCCACCAGGGTCCTGCGCTCCTGCGCACGCGTGCGCGACCTCATCGACCGCGAGGCGGAGCGTCGGCTCCACGCGGTCGCCTGGTCGACGTTGCCCGCGGCCGTGCTCGTCATCTGCGGGGCATCAGCCACCGGCAAGACGCGCCGTGCCGAGAAGATCGCGCTCACGTCGGGCCGGCCGCGCCTCAGCACCGACCGCGTCCGCAAGCAGCTCGCTGGCGTCGGTCCGCTCGACCCAGCACCGTGCAGCGCGTACACCGAGGCCGCGAGCCTCCACACGTACGCAGAGCTCGGCCGCCGCGCGGTCGCCGCGGGGACCGCTGTCGTTGACGGCACGTTCCGCCGCCGGACACACCGCGACGCGTTCCGTGCCGCGTGCGGGGGCCTCGTTCGGCCGCTGTTCGTCGAGTGCGTCGCTCCGGCCGCCACTATCGCGGAGCGGGCCCGCGGTCGCGCGATGAAGCCCGGCACGGAGTCCGACGCCACCCCGGAGGTCGCGCTGACCACGCTCGCCGAGTTCGAGCCGCTCGACGACGTGCCGCCGGCCGACCGCCTCGTCCTCTCGACGGACCGCCCCCCGACGTTCGCGGCGCTAGGCCTCGTCGGCCTGCTTGCCTCCACGGGAAGTGACGACCAGGCATGACCGCAACGCTCGAACGCGAGGCCGCGATCGCGGCGGTTCTCGAACGCCGCGTCCAGGCGGCCACGCTCGCCCGTGAGGCCTCCCTCGCCGCCAGGGTCGAGCGGCAGGCCGCCGAACAGGCGTGGGTCGACCGCGAGTTCCGCGCCATCACCGGGCACCTCTACGCCAAACCCAGCTGGCTGGAGGACGGCGTCGAGCTCACCGTCACCGACCTCTTCTGCGGGGCCGGGGGAAGCTCGTCGGGCCTGGAGTCCGTGCCCGGCATTCGCGTGGTGATGGCCGTCAACCACAGCGCCGTCGCCCTCGAAACGCACCAGCACAACTTTCCCCACGTCGACCACGACCGCCAGGACGTGCACGAGGCCGATCCGCGCCGCTACCCCACGACCGACATCCTGTGGGCGTCGCCCAGCTGCACGTTCTTCTCGCAGGCCAGCGGGCGGCCCCTGGACTTCACCGACCAGGCCACCGACCCGACCCTTTTCGACCTTGACGTCTTCGACGACGAGGACGACGAGCCACTCCCTGAGGACACGGCGGAGCGCTCACGCGCGCTGATGCACGATGTCCCGCGGTTCGCCGAGCACCACCGGTACCGCGCGGTGATCGTCGAGAACACGCTCCCACTTCTTCGGTGGAAGCACCTCCCCAAGCTCATTGCGCGGATGCGCAACCTCGGCTATCGCCACAAGGTCCTCACCCTCAACTCTGCTTTCGCCCACCAGCTGGGTCGCCCCGCCCCGCAGCTGCGCAACCGCGTCTACATCGTCTTCTGGCTGGACAAGTACAAGGCGCCGGACTTCGACCGCTGGACGCGCCCGCGCGCCTGGTGCCCCACGTGCGACGAGGTCGTGCGCGCGATCTACGCGCCCAAGAACCCGAAGAACCCGTACGGCTCGTACGGCGCGCAGTACGTCTACCGCTGCCCGCGCGTGAGCTGCCGCAACGCCATCGTCGCGCCCTTCACGCTGCCCGCCATCTCGGCCCTCGACCTCTCCGTCCCGGCCGACCCGATCGGGGACCGGCTCGTCCCCGGTACCCGCGCCCGCATCGCGAAGTGGCTGCAGACGAACCCGCGGCCCGTCGACCTCGGCCGCGGCGGCTCGCACCACCAGCTCAACCCCATGGCCGTCATCCCCCTGCGCAACCACAACGTGGCGAAACACCCGATGGAGCCACTCGACACGTTTGCCGCCAGAGGGACCCACCACGCCATCGCGATGCTGATGCGCACGAAGACCCCGGCCGCCAACCCGGGTAACGCGCTCTGGAATCCCGACTACCTGTACGCCTACGACACCGGCCGGCTGCGCTCCGCCTACCAGCCGCTCCCCACGCAGACGACCGTCGAGGGCGATGCCGTGCTCGAACAGCGTCCCTCCCTCGAGGAGTGCCTGTTCCGCATGCTCATGGTCGACGAGATCAAGCTCGGCATGGCGTTCCCGCCCACGTTCGCGCTGCTCGGGCGCACCAAGGCGCTCAATGTGCGGCTGTGCGGCAACGCCGTCACGCCCAACGTCGCCCGCGACCTGGTCGCCGCGGTGGCGGAAGCCATCACCGGCAACGAGGTGCCGGTCCCCGCATGAACACGGAGGTTTTGCAGATGTCCGCCGATCGCGACCGCCGCCGCACGATCCGGTGCGCGTGCTGCGGCACGGAAGGCCAGCACCGCGGGTACGGCTGGATCATCCCCTGCTACGCGCGCTGGGTGTATCACGGGCGTCCCGAGGGCGGGCCGCCGCCGGTCGGCGCGACGCCCCGCAAACCCAACGCGTTCCGAGGCCGCAAACGTGTCGATGTCTGTGTCCGCAACCACTCGCGCGAGGGGTTGGCGCCTGGCGCGGCCTGCCCTGAATGTGCCACTGAGCACAGCCGTCGCCACGAGGTTGCTCGCCGCCAGGCACGCCGCGCCGCGTTCTTCGATCGCCACGTCGGCCACGACACCGGCGAGCGCAGCAACGGCATCGTGTTCTGCCGCACGTGCCGGCGCGGGGACATTAGCGTCGACAAGGACGCCGTCCGCCGCGTCCTCGACGGGGACCCGCCAGGGCGGTTGTCCGTCGCCGAGCGCGAGCTCGTCGTCGTCGAGCTGCGCCGTCGCGGCCTGACCTACCAAGAGATCGGCGACCGGTTCGGCTGCAGCCCGGGTGCGGCCTGGCGCATTGCGAGCCGCGTGGATGCGCGCCAGGAGAATCTCCAGCTCATCCAGCGCCGTGATCCCGACAAACCCGCGCCCGTGCCGTGGGACGAGCGCCACGCCGGCCACGACACGATCGTTCGCGCGAGCGGCACGCGGTGCTGCCGGTCATGTTGGCGCGGCGACTACGACGTCGACGAGGTGGCCGTGCAGCGCGCCGTCGACGGTGACCCGCCCGCCCGCCTTTCCATCGCCGAACGCCAGTTGGCCCTCCTGGAGATGCAGCGACTCGGCCTGACGTACGACCAGATCGGCGCCCGCCTGCGCTGCACCCCCGAGGCGGCGGCCGTCGCGCTGGCGCGCGCCAACGCCAACGCCAGCGCCAGCCGCTCCGACACTTACGATCATGTCGACGTCGAGGCGATCCTGATGGAGATCGGAAGTGGGTTGACGTGAGCAAGACAGCCACCACCAGTTCGCGCTTCGTGCCGTTCAAGGCCCGCATGCGCACCGGCCGACTGCGCGTCGAGCTGCGCGCGGCGATCCGGTACGACGTCGACCAGGCCGCCGCGGCGCTGGCAATCGTCTCCCCGATCGTGCCGGACCCATGCACGACGACCGCGATGCTGCGCCTGCTCCGCAAGGCCGCGCAGCGTCGCCTCGTCGGCGCGAAGCTCGACCGCGCCGACCCGGACGTGACCGCCGCGTACAGAACCCAGTTGCTCGAGCATGACGTTCTTCCGCTCGGGCGCGCCGGCCAGCGCCGCAGGTCGTTCCTGTTTCTCGTCCAGTACGACCACGACGAAGCGGCAGCCGCCCTGGCGGTACAGCAGCCGATCGTCCCGACGCGCGTCGGGCAGCGCACGCTGCAGGCGACGTTGAACGAAGCCGCCGCGACGGGGCTCGCTCCCAAGGAGGCCCTGCGCAAGGCAGATCCGGCTGTCGCGGCGGAGTACCGCGACCTCCTCGTCAAGCACGGCATCTTCGAATAGCCGACGCCGTTGCTCCAGTCGTGTGGCGGACGTCACGGTGCCTTCTCAGCAGACATCCAATGGAGCTAGCATGGAGATGCGATTCCGCCGAGAAGCACTCTCGGCCACCTCCAAGGGTTGGGGACCTCATGCACCGTGCGACCCGCTTCGCCGTCTTGCTCGGCGTCCGGCACGCGATCCACCACCTGTCCGACTACTGGCTACAGACCGACCACCAGGCGCTCACAAAGGGCCTCACGGGCCCCGACGGCGCCTCCGCCTGCGCCCGCCACGTCGCCACCTACACCGTCGCCAATGCCGTCAGCATCGCCCTGGCGAGCCGCGTCTTCGGTCTCCGCCTCACGACGCGCGGCATCATCGCGGGCGAGCTCGTGTCAGCGGCCACCCACTACACGGCCGACCGCCGCGACCACGGGCTGCTGTTCTGGCTGGCCAACCGCTTCCGCAAGGGCGAATACCTCAAGCGCGGCGGCGCACCTTATCTCGACCAGTCTTGGCACCACGTCTTCAACGCCCTGGCCGCCGCGGTGACCGCCGTGGTCGACGACGACAGCAACGCCTGAGGAGAAAACATGGCACGCCTGATCACCAACCTCTCGGACGCGTTCGTCAGGCGCGGCGACTTCTACGTCCGGATGAACGTCAACGCGTTGCTCATCGAGGAGCGCCACGAGGACCCGACGCAGGCAAGAGTCACCGGCTACGGGTCCGACACGAGCTGGCTGGTGTTCGACCTCTCCCTGGGGTGCTCGCCTTTCGACTACGAGTGGGTGCCGGCGGCGTCGCTCGTCACCACCCTCAGCAACGGCCAGCCGATCTTCCGCGGCGCCCTCGTCACATGGCCCGACGGCACCCAACTGGAGCTCGTGTGCCATGACAGCACGCGTGACCCCGACGTCGCCGACCTGCCGCTCAACACCGTGGAGGACATCCTCCCGCGCAAGGTCGCCGAGTACTGGGCGGCGCCCCACATGCCGCTGATCACCTGGCGCCTCGCGGACATCGTCCGCGACCACCTCGCCGCGCCTAAGCGATGACCAGATCCGGCCGGAAGGAGAAAGCGATGAGTGACAAGACCAGCGCGACAACCCCGCAGCAGCAGCAGGAGGACCTGCGCGAGCAGGCGATCCACGTGCTGCGCACGTCGACGATCCACTGGTCGTACGGGCGTTACAACCCGCTCAGCGAGTCCGGGGCCGAGCGCGCAGTTGCGGCGCTCGCGAACGCCGGCCTGCTCGGCGGGACCGTGAAGGATCTGGCCGAGCAGCACGGTCCCCTGACCGTCGAGGACGCGCAGGGACGCCTTGACGCCCGCCGTCTCGAACCCGCGTACGACATCACCCTCGCCGCGACAGGCACGCTACGACTCCGGCGCTGCACCGCCGCTCAGTGCTTCATCGCCTCCGACCACCGCAGCGAGCTCTACCGCGGCGACGACCTCGCCGATGCGGTCCACGCCTACAACGAGGCGCTCGCGGACCGGGCCGGATGATGACCGACCAGCCCGCGACGCGGCTCTCGGACGCGCAGCTTGACGAGCTGCGCGTCCGCGCGCGTCGCGTTGCCGGGTCGCTTGTCGACCCCGCCCAGCTCACGCGCGTGACGCGGTTCGTCGCCGGTCGGCACGCGTGGGCTGGCGCGGTCCTCGGCAAGCCGTTCAACCTCCACCGGCTGACGAATGCGGAGCTCGTGCTGCTCGACCTCGCGGCGCAGGCCGAGCCCGAGCCACCGGTCGAGCCTCGACCACCCGCGCCGTGGGAAGAGGGCTACCAGCCGAGCGAGCGCGAGCTCGCCGTCGCGGCGCGCGCCCAGGCCCGAGCGAAGGAGTGGGACCGCGTTCGCGCGGCCCTCCCCGTCCCGGTCACGGTGCTCTACAACTACAGCGGCCCTCACCACTACGAGTTCCACGTCTCCGGGGCGGACCACATCATTGTCCGCGAGGCGCTCGACGCTGGCCGTCTGCAGCGCGCCGCCGACCAGTCGCTGTGCTGGACGCCCTCGCGCGCCCGCCACCTGAGCTTCGACCGCGTCAGCCCCGAGAGCGACCGCGTTCCCACCTGCAAGGCCTGCCTGCGCTTCGCCTACCGCCTCGTCGATGAGCCGCCGAGCGAGGTCCTGCTCGCCCCCCTCAGGCGATAAACCCGACTCCGAAAGGTTCCGACATGACCCACGACACCACTGCACCCGACCGAGGCGCCGAGCTACGCCAGCTCATGCTCAGCGCGCACAACGCGACTGAGGCGGCCCTGGAGCGTCTCGGGGACCTCGCGGGCGAAGGCGGCGATGTCGAGTACCGGTGGTCCAGGTCCTCCGCCGACATGCGCCACTTCCTCACCGAGGCCGCCCGCAACATCCGGGCCGCGGCGGCACTCGACCCGGGCAAGCCTTCCGCGACCCCGTGACGTATCGTCGAGCGTGGCGGAAGCGCCCGCCATTCCGAGCTTGTTCCGGGCCGGGTCTGGACAAGCACCGATCGGATGAAGATGTCCACGACTCAGCGCCTCCTCTTCTCACTCGCACTGGCACTCGCATGCGGTGAGGTCAGCACCCGGCCCGTACCTCACCGGGAAACGAGTAGCCGTGCCAGCCAACCACCGCGGCCTGACCCGAGCCGCGCGCCGCCGCGCGAAGGCCATGGGGATCTCGCACCAGAAGGCCTACGAGGACGTCCAGGCGATCCGTGAGCTCATGCACGTGGAGGACTGGACCTGGGACGAGGCCGAAGCGTTCTACGACGACCCGGGCAACGAGTTGCTGTGCGAGAAGTGTGGGTGGACCGTCGCCATGGTCTGCCCCGAGTGCCCCGGTTGCGGCTGTTACAACGGTCGCTGCTCCGGCTGGCGCCACGACGTCGCGTTCGACGACGGCGAGCCCGAGGAAGACATCATCTGCGAGGAGTGCGGCGCGGACGCCTCCTTCAACCCCTACGCCGAATGCCAGTGCGCCTGACATGGCCCCCGACCCATTGGTGGCCGTCAAGCGCGGTCTCGCCGTCTTCCCGATCCCGCCCGGCGGGAAGCGTCCGGCGTTCCCCGGCTGGCAGCGCAGCGCTCTGCGCGACGTCGACCAGGTCCGCCGGGTGTGGCGGCCGGGCGACAACGTGGGTATCGGTTGTTGGGCCTCAGGCGTCGTCGGTCTCGACCTGGACGTCGCCGACGGGCACCACAACACCGACGTGGACGGCGCCGACACGCTCGCCGCGCTGTGTGCGGCCCACGGGCAGCCATGGCCGCGCACGTTGACCGTCCGTACGCCATCGACCGGCCGGCACCTGTACCTGCGGGTGCCGGCCGGTCGCGTCATCCTCAGCAGCTCGGGTGGCCGGTCGCCGCTCGGTCCCGGCATCGACGTCCGCGGCCCCGGTCGCGGGCAGCGCGGCGGCTACCTGATCGGCCCGGACTCGGTCGTCCACGGGCGGCGATACACGGTCCTCGACGACCTCCCGATCGCCGAGCTCCCGGCCTGGATGGCCGACCTCCTCGAGGAGTCATGACACGGGGTCATCCCGACGTGCTCGATCCGGAGCGCGCTCGGCCAGTTCCAACGGGCGTTGGCGAGCGCGTTCTCCGGATCGGACCCGCGGATCCCGTCCTCGACCGTGCGCGTGTGTTCCGCCTCCGCCGCGAAGTGCAGGCGCACGTCGTGCCACGGCTGCGTGACGTCCATGCCCAGCATCTCCAGCGCCGCGGTGACGTCGTCGACGTCCGCGATCGACGCGTGCGTGTGGCCGCGGTCCAGCAGCTCCTGACGCAGGCCTGACAGCGACAGCTCGTCACCCATCCTCGTCACCCTCTCCGTGCAGCAGCACCCGCACCAGCCCCCGTACCGGGTCTGGCCCGTCGGACCCGTTCGGGGGTTCGCTCAGTGCGTCGACGAGGCCGGCCTGCAGCCGCCGCAGCGCGCGTTCCGCCTCGGCGTGCCGCCGCGTCAACGAGACAACCTCGTGCTCCAACCCACCCACCGTGCGGTGGAGCTCGGCCAGCCGCGTCGTCCCCGCACTCACCGCCGCGGTCGCCTGCTTGCGCACGGTGTCCAGCTCACGCGCCGCCACCTCGGCCGCCTCGCGCCCGCGCTGCTGCTCCGCGCTCAATGCGCGCTGTGCCTCGGCGGCTGCCTGCCGGCCGCGCTCGACCTCCTCCTGCTCGCGTCGCTGCGCCTCGGCGAGCGCCACGTCTGCCGCTTCCAGGCTGCCCCGCAGGGTGGCCAGCTGCTCGGTGAGCATCTCGACCTTCACCTGCGCGCGCTCGGCCCACCGCTGCGCGTCACGCGCGTGGTCCAGCGCCGTGTCCCGCGCGCCGATCGCTGCGCTGCGCTCGTCCTCGGCAACCCGCGCCCGCAGCTTCGCCTTCTCGGCGACCTGCCGATCCGTCGCGGCAGCGTCGACCGCCCTCGCGGCCTCCTCCACCGCCTCAGCCATTAACGCCTCGGCGCGCGCCTGCTGCTCCTCGGCAGCCACACGCTTCCCACGCTCCTCCGCCGCCTCGGCGGCGGCGGCGGCGCGCTCCTGGTGGGCAGCGGCCACGTCGCCCTGCAGTTCGGCGGCAACCGACTGCAGCGCGTCGTACAGGTCGCCCACCGGTCCCAGCGCCGTCCTCACCCGGTCGCCCAGGCCGACGACAACGACGTCAGGGATCGAGGCGCCCCCGTGCGCAGCCCGCACCAGGTTCTCGGCGCGGCCGATCTGCTTGCACGACACCTGACTCCCGTCGATCTCCCACGAGCGGTCCGGGCAGTACTGGTACTTCGGCCCGGTCCCGCCCTCGGGCAGGACGGCGCGGCACCGGCTGTACCCGCACTGGCGAACGGGACCGCCAAGGCGCGCTCGGGCCGTCACGCTTTCACTCTCACTCATATTCGCGACGGTACGCGTTGCGTTAACGCAACACAACAGGGGGAGTTACGTTGCGATGACACAATCCCCGGTGCCACATATTTACTGTTATGTGGTAGCGTCGGGCCGTCCGAGCAGCTTGCAAGGAGGCATCCCATGCTCAGTCCCGTCCGACGGCTCCACGGCCGCCTCGCTCATCCGCGCGACCTCGACGACTGGACGCCCTCACCGGTCGACGACCCGCGCGCTCCGGCCCGTCCGGCCACCCGCCACGGCGCCGGACCGTGGGTCGAGCGCGGCCAGCCCGCGCACGGCCTCTTCGAGCGCCCCCACTGGACTGGCATGTCGACTGGGCCGTCGCCTACCACGGCTGGATGATGTGGCGCTGGCGCGGTTGGCGTATGGACTGGACGAGTCCGCTTGTCTCTCCCTGGAACCCGGTACTCGCGCAGGACCTCGTCCTCGACAAGCTCGGGTGGTGCGGCGTCAGCTGGGGCCTCGACTGGGAGGAATGGACGGCCACCGCCATTCTCGCCGGGCACAAGACCGCCGGTTACTTCGCACTTCGCCCGCGCTCACGTATGCACGCGTGGGTGACCCACGCCCGCCGGGCCGGGCTTGCGGTCGACTTCTACCTCGACGGCTGCTGGGCGTTCGCCGCGCAGCCCGGCACCCTCGGCGCGGCGTTCGACCTTTCCGCCCTCGCCACGGAGTACGCACGGGTGCTTCCTCCCCCGCTCGGGCGGAAGGTGGCGGGCGAGCTCCTCGAGCACGCAGACGTCCCGCTGCTCACTACCGCGGTTCACCACGAGGCGTACCCCGCGACGGTGTGCGCGCTCGCCCTCGGCTACCCGCCTGAGGTCACCGCTGGGCTCCTGACGCCCCGGCGCCACCGCTTCCCGCACCTCCCCGACGGCGCCGAGTTCGGCGCGTACTGCCCGGAATGCGACTGACAGGAGAAGCCATGCGCACCAGCCCTTCGGCCAGCCCGTCGCCGATCGACGAGCACACCCCGCTTCCGGCCGATGACCCGTACCTCATCGCCTTCGGAGACGACGAGCAGGGACACGCCGTGCCGCGCAGCGAGGCCATCCGCGTGTACGCCACGGTCGCCGCGGCCGACGTCGAGCCCCGGGACCGCAACTGGACGGTCGCCGGCCGCTGCGGCGCGCCCGGCAAACTGGTCACGAAGTGGGGCCCGTTCGTACACGGCAACCCCTACCTCCGCACGAACCGCTGCGCCGCGTGCGGCTGGCTGGTCGCCATTGACCTCCTGACGATTCAGCAGGAGCTCGACGCCCTCGCGCCGTCCGCTGACGTCCGTCCTGTCTTCGCCCGTCTCCTCGCCGACCCGGCCCCGGCCGCGACGATCTGCGAGGCAATCGTCACCGCAGCAACGGCCGACGACGACGCGTTCGATCTCGACCACCCGGTCACCGTCCAGCTGCTCGCGCACGTCACGGCGCACGAGCCGCGGCTGCTCGTACCGGAGGCCTGCGCGGAGGACGAGTGCCACCACATGCCCGCCGACGCCCCGGACGGCTGGCGCTGCCCGCTGCCCGACGCCCGCGTCGCCTGCGCGGCCTGCAGCACCCTCGCGGGCAGCTGGGCCGGAGAGTGGCAAGGAACCTTCCTCGACCAGTGCACCGTCACGGCGCCCTGCGGGGTGTTGCTCACCGTCGCGCAGCACTACGGCGTCGACATCACCGGCTCGGAGGTCACGCACTCATGAGGCTTCATCAGATCCCCCGCGGCGGCGTATGCGTCCTGATCGGCGCGCCAGGCGCCGGGAAGACGACGCTCGCCGCGGAGTACCTCGCCGCCGGGGCCCACGTCGTGAGCCTCGACGACGCGCGCGGCCGTTACGGCCAGCACTCGGGTGACCAGGACGCCACACCGGCCGCAGTGATGGATGTCGTCGAGCAGATGATCCGCCTGGTGCGCCGGGACGAGCTCGTCGTGCTGGACGCCACCAACGTGAAGCAGTCAGATCGCGCCGTCCCGCTCGGCATCGCCCGTGCGCACGGCGTCGAGTCCCTGGCCCACGTCCTGCGCACGCCGCTGGAGCTCTGCCGCCTGCGCAACGCGGCGCGACCCGCACACCGCTGCGTCCCCGACGAGAAGCTGATCGCGATGTGGCACGACGTCGACCGGCTCACCCCGGAGGGCCTACGCGCGCAGGGCTTCACCCATGTCCATGTCTCGCGGGAGGTCGCGCACCCGTGAGCGAGCTTGTCCCTCAGGCGCTCCCGATCCATGACGCCATCCGCCGCCAGCTCACCACGGACATCGGCGGGGCCCGGCTGCTGCGTCTCCAAGGCGTTCTCGACCGGCTCACGTTCAGTGTCGTTCTGCACTGGCTCACCAGCGAACGACGTGCCTCTCCCAACACGAAGCAGGGCTACGCCGACGACGTTGCGCGTTTCGCCGAGTGGGCTGGCGAGTTCCGTGGCCAGCACCCCGTCCAGCTCCTGACGGGCACCGACAAGACGACCGTCACCGCGTGGACGCTGCACGCTCGCCACGCTGACCGCGCGGTCCGCACGCAGCGGCGGACCTTGTACGCCCTCAGGAGCCTCTTCAACTACGCCGCCCGGAACGGCTTCCCGGTGACCAGTCCGGTCAGCACCGAGGATCACATTCCCAAGGCCGGAACATCCAACACCGGACGACCCGAGGGCGCGACCCCGGTGCTCGACCTCGTCCACATCGTCGCGTTACGCCAGGCAGCCCAAACCGATGAGGAACACCTCATCTTCGATCTCCTCTACCTCCACGGGCTCCGCGAAAGCGAGCTCGTCGAGCAGCGCCTGGAGAACGTCGACCGGGACCGCTCGCCGGTCCGCTTCCAGGTGAAGCGCAAGGGCAGCAAGTGGATTCAGCGTGACCTGGCCGCTGACACGGCCGCCTCATTCCTGGCGTGCGTCGGCGATCGACGTGAGGGGCCGATGCTCCTCGACCCCAAGACGGGCACTGGAAGGACCCGCTTCCAGATCATCGACACGACGCGTCGCCTCGCGCGCCGCGCCGGGCTCGCGCGCCCGACCAAGGTCACCCCGCACGTGCTCCGCGCGACCGCGATCACCGCCTTGTTCGACGCCAGCATCGCGCTGCACGAGATCCAGGCGTGGGCGGGCCACGCCGACCCCAAGACCACGCGGATGTACTGGGAGCGGGCCAACGCGGCGCGTCGCGATGCCGCGCTCTCCAGCACCCTCGCCACAGGGCTCGACCACGTGCTGGCCGGCCTCATCGAACCCGGAGCTGATGAATGACCCACACCCCTGGACAAGAGTTCGGCAACCTGCAGCAGTACGACGACCTCTGCGCGCGGCTCTACACCGACCCCGACCTTGAGCCCGGCACCCGCGAGCTCGCCTTGGCGATGGCCTGGGCGCAGCTGCGTGACCCCACTCGCCACACCACGAACGACTCCCTCATGCGCCGCGTCGGCTTCCTCCTCGGGCGCGACCGCATGGGTCGCTGGCGCCACAGCCAGCTGTTCGCCGACGACGCCCCCCGCTACGAACCGCCGCGCGCCGTCCACTCTGGCTCCTGCGTCGGCCCCCGCGTGCGGCCGTACCGCGCGCGCGGAGCGCCACCGCCCCCCGCCCCAACTGGCCCGCTGGTGTGTGGCGACCGCGCACAGATCAGCGTCCGCGAACGCAGCCCCGTCACCGGGCAGATCGTCAAGGTGCATTGGTACTGCCGCCGCCACGCCAAGCACGCGGACACCGTCCGCGAGCATCTCGCGCGGGCCGGTGAACCCCCGCCGCCACTGCCCAACAAGGGCGGGCGACTCCCGCGCTACTTCACCCCGAAGGGGCTCGCCAAGATCTACGCCAGCGTGCGGCCCGGCTGGGAGCCACCGATCTACGGCCTGTGCGCGGACGACTGGCCAAGCGACGGCCTGCCGGTGCTCGTGCCCAAGCGACCGCGGCTGTCCCTCGTGGTCATGGAGGCCAGCGATGACTGACCGGCGCGCGATCGCAGTGCAGCAACGCCGCGGTGTGGCCCTGCCCCCGCACACGAGGTCGGTCGCCAGGCCGAGCAGGTTTGGCAATCCGTTTCGCTGCGCGTCCGACCCGGCGTCTCGCGCCGCCGCCGTCGCGCAGTACCGCGAGTGGCTCGACGGCCACCACCCCGACGTGCTCGGCCCGGCCGGCGGCCTCACCGGGCCGATGGTCAAGGACTTGGCCCGCCGCGAGCTCGCCGGTTGGGACCTCGCGTGCTACTGCCCGCTCGACGGTCCATGCCACCGACTGGTCCTACTGGAACTGTGCACCTGACCGCTCCACTTCGGGTTGACCGTGATATCCTTGCCGTCGAGGTACTCGAGCCGAGAACCCGGAGGCGCCCGTGTCAGACCGTCCGCTCTATCTCGTCGGCGGCGCCCCGCCGACCATCCCGCTCACCGGCCAGCCGCTGACGCAGCTCCCCTTCACGACGATCGACCGCATCCGCACGCAGATCGCCGACGAGGACGGAGACCAGTGGTGACCAAGACCGGGCCGTACGCCCTGAGCATGTGGCGCCCGTGGGGTCTGCTCACGGTCACCGACCGGCTCACGATCCCGAAGAATCCGGAGAACCGGGTCAACCTGCACGTCGGCTGGCGCGGCGACGTCTACCTGCACAGCGGCAAGCGCTGGGACCCGGTGGGTGCAGAGGCGGCCGAGGCCTGCGGGCTGTCCCTCGTCGACGACGACGTCCCAACCGGCTACATCGGCATCGCCACGCTCGTCGACGTCCACAAGGACGACGGCGACAAGCCCTGCGGCTGCAACCGCGTCTGGGCCGAGCCGGGTGTCTGGCACTGGGTGTGGGAGAACGTGCGCCCGTTCAGGACGGTCGTCGACCTTCCCGGCCGACAGGGCCTGTTCCGGCCCGACCCGACCGTCGTCGCCCGGACGCCCGAGCTGCTGGCGGTGTGACGTGACGCAGCAACCCCTGTTCGGCGACGCCGTGGGGCAGCCGGAGGTCGAGAAGGACGCGGTGATCAGCCCGTGCGGCACGTACCGCTACGAGCTGCGCCGCGCCTGGGACGCGAGCCTCCCCCTGTGCGTGTGGGTCATGCTCAACCCCTCCGTCGCCGACGCGACGGTTGACGACCGGACGATCACCACGATCATCCGCGTCACCAAGAAGTGGCCCGCTTGGTCGTTCGGCGGGATCCTCGTCTACAACCTCTACGCGCTGCGGTCGACCAACCGCAAGGCGCTCAAGCGCCACCACGACCCGGTCGGCCCGGAGAACGACGCCTACCTCTGCAGCATCGACCCCAAGAGCCTCGTCGTCTGCGCCTGGGGCGCTGACGGCGACCGCGGGGACGAGGTCCTCGCCCTGCTTCGCGCCCGCGGCATCACGCCGCACTACCTGCAGCTCACTGCTGCGGGCCGACCGCACCACCCGCTCTATCTCGACGAGACGCTCCAACCGCAACCACTGTGAAAGGGAACCCATGTCCAACAACCTGTCGTGGACCGAAGGCTTCACCTCGGACATCTGGCGCAGCGATGACGGCCGCTACGTGATCCTGCGCTCGATCCTCCCAGAGCGCCGCCCCGACCGGCGACACATCTACACCGTGCGCAAGATCGAGAGCGCGCGGGCCGGCGCCGGTCCGGACTTCTCCGGCAAGGACCTCGGGACCTTCGTTGCCGAAGCCGACACGCTCGACGACGCCAAGGGCGCGGCTGAGCGCGACGCTTGGATCGACGCACAGGGCACCACGTGCCACGTGCCCCGTGATTACCCCGCGCTGGCGCTCAACCGGTTCGGCTGGCCGGACCCGGTGCCCGGAGCGCTCGGCGCGCTCGTCCTCGTGCATGAGAACGAGCGACTCCTGGCGCGCGTGGTCGGCATGACGCGGCAGGAAGGCCGCTTCCGGCCCGTCGTGTACGCCGAGCTCGACGTCACCGCTGTGCAAAACAGCCCCTTCCCGGCGCCGCTCACGAACTGCAACGGCTGCCGCGTCGCGCCCGGCACGGATCACACCGATACGTGCGACCATGCCCGCTGCCCCGCCTGCGGCGAGCAGCGCGCCATGTGCGACGAGCACGACGACGCCCGCGCGGCCCTCTGGCACGGGGTCGACCAGCGCGCCGCCGTCGCGCGCCAGTTCGGCTGGTGGAAGGACGTTGTCGGCCTGTCCCGCCGCTACGAGGACGACACCCGCGTGCTGTTCGCCGAGGGCCTCGGCCAGGTCACATGGAACCCGGTCACGCAGGCCTACGACGTCGGCACCATCGACGAGGCCGCCCTCGACGACGCGATGCAGCGGGGCTGACGCAATGGCGACCGACATCGACTGGGCTGAGGACGTCTGGAACCCCACGACGGGCTGCGACCGCGTGTCGGAGGGGTGTGACAACTGCTACGCGCTGACGATGGCGCGGCGCCTCCGGCTCATGGAGCGCGAGCGCATCGGCCAAGGCAAGCTCAAGCCCGCACAGGCGAAGTACCAGAACGACGGCAACCCCAAGACCTCCGGCCCGGGGTTCCTCGCAACCCAGCACCCGCTCGCGCTCTACCCGCCGCTGCGCAGTCGCAAGGCCCGCAGGTGGTTCGTCAACTCGATGTCCGACCTGTTCCACAAGAACATCACCGACCGGTTCATCGCGGCCGTCTTCGCCGTCATGGCGGCCACCCCGCACCACACCTACCAGCTCCTCACCAAGCGCCCGCGACGCATGCGGGTGCTCCTCAACAGCGCTCAGTTCTGGCACCTCGTCCGCGACGAGATCAAAAGCCTGCCCGTCCGCGAGAACGTGCGCACGGCGGCGCTGGCGGCGACGCACGAGCCACTTCCCAACCTCTGGCTCGGTGTGTCGGTCGAGAACCAGCGATGGGCGGAGAACCGCATCCCCGAGCTGCTGCGCACGCCTGCCGCGATCCGCTGGCTGTCGTGCGAGCCGCTCATCGGTCGGCTGGACCTCAGCGCCTGGCTCGTGCGAAACGGCGGCCTGCATTGGGTTGTGCTCGGCGGCGAGTCGGGGGCAGGCGCCAAGCCGATGCAGCTCGAATGGGCGCTCGAGGTGCAGGAGCAGTCCGCCGCCGCCGGTGTGGCGTACTACTTCAAGCAGCCGGGCCGAGTGCTCGCTGCCGAGTGGGGGATCAACGGCAAGGGCAACGACCCGGCGCAGTGGCCGCGGCCGTTCCCGCGCGAGTTCCCCGAGGCGGTCGCCGCGTGAGGGCCAGATGCCCGCAGTGCAGCCGGACGGTCAACGTCCGGCTGCGCCGCGGCGACCGCATCGCCAGCCACGCCTGCGACGCGTGTGGCACCGCACTGCAGGGCGCGACGGCTGGGAAGGGCAAGGGCCGCTACCTCTGCCCGATCACGGGGTTCGTCTACGAGCTCGGGCTGCGCGCGATCGCCCTGCATCGGCCTTACCGCCTCGTGTTCCGCGCCGGCCTCGACACCGTCGGCGCCGGTCGCCAGTACTACCGCAACGAGCCGCTCACCACCGAGCAGGCCCACCTCGACCGCGTGGCCGGCCGGACACTCGGCCCGGGGTGCGTCGTCGCCGAGGAGTTCGACCCCAGCGACCCCGCGCTCGCTGACGAGAGCGCTCGCGCTGGTCTGCGGATGGTGCCTGCCGAGCTCGTCGGGAACCCCGAGGAGTGGGTCGTGAACGAGCGCCTGACCTACCGCGCCTGCAGCGCGTGCGCAGCGCGCATTCCCGACCTCCCGAACCGCCACGTTCCCCACGAGTGGCGTCCGCGCCGAACCCACGCGCGGCGCGGACGGGGCCGAACCGCTCGCTCGGTCGACCTCAACCCCGGCCCCTACCCGGCCGGCACCCTTGCGTGCGCGGACTGCGACCCGCGCACCTGACACCGAAGGAGACGCAATGCCAGCCCCAACCACCACCGACGCCGCCACGATCAAGGCCCGCGTCGAGCGCGCGATGGCCGTGGCCGTCACCGCCGAGATGGATGCCGTGGCGCGCGAACATCGGCTCTTGCCGCTTGAGTGGCGGTTCGTCACCGACGAGATCGACCTGGCGCTGATCGGCGAACCGCCCTCCTACCTGGGCGAGGCCACACGCG
Source organism: Actinophytocola sp. (assembly GCF_036378875.1). Lineage (GTDB taxonomy): Bacteria > Actinomycetota > Actinomycetes > Mycobacteriales > Pseudonocardiaceae > Actinophytocola. The sequence continues at coordinate 30,817 of NZ_DASUVO010000145.1, forward strand.
TCACCGCGGTCCGCCAGTGGGCGAACGCCCTGCACCTGGCGCGAGGCATCTCCGGCGAGCCGCGCGTGCTCGACTACACCGGCGTGACGCCTCGGAAAGACTTCGTCGTCGTCGTCAAGACGCCGACCGACCCCGACGTCTTGCCGCTCAGCTGATCAACTACGATCGGGTTGCCCGTGATCTTGTCACGTCGCCCTGGAAGGAGCAGGCCGTGCCAACCACACCGCTGAAGGCGCACCAGACCCGCGCGGACGGCACGCCTGTGCTCCGCATCGAGGTAGCGCACAGCTTCGACCACGACCAGGCTGCCCGCGCGTTGGCGCTCGTCTACGCCCGGGAGCCGTTGCGCAAGAGCATTCACGCCCTGCGCGACGGCCTCCTGCGGGCGGTCGAGCTGCGGGTGCTCGACGAGCCGCGGTGGGTGGCCGCCAAGGCGGTGGAGGCTTACCGGACCCGCCTGCGCCAGCTCAAGGTCTTCCCGACCGCCGCCGAGCGCCAACGAATGCTCAAGCGGCTCCGCGAGGCGCAGCGCGCGCGCCTGGCGACCGATCCGGCCAAGCGTTCCACCGCGCCGCTCGTGCGCCAGCCCGCGATCTGGGCCAAGCACGAGCGCGAGGACGGCACCCCCGTGGCGATCGTCGAGCAGCCACTGTATTTCGATCACAGCGAGGCGGCCCGCTGCCTGGCCATCGTCTACCGCGACAAGCCCGAGCCGCTGCGCTCCACCAACGCGCTTCGGCTCGGGCTGCAACAGGCCGGCCGGGAGGGCCTGCTCGACGAGCTGTCGGTGACGGCTGACGAGCAGCTCGTCGAGCAGTACCGCTCAATCCTCGTCGACCAGGGCGTCTTTCGGGCTCACCGATCGCGCCGCCGCTAGTAGCTCGTCGGTGTCGTCGGTCACACCGCAGCACGGACAGCTCGTCGCGTCCTCTGGACCACAACCGCAGCCACAGCTGAGGCACGTGCGGCCCTGGTGGTCACAGCTGCAGGAGCAGTCGGCCGGCTTCTCGATGTGGTGCTCCAGCAGCTGGCGCACAGCCCTCCGCACCGCCTCGGGGCGCGTCACCCCTGCACGCGTCGCCCAGACGTCCAACTCCGCCGCGAGCTCGCCGAGCCGCACGTACACCGCGCCCTCGACGTCTCGCGGGCGCTCGTCCTCGTCAAAGAACCGCCGCACCGCCTCGTCGTGGCCGTTGTCCCTCAGCCACTGGCGCGCTGTGTCGTCGTCCAGCTGGCGGTACTCCAGTGCCTCCCCCTGTCCGCTCGCCGTGGCCTCGGCCACCCACTGACCGCGAGCGGTTCGCAGGACCCGTCCACCGCCCTCCTCGGTGGCCGGGAACGCCTCGGCCTTGTCGAGGTCAAACCAGCCGTGCCTCCGGCCGCTCACGCGGGTCCGCTTCACGTCACCCAACTCCCTACGACTTCCGTGTCGACGATATCGCCCATAGTGTAGCTCGGGTTGGCCGTGATATCCTCACGCTTACCACAACTCATATTCGTCCGACAGAGCAGGGATGCACATGTCCGACGTCACTCAGGCCGGTTCCGGCCATACCGCCTTCCCCGAGCCGCCGTGCTGGTGCCGGCTCGCGTCAATACCACGGCCGTCGCACAGCCGGACGTCCTTCGCCCTGGCCTTGGTCGACGCGGTGTTCGCGCTCCAGCTCCTAACCGTCCTCGGCTGGTTGACCTCGTCACCGGCGTTCCGAACTGGCTCGGCATTGGGCTGATGGCCCTCCACGTCCTCGGTCCCTACGTGTTGCGGCCCGGCGGTCCTTTGCCCAAGGTTCGCTGTTTGTGCCGTGTCGTCCCGATTGTGGAGGCATCATGAGCGGCGCGCCTGACCAGCTCGACCTCTTCGGCCCGCAGTTAGGGGCCGCGGAGCCAACCGCCGGCGCTGGGGTGGCCCCCGGGCGGCGGGGCCGAGACGGTTCGCGGCGGCGGGGCCGACGCCGAGCCGGGATCGTTCCGCTGACGCCGATCGTGGGCGTCGGCAAGTTCGGGTGGCTGCGCTCGCCGGCCGATGGGGCGGGGCGTCTCTGCGAGACCCGCTGCTTCGCCGGACCGGTGGGGGCCGAGGAGGCGACGCTGATCGCGCTGGACGACGGATCGACCGTGTTCGCACCCGCCGACGGCTCGCTGCTGTGGGACCGGCGCGACGCCGCTGAGGCGTGCGCGTTCGTCGGGATGGCGGAGCCGGCGGTTGAGCGATTTGAGTCGTTCGAGCGGCGGCTTGACCCGCATCACGTCGAGCGCGAGCGCTCGCGGATGTGGAACGTGCTGGTCGAGACGGTTCGCAGATGGTCGCTACCGTCGCGGTACGCGCTGACGGCCGCCGCGGAGGACCGTGACGTCGTCGCGGGGATCGGTCTGGTCGACGAGGACCCCGAGATATTCGCGGCGGCCATTGCCGAGCGAGTCGCCCGGGGCGCACAGCCGTTCGCCGCCGTGCTCGCCGAGCTGGCCGACGACGCCGGCCTAGGCGACGGGTCACTGGAGCTGGCCGGGCTGCTCGATCGCACCGGGTGGTCGGCGGTCCTGCCTGACCTCGAGCGCCAGCTCGCCGAGCTGGCGCCCACGCGCACCGCCGACCCTGGGGAGCTGGCATGAGTCTCTATCTGCCGTGGGGTGGCACCGGTGACAGCCGACTGGTGCTCGCCGATGAGTTCGATGAGATGTTCCCGCTGGCGCCGCGCACGGTCGACTGGTTCCGCGCCAACACGTTGGGCCGGCGGCGCGGGGCCGGTATCGACTTCTTTGCGGGCGGCGGCGGGTTCAGCATCGGCGCTGTCCTGGCTGGTCTGGGCCTCGAACTGGCGGGCAACCACTGGGTTCGAAGTTACGAGACGCACTCGCTGAACTTCCCCGGCACCGAGCACGTGATCGGGGATCTCTCCGTGGTCAACCCCAAGCGCTATCGGCGGGGCATGGCGAACATCTTGATCTGTTCGCCGGAGTGCCGTCTGCACAGCAACGCGCGCAACCACGTGGAGGCCGTGGCGGAGCTGAGCGTCTTTAACCCCAACCGCGAGAGTGAGCGCAGCCGCTGCACGATGTGGTGCCCGCAGCGCTTCGCCGCGTGGATGAAGTTCGACTACGTGATCTGCGAGAACGTCGTTGAGGTCGGGCGATGGAACCGCATCGACGACTGGGCGCGCGAGTGGGACCTGCTCGGCTATCACGTCGATGTGCTGTGCGCCAACAGCGCATTCTTCGGCAACGAGCAGAGCCGCGACCGCGCGTTCTTCGTGATGACCAGGAAGGGTCTTCAGCGGCCCAACCTGGACTTCCGCCCGCCCACCTACTGCTGGTCGTGCGAGAAGGTCACACCCGGGGTCCAGACCTGGAAGCGGGCTGCGCGCGAACGCGCGAAGCCCTGGGGCCCGATGGGCAAATGGGGCCCACGCAACCAGTGGCAGTACACCTGCGAGACGTGCCACGACGTCGTCTCGCCGTACATCCTGCCGGCCTGCCGCGCAATCGACTGGAGCATCGAGGCGCCGGCAATCGGCGACCGCCAACGCCTCGGCCTCGACCCGCTCGTGCCGAAAACGATGCGCCGCCTCGAGCTCGCGATGACGCGCGTGGGCCACGTCGAGCAACTCGCGGTGATCAGCGGACGCGACCCCGAGACCCAGCGCTCCCGGCCGGTATGGCTGCCAGCGATGACGCAAACCGGCCGCCAGGAGCTCGGACTGTTCGGCCCACCACGCGAACACTCGCTGGTGTACCTGCGCAACAACGTCCGCCCGACGTCAGTCTCCGGCGACCCGGCGCTGTCGCTGACCGCGTCGGGCAACCACCACGGCCTGTTCGGCACGCCACACGGACACCCAGTCGACGCGCTGATCGCCGCATACAACGGCTCCGGGCACAACGCCCGCAGCGTCGAAGCGCCCGCGGCAACGCTCGTCGGCACCGACCGGCTGAGCCTGCTCGTCCCCGTCGGCGGGACACGTCAGACCACGCCGGTGTCCATCAGCGAGAACCCCGCACCAACGCGGATGACCCGCGACACGCACGCCGTCGTCGAGCCCCGCAAAGGGTTCGACATCCGCGACGCAACGTTCCGCATGATCTCGCCGCGCGAGGCCGTGCGGCTGATGGGCATCCACGAACGCCCAGACGGCACGCCGTACGTCGTCGTCGGCAACGGCCGCGACACCGTCCGCCAAGCCGGCAACGCCGTCGTCGCAATCCTCGGCGCCAACGTCATCGACCGCTGCCTCACCGCACAGGGCGCATAGCCGCGAAGCGGCGGCCACAGCCACCTCCTCGAGAAAGGAAGGTCAGCATGGAGACGTCCGACGAGGGTCCTGACATGCCCCGCCTAACCAGTTGGGACGGCATTACCCGGTTCATGCGGGAGTTGGCCGGGCGTGGCTACGACGACGACCAGATCGTCGAGCTGACCTCGGAAGCCATGGACAAGCTGCCATCGCGACGACGCCGGCGGCCGCGAATCGTCACCGGAGCGCACCTGCAACCACGGGACGTGCCGCGCTGCGATGCCGCCCGTCTCGACGATGGTTGTGCACCCACACGAGGGCGCCAGCCGTCCGGCGCACGACGGGCTGCGCGTGGTCGTCTACGTCCCGCACGGCGCACCTGTCGCGATCTACGACGGGTGCTCCGGCACGTACACGATCGGCGACACGCACGGCCCGCTCACGCTGCAGTTCGACGGCGGCGGCACCGTCACGGCCGGGCATGTCGACGAGACGCACATCGTGGTCCGGGGGGCAACCAACGTCCGCCTCACGGCGGTGGTCGGCGACGTCCTCGACATCGCGGCCGATGGCGTGCCGGACATCGGCGTCCTCGGCGGTCGCGTCGACCGGCTGCGGGCCAAGCTGGTGGGCTCTGGCTGGATCGGCTACGCCGGCACCGCCAGGGCGGCCGACCTTACGCTCCACGGACCCGGGAACGTCCACGTCAACAACGTCGCCGAGTCGCTCCAGCAACTCCGGATCGGCAGCGGACGGATCCGGATCGACCACCCGCCCCCTGCACGGTCCGCATAACGCAAGAAGGCCCCGCCGGAACCCGGCGGGGCCTTCTTCTGTCTGCTGATCGGCACTTACCGCTTCCGCCTACGCGGTGCGGCCTTCGGCGCAATGTTCGCCGCGTGGAACTGATCCCGGACGCCATTCGGGATCCGGCCGGCCTTGCCCATCGAGATGCCCTGAGAAGCAGCCCACTCACGAATCGCGGGTGCCTCCGGGTCAGACACCTTGCTCGGCCTCGCGGCCCCGGTGGGCCGCTTCACGCGACCGCCAGTGCGGCGTGCGCCCGCTACGAACTCCTCGAACACGCTACGCAGCCGCTCCTCGTTCGCCCCGGACAGATCGATCTCGTACTCCACGCCATCCAACGCGAACTGCACCGCCCTGGCGGGCTCGCTCCCGTCGATGTCGTCCACCCGCTTCACGAGCGTCCGTTGTGCCACGCGCCATCCCTCCCTACCTGCCCTTTCGGGCCCTGATGCGATCTGGTCATCTTCTTACCTTGCCCGCGACGCCGGGGTCAACGAGGCCCACCGTGCCCCGGCTCGTCCAGTTCCTGGCTCCCGCAGTCACAGGCGAGGGGCGTCCAGCCGTCCGCGTAAATCGCACCGTTGCAGCCACGACAGCGCCACCTGATCTGGGCGGAGTAGATCCGCCACGCCTTGCGGTCCTCGTCGAGGTCCTTAGCGTTCAGCGGGTCCCTGCCGGCACGCGCGTACTTCGCCCGCACCTGAGCCACCACCGGCGCTTCGTCGTACGTCGTCAGCAGATCAGCGGCCACGAGTACGTAGCCCCCGCGCCATGCCGCGCACACGTCGCACGACGGCTCGACGCAGGAGTGCGCCGCCGCCACCGCCGCCGCCACGTCTGCGATCGACTCACCCGTCAACTCGACACCCGGCGCCAGCTCGACCGGCGCCACTCCAACCCCGAGCCCGGCCGCGCCGCCCACCTCGTCGGGCACCCACGGTGCCTGCTCGTGCGCCGCGGCGCCCGCGTCGCCCTGCTGCTGCATCGCGTCGGCCACTTCGCGGTAGCTCGCTTCGACGGTCGCAAGCCGAGTCGCGGTGTCGTCCAGCACGCCGCTGACTTCCGACCCCCACCCCCGACCCGCCAGCACGTCAGCAAAGTTCGCCAGCTCCGCCCGATACTCCGCGATGCGGTCGGCAGCTCCCACCACGCGGCGCACCCCTTCCTCGTACACGTCGGTACTCCCTTCCTCACACTTTCGCCCCGTTAGCCCGCAGGACCATTCGCGTCAGCCGCAGGTGGAGGTCCCGCACCTCGGTCATCGTCAGGACGGTCACGATGGAGCCCTCGTCGTCGGCCACCTCGAGCTCGGCCTCGCCCTCCGCCGCGAACAGGGTCACCCGCACCTCGCCGCCGCCCCGGGCGACGGTCCACACGCCGATCCCGCCGTCCAGCAGCGTCCGCGTGAGCGCCTCGTGCACGTCGCGCAGCTCGTCGAGCGCCAGCCGCACCTCGACCGTGTTGCCGTCCACCCTCGCCCCGACGTACGCGGCGGTGGCGCACAGGACGCAGCGGAGGTCGCCGCCGCCGGCCGGGGCCATGTCGATGCTGTCGAGCTCGTCGTCGCTCTCGGGCTCATCCGGAGCCACGGACGCCACCGGCGCCTCAGCCGGTGCCACCGTCGCGGAGACCCCCTCGCCGGCAAGCAGGTTGCCGGGCACCCAGGGCGCCTGCTCATAGGCAGCGGCACCCTGGTCGCCCTGCCGCTCCATCTCAACCGCGAGATCGCGGTACAGACCTTCGATCTTCGTCAGCCGACCGTACGCGTCGCCAATCGGACCCGTGACCTCGGCGTCCCACTTCTTCGCGCCGAGCAGGTCGGCAAACGCGACGAGCTCACTGCGATACTCGGCGACACGATCAGCCGCAGTATGCAGCTGCTGGACGGCGTCCTGATACATCGGGCCTCACGATCCGCCGGGCACACGCACAGGCCGCCGGGTTGGCGATGTTGTGCGCGCCAGAGCGCACGCACTCGCGCCACCGCACACACGGCGGGCAAATGACCAGCCCGCTCTCCAGAGCCTGCCACGACCCCGCGCCCTTGCCACCGTCGAGACCCAGCTCCACGCGAGCCTCGGTCTCGTCGGCGAACAGCGTCGGGGCCTGGTCGCCCTCGCTGTCCTCACCCGCGCGGGCCTTGCAGTAGTCGCAGACCGCGACCACACGCGTCTGGCGTAGCAACGTCATTGGGAACCTCCTAGTCCGAATAGCTCGCTTGCGTTTACCGCGGTCATGAGCTGTGGCCACACACCCGGGAGGGCGGCGACGCACGCGACGACGACCAGCGGAAGGACGACCAGGTACTCGCCCCACTTCCCGGTCCGGAAGCGCAGCAGCGCCGGGGGCCGCAGCTCGTACCACGTCTCGCCCGCAATCGGGATCGGGAAGAGGAACGGGCACCCCGACTCCGTCATCGCGTCGCCGAGGCAGTGGACGAACATCCCGACCGCCACGGCGATGCCGAGCCAGCCGCTGCACTGCTCCAGCGCGACGTTGGCCGCGGGACCGATCCCGGCCACGCTGCCGGCCTGTACCAGCCATCCCGCCGCACCGATGCCAAGCGGCACGACGATCAGCATGCCGAGACGGTCGTAGGCCAGCAGCAGCCCGAACCCCAGCCACGCGACGACCGCCCAGACGCCCCACCACGTCGTCGACGCCCAGCAGAACGCACCGAGCAGCGCCGCGAACACGGCGGTGTGGCTGGCGTGGCGGTGCGTGCCCTTCACGTTCTCGTCTCGCGGGCCTTTCGTCGCGCGGTACAGCGCACCCGAGGACGCCCGTAAGCCCGCCGACACCACACGCGTGATCGGGCCCAGCTTGCGCGTGACCGTGCTGTGCGGGTGGTCCAGGTCGGGCAGCAGCGCGTATCCGGCGCACGTGGCGGCGAACGGCGCGACGTCCGTCATGCTCTCCAGCCCGATGCCCCGGCCGAGCACGAGGCCCGCCAGCATGCCGGTCGCCGAGTGCGTGACGCCCATCATCGGTCGCGATGTCCGAACACGCGTGCCATCAGGCGCAGCTTCCGTCTCGACCCGCCGCAGCGCGAACAGACGTTGAAGTGCTTGCCGGTCGGCGAGTAGTTGTTGCCGCCGCTGCAGTACGGGCAGGCGCGGTAGGGGAACATCCGCACGCCGACGCCGTACGCGGCGATGAGAACAAGACCCACGACGACGAGCCGCCACGTCGGGTCGAGCTCGATGAATGCCTCGAGCATGGCAAGTCCTTCCGATCCGGTGGTGTGGGGAGAGAGCAGCGGGCGGGCCATCCCCCTGCGGAAGGCCCGCCCGCCAGGTCGAGGGCGCTGGCGGCCGTCAGTCCGCCGACCAGGCCGCGAGGAGGCGCCCGAGCTTCTCCAGCGCGGCGTCGCACGCCGGGCCCTCACCGCCGTCACGAACCACGGCGTAGCTCGCCTGCAGGAACGCCTCGACGTCCGCGGCCGGGAACCACACCGACGCCGGGGGACCGCTCGGGCTGGACAGCTCCAGCTCCACCTCGTCCAGCACACGCGGCTCGCTGTCACGCGCGTCCAGCGCGATCACGCGCCGGATGCGAACATCGCCTTCGCCAACGGCCCGCGTCACGGCCTCAAGCCCCGCGGCAAGCAGTCCGCGGTCGACGAGCCACCGCACGCCGTCCTTGTCGAGGTAGAACGCGACCGCGAACGGGTCGCGCGAGTCGTAGACCACCTCCGCCGGGATCTGGTTCGCGGGCAACCGCGCACCCGGCGACGTGAGCTCACACCGCAGTGATCTGCGCACGCTCTCGTTCTTGTGCATGGTGTTCCCTTCTGCTGTGGTGACCGCGAGGGCGACGGCGCTCCTGGCCTGGACGCCGATCCCCTCCTTCTGCGGCCTGCTTTGGCGCGCACCTGGCGCGTCCGGGCACTCGACCAGCCCACGCCTCCCCGCGTGCGTTGGTCGGGCACCCGGACCGTCAGCTACTCAGCACGAACAGGTCGAAACGCATGTGAAGGTCGTCCAGCGACGCGTGATGGTGCCCGTCGCTCGTGTGCATCGTCCCGTTCGCGTCCGCCACCCAGACGTGCTGAAGGGTGTCTTGGACGACCAACCCCTCAATCGGCGTGACGTCCCAGCGCGCGTCGCGCGCCAGCCACACAGCTCTCATTGCTCTCACTCCTTTGGTTCGGATCTACAGCGCCTGAATCTCGGGTACGTATGGCGCCGCCTCGCGCGCGGCGGCGCCCGCGTTGCCTTCACGCAGCATCGACGCGGCGAGGTCGCGGTACCGAGCCTCGATCGTGGCGAGCGGCGTGGTCAGCCCGTCGAGCAGACCGATCACCTCCTCGCCCCATCCCTTCGCTGCGAGCGTGTCGGAGAACTGCGCGAGATCGTCGATGTAGCTCGCAATCCGGTCCGCCGCGGCGACAAGCTGGCGGACCGCGTCCTCGTAGGTGCTCGCACCCGCGCCACCGGAGACCGCCGCCGGTGTCCCGGCGTCCGCCGCCGCGGGCTCGGCCGCGCCCACCTCGAGCTCCCAGTCGCCGTGGCCGTTGTGCTGCGCCCCAACCGGGCGGCCAAACAGGCGGCCGGCCCACTCCGTGACCTCGGCCTGGATCTCGTCGTGCGTCCTTCCCTCACGCGACGTGTAGATCCACTCAGTCCGCTCCTCGCGCTCGTGCTCCCGCACGGTGCCGCCCGGGAGCCGCTCGCCGGCCTCGTACAGGCCGTACTGCGCGAAGTCGCCGTCAAGCGGGTTCCCGGTCTGCTGATCGACCGGATAGGGCTCCCGGCGCAGGACGTAGACCTCTGTCGCCGGATCGAGATTGCCCGGCACGCAGCCCGGAGAGGGGAGCTGGTCGAGCATGTGCCAGTCGCGCCCGTCCGACCGCGGGAAGCCGCAGAACGCCCGCTGCTTGTCGTCGAGGATCTGGATCGGCTGGACCTGGAGCTCCGGGATGACATGCCGCGTGTCCACGTCGCCCCACTCCTGGGTGTCGACCGACCACCAGCGACCTACGAGCACCCTTCCTCCGGCCTCGGGAAACCGCGGCTCCCGCGCCTGCTCGACGCGAAAGTAGCGGCTGCCCCAAAGCAAGATGTCGTTCTCACGGACAGCGATGAGCGTTTCGAGATCGTTGTGGGTCACGCCGTTCTCCCTTCATCCGGCTACTGGGCCGCCACGGGCGTGGCAACCGCCTCGTACACCCCGCGCTCGGTCTTGCGGATGAATCCGAGCTCGACCAGCACGTCCAAGGCCTCCATCGCCGTCGACCGCGCCACGTGCGCTGCCTCGACGATCTCGCCGGTTGCCGTCGTGCCGCCGCGTACGAGGGCGAGGATTTCCTTCTGCCCGGGGGACAGCTGCGACTCGTCGCCCGGGGTCTTCCCGCGCTGACCCCAGCGACCGCGTGGCTTCTGTGCCTCCGTCGGGATCACCGCCTGCCCGAGGTTCGTCGGGAACTCGTGCGTGGCCCCGTTGCCGCCCACCTGCCACCGCCCGTGTTTGGGCGGTCCGAGCACCGACGTGATGGCAAGCGCATCCAGGAAGCCCACCGGGGGCTGGTTGAAGAACTCGTCAAACGCCTTCGTGGTGGTGAACGGCGGCGCGGGCAGGCCCCTCGCCGCCATCTTCTTGGCGTTCGACTCGGACGGCAGGAAATCCCACCGCGTTGGCGTGTCGAAATGCGCGTGGACCGCCATGCCCGGCACCGGCCGGCCACGCTCGTCGACGGGCAGCTCGTTCGGGTCAAAGTTCAGACCCGGGACGAGGTCACTGCCGGACTTCGAGTTGACCCGGAACGCGACGACCTGACTCGCCCACGCAGACCTGGCGTGGTCGCTGCCCCACTGCGGTTGCCCCTGGCTCTGGTTCAGGGCCACGCCCCAGATCCCAAGCGCGCGGATGATGTTGACGCACTCCGTCCAGACTCTCTGGGCGAGCGGGTCATTCGCGATCAGCGAGTACTCGTCGTGCAGGAACATCCACCCCGGCACGTCGACGGTGGGGAACAGCTGGTCTTCATCAAGCTCGGCCGCGAGCTTCGACCGCGCCTCCAGCAAAGCAAGCACGAGGTACGGCAGCTTCAGCACGTTCTGTTTGCCGATGATCGAAACGCGCGCGCGCTTGGCGAGCGCGGTCGAGCTGTTGCCCTTCGGGTCGGCGTAGAGCAAGTTCAGGACGCCCGTGGACATCGCCGCGCAGACCAGGCAGTTCGCCGCGCCCGACTTGCCGCCACCGGTCGACCCGACGACCATCGTCGGCACGGTGCCGCCGTCGTCCCACATCGTGATGTCGGCCTCGCCGGAGCCGTCGATGAACCTAGCCAGACCCTTGATCGTGCCGTCGACCACGCGCGGGCCCGTGAAAAACCGGACCTCCGCGACTGGGTCCCGCGTCACGATCGTCATCCGCGCCAGGTGCTCACCGTCATCCCCCAACGGCCTCTTGAAGATCACCTTCCTCGCGGGAAGGCCGAGGCCGCCGGCCAGCTTTCCCCGGTTCGCAAGCAAGTCCTCCACCGTCTGGACGCCGCGGTTCAGCTCGACGACGTAGTTGACGGTGAACTCCGTCTCCGTGCGGTGTGTCAGCCGCGAGCCCTTCGCCTTGCCTTCGCCCTCCGCGTTCTTCTTGCGCCAGGCGATCGCGATCTCGTCGGTCTCCACCTCGGGCTTCGGGGGCTCGACTGGTGCCGCCGGCGGCGGCGGCGCGGGCTTGGGGACGTCCAGCGGGGGAACTCCTGGCCCGATCGGGTTGGCCTTCCACCACCGGCTCCCGATGATGAGCGTCCCTAGCAGGTAGACGAGCAGCGTCGTCCAGGACAGCCCGGCGACCCCGATCCAGAACACCAGCGCGCAGGACCCGACCCCCGCCAGGCCGATCTCCGGCAGCCACTGCCGGTTCTCCTTGCGCGCCCCGAATGCCGCGACCGCGGTGCCACATGCGGGGACGACCGTAAACGCCCCGGCCACGATCGCCGGGTTGGAGTCCAGCACCCCGGCGACCAGGAGGCCGAGCACATGGGCCACCAACCCGAGCAGCGCCGCCCGGAACCCCACCATCCACGGCAACCGGCGGCGCCGGTTGCGCTGGCGCACCAGGGCGCGGCGAGCGAACTCCTCGGCATCGCCTGGGTTGGTGTTGTTCCCCGCCTTGCCGTCCTGCGCGCGACCACCGCCGAGCCTCTTGGCCGCCTCGACCTGAGCCTCGCTGGTCCAGTTCCTCGCGCCCTTGCGCCGGCTGGTCTTGGTCGCCGTCTTGCCAGGCTTCTCCGCGGCCGGCTTGGCCTTCGTGCCCCCCGTGTGCGTCCCGCCGCTGTTGTCATTCTTCGTGAACCGCGTCTTCCTCGTCACCGTCTTGCGCGAGGAGAACCTGGTCTGCGGCTCCTTCTTCTTGCGCGTCTTCGTCTTTGCCACGAGCTCTGTCCTTCCTCGCGAGAGTCGTCGTCGAAGTGCTGGCACCTGGGAATGCGATCGGCCCCCGTCCACCGGGGAAGGGGTGGACGGGGGCCGATCGCTACCCGGACGGCAGCACCGCCTCGCCTACGTCAGGCCGAGCGATGCCTTCGAGGCGTTCCGGATCATGGGGTTGTTCAGGTGCGCGTCGAGCACGATCTGCCCACCGACCCCGATCTTGTCTGCGACCTGCACCAGCACGTCACGGACGCCGTTGATCTGCGCCGCGGCGCCGGTGAGCACGTCCAGGCCGCTCCAGCCCTCTTGATCGAACGTCCCGACCAGTCCCGTGTTCTCGTTGGCGAGCAGCTCCAGGTCCTCTGCGGCGTCCTTCAGGCCGCCCGCCAGAGCCTCGATGTTGGCGTCTCCGTTGAGAGTCGACATTCCTCTACTCCTCGTTCCTCGGGCGGCGCTCGTGCCGCCCGCTGTTGGTCGAGCGACCGGTGTCCTCCGGATCACCAGCCGCGCGAAGTTGTCAGCTCAGGTGCTGGACCTCGGGTACGTACGGCGCCTCCTCGCGCGCGCCCTGGCCACTGTTGCCCTGCTGCTGCATCTGCGCGGCCAGGTCGCGCAACTCGCCCGCGCGCTGGGTCAGACCCGGCACCAAGTCCATGAGCGGGCCCGTGATTTCCGCCTGGCCCCAGCCCTTCCCGGCAAGGCTGTCCGCGAACACCCCGAGGTCGTTCGCGTAAGCCTCGAACCGGTCCGCCGTCGCGAGCAGCTTGGCGACTGCTTCCTGATACATGTTGCTCGTTCCTCCGGTTGGTCGGTCGCTTGCTTCTCCTGCCACCGGCTCCGTTGGCGATGGCGTCGCCGGCTCGGATGCGTCGCCGTCCTTCGACTCGGCACCATCGCCGTCGGTCTTGTCGCCCGCGGGCTTCTCATCCGCGGGCTTGTCGTCCGCGAGCTCGGTGTCCGGGTTGCGCCAGTCCTCGCCGCCCGGCTTCGGTCGCTCCGGCTCGGGCTTGGCCTCTGGCGTCGCCTGAGCCGCGGCCTCGACGATGCGCTTGTTCACCTCCCACGCTCGCTCCCGCCACTCCCCCAGGTGGGCGTTGCAGTAGGGCAGATGCGGCGGTCGCGGATAACCGCAGTGCCCGCCGCCATCCCAGAGACACATGACGGTTCGGCCCACCGTTTGGTGATCCGCGCAATACGCCGAGCCCTCGACGCGATCCGCGCCGCACGCGACGCCCCAATCCTCGGGCCTCTGCCAGAGGCACCCACCCGGGGGAATCGGCCGGGCCTCCGGCGCCTCACCGAACGGCTCGTAGCCCGGCGGTGGGTCGATCAGCCCGTTCTCGATCCCCCACTTCAGCCGCTGCCGGTCGGCCTTGTCCAGCCGTGCGAGCTTCTTGTCGAACCACTTCCTGTCGCGGAGCGGCGCGGTCATGTTCAGGCCCGCCGCCCGACGCTTCGCCTTCTCGTCCCCCTTCGCCATCGCGTACCGGCAGGCGTTCTCCCACCGCTTGGCGGCCATCAGCCGGAACGCGCCCTTGCCCTTCGGCCTGCCCTTGTGGCTCTTCGCGCCCCCGCCGGCCTCGTGACGCATCCGCGCCTTGGCGACCCGAGGGGGCTCCTTGCCGTTTTCGTACGCCGCGCTCGAGACCTTCCCGTTCGTCACAAGCCCAGCGATGACCATCACGGTCAACAGCAGGAGTTCCACACACTCTCTCCCTTGCTTCTCTCGATCGAACCGTGCGCGCGCCGGACGGGACTCGCACCCGCCTACCAGCGCCTGGGTGCGTGCCAGGCGCTGGTGCCACTCGGCTTTCGGCGCTCCTGAGCGGGAGCTTCATCATGCGACGATCCTCGCGATCAACCCCGACCCGAGCGCGTCGACGACCCTGTCGGCCACCCCATACGCGCCGGGCAGGGCGGCAAAGACCGTGCCGACCATCCCCAGCACAAAGACGATCAGCAGCGCCTTGAACTTGCTCTTTGCGCCGATGCCCTTGTTCTTGACCCGCGAGTAGACCCAGAGCCCTAGGGCAAACCCGAGCGCGCCGACCACCGCCACGCCGACCGCGCTGAGCAGGAGCGCCGCGCCCCAGCTGATCACGGTCCCCGACGCTGAGGCGAGCACACCGCCCAGCCACCCGGCGGCGGCACCGCCCACGCCGAAACCGCCGATTACCGCGAGCACTGCGGCGATCCTGTCCCACGGGAACTTCCCCGGCACATCCAGAAACACGAGCGCGACAGCCAGCACGAGCGCGAAGGCGCCCAGGTGAAGCATCGTGGTCGGGATGACCGCCGACCACACAACGGACCACGTCATGACACTTCGTTCCCTCTCTCTAGAAAACCTTGCTGATGACGAAGAGAACCAACACGACCATCACGAACCCGCCCGGCTTCCTGCGGCTCACCCTGATCAACCAGAGCGGCACGAAGGTGAGGCCGAACGCGACCAGCACGCAGAGCGCGTGAAACACGCGCCTGAGTGCCCGGTCATCCGTCGTCCAGTCGCCGGTCGTCGAGTAGTCCCACACCTCGGCCGCCGTCGGTTCCGGCTGCGACCACTGTGGCCGCTCCTTCCAGAGGTTCCCGATTGCCTGGAGCACCCGGATGTCCAGCGGAGCCACCGGCTTGACCGGCATGTCTTCCGGTGACGGCGGTAGCGGCGGACCCTCGGGCCGCACGTCGCCATCCGGCGGGACGACCCACAGGTCCGGCCGGTGACCCTGACGTTCCGTATCAGCCGGCTCGTCCGTCCGGGTGCGCGGATCGGGGTTGGGATCTGGTGCGACCATTAGCCGCGCCTCCTTTCGTTGCGTGCGATCCGGCGCTCGTCGGCCCGGATGGTCTGTTCGGCTTTCGCCTGCTGCGCCTGGTGCAGCTCGGCGAGCAGCTCCTTCATGGCGTCGGTGATGCGGTCCAGCCGCCGGGCCACGTCCTCGGGGTCTGGCTGGTGTCGTCCCTCTGCCGCCGCGGCCCGCAGCACGGTGGATGTCGCGGCGAACCGCTCCTGTGCCGTCCTCGCCTTGCCGTACTCGGTGTCAAAGGTCTCGCGCTCGCCGCGCACACGGTCCAACGTCTGGTGCGCGACCCGCACCCGGCGCCGCGGCTTCGCCGTCTGATCCGAGGCCGTGGTCGTCTCCACGGTGAGTCCTCCTTGTGTGTCGGTGGTCGCCGGTACCCTGGACCTGCAGGACCACACGAAAGGCGGTTGGCCGATGGGACGCTTCTCCCGCCAGCGCTACACGCTCCGGATTGAGCGCCTCGACGGGCGTTCGCTCGCCCACGACCCCGGGCCGGTGGACGTCGTCTTCGATCTCGATGACGACGAGGAGTTCGAGCGGATCTGCGCCACGCACTTCGTTCCGCTGGCCTGCGCTGCTGAGCTGACGCGACCGTGCAACCGGCTTCGCGAGATGCCGTTCCTCGGCGAGTACGTGCTCGAGGTGTGGCACGAGAGCAACGCGCGTAAGCCCGTTGCTACGTCGCGCTCGACAGTCGGCTACGACGACCGGCCCTGATCCCTGAACCTCCAAAGCGCCCCGGCCCTCATGGGCCGGGGCGCTTTTCGTCGTAGGTCAGGCGATGCCGAGCTTCTGCTTGATCTCTTTGCACCACCGCTCGACCGTGGACGAGGCGAACGGCCCCGCATGACCTTGCTCGGTCAGCAGAGTACGCAGCGCAGCTGGGGTGTGGACGTTGTGCTTCACGCCGATGTCCACCGCCTCATCCTTGCCGAGCTTGTTGCTGGCCTTCTTGGTCGGCTTCCGCGACTCGCGAGGAGCTGGCGGCTCCGGCGGGGCGGGCGGCTCCGGCGAAGCGGGCGGCTCCGCCGAGGCGACCGGCTTCTCCGGCTTCGGCTCCGCGAGCCTCCGCAGCGCCTCGCTGCGCTGCGCTGCCACCTCCCGCTGGAACTGGTCGTACGCCGCGCGCTCGGCCGCCGCCCGGGCGGCGAGTTCGGCCTTGACCCGCGCCTTCTCCGCCAACCACACGATCCGCTCCCGGCGGTTCTCAAGCTCCTCGTAGAGGTGCGCGAACACGTGGGCCGCGTAACCGAGGACGCTCACCGAGAAAGCCGCGACGCCCAGCCAGGCGTCAAAGTGGGAGAGGTTCATGTAGGCAGCGACGCCGGCCGCGATCGTCCCGAGCGCCAGGAACGGCACGTACTCGCGCCACGAGCGGCCTATCCCGATCGCCCGCAGACCGCGCGAGGAACACGCCACCATCATGAACTCGAACGTGCCGCCCAGCACGCCCGCCGCGACCCACCCCATCACCTTCGTCTCCGGCAGCGTCGCCTTCTCGACGAACAGCGTGCCGAAGCCGAAGATCTGACCGGCGAGGCCCGCGACCACGGACAACCACACCAGGTGTGGGAATGCCCGCGCCCAGGAGTCGACGGACCAGGTCTCGCGCCGCTTCGGCTCCGGCGGGACGACAAGCTCCGCCGGCTTGGGCGGAGCGAACGCCTCAGGCACCTGCTGCTGGACCGGGGGCGGCTCGGCCGCGGGCGGCTCCGGCTCCACCGCTGGCGGCTCCACCGCGGGCGGCTCGGGCTCGGCTGGCACCAGCACCGGCGGCTCGACCGCCGCCAGGTCCGGCTCCGGGGCCTCGGCCACCTCGATACCAGAGACAATCGCGTTGAACTGCGCCTCCAGGTCTGGCTCGGGCGCGTCCCCGCCGATGGCCTGCATGACAGCGCCTCCCTTCCGTGGCGTCTTTGTGAGATCCGGTGTCCTGGGCAACGCACGCGGGAGGGGTTTCCGCGTGCGCTCCCCCGGTGCCGGAGCACCAGGTCATTGGTTCAGCAGCGCGATGCGCAGCTGCTGCTCGTAGGTGTCGAGTGCGGCGAGCCCTGCCGTCAAGATGCCTTCCTCACTCGCGTGGTATTGCGCCGCTTGAGCTCGCGACGCTCCTCCTCGCTCATGCCGCCCCACACGCCCGCGTCCTGTCCGGTCCGCAGCGCCCAAGTCAAGCAGTCAGCCGCCACCGTGCAGCGGTGACACACCGCCTTCGCCTGCGCCGCCTGGAACTCCGCCGGGCCGCTTGTGCCGACCGGGAAGAACAGCTCCGGGTCCTCGTCCTTGCACGCCGCCTTGTGACGCCAGTCAGTCATGCCGCACGCTCCAACGGTCGGTCCGACACCAGCGCCATGTATTCCTGGTTGCGGCTCATCGGCTCGACGAGCACGTCGTCGGTGCGGTCGGGCAGGGCGATCATCGTTGCGTCGCCGAATACCTCGTAGTGGTGGTCTGTCGTGAACGCATTCATGCCGTCCTGTTCCTTCCGGTCGACGGCGCTTCATGGGGTGGCCCGCCCCGATCGGCCAAGGTGATGGGGCGGGCCGGTGGTGGTGGTCCCCGGCGCGCCCTCGCCCGTTGAAATCGCCGGCTGGGGGTACCCGGCGGATTGGGCGAGGGCGACCGGCAAACACCGTCACGAACCCTGGTGTTTGCAGAACGCCGCCGATTCACGGTCGGCGGCGAAGCTTTGTGTCAGTAGGTCAGCCTTTTCGCGGAGCACGGCCACCGTGGACGCACCACGGGGCCGACAGGCCAACAGTTGCTCACGTCTGTAGTTCTTCGCACGTATCGCCGAAACGCTCGACGGCGGAGGTCAGCCCACACCTGGCGTCGCCTCCCGGCGAGACCAGGTGCCGCACCGGCGCACACCCGGGGGCCTTGTCGAGCGAGGTGGGGGTCGGACCCGGTCCTCGCCGCTGATCTGGTTCAGACAGTAACTCGCGGTTCAGATGGCGTCAACGACTATCGTCAGTTCACCCGATTGTCACCTGGTCGGGCTAGTCGAAAACAAGATCACAACACTCGTCCTTTCCCGACACACACAAGTGTTGTTACCGTCTGGACCACAATGACCTGACCTTGACACCTATGGAGGCCCGCGTGACCGAGCGACCACCGATCACCGCCGCCGACCGGCTGGCGCGAGACCTCCGGGTCGAAATCGAGGCACGCCGCCTTCCACACGGCACGCGACTTCCATCCACGAAGGTCATGGCAGAGCGTCACGGGGCGTCAGCGACCACCGTCTCCAGAGCGGTCCAGCAGCTGGTGGACGAGGGCCTCGTCATCGCGGTCGCGCGCACCGGACGCGTGGTCAACTTCCCAGCGCCCGAAGAACCCAAGACGCCCGACCGTCTCGTCGTCGTCCTGATCGGCGGCTACGCCGGAAGCGGCAAGACCGAGCTCGGGCGCGTCCTCGCCCGGCTCACGCGGTGGGCCATGATCGACAAGGACTCGATCACGCGGGCCGTCGTCGAGGCCGCCTTATCGACCATCGGGCTATCGCCACACGACCGCGAGTCACCGCAGTACCGCAACGTGGTGCGCCCCGCGGAGTACGAAGCGCTCCTCATGACCACCGAGGAGAACATCGAGTGCGGCACGTCGTGCATCGTCACCGCCCCGCACGTCTCCGAGTTCGCAGATCCCGCCTGGTGCAAGCGCACAAGGTCCGCCCTCGCCAGTCGCGGCGCGAAAGTCCAGTTCGTCTGGGTCTCGTGCGACCCCGAGACGATGCACCGCTACATCCGCAAGCGCGGAGCTGCCCGCGACGCCGCCAAGCTCGCCGACTGGGATGCGTGGATCGGCTCGCTCGACCTCAACCTGCGGCCCGCGACCGAGCATCTCATCATCGACAACTCGGCCGGGGCTCCGCCGCTGCAGGAACAAGCCGAGGCCCTGCTCGCCGCGGTTATGCAGTGAGCGCCCGACCGGCCGGGCTGGTCCTCTACGGACCGCCGGCCGTCGGGAAGTCGACCATCACGACACACCTCACCTCGCTCGATCCGCGCTTTGTCGTCTGTCCCATTCTCAAGACCGGACGCGGCCGGACGGCTGGTTACACCATGGTCAGCAGCGCCAGCCTCGCCGCGCGCGCTGCGGCCGGGGACCTCGTGACGACCTGGCGGCGCTACGGCGCCCGCTACGCCATCGCCCGTTCGGTGCTGACGCGCATCGCTGGCTCCGGGAGCGTGCCGGTCGTTCAGCTCGGCTCCGTCCGCGCCCTCACGGCGGTCACCCACGTCACCGCGCTGCGCTGGACCGTCGTCCAGCTGTGGGCCGACCGCACCGTGTGCGCCGACCGGGCCCGCCGGCGCAACACCGGCGACCTCGACGCGCGGATGGCCGCGTACGACCAGACCCACCAGCTTGCTCGCTGCCAGGTCAACCTGCACCTCGACACCGGCCGCATCAGCATCCCCGCGGCGGCCTGCGTGATCCGACGCGCCGTGCCGCACCCGGCCTGACCCGTGTGCCGATGGAGCCCCGGCCCCGCTGGCCGGGGCTCCACCCATGTGCGCCGTCTTTCACTGTGGAGTTCTCAAGCTGCGTGAGTCACTCCTGCCTGCCTGAGTGACTCAATGTGCGCATGCGTTAGGCCCAGGGGGCATTTGTGACGACCTCCCGGAGGTATCCCGGCAGGTCAGTCCCGGTGACGGCCTGGCGCGCCAGCTGCTCGAAGTGGGCGATGTAGGCGGCGACCTCGTTCTCGGCGCGGATCGTCAAGCCACGCGTGACGGTCTCGACGAGCACGATCGCGCCGTCGTCGGCGGCGGGTTCGCCCAGCACGGCGAACGCATGATGAGTGTGCGTCCGTTCGCGCGCCCGGAACGGGATCACCCCGACCTCCACGTTGGTCCGTTGCGCTGCCTCGAGCACATGCTCGACCTGGTCGACCATCGCGCGACGGTCGAGCAGGTTGCGCCGAAACGCCGTCTCGGTGCACAGCAGCCGATAGCGCTTGCCGGTGTCGTCCAGCACGGCCTGCCGGGCCACCCGCGCCTCGACGACCGCGGCGCTGTCCTCGTCGTTGACCACGTGCTCCTCGCCGAGACGGAACATCACCTCGGCGTAGGCCGCGGTCTGCAGCAGGCCCGGGACGACGTCCATGCCGAACTCGCGCACCACGGACGCCGCGGTCTCCATCAGCCCGATGTCGTTCTGCAGGCTCCGCCGGCCGCGCGCGAGCTCACGCCGCCACTCGGGGAGGCGAACGGCGGCGCTCTCCGCCAGGGCGACGAGTGCTTGCTGCTCCCCGATCGGCGCCCCCACCTCCTGTGCCCAGCGCTTGACCACGTCCGGCTTGGCAAGCGCAAGCCCGCGGTCGATGCGGCTCACCATCGACTGGCTGATGTCCAGCCGCTCGGCGAGCCGCCACGTGCTGATGCCGCGCGCTTCTCGGAGCGTGCGCAGACGCGCTCCGAGTTCGCGCCGCTGCTGTGGATGCATCGTCATGCGATCAGCCGCGGTTCCCACACGGCGAGGAAGTCCCCGAGCGACACCGCGTGGCGCATCGCGACCGCTCGCATGCCCAGGTACCGCTGCACGTCGTCGACGCGCTGCGCGCCGACCGGGTGGCCCGCGTGGTCGTAGTCCATCCGCACCACGACGTCGCCGTCGTCAAAGATCCAAGCGTCCTCGCGCAGCGGGCCGAGCTCGTCGGCCCATGCCCGATCAGCGACGTACACGTCCTCGCCGGCCATGGCGTTTGCCTGCAGGCCGTGCAGCTCGTACTCGACGTATGGGGTCAGCGGGTACTCGACGATCCGCACGCGCCACCAGTGCGCGCCCGCCTGCGTCGTTTCGCGGATGTGTCGTAGCCACGGGTCGTCGGCGACGCCGGGCAGCTGCCGTTCGCCACGCTGCCACGCCGCGAACTCGTCCGCCTCTTGCTCGACGGCGTACGCCGGCAACGTCTCAAGCCGGAACCGATCTTGCGACGCCTCGGCGATCGCTTCCAGCTCGGTCAGGTCCATGCCCGGCTACGCGATCTTCGCGGCGGCCACGACGCTCCGCTTCAGCCGCACCGCGATCTCGCCGTCCGCCAGTTCCACGGTCCCCGCCGGGACCGGGTAGCCGACGACCACCAGGTGCTCCGGGTCCGCGTCGTCCACCCACACGCTCGGGCACGTGTAGCTGCTCTTGCAGTCCGGGTCGACGGACAGTCGACGCATCATCCGGATCGCCTCCCTCTGAGTCGCGCTCCCAGCATCGGCCCGTGACTCACTACCAGTCAAGGGTGTGACACGCCGACACGCCCCCCGATCCAGCGAAACTTTGAAGTTTGGGCTAGGTTGATCACGTCTTCACCCGCAGAGCAGTGATGGGAGTGGCAGCCGATGAAGACCATGACCCAGGAATGTCTCACCAAGAGCCCGGCCGGCCTGCGCCGCGCACTCGCCGACATTGGCGAGCTGGGACTCACATTCCACGGCCGGGTTTACGCCCACGCGGTGCCGAGCGATCAGCGGGAGCGAGAGCTTGCCGAGCTCGCCGAGCTCGCTCAGCTCCGCGCCGAGGTCGAGCGCCTGCGAAGCCTCGCTCAGGCCGCCGCTGCCTAACCCCGCACCGCTCGCCTAACCACCGAGCGTTTCCAGAAACACGAAAACCCCCCGCTCCTTTGTCCTTGGCCAGGAGAGCGGAGGGCCTCGCAAATAGTGGAACACCAGCGCCACTACGTACCGCGTCACACGGAGAACCACCACCACGTGGCGCGACCGGAAGGTCCCGTGGACCTCGCATGCCATGGTACCCGAAGGGTGGCCTGGTGCTCTACCTGACACGACCAGGAGCACCGTCACTCATGATCGGCAGCGCACACCTCGCGCAGCACCCGGATGCCCGCCCAACGGAGTCCCGCGCGGGCGAGTCTCCTGTCCACTCCGAGCTTCCGTTCTGGATCACCGCATGCGTGCGTTTGCAACCGCC
The DNA here is from genome assembly GCF_036378875.1 of Actinophytocola sp. Lineage (GTDB taxonomy): Bacteria > Actinomycetota > Actinomycetes > Mycobacteriales > Pseudonocardiaceae > Actinophytocola. The sequence continues at coordinate 52,960 of NZ_DASUVO010000145.1, forward strand.
GCGGCGCCGAAACGGGGCCGCCGTCACCGGGTCGCTCGCGAACGCGGTCTTCCCCGCCGTTCAGGCGCTGATCGCCGACCGTCTCCGCACCGCCCCGGATGTCCGCACGGAGCTCACCCGCGACAGGATCGCCCGCCGTTGCGGCCTTACCGACGGCAAGAGCGCGGCGTGGCTGTTTGACTACCTCGAGCTCATTGGCTTCCTCCGCGTTCAGCGCCACTACGCGGTCCCGGGCCGGGGCCGCAGCGCCGACACGTTCACCGTCTACACCCAGCCGCCAGCGACCTACTGCGGGCCGCGCACCCACGCCGAGCTCGAGCGCGCGCTCGACGATCCGGACCGCGACCACGCGGCAGTGCTGTTCCTCGACCAACCCGCACGACCTACCGACAGTCACCGATCGCCCACCTTCGCAGCTGAGCGCGGAGACGAATCACCGACCTTGCTCCCTGAAACCGCAGGTCACGCCGAAAATGGCGGATCGCCGACGTTCGCGTTTGAGGCCGGGGACGAATCGCCAACCTTGCTCGCTGAAACCGCACGTCGCGCCGAAGGTCATCCATCTGCGACCGTCCCTCTGATCGATCGATCTTCGATCCGAAAGATCGAAGGATCGATCGAGCCCGTGCCGGGCGGAACGGCTGCGCCGCCCGCCACGGGCCTCGAGGCGGACCAGGCCGCCGCCGTTCGCGAGCTCGTCTCCCGCCTGGGCTGGGCCGAGTGGTCGCGGCGCCGGACGAACGGCCGCTTCTGGCTGTCCCTGGCCGGCGCCAACGAGGTCGAGGCCGCGATCTGCGCCGCGGTCGCCCGGGGCGCGGTCACGCTCGACCAGGCCGCCCAGGTCGCGCAGGACGCCCTGTTCGAGGCCAGGAAGACTCCCGTGGTCTTCGTCGCCCGCGCGTTCAGCTCGCCGACTCTCGAACGTCGCATCCTCGCCCTCGGCGCCGCGCCGCTGTCCGACAACCCGATGCCCGCGCCGGACGAGCCGGACGAGCCCACCGAGCCCGCGCCCGCCGGCACGGCGGTCCTGCCCGCGTGCTCGACCTGCCGCGCCGCCGAAGGCGAGACCGCGCAGTACCGCTGGGTGGAAGACGACGACCGCCGCGCGCGCCCCTGCCCTGACTGCCTACCCAACTGACCCCCGAACCCGGAGAGTGCCGATGTCCACCACGTATGCACCCGAGCCCGCCGCCGTCCCGAACGGCGAGCCGCTCCCCCCGCACGATCTGCTCGCTGAGCAGTCCGTCCTCGGCGGCATGATGCTGTCGTTCGACGCGATCCCCGATGTCACCGCGGTCATGGGGTCCGCCGACTTCTACCGGCCGGCGCACAGCCTGATCTACGACGCGATCATGCGTCTGTTCGCGGCCGGCGAGCCGACCGACGCGGTCACCGTGTCCGCCGAGCTGGAGCGCCACGGCGAGTTGACTCGGGTCGGTGGCGCGCCATACCTGCACACGCTGCTCGCGACGGTCCCGACCGCGGCAAACGCGAACTGGTACGCCGAGATCGTCGCCGAGAAGGCGCAGCTGCGCCGCCTCGTCCAGGCCGGCATGCGGATCACGCAGCTCGGCTACGCCGCCGCGTCGGGCGACGAGGTCAGCCTCATCGTCGACCGCGCCCAGGGCGCCCTCGACGCCGTCACCGACGCACGCACGGCCCACGCTGGTTACACCCTCCTGTCCGACCTGCGCCCGACCGAGCTTTCGCTGCTCGACGACGTCCAGGCCGGGCGTATCCCGCCCGGCCTCTCGACCGGCTTCTACGACCTGGACCACATCACCGGGGGGCTCCGGGGCGGCCAGTTCATCGTCGTCGCCGGGCGCCCGGGGATGGGCAAGTCCACCCTCGCCGTCGACTTCGCGCGCGCGAACTCGATCCGCGGCGACGGAACGTCAGTGATCTTCACGCTGGAGATGTCCCGCACTGAGATCTGGCGGCGCATCGTGGCGGCCGAGTCAAAGATCCGCCTCACCGCCCTGACGACGCCAGGCGCTCTGACGCCAAAAGACCAGGACGACGTGCACAAGGGGCTGAACAAGATCGACAATGGCGGGCCCCTGTTCATCGACGACACCGCCAGCATCACGGTCGCGGAGATCCGCGCCAAAGCCCGCCGCATCCGAGCCCGCCATGGCCTGGACCTGATCGTCGTGGACTACCTGCAGCTCATGACCAGCGGCCGGCGTGTCGAATCACGCCAGGTCGAGGTGAGCGAGATGAGCCGCAACCTCAAGCTGCTCGCCAAGGACCTCGACGTGCCCGTCGTCGGCGTGTGTCAGCTCAACCGCGGGCCCGAGCAGCGGGCCGACAAGCGCCCCATGCTGGCCGACCTCCGCGAGTCCGGCTCACTCGAGCAGGACGCCGACATGGTGATCCTCCTCCACCGGCCCGACATGTACGACCGCGACGACCCCAGGGCGGGCGAGGCGGATCTCATCCTCGCGAAGAACCGTTCGGGCCCAACTGGAGTGGTCACCGTCGCCTCGCAGCTGCACTACAGCCGCTTCGCGGATCTCGCCAAGCACTGATCCACGCGGCGCCAGCCGTGCCGCGCCACCGAGGGCTGACGCCGGGTCGGCCGTGCGGCCGGTTGCCGCTCGACTCGCGAGTCATCGCCGCCAACCTCCACTGAACCTCGACACCACCCGATTTCCTCACTGTCAGTGATTGTCCGAAAGTCCGGTCCGGTAGATCACGGGGAACACCCTACCAGGGCCCCAACGCGTGGCCCGCGCACGCGTACGCGTAGGAGTCACCCCCGTCAAATCGAAAGTCCGGCCCAAAGTCCGGCCTGACCGGACTTTCACTGTGCGTAATGTCCGGCCAGCAGCCCGCGCTGCTGGCCGGACCCGTTCCCGGGTGTCCTGGAGCTCTCGCCAGCGGTCAGGGCGTGCCCTCAGCCGCGTCTCGCGATGCCTCACGGCCCCCGCTCGCCGGGCAACCCCGACCGGCCCGCTGCGCCCTTCTGGGACGGTCCGCCCGGTCTCTCCGGTGTCCGCGCCGCAGCCTCGCCGCACCCCCACGCCACCCCCACGCGACACCCTCACGCCACCCCCACACCACCCCCACTCGGCACCCCCACACCACCCCCACTCGCACCCCCATATCCGTGTTGACCTGGAGTTTGGGGGTGGGGTGGCGAGGGTCTTTCGGGAGTCCTTCACCCCCCTCACGGGACCCCATTACTTGGTGCACTTGACCTCATTCATTTGCCACTAGCGCCGGTGGGTTTTGGTGGGTTATGGTGGGCATGCGACAGACGACTGACGACTTCCCGAGAGGACAACCGATGACCTCCGACAACCTGCCCGAGCGCCAGCCCCAACCCATGTCGCCGAAGATCGCGCACGCGCTGCGCGAGCTCGCCGCCGCCCGCCAGCGTCTGCTGGGCCGTCTCGACCCCGCCGACCTCCCGCTCCTCGTTGTCGAGGACGAGGCCACCTCCGTCCGCCCGGACTTCGCGGCCCTCGTGCGCGCCGCCCGCCAGACCGAGCTCGCTCCCCCCACTGCCCGTCGGCCGCTCGTCGTGACCCCCGGCGCCTTCATCACGGACTCCGCCGCCGGGCGCAACCTGCTGCCCAACCCCAGCGACGACGACGCACAATGACCAGCCGCCTTCACCGTGCGCTCAGGATTCACCATTACCCCACTACTGCCAGTGGGTTTTGGTGGGTTATGGTGGGCACGTGACAGAGTTCGCTGACTTCAAGCCAGTACCCACTGTGCGGGTCGATGACCGGCGCCGCATCCCCCTCGGAAAGACCAGCGCACTGCCCGGTGACACGTTTGCGATCTCGCAGCGCGCAGACGGCGCGATCCTCCTGGTGCCAGTGCCAGCGAAGACGACGAGCGAGCGCACATAGAGCGCCGGGGGACCCGCGCAGACAGCCGCCAAGCAAGGTCGCGCAGGCCCCCCGGACCAACCGCTTCCCGATCAAGAAGGGTCCACCCCAGTGTCGCACTACGACGCCGCCGCCGATAGTGGCCGCGCGTACCACGCCCTCGTCGCCAAGGGCCTCGACACCCCGCACGGGCACCTGGCCGCCGCCGAGCTGGCCGGCCATGTCGCCGAGCAAGAGGACGCGCACGCTGCCCGCGCCGCGACACCCGCCAGTCACGTGATGTTCCTGCGCGCCGCTGACCGCGCCCGCGCCACCCGCGACCGGCACAAGCTCCTCGCCGCAGCGTTCCCAGCGAGCAGCTCGCTCCCCACAGACCCCCGCTGCGTCCCCGCAGCGGGTCACCACTGAAACGGAGAACCACCATGGTCAAGCGCCAACCCGCGACCATCCACTACACCGCCGACGTCGTGCTGTTGGCCCCCGTCGACAACCGCCTCAGCGTCTTGCTCGTCGAGCGCGCGCACGAGCCGTACGCCGGGAAGTGGGCGCTCCCCGGCGGTCACGTCGACTCCTGGATCGGCAACGGCGGCAAGCTGAATGGTGAGACTTCCCGCGAGGCAGCCCGCCGCGAGCTCCGGGAGGAGACCGGAATCAACATCAAGGCACACGACCTCATGGAGGTCGGTGCCTACGACGAGATCGGCCGCGACCCACGCGGCCACTACGTCACGATGGTCTACGCGGCCATGCTGGACGCGCCTGCAGAACCCACCCCGGGGACCGACGCGTCACGCGTCGCGTGGCACCCGGCGCTCGACACCCCCGACCTCGCCTTCGACCACGCCGCGATCCTGCACGATCTCATCGGCGGCATGATCGCCAAGCCCGTGGTCACGCGCCGCCGCCGCACGGCATGACAGCTGGTGCCGGGCCCTGTCCCTCACCCTTCGACGGGGCCCGGCACCCGCGCCGCACTCGCATCTCACGGAAGGAACACCATGCAGACCAACCCGGCAGCCACCAACCCAGTCGTCGCCATCATCGCCGCGGCCAAGGCCTTCGCCGACGCCACGGAATCGAACGAGCCCGTGATCGCCACCGAACTGCAGGAACTCCGCAGGCGCGAGGTCGCCGACTACTGCCGAGCGCTCGCTCAGGTCGCCAACCACGTCGCCAGCCTCGTGGAAGCCGGACGCGGCGAGTTCGAGCAGTTCGGCGCGCACGCCGACAGCTACGACGCCGCACACAGCGCACTGCGGAACGCGACCGAGGACCTCACCGCGATCGCACACCAACTCTCCTAGCACTCACCCCGAACGCGAGGATCGCTATGACCTGGCTACACCGCGGCTACCCGCCAGCCCTGGCTCACCGCGGCTTTGTCACCGCGCTTATCGCGCCGAAGACCGACGAGGCCGCCCGCACCGCACCACACGACCGGGTGACCGGTTGGCGCGCGGGCTGCTCGTGCGGCTGGCAGGGGCCGACGGTCGTCGACCGCGAGCGTTGCCCGTCCCCAACCGGCGCGGTGCCGCGGGAGGCGGAGGAAGACATCCTCGCGCCGGAGTGGAGCAGGCACGTGCACACCGAGGTGCCCGAGCTCGCCCTGTACTACGCCGCCGGCGAGGCCACAGCCGCGACCGACCGCGTGGAGGATGCCGTCCGCACCGCTCGCTGGGCTGGCGTCACCTGGGACCGCATCGCCGCCGCGACCGGCCTGACCCGTAGCGCAGCACACTCACGGTGGCGGCGACTCCCCGACCGGTCCGCGCCGACCACGCCGCCCTCCGCACCTTGGCGGCCCGGCTTGAGCCACCCGCGCCTCCGCGAGCTCGTCGACGGCGGACAGGTCCCGCCCGCGACGATGGCAACCGACGAAGCCACGATGGTCGCCCGACACGTCAAGGCGGCACTCATGCACCTCGTCAACGCCGAGGAGATCGCCGAGCGCGCAGGCGTCGACCTCATCGCGTCCCCGCTTGGCAGCGGCCCCGCCTACGACCTGGCCGCGCTCTGGGGAGCCGCGTACGACACGTGCGCCGAGCTCGACTCGTGGGCAATCGCTACGGCCCGACGCAACGGCGCGCGCGACGCGTACGACGGCACGAGCCGCTGGTGTCACAAACCCGGCGGCAGGCTCCCCTTCCCCCAACGTCACGACCACTGAGGGGTCCACATGTATGAGGACGCGATCCTCAAGCTCATCGCCGCCGCCGACCGCGTGTCGCAGTGGCGCGCCGACTTGAAGTCGTTCGTCGACATCATCGAGGGCAACGGCTGGGGGGTTGAGGTCACAGGCCCGCTGCACGACCTCGACACCCTCCTCGCCACCATCGAAGCCACCTACCGCGATCTCGCCGCCGCGATGCAGACAGCCGGCGACGCAGGCGCCGCGGCTCACGAGCAGGCCCCGTGGGTGCCCGACGGCGTGCTCGCCCCGGACTCCGTCCCGGCCGGCGCTGGCGACGGACCACGCGTCTACTGGGACGAACCACCGGCGCCGCCCCGGGCGCCGCGACCGGACCTCACACCCACCGGCGACCTGGTCGTGAACGACCCGATGTGGTGCTACCCGTCCGGCACGCTCGCCCGCGGCGGCTTTGCCCACCTGCGCGTCTGGCCAGTCGAGAAGGGCCACGTCGCGATTGTCACCGACCTACGCATGGGCGGCTCAGTCACCAACTCGGCTGAGGACATCCGGGCGGTCCTCGTCGAGCAGTATGGCGAGCCGCTCACGTTGCTCGAGCACTACAGGCCCGCCGACAACTTCGACGACGACGGACACACGCTCGACGAGATCACGGTCGTCGACGGCCAGCCGAGCTGGCGCAAGGTCTGGCCCGTGCGCCCGGACGACCCCGACCACGAGGCCACGGCCGCCTGGATGCGCGAGCACGGTTTCCCCATGCTCGCCAACCCTGCCTGACCGGCCCCTCGCAGAAAGGTTCGCGCCATGTCCGTCGGCCGCCTCGTCCGCCACGCCGCGTTCTACGTCAAGACCGTCCTCCCGCTTCGCCACGTCCTCACGAGGGCCCGGTGCGCCTTCTACTCGAACCCCTCGCTCAGCTACACAATCGGTCTGTCGCGACACGGGCTCCCCGAGCTGTGCTTCGACGGCCCCGATGCACAGCGGGCGTTCGCGGTGCTCGACGAGCTCCAGCGGCGCCAGTTCGCGCACGGTGCGTTTGAGCCTGGCTACGTCACTCAGGTCGGCGACGTCTGGGTGCGCCTGGACGTCCTCGACGACCCTGAGGATCTCCCGCTGGTGGGCCTCGTCCTGCGGCTCGACCCCGGCACCTTCAGCGCGCTGCGCGTCGTCGCCCTCTGACGCCGACCGTTCTCACCCATCACGGAAGCCGTCGCCATGCTGGTCTGCCTCGACATCTCGAACCTCGTCGCTCGCCACCACCACGCCCCCCGCGCCGAGCCGATCACCGACCCTGAGGGTCGCTCGGTCGCCGGGGCGGTCGGTGCGCTGGACCAGGCGGCGAAACTCATCCGCAAGCTCTCGCCGTCGCACCTCCTCGTCGCGCGCGACGGCACGCGCGCCAACGAAGGTCGGCGCACGATCGACGCCAGCTACAAGGCTCACCGCCCGCCGCCCGATGAGAGCCGCGTCGCCAACTTGCACCTGACCTTCGCGGCGCTGGAGCTGCTGCGCTGGCCGGTCCGCGAGGTCGACCGGTGGGAGGCGGACGACGTCATCGCGTCGGTCTGCGCCGCGTACCGCGGCCGCGTCCTGATCGTCTCCGGCGACAGGGACATGCTCGCGCTCTGCTCCGACCGCGTCCGCGTGCGGCTGCTGCGGGCGGGCGGCGCTCACCTCACCTGCGGCCCGGCGGAGTGCCGGCAGGTGCTCGGCGTCCATCCTCACCAGGTCCGCGACCTCCGGGCGATGGCCGGTGACCGCTCGGACGGTATCCCCGGCGTCCCCGGCGTTGGGCCGAAGTCAGCGCTCACGGCCCTCGCCGCTTGCGGCACGCTGGCTGAGGTCTACCGCCGACTCGACGCCAACGAGCCGATCGACGAACTCAAGCCCAACGTCGTCGCCAAACTCCAGGCCGGCCGCGAACAGGCCCGCACGTCTTGGCGCCTGGCTGGTCTGAACGACGAGCTGCGGGTCGACATCGACGCGCTGGAAGCCGCGGCGGCACTCCGCTTCGCAGCCGTCGAAGAACCGCTACGAGCGCTCGGCCTTGGGGCGCTATTCCCCCGCACCATGAGCTCGATGACCCGGTGACCTACGCAGACCGCCCGCACGGCACCGCTGCGTAGGCCACCCGGCCGCCGACCACTCCCGCGTCCGTACCAGAACCTCGGGAAGGGGCGATCCCATTGTCGCGCCACGATCGCCCGTTCACCAGCGCCATCCGCCACCTGGACCACGTCTGCAGGGCCGGTGAGCCGTCATGGCGCTGAAGCCCCTCGAGCTCTGGGACGGAACGAACACCTTCTGCATGGGCTTCCGCGACGGCCTGCCCTACTGGCGCTGGGGGTGGGCGCCTCAGGGCCTTCGAACACGCACGCAGCTCCGCGCCGCCCGGCGACGCCTTGGCCGTGGCCAGGAGCCCTTCGGGCTGATCGTCTGGAAGCGTGGCCGGCGCACCGCCTTGCTGTACCGCGAGGACCTCACGCAGCCGTCGCGTACCCAGACGCCCGCACTGCTCGCGTCGGTCGCTGCCATGGAACGCGCCCGGCGCACGTGCATCGAGTGCAAGACCACGTACCCGTACCGCATGCCGAAAACACGCATCTGCGGGCCGTGCGCCGAGGCTGCGGAAATCGACGCGACCGTGGCGGAGCTGTGCCTGCAGGACGCCTAGGTCAGGCGACCGGCTGCCAGTCGCGCAGGCACTTGGCCGCGTCGACGAGCTCGTCGACTCCGAGGCTCACGAACCGGTGTCGCTCCTTCTCGTCGGGAACGGGCACCGTGTCCGGCCCCTTGCGTGACCTCGTCGTGTCCTTGATCGCACGTACGAACACGTCTCGCGTGAGCAGTGGGTGCCACATCGGCAGGTCCAGCTTGTGCATCAGCCGCAGCAGCCGCTCGCAGTACTCGCCGCTGACGTACCCGCGTGCCTCTGCGGCCTTGATCGTCACGGCCATGCAGATCCCGACCGACCAGCCGTGTGGCATCGGCGGGACGGCCATCAGCTCGATCGTTTTCCCGATGAAATGCCCAAAGTTCATGGTGCGCAGGGTGATCTTGTCGTCGGGGTTCGACTGGATCGCCCGCAGCATCGTGTCGGTTGCGCGCGCGAGTACTGCTAACGACGGGGCATCGCTCCAACAGGCGGCCTGCATTTCGAGCCCACTGGCCTCCAGGGTCGCGATGATCCCGGGGTCGTCGATCATCGTCTTGACGATCTCGCAGCTCGCGCTACGAACGTGCGCATCGGGCACTGTCCGGAAGAGGTCGGGGTCCGCGATCGTCACCAGCGCGGGACGGTGGACGCGCAGCTTGTTCTTCAGCCGGTCTCCCGACGCCGCCAGCAGGTCGACGAAGTTCTTCGTCCCGACGTCACCGTCGACAGCCGATAGCGGCGTCGTGGCCAACAGGGCGCAGTCCCGTCCGCCATCCCACAGCGCCATCAGCATTCGGACGACGTCGCCGATCGCGCTACCCCCGACCCCGACGACGACGGAATCGGGGCCGAGCTCGACATCCGCGAGCTCGGCGGCCACGGAGCGCACCACGGCGAGGTCCTTCGCCTTTTCCCCGGCCGGGACCGTGATCACCTGCCAGCGGACACCGAGGTCGTCGTAGTAGGCCGCGAGGCTGCCACCCTGCTTCTGCCACGCGTACTCGTCCGCGATCAGCACCTGGTGCCGACCGAGGCCCGCCAGCTCCGGCGACCGCCCGGTGACCATCCCTGGGATGAAGTGCACGCTCCACCGGTGCCTACCGGCCCGCGCCCACCAGTTGTGATGCGGTTCTTTCTCCCACGTCAGCCCGTCAGGCATCGCTGCGAGCTTGGCGCGCACCTCCGCGAGCGTTCCTAGTCCGGATCTGCGTTCCGCGTCCCTGTGACCCACCAACCCGCTCCTTCTTGCTCATCCCCAGGACAGGCCGCCCGTGACCTCGAACACTGTCCCGTTTACGTACGAACTGTCTTTGCTCGCCAGGAAGACCGCACACTGCGCGACCTCGGCGGCCTTTCCCGGCCGACGCATCGCGAACCGCTTGGCGTAGCTCGCCCACACGTGCTCGTGCTCCGCGAGTCGCGCTCCCATGCCCTCGTCGAGCACTCCGGGCGCGATGCCGTTCACACGGATGCCGTCGCGGCCCAGCTCGACGCCGAATCGCTCGGTCAGCGCGTCGACGGCCGCCTTGGTCACGCCGTAGGCCCCCGTGCCTACGGCGGGCCGCCGCGCCATACTCGACGACACCGTGATGATCGTGCCGCCGCCTTGGCGCCGCATCTGTGGGACCACGGCGGTGATCGAGCGGAAGACGCCTGTCAGGTTGACGTCGACGGTCGCCGCCCATGCCTCCTCCGACAGCTCATCCAGCTTGCCGTCGTGGCTCACCGCGGCGTTCGCGACCATGATGTCCACGCGTCCGAGCGCCGCGGTCACGTCATCGACCAGCGCACGCACGGAGCCGCGTTCCGCGACGTCGACGCGCCCGGATAGCAGCGGCCCAGGCCCCCCCGAGAACTGCGGAGCCGACCGCGAGGCGCACACGACCTTTGCGCCCTCTTCGACGAATGCCTCCGCGATCGCCTGCCCGAGTCCCCGGGTGCCGCCGGTCACGATCGCAACTTGTCCTTCGAGCTTCATCGTCCGTGCTCCCTCCCAAGGGCGGCGGCCGCCGCCCACCGCGGCCGCCGACCCGGCTCCCGTCAACCCAGCGCCAGCACCGGTGCCGGCGGGTGACGACAGATCTCGACGGTGGTGCCGAACGGCGTCACGCCGTACGCCCAGTCGAATCCCTTGAGCGCGCCATCCGGGATCCGCATCACGTCCTTGTAGAACTGCATGCCGCCCACCGAGAGCCGCTCGTACTCACCCACGATGTCGTGGGCGTATACCGCGATGTGTCCCTGTCCGAGGTCGCACGTGCGCCGCTTGCCGGTCCCGCGCGGTGACCCGAACTCGTGCAGCTCGACGAACGTGCCGCCGGTGTCGAGGATCCGCCCGCGCAGCTGGATCACTTTCTCGTCCATGCCGAACAGCCGGCCGTCAATCTCGGTCCAGCCTTCGGTCCAGCGCACGGTCCAGCCGTACGCCTCGCAGTACCAGCGCGTCGCGACGTCCAGGTCCTCCACGGTGATCCCCGGGTGGTCCAGCACGAGGCGACCCGCTTCGCCGTGTGGCCGCGCGTGCTGGTGCAGCTCGACCACGGTGCCCCACGGGTCAGCGCCCCACACCCACTGGTGACCAACCAGGCCGCCCGATGTGATCAGCATCGGCTCCCCGAAGAACGTCATCCCCGCGGCCTGCAGTCGGCCGTACTCGTGCGCCAGGTCCTCCGCGTAGAACGAGAGATGGTTGTACCCCGTGTCGCACGGCCGTCGCGGCGATGCGCCCGCCGGCTTGAAGTACTCGTGCAGCTCGAGGAACGCACTCCCGCCGGTGTCAAAGATCGCGCCCTGCAGGCGCACCGCCTCGCCCGGCAACCCTAACCGTGCACCCTCCACGTCGACCGGCTGCTCTCGCCAGACCAGCCGCACGCCGAACAGCGTCGTCCACCAGTCGATCGCCTCGTCCATGGATGGCACCACGATGCCGACGTGGTCCAGCGACAACCTCCCTGCTGTCACGTCACGCTCCCTTGCGCCTGCGCAGTGCGCCTAGCACCCTGCGGATGGCCGGCGCGGGCCCGCGCCTCGGCATCGCGCCCGCGACACCCTCGACGTCGACGCGCTCCGGCCGTGCGTCGTCTGCTGCGTCTGCGTCGGGCATCGGCATGCCGACGTGGTCGAACACCGGCTCCTCCTTTGTCACGCCCCGTCTCCCACCTTGAGGGCCTCGCGCAGCGCGTCCCGCTGCGCCTCAAGCGTCAGGTCGATGTCCGCCTGAGTGTGCGCCGCGCTGATCACGCAGCGCCCGGCCCCGTCGTATCCCGGCTTTTCCCAGACCCCACGCCGCACCAGCCCGCGCCGGTGCCGCGCAAACAGCACGCGGTCGCCCGCCAGGACGTCGCTGTAGTCGGTCGGCTCCGGGCCGAACCACAGTGTGTAGACACTCCCGAGCCCGAGGACGCTCGCCTCGATGCCAGCTTCCGCCACGATGTCGCGCAGGCCGGCCCGCATCGCCTCACCGAGGCGGTTGATGTGCTCGTGAATCTCGCCGTTTGCGAGCACGTCATCGGTCGCGAGGCCCGCGGCGAGCGCGGCCGGGAACGCGTTGTACGTGCCTGTCCACGCCACGTCCCCGAGCGGACGCGTCGAGAACCGGTCCATGAGCTCCGGTCGTCCACGCAGATAGCTCAGCGGCACTACGCCGCCGCTGACCGCCTTCCCGCCGGCGGTCAGATCGGGCTGAACCCCCTCGACGACCTGGTAACCGCCCAAGTGCAACCGCGTTCCCGTCACCATCTCGTCGAAGACGAGCAGACTCCCGAACTCGTCGCAGAGCTCCCGCAGACCCCGCAGATAGCCAGACCGCGGCAGGATCGTGGGAGCGGAGTGGAGCACCGGCTCGACCATCACCGCGGCGATGCGCTCCCCGTGCTGCTCGAGCAGGCCGCGGATCGCCCCAAGGTCGTTGTACTTGACCACCATCGTCTTCGCCACGACCTCAGGCAACATGCCCTTCGAGTGCGGCATCGGCCGGCCGAGCCACTCGGCAGTTGGGTCGACGCTGACCAGCGCGCCGTCCCAGTAGCCGTGATAACCGCCCTCCGCCTTGATGTAGCAGTCACGCCCCGTCACCGCTCGTGCGAGCCGGCCGGCGTACTGCGTCACGGTCGACCCTTCGCATGCGAAGAGGATCGACTGCCGCCAGGGCACGTGGGCAAGCAGGCGCTCGGCGAGCTCCACCTCGCCGACCGTTATCCCGGCGCCGATCACCGATCCGCCCCTCATCGCCTCGTACGTCTTCTCGATGACGTACTCGGGCGCCTGGCCCAAGATGTTCGGACCGCCCCCGCCCCAGTAGTCGATGAGTTCCTCGCCCGTCGCGGTCCTGATCCGGGCCTTGCCCCCGCCGGTGAAGACCAGGCAAGGATCGTCCTTCCTGCGGTTTGCGGATTGCACCCCGCCCGGAATCACTTCGCAGGCACGTTTCTTCCAGTGCGCCGACTGGGGAGACTCGAACTGCACTTCGGCCATGCCGATCGCCCTTTCCATCCGCTCGATGAGAGCATCCGACCGACCCTAGCCCGCGCGTAGCACACCGCCATATCCCCCGAACGGTCGACCGCCCTCACGCAGCAGCGCGCCTCGTCCGTCCAGCCTCTTTGGCGCGGCCGCGCGGTCGGCTACGGTCGGGGTGACCCACACGTTTGAGCGCTCATGGAGGGGACGCCGAACCATGACTGACTTCGGCCCGCTCGCCGGTCACACCGCGCTGGTGACCGGCGTCGGCAGCGCCGCCGGCATCGGCTACGCCACCGCGCGCCTGCTCGCCCGTCGCGGCGCAACGGTCGCCGTCACCGCCAGCTCGCCGCGCGCCCACGACCGCGGCCGCGAGCTCGCGGCGCCGGCGTACGTCGCCGACCTTGGCGACTGGAACGCGACCGAGCGCCTGGTCGAGGAGGTCGCCACACACATCGGCTGGCCGGACATCCTCGTCAACAGCGCCGGCGGCCGCCAGGACGGCACGCCACCCGCCAACGTCCCGTTCGCGCAGCTCGAACCGAAGGCCTGGCACCGCGTCCTCGACGCGAACCTGACCGCGGCGTTTCACCTCTGCCGGCTGATCGCGCCGGGCATGGCGTCCCGCGGCTACGGGCGCATCGTGACCGTCTCGTCGGTCACCGGTCCGCACGTCAGCCTTCCCGGCGTCGCCGCCTACAGCGCGGCGAAGGCCGGCGTCGACGGGCTCACCCGCGCCCTGGCGCTCGAGGTCGCGGCCCGCGGCGTCACGGTCAACAGCGTGGCCCCGGGCTTTATCGACACGGCGATGATGACCGTGTCCGACCGCGAGGCCGCCGCGCGCACGCCGATCGGCCGGCCCGGGACGGGGGACGAGGTCGCCGAGCTCATCGCGTTCCTCGCCACGCCGGCGGCGTCGTACATCACGGGCCAGTCGCTCGTGATCGACGGCGGGAACACGGTTCAAGAGGCCAAGGTCTGAGGGGCGTGAACCTGGGACCACGTCGTGAGTCCCGCCGACGGAGGCAACCGTGTCTCCGACGACCAGCGAGCAAGGAGCACGGATGCGTTGGGATCACGTCGACCTCTTCGTGGCCGGAACGGGCGCGTACGTTCCGCCGATCACCCCCGCCGCTACGGTCATCGCCGCCGGAGGCTACGCCCCAGACGAGGCTGCCCGAACTCAGCAAGTTGGGGCCGCCATCGCTCCGCCCGGGCAGTCCACCACCGAAATGGCCGCCACCGCGGGCCGTGCCGCTCTCGAACGGTCTGGGCACGCGCCAGACGACGTGGCCCTGCTCCTTCACACCTGGTCAATGCACTGCGGCGTCGACCTCGCGAACGCCGCTGCTGACGTGCAGAATCGACTCGCGATCGGCTCCCAGTGCTACGCCGCCGAGCTACGAAACGGTTGCAACGCGGCTCTCGGCGGCCTCCAACTCGCGTGCGCGTACCTCGTCGCGTGCCCCAGTGCAGCCATGTCTGCGGCGGTCATCACGTCCGGGGACACGTGGCCGGCCCCTTATATCGACCGCTGGCAGACCGGCTCGGGGTTCGTCATGGGTGACGGAGGCGGCGCCCTTGTCGCGTCCAGACGAAGCGGTTTCGCCCGGATCCTTGCGACCGCCTCGGTCACCGATCCGTCCCTCGAGAAGCTCGGGCGCGGCGACGAGCCATATGGACCGTGTCGCCACAGCGCCGCTCACCCCATCGTCCTTCGCGACCGCGCACGTAGTTTTTGGGCAACCGAGATGACACGTGACGAGTTCTGGCGACGCCACGACCGTGGCATCTCTGCCGCGGTTCACGCGGCCACCGGCGACGCACAGGTTGAGATCGCCGATGTCGATCACGTCGTGTACCAGTTCCTGGGGCGTGAGCTCATTGAGCGCGAGCTCCGACCAATCGGCCGCGACGTCGACGACGACCTGTGGGCGTACGGCCGCAACATCGGCCACATGGGACCTGGAGACCATCTCCTTGGTCTGCATCGACTCGTCGAGTCAGGGCGATTCAAGCCGGGCAACACGGCTCTGCTTGTCGGTGGCGCCACGGGGTTCGCGTGGACTGCAGTGGTCCTCAAGGCGTGTTAGGTCATCTCCAACTCATGCGCAAAGGAGCACGTCAGTGGACATCGGAATCCTCGCCCTCGGCAGTTCCATCGGCGACCTCGAGGTCCCGAATGAGGCGGTCGCGCCCGCCGCGGGTGTCACTCCCGAATGGATCGTGCGTAAGACCGGAATACACACCCGCCGCTATGCGGCACCCGCGACGCCGACATCGTCGCTCGCGGCCGATGCGGTCGAGGACCTCGTCCACGATTACCCCGACGCTCTCGCTGGCGTCGGTGCCGTCGTTGTCGCCACGTCGACCGGCGACCAACCCCAGCCGGCGACCGCAGCGAAGGTTGCCGATCGCCTTGGATTGCCGCCGGTCGCCGCCTTTGACGTCAACGCCGTCTGCTGCGGCTTCATGTATGCGCTCGCCATCGGAGCTGCTCTCGCGAAAGAGACGTGGACTGGTCCGAAGGTCCTCGTCATCGCGGCCGACAAGTACTCGCAGCTCCTCGACGTCACCGATCGTTCTACCGCTCCGATCTTCGGAGATGGAGCGGGGGCCGCCGTCGTCGGTCCCGTGCGCGATGGTTGTGGCTTACGCGCCCTGAGGCTGCGTTGCCGCGGCGAGTTCTACGATGCTGTCGGGGTTCGTGGCGGCGGCAGCCGCCAGCCGCTCGACCCGGCCGCTCTCGTCGAGGGCGCGCAGTACTTCCGCATGCGCGGCCGGGTGGTCGCTGACTACGTGCTTGAGCACTTCCCGCGTCTCATCGACGCCGTCCTCGATGACGCCGGCCTGAAACGGGTCGACATCGATCGCTACGTCTTCCATCAGGCGAACCCGAACATGCTCCGCCAGCTTGCCGACGGGCTCGGAATCGACCGGGAACGCGTGCCGCTGACCGGGCCGTTCTACGGAAACCTCGGAGCCGCGTCACTGCCCGTCACGCTGCACTGGACACACAAACAGCGACCGCTCGCGCGAGGGCAAAGGGTCTTTCTCGGCGCGATTGGTGGTGGCCTTACTGACGGCGGCTGCGTCTACATCGTGGACTGACTGACCCCGTACCGGCCAGTCGATCACCGTCGACCATCCAGGAGGCGTGATCAGCCAGCGCGCCATGAAGGACTGACCATGCGTCCTGCTCTCCGCACGATCATCACGTCGCTGGCGCCCGTCATCGTGATGCTCGACTTCAACATCGCGGCCGTGGCACTGCCCTCAGTTCGCGACGACCTCGGCTTCTCCCCGGCCACCGCCCAGTGGGTCATCACCGCCGCCGCCCTTCCCTTCGGGTGCTTTCTGATTGCGGGCGGGCGCTTGGCCGACCTCCTTGGGCGGCGTCGCGTCCTCATCGCCGCCCTCGGATTGCTCAGCCTCGCGTCGCTCGGCGCCGGCGTTGCGACGACGCAGGCCGGTCTGCTCGTAGCACGGGCAGCCCTCGGCATCGGCGCCGCGATCGCCGTCCCCGCGGCACTCTCACTTGTCACGGCTCACGTGGATGAGGGTCCGATGCGTGACCGCGCTCTAGGCGTCTACGGCGCCCTCATCTCCTTCGCGCTCGTGTTTGGCACGGTCGTTGGCGGCTTTCTGACAGACGTGTTGGGTTGGCGCTCCGGCTTCTTCGTCGATGCCGGCTTGGCCCTCATCGCGGTCGTGGCCGTACTTCGAGCCACACGCGCCGTACCTGCCGTCAGGCAACCGATGGCCGGTGAGGTGCCACGGGCCGTTGCGACGACCATCGCGCTGGCCGCACTCCTTTGGGCACTCAGCGCTGCCACGAGCGCCGCCGCGCTGTCGCCTGAGGCGGGAGCGCTCTTGATGGTTGCGCTGCTCGCTGGGTGGGCTGCATACCGAGCCGACCGACGCGCGCCACAGCCACTTTTCAGCCGCCAGCTTCTACGTCGCGGCACCGTCGCAGGCGCGACGGTCGCCGCGGTGCTCACGGTCGCAGCTGGCACCGGCGTATTCGTGCTCCTCGCCACCTTCCTACAGGACCTCTTTCGCTACACCGCGGGGACAGGAGGCCTCGCCCTCGCCGTATTGGGCGCGGCGGGCGTCGCGTCAGCACGGACCTGTCCGCTCGCTTCGCGCCGCTTTGGCGTCGTCCCCGTCCTCGTCGTCGCCATGCTGCTTCAAGCCGCTGGAATCCTCCTCATGATCTCGACCCAGCTCGGCGACGGCCTGGCGGCTCTGCTCGCGGGCTGCGCCATCATGGGTGCGGGCCACTTCGCAGCCTGCGTGATGTTTACGACCCTCGCCATACGCGGCGTCGCGTCCGCTTCACACGGTCTGGCCACCGCGATCATCGTGTCCGCCCAGGAGATCGGCGCGGCTGTGGGCCTCGCGGTCTTGACCGCCGTCTCGTCAGCAGGCACCGACGACTCGCCCACTTCTGCCCTTTCCGGCTTCCACCACGCGCTGGCGACGGCCGCCGGGATCTCGGCGGTTGGCGCCCTGGTGGTCGCCGCCATCTTCTCGACAAAGAGCTTCTTGACGCCCTAAAGCGCTGGTCAGCGCAAGCACGGAAGGCCAAGATTCGATGATTTCCGACCGCCTCGCATCGGCTCTGGATACTTTCATTCCCGATGCGATTCGCGTAACGCGCACACCGGGCCTGACCTTCGCGATCGCTGACTCGTCTGGCCTCGCGTACAGCCGTGCTTTCGGCATGGCGGACCTCGGGACACCGACGGTGATGCGACGCGACCACGTCATACGCGCCGGCTCGATCAGCAAGCTTGTTGTGGCGGCCGCCGTATTGCAGCTGCACGACCGCGGCCATCTACGCATCGACGCACCGATCAGCGACTACACGGATCTCGTGGCGACCAACCCGCGCGACCAGACGCGAGTGACGGCCTATCACTTACTCACACACACGTCCGGACTGCGGTGGGACACCAACGACGCGAGTCTCACTGCGCCCCTGCCTCTTCATGAGCATCTGCAGCAGGGCCTTCGATCGCCGCGCGGGCGCGAGTACGGCGGTCGCGGCGCGCGCTGGACGGCGCCAACCGGCCAGTTCCAGTACTCGAACTTCGGCTTTGGCATGTTGGGCCAGCTCGTCGCCACCACGAACCCGGACGGCCTCTCCTTCAGCGACTACGTCGCCCGCGAGATCTTCGGCCCGCTCGCTCTCCGGTCGACCTCGATCCCAGCACCCACAGCTCCCGGGGAGGACGAGAGCTGCCGAGCAACCGGCTACGGCGTATTCGGGTCCTGGGGCGTCCCGTGCCCTCCCATTCATTCAGCGGTCTACCCGGGCGCAGGGCTCCTCACCACCGCGGAGGACTGCGTGAAGTTCCTCGCTGCCCTTTTCCTTCCCGACCATTCGCACTACGGAGCACTGGTGCAGCCGTCGAGCATCCTCACGATGGTCAACCAACACGTAACCACGCTCGTCGAGGATCAGGTGTATGGCTTCGGACTCGGTGTGGCGATGGGCGATCTCGACTCACCCAACGCCTGGATAGGGATCGGTGGGCAATACCCCTTTGGCTGGTGCTCGTTCGCACGCGTGTATCCCCATCACGGCGTAGCCGTTGTAGCGATGTCGAACGCGTTTGACATGGCGCGATGGTTCCAGCCGCCGAGCCGAACGGCCGCGGGCCTGAGCGCCGAGTTCGTCGCGCGCTGGCTCTCCGGCGAAATCTACGACCGTCCTGGCAGCTGGTCGTCGCGCTCCGCGTACGCGGCGGGGTTACTGTTCGGCGACCGAATCTGCGGTCTCCTCAATGCCGACGGGCCGCTCCGACACGACACGATCGTCGCAATGGCCGCTGGAGCGCGGCCCCTCCACGCCGATCGAACGACCTGGGATGCCGAGGCCTTCGCTCGCGGTGCTGCGACCGCGACCGCGGCCGCGCCTGATCCCGTAGCCATACGGACGCTGGTCGACCTACAGACAGGGCGGCTCGACCTCGACCTTCAAGCCCTAGCCTGGGGTGCCAGCACGGCGGCCTTCCCAGCGCCGATGCCATTCTGGGCAGACGCTCAAGGCGAACAGGACCACCACCTTCCGCACTTGGACCTGTACGGCGGCGAGGTTCGCGGCGGGACCGCCGTCTAGTCTTTCGCGGGCAGAGACATCGCGCACGCCCCATTCCTTCGGGCTCATCGAGCGGGCATCCACGACGCGATCGGACACTGCATCAGAACGAAGAGCGTGCCGCAATCCGCGCGCGCGTCGCCGAGCTAACAGCATAGTCGAGAGTTCCGCCAACCACTTCGTCATAGTCGGCATCGATCGCACCCAGCCAGCGGTTCTCGCGGATCCAAGGCAACGGCGTCGCCGGATCGTCCGAGTCGATCTCGCGCGCGAGGCGATGCGCATCGAAGATCGCGTCTGCGACCTGCGGTCGCGGTGCGACGCAGTCGCCGACGCGGTACAGCTCCGAGATGCCGGCGTCGCGGAGACGCGCCGAGTCACGCTTAAGCTCGCGATAGAGCCCATCGTTCGGCACGCGTTGCGTCGTAAGGACGACCGCGTCAGCGGACCACGACACGCGCTTCACCGGGTAGTCACGCAGGAATCCGCTCGCGCCTGACTGGCTGACCTGATCGATCACGTAGCCGATCGCAAGCTCCACACCAAGCTCGTGCAACCGCGGCGTCATCATCTGACTTTCCCCCGTGTACTCCAGGTACGGACCAGGTGACGCCAGCGGCGTGACGAACGTCACGCGTTTACCCTCGAGCGCGAGCCGCTCTGCGAGGCTCACCCCCATGAAGTAGCCCTCGCAGTCGTAGATGATCACGTGGTCACCGGGCACGGCGGCTCCGTCGACCATGATCTGCTCAGGCGTGAAGACGTGGCCATCGGCGGCATCAGCCCCAGGCACTGGTCCTTGGTTAATGCCATTCAGGCCGTCCCGTGCCCAGCGCGATCCGGTCGCGAGTATCACGCGGTCGGCGCCGTATTCCAAGATGTCTTCGAGCGACAATGGCTTGTTTGGCACCACCGCGAGGTTGCTGAGACGCTCGGCAATCGCCTTCCGGTAATCGACGACGCGGATCCACTCGGCGAGGCCTGGCAGTCGCGGAACCCAGTGGAAGTGCCCACCGACGTGTCGGGAACCGTCTACGACGTGGACATACTCGACACCTTGTTGAGCGAGAACGATCCCGCATTCCAGCCCTGCCGGTCCGGCGCCTACGACGAGCACGCTCCGTTCGGCGCTACGTGTCGACGACACGCGCTCGGGATGCCAACCGCGGCGGTACTCCTCGCCGATCGTGGCGTTCTGTGTGCAAACGATCGGGCTAATCGCGTTGATCCGCGACACGCACACGTTGCATCCGATGCACTCACGAATGTCGTCGATGCGTCCCTCGTCAATTTTCACTGGTAGAAACGGGTCCGAGATCGAAGCGCGCGCCGCGCCAATGATGTCCTGCTGGCCGCTCCTGATGACAGCCACCATCGAGTCCGGACTCGTGAAGCGACCAACCGCCACGATCGGCTTCGACGTGTGCGGCCGGACCTTCGAGACCCACTCGCCCTGAAAGTTCTCGCCGTAGAACCGAGATGGCCCAACGTCCTGTGCCCAGTGATTGCGATCCTCGCCGCCAACCTGCAAATCCCACAGGTCGACGAGGTGGTCGGCCAGCTCGATGAAGCCGATCCCGTCGTCGTCGACGCGGATCCCCTCCTCGCCGCGCAGCGAGTCGATGCAGTGGCGCGCAGCGATGGCACAGTCGTCACCGACGGCTTCCTTGACAAGCTCGAGCGTCTCAAGCCAAAACCGAGCGCGGTTCGCGAGCGAGCCGCCGTACTCGTCGGTGCGGTGGTTGTAGAGGCGCATTAGGAACATCGAGCAGATGCTCCATGCTTCAGAGCCGTGAATATTGATGATGTCGAATCCGGCATCTCGCGCGCGCTTGGCCGCTGCCACGTAGTCCGCCTGGAGCTGCCGAATATCGTCCCTGTCCCTCATGTAGGACGCACCGACGAAAAAGTGATCGTCGGAGATGTTCGAGACCGTCCGGGCCGGAAGACGGCTTTCGAAACCCGAGATCCCTGATCCAGTGGTCGCGAGCTCGATGCCTGCCAGCGAGTCCGCCGCATGGATTCGGTCAGTCACCAAGCTCCAGTTGCGGACGTCTGCGTTGTCCCATATCCGCGACACCACGAGAAAGCCCGTGTAGTCGGACTCCGGGCAGATCTG
>NZ_DASUVO010000146.1:0-14465 GCF_036378875.1 Actinophytocola sp.
GGGCACCGGCCAGCGTCCAACCCCCGGTGGCTCTGACCGACGCCCTCACCGGTGAACCCGTACCCGGCACACTGGACCTCGGCCCCTGGGACGTACGCGTGCTGGCTTCCCTGGCCGTGCGATGAAGGGAGGGCGGCCTTATGCCAACACCGCGTCGAGCCAGTTCAGGATGTCGGGGGCGACCGGGTCGGTGATGTCGGCGAACTCGGTGTGTTTCGTCAGGTACTTGGCGACGGCGGGGCAGACGGGGACGATGCGCATGTCCGCCGCGCGGGTGTCGTCGAGGGCGGCCGCGATGAGAACAGCACTCATTCCCTTGCCGCGGAAGGTGCCGGCGATCTCGGTGTGGTAGAAGACTCGTTGGTCTTCTCGATCGCGGAACTGGGTGAGGCCGGCGAGTTCGCCGTCGACCCGGATCTCGTAGTGGTGACCGGAGCGGCGGACGGCCGGCTCTGTCATGGGTGTCTCCTCGGGGTGAGCCGCGCGTTGGGCAGGGCCGGCGCCGGCAGCCTGCTGAGCTTTCCTCGGTAGCCCCCGATGCGGCCGAACTGGTCCGACTCGGCCTCCCACGACTCGCGGAAGGCCACGATCTCGTCGTGCGTGCGTCCGACGAAGTTCCACCACATCACGATGTCCTCCCCGAACGGAACACCTCCCAGCAGCAGGACCCTGGCCGCCCGGGAGTCCACATTGGACAGCTCCACCATGGACTCACCGGGGGCCACGTAGCCGAGGTCGCTCGGTGCCAGGCGCATGCCGGCCACCACGACCGAGCCCGTGTCGACCAGGACGCCGTGCTCGTACTCCCGTGCGACCGGGAGCCTGACGCGAGCCCCCGGCTCGAGCACGATCTCGGCGCCCAGCAGCGGGGTGAACGTCGGCACGGGCGAAGTCTCGCCAGCGAGTTCACCCAGGAACACCCGTGCCGTCGCCCCATCGAGGTCGACGGGCGTTGGCACGTGGTGGTGGAAGTCCCGGGCGCCGTGCCGGTGCGCTTCGGGTAGCGCCACCCAGAGTTGCGCGCCGTGCAGCACGGTCGTGGCCGGGGTGGACACCTCCGAGTGGCAGATGCCGTGCCCGCTCGTCATGAGGTTCAGTTCGCCGGGATGCACCAGGGAGTGCGTGCCGAGGCTGTCACGATGTTCGACCTCGCCGGCGAACAGCCATGTCACCGTCTGCAGTCCGGTGTGCGGATGCGGCGGCAGGTCCATGCCGCCGGCGGACGGGTCGAGAGGGCCGTAGTGGTCGGCGAAACACCAGGCTCCGATGAGCGACCGGGCGCGCTGCGGCAACGTCCGCCGAACCCGCATGCCCCTCGGGCCGCCCATCGGGACGTCGCGGGCGGTCAGCACGTCGACGCCGGCCTCGACGGGCTCCCCACCACGGCAGACAAGCTCGGCGGGAGCCGTTTCCAGATTGCTCACACCGCCACCGTACTTCCGCGGCGGGCGAGGTCACCAGGGCACTCCGCGAGCCCTCACGTCGTCCCGCGGTGCGGTGTCCTGAAGGGGACACCGCACCGCGGGCGTGGGTTCAGACCCGGCTCGGCTCGCGCGGCCGGGCGACGACCTTCCGCAGAAGGGGCCAGATCAGGATCAGCGCGACGAGCGCGTAGACCACAAAGGACACCGGGCCGCCGATCAGGCCGGACGCGTCGCCGCCCGACAGTTGGAGTGCCATGCGGCCCTGGCGCTCGGCGATGGGGCCGAGGATCACGCCCACGATGAGCGGCAGGACCGGCAGACCGAACCTGCGCATGCCGAAACCGAGCAACCCGAGTATTGCCAGGAGGAACAGGTCGAACGGCTGGGCGTTGACCGCGTAGGCACCCATGGACGCGAAGAACAGGATGCCCGCGTACAGGTACGGCCGCGGGATCCGGAGCAGCTTCGCCCACGCCGGCGCGAGCGGCAGGTTGAGCACCAGCAGCAACAGGTTGCCGACGAACAGGCTGGCGATCAGCGTCCACACCAGTGTGGACTCCCGCTGGAACAGCAACGGCCCCGGCTGGATGCCGTAGGACTGGAACGCCAGCAACATCATCGCCGCGGTGGCGTTGGTCGGCAGCCCGATCGCCAGCATGGGCACCAGCGTGCCGGCAGCCGACGCGTTGTTCGCGGCCTCCGGTCCGGCGACGCCCTCGATCGCGCCCCGGCCGAACTCCTCGGGGTGCTTGGTGAGCTTGCGTTCCGTGACATAGGACAGGAACGTGGGGATCTCGGCGCCGCCGACCGGCAGCGCGCCGAACGGGAACCCCAGCGCGGTGCCGCGCAGCCACGGCTTCCACGACCGCCGCCAGTCCTGCCGGCTCAGCCACGGCTGGCCGACGGGGATGACCTGGCTCTTCACGCGACGCAGGTGCGCGGCGACCCACAACGCCTCGCCGACCGCGAAGATGCCGACCGCGACGACCACGACGTCGATGCCGTCCGCGAGCAGCGGCATACCGAGCGTCAGCCGCTGCTGTCCGGTCACCTTGTCGATGCCGATCACGCCGATCACCAGGCCGAGCAGGAGAGCGGCGAAGCCACGCACCCGCGACGAGCCGAGCACCGCGGTGACCGCGATGAACGCCAGCACGATCATCGCCAGGTAGTCCGGCGGGCCGAGGCTGATCGCGAAAGTCACCACGACAGGGGTGACCAGCACGAGCAACAGCGTGCCGATGGTGCCGGCGACGAACGAGCCGATCGCCGCCGTCGCCAGGGCCTGCGCGGCACGGCCGGCCTTGGCCATCCTGTTGCCCTCGATCGCGGTGACCACCGACGAGGACTCCCCCGGCGTGTTCAGCAGGATCGACGTCGTCGACCCGCCGTACATACCGCCGTAGAAGATGCCCGCGAACATGATCAGGGCCTGGGTCGGGCCCATGCCGAAGGTGATCGGCAGCAGGAGCGCGACGGTCATCGCCGGGCCGATGCCGGGCAGGACGCCGACGGCGGTGCCGACGATCACGCCGACCAGCGCGAGCAGCAGGTTCGTCGGGGTGACGACGTTCGCGAACCCGTCCAGCAGGTTGGTCAGGTCGCCCATCACAGGATCCCTTGCAGCACACCGGCCGGCAGGCTCACGCCCAGTCCGATCGCGAACGCGTAGAAGGTGACCAGCGACAGAATGATCGCGATCGCGAGGCCGGTGACGTAGCGCCTGCTGCCCAGGACGATGGCCGATCCCCAGAACAGCAGGGATCCGCTGATGACCCAGCCGAGCCAGTCGATCAGCAACGCGTTGGCGACGAACACGGCGACCAGCAGGGCGACCGTGCGCCAGCTGGCGGGGATGTTCAGGTCGATGTCCTCGCCGTGCTCCTCCTCGCCCCGCCCGCCTCGGGCCACGTCCACGGCGTAGACGACGGCGACCACGAGCAGCAGGACCCCGAGGATGATCGGCACCGGACGGGGCCCGATCGGGTCGTTGCTGCTCGTGACCTCGCCGAGACGGCTGGCGTCGACGATGACGGCGACGCCGAGAAGGGCGAGGAACGCGCACACCCCGTACTGTGCGCGATCCTCGCTCCGCTCAGTCGTGTTCTGCTGCGAGGTCACTAGGCCAGCCCGAGGTCGGCCAGGATGTCGGCGACCGTCTTGTCCTGGGCGGTGAGGAAGGTGGCGAACTCGTCGCCGGTGACGAACGCGTCGGTCCAGCCGTGCTTGGCGAGCTGGTCCTTCCAGCCCTGGGTGTCGTGCATCTTCGTCAGCACGTCGATCCAGACCTTCTTGTCCGCGTCGGAGATCTCCGGTGGCGCGACGATCCCGCGCCAGTTGGTGAACACCAGGTCGATGTCCGACTCCTTCAGCGTCGGCGCGTCGGCGAGCACGTCGATACGCTCCGCACTGGTCACCGCGAGCACCCGCACCTGGCCGGCCGCGATCTGGTCGAGGAACTCACCGAAACCGCTGGCGCCGAAGGCGATCTTGCCGCCGAGGATGGCGGGCAGCAGCTCGCCGCCGCCGTCGTAGGAGACGTAGGAGACCTGCTTGGGGTCGATGCCGACCGTCTTGGCCAGCTGCATGGGCAGCAGGTGGTCCGGGCCGCCCGGCGAGGAACCGCCACCGACGGCCAGCCCCTTCGGGTTCGCCTTCCAGGCTTCGACCAGGTCGTCGATGGTCTGGTACGGCGAGTCCTTCGGCACCACGATCGCGCCGGGTTCCTCGATCAGCTTGGCGATCGGGGTCGTCTCGGTGAGCTTGCCCGCCGACACCTGGGTGTAGGAGGCGCCGACGACACCGAGGCCCATCTGCATGGCTAACTTGCCGTTGCCTCTTTCGTTGATCGTGCGCTGCAGGCCGACCGTGCCACCGGCGCCGGCCAGGTTGAACACGTCCACGCCGGACGCGATGTCGTTGTCCTCCAACACCTGCGCGGCGGTGCGCGCCGTGGTGTCGTACCCGCTGCCAGGCGCGTTCGGCACCATGATCCGTAGATCGCTCACCGGGCCACCATTGGACCCGGCGCCATCGGCACCGTTGCTCGCGGTAGCGCCGCATGCGCTGACCGCCAGCATCGACGCTGCGGCGACGATGCCGACCAGCGCGCTCCTGGAAAGTTTCATCGCGGTTCTCTTTCGTTCATCGGGAGTCCGGCGCGATGATGGTTGCCCTTCGGGACGTGCTCTTCTGCGTTACGCCGGTAGCGAAGGTTGTGTTCATTGTGGTCATCACCGCTCGCCGCTCCCTGGCCAGCCAGCTGCTGGCGTTACAGGTGGCGATCATCGTCCTGGTGCTGCTGGCCGTCGCCGCGTTGTCGATCAGCCAGTCCGCCGCGACCTTCAACCGGGTGGAGGGCCGCAGGGTCGTCGCCCTCGCCGAGCAGCTGGCCGCGAACCCGTTGGTGCGGAATGAACTCGGCCGGGAAGGTTCTCGTGAATCATTGTCCACACAGGTCCAGTCCACGCGGACCCAGTCGGGTGTCACGTCGGTGACCGTCGCGGACGCCGGCGGCACGGTGATCAGCTCCACCAACCCCATCCTGGTCGGCACGCGCCTGCCGCTGGGCGACCCCGGGGTCGCGAGTGGACGCGGCTGGTCGGGTGAGCTCATCATCGACGGCTCCCCGGAGCTCGTCGCCCAGGTGCCCGTGCTCGACGCCGGCGGCGAGGACCTCGGTGACACCCTCGGCACGGTGATGATCGGTGAGGCCGCGCCGACGACCTGGGCACGGCTGCGCGGGGCCTGGTCGTATCTGGGGATATATCTGGGCATCGCGAGCCTCATCGGGTTGCTCGGCTCGTGGCTGCTCGCCCGCCGGATCAAGCGGCAGACGTTCGGGATGGAGCCGAGGGAGATCGCCGGTCTCGCCGAGTACCGCGAGGCGATGCTCTACGGCATCGCCGAGGGCGTGATCGCGCTCGACCCACAGCACCGGATCACGTTGGTCAACGACGTCGCGCGAACGCTGCTCGACCTGCCGGCGCGCTGTGTCGGCAGGAGCCTCACCGAGCTGGGTATCGAAGGCAGGTTGCGTGACGTGCTGGTCACGGCGGGCGGCGGCACGCGGGACCAGGTCGTGTTGCGCCGTGGCCGCGTGCTGATCATGAACCGGATGGAGATCACCAAGGACAGCAGGCGGCTCGGCTCGGTGACGACCCTGCGGGACCGCACGGAGCTGGCGGAGCGGGAACGGGAGCTGGGCTCGTTCCGCAGCTCCACCGAACTGCTCAGGGCGCAGGCGCACGAGTTCGCCAACCAGCTGCACACGATCTCCGGGTTGATCCAGATCGGGGAGGTGGACGAGGTCGTGCGCTACGTCGACGCGCTCAGCGAGCACCGGCACTCGCTGGACCTGAGCGTCACCAGGCGGATCCACGACACCGCGGTGTCGGCGCTGCTGATGGCGAAGTCCGCGCAAGCCGCCGAGCGCAAGGTGAGCCTGCGGATCTCCGAGCGGACCTCGCTGGAACGCCTCGATCCCCACGACTCCGCCGACGTGGCGACGGTCGTCGGCAACCTCGTCGACAACGCGCTGGACGCGGCCACCGCCGGCAAGGACGGGCGGGGCGCCTGGGTGGAGGTGGAGCTGCGACACGACTCGTCCACTGTGGAGATCGTGGTGCAGGACTCCGGCCCCGGCGTGGCACCCGAGCTCGCCCAGGAGGTGTTCACACACGGGTTCACCACCAAGGCCGCACAGGCCGGCGAGCGGGGCATCGGCCTCGCGTTGACCCGGCACGTGTGCAAACGCCGCGGTGGCGAGATCTCGGTGACCAACACCGCTGACGGCGCCATGTTCGTCGCCAGGATGTCGGTGGCCGCGCACCTGGCACTCGTCGACGCCGCCGAGGGAGACGCCAGATGATCGACGTGCTCGTCGTCGACGACGACTTCAACATCGCCAGAGTCCACTGTGGATATGTGCGCCAGGTGCCCGGCTTCCAGGTCGTCGGGACCGCGCACACCGGGCGGGACGCCGTCACCGCGCTCACCGAGCTGCGCCCCGACCTGGTCCTGCTCGACCTCTACCTGCCCGACATGTTCGGCCTCGAGGTCGTGACCTGGCTGCGCGGCACGGACCTGGAGTGCGACGTGCTGGTGATCTCGGCCGCCAATGACAGCGCGGCGATCCGGGCCTGTGTCCGCCAAGGAGTGGTCAACTACCTGCTGAAGCCGTTCAACGTGGCCGACCTGCGCGACCGGCTCGAGCTCTACGCCGCCCAGCGCACCGGACCCGACACCGGCACCGTCCACTCGCAGTCCGATGTGGACCGACTGCTCACGAGGACCACGTCCCGCCCGGCGGCCACCACACTCCCGAAAGGACTCAGCGGCCACACCGCCGAGCTCGTCTCGCACACACTGCGGCAGGCGCCCGACACACTGTCCGCGGCGGAGTGCGGCACCCAGGTCGGCATCTCCCGCGGCAGCGCCCGTCTGTACCTGGAACACCTGCACAAGACCGGGAAGGCGGAGCTGTCGTTGCGCTACCACACCGCGGGCCGCCCCGAGCGCCGCTACCGGTGGGTGAGCGGGTAGCCGGCTCACGGTCCCAGTGCGGCCCCGACGACGACGAGGATGCTGAGCAACCAGTTCCGCAGGAACAGCCACAGGGTCCCCGGACCACCCGTGTCGTCCCGGATCATCCGCAGGCCGGTCAACGCCTTGCCGACGGTCGCGCCGAAGACGGACTGCACCAGCACACGATCCACGAAGGAGACCAGAACGAACAGGACCAGGGCGGCGAGCACGAGGAGCACCGGGGCGAAGCTCTCGGAACCGATGCCGAGCCGGGACACCGGAAACGCGATCAGAAACGCCAGCGCCCAGTGCGCGACCAGGTCGATCGCGAAGGAGATGACCGACCGCAGCTCCCGTGGCGACGGGTAACGCGGGTCGTTCTTGGCGCCGTGCTTGACATGCTCGAGGGCCGCGGCCGAGGACGGGACGAGGTCTCGACGCCGGACTGCGACCAGCTCGACTGACGTCCGCCTGGGACGTCCTGCTCCATCGGGTAACGGCGGCTCGGCCGACGATGTGCTCACAGCAGCAGATGATGCCGGACGCGAGGCGCCGATGTGTCAGGTTCGCTGCTCGGGTGGCACGTATTCGAAGGTCGGACCCGCGGTCGTGCGCCCGTCACCGGTGGGCATCCTCATGAGTGCCATGGCCTGTGCGCGCAGTGCGTACATCGTGGCGATGGCGTCCTTCAGCTGGCTCGGACTGCCGTTGAAGGACTCCTCCAACAGGTAGAGCAGAAGACTGTAGGTCTGGTTGAACTCCTCCTGGGCAACGCGGATGGGGCTGCCTTCCGGGTAGTCGGCGGTCCGGGGGTTGTGCCGCATCGGCAGCACCCCGTCGAGATCGATCGCGACCTTCTCGCCGGTAGGCCCCGACTGTGGCGTGTCGCCGGACTGGTAGCGGCGGCCGAGGCGAAGCTCCTGGAAGCGGTAGAAATGCGCGACCTCGTCGCGCTCGGGGTGGAAGACGTCGCGGTCGCCGTCCCACACGTCGGTGCGCGCGGCTCCCTCGCCCTGCTCGATGATCTCCGCCAGCGCGGCCGACGCGGACTTCAGATCGTGGACGACGATGACCTCGCCGCCTCCGCCGCTGAAGTGGAGCTCGCCGACCTGCCGTTCCGGCGCGCCGCAGAAGACCTCGGCTTCGCCGATCTCGTCGCACAGCGCGAAAAACCCGGCCTCGATGGCGGCATAGAACTGCCCGATCGTCTGGTACTCGTCCGACTGCGGCGGCGCGTCCGCCGACGCGGGCTGCTCGATACGCAGGAACAGGTCGAGAGCCTCGGTGCCGAAGGGAGCCAGATGGACCTCCACGGACCGGTCGCCGTGGGGCAGCGGATGCGGATACGTCGGCAGGAGCTCGGGTGTGTCCATTCTGGGCGAACCGCCGACTGCGTTCAGCAGGTTCGCGGCCAGTGCCATGTGGAGCATCTCCTCGGTGAGGACGGTGCCGACCACCTGCGCGGCTTCGGGATTGCGGTCCGGGTCCAACGAGTACAGCGCGCACAGGTAAGGGGGAATGGTCGCGTGCTCCAGCTCGATCGCCCACTGCAGGTGGCGACGGAGATCATCGAGAGTGTGGATGGCGTGCGCACCACCGGTGTCCGTCATCGCACGGCCTCGAGGATCGACGCCGTCACCGCGTCGGGTTGGGAGACGCTGAGCGCGTGCGACGCGCCGGGCACCTCGCGTACTCCCTTGGCACCGGCCCGATCCGCCATGAAGCGATGCAGGGCCACCGGGATGTTGCGGTCCTGGTCGCTGAAGACAAACCACGACGGGATCGACTGCCAGGCCGGGGTGTCCGTCGGCAGCCCGGTGGTGAGCGCGATCTCCGTGACCGGGCGCTGGGTCGCACCCATGACGGCGGCCTCGTCGGCGGGCACGTCCGCGGCGAACTGCTGGTGGAAGGCGTCCGGCCGGATGGCGAACTCGTTGCCGCCGGTCGTGACCGGGTAGGCGGTGAGCGTCGCACCGAGGGTGCCGCCGGGGAACTTGGTCGACAGCTCCAACGCGGACTCGCCCTGCTCGGGCGCGAACGCGCAGACGTAGACGAGAGCGGTCACCTGAGTGCTGCCCGCCGCGGCCTCGGTGATCACCATGCCGCCGTACGAGTGGCCGACGAGCACCACTGGTCCGTCGACTCCGCCGAGCACGTCGCGGACGTAGGCGGCGTCGCCCGGCAGGCTACGCAACGGGTTGGCGACCGCGACGACGTCCACGGGTCTGTCGCGCATTCGCTCGACGACTCCTCTCCAGCTCGCGGACTCGGCGAACGCGCCGTGGACGAGGACGATGGTCGGTTTCTGCTCGGTCATGGTGTTTCCCTTCAGCCGAGTGCCTTGCGCAGGACGTGGGTCGCCTGCTCGATCGCGGCGGTAGAGGCGGCGGTGCGGCGTACGGGGTTGAGCATCATGAAGTCGTGCAGGGTGCCGTTGTAGCGGGCGCTGACGGTGCGCACGCCCGCCTCGGTGAGCTTGCGGCCGTAGGCCTCGCCTTCGTCGCGCAGGACGTCGTTCTCGTCCACGATCAGGAAGGCGTCGGGCAGTCCGGTGAGTTCCTCGACGGTCGCGCGCAGCGGTGACGCGGTGATCTCGTCACGCTTGTCCTTCTCGGGCAGGTAGGCGTCCCAGAACCACGCCATGGCCTTGGCGGTGAGGTGCGGTCCGTCGGCGAACTCGCGGTAGCTGCCGGTGTCCTGACCGGCGTCGGTGACCGGGTAGTACAGCGACTGGTGCACGAACCGCACGTCCCCGCGTTGCTTGGCGAGGATCGTCAGTGCCGCGGTCATGTTGCCGCCCACGGAGTCCCCGGCCACGGCGAGGCGCGAGCTGTCGAGCCCCTCGCTCGCCCCGTGCTCGGTGATCCACTGTGCGGTGGCGTACGCCTGCTCGATCGCGACCGGGTAGCGGGCCTCGGGCGAGCGGTCGTACTCGACGAACACGACCGCGGCGTCCACCCCGACGGCCAGTTCCCGGACGAGCCGGTCATGGGTGCCGGCGTCGCCGAGGATCCAGCCACCACCGTGGACGTACAGGATCGTCGGCAACTCCTCTTCGGCCCCAACCGGCTTGACGATGCGCACCCGCACGTCGCCGACCCCGGCGGGAACGGTGATCCACTTCTCCTGAACGGGAAGCTTGTCGACCGGTGCCGCCTGGATGTCGGCGAGCACCTGACGAGCGCGCTCGGGTCCGAGCTCGTACAGGAACGGTGGCTGGGCGGCTGCTTCGGCGAAAGCCCGCGCGGCCGGTTCCAGAATGTACTTTCTCATCTGAGACTGCCTTTCTTTGCCGTCACCGAGCCAAGACAGCGCAGCCGCGCGATCTGTGACAGAAGCGCATCAGGCAGGGTCCGCCTTCGGTGTGATCGTGAAGGCGATCAGCAGTGCGCAGACGGCCGCGATTCCCGCGACCACCACGGACACGCCGAACCGCGGCGCGGCGAGCGGCAACAGCAGGACGACGGTGGCGCAGACCAGCACCGCGGCGGGATGGATCACGGGCTTCGCCACGATGGGCGCGTGGACCAACCAGAGCAGGACGAGGAACACGCCGACCGAGATCGCGACCGCGTAGCTGATCGCGAGAGGCGATGCCGCGAGGTGTCCCCCGGTGTACTCGACCGCGACCTCGAGGCTGGCGCCCAGCGCCGCGAGAGCCGCGAAGATCCCGTAGTGGCCGTAGCCCCACAGGTAGGACCGGTGGCGCCGGTCGTTGAGACCCTCGCCGGCCGGCTCAAGGAAGTACAGCCACCAGAGGGCGAACAGCAGGACCAGCCCCGAGATCGCCATGGTGACGAACGAACCGCCGATCGCGGCCGCCTCGATCGCCCCTCGGACACCGGTGATCGCGGCGAGGACGCTCTCGCCGAGCAGGATGATCGTGAAGAGCCCGTAGCGCTCGGCGATGTGGTGCGGATGCCAGTTGGTGGGCCTGGCGCGTTCCGCCCATCGCGGGACCGCGAGCTCCAGGACGACCAGGCCGACGAAGAGCGCGTGCTGGCCGGCCGGCGACAGCACACCCGCGTCCGCGAGGAGCAGGCGCACCAACCAGCCCACCTGCAGCACGGAGATGCCGGTGGCGTAACGCAATGCGGTCCGCCTGCTCGCCGGGTCCTCGATCCCGACCCGCAGCCACTGCGTGACAAGCCCGATCCGCATGATGAGATAGCCGACCGTGACCGCACGGTAGTCGAAGTCGGCCGCGGCGGGCACACCCGCGGCGAGGACGAGCACCCCGCCCATCTGCACCATGGTCAGCAACCGGTACACGACGTCGTCGGTGTCGTACGACGACGCGAACCAGGTGAAGTTCATCCACGCCCACCAGATCGCGAAGAAGACCTGCAGGAAACCGGCGAGCCCCTCAAGACCGTGCCCGTCGGCGAGACGATGCGCGAGCTCGGCCGTTGCCGCCGCGACGGCCACCACGAAGATGAGGTCGAACAGCAGCTCGAGCTGGCTCGAGGCGCGGTGGGGCTCGTCGATCGGGCGCGCGGTCATCCGGACGCGGATCCGGATCCTGGTGCTGGGGGTTGCCAAGGGGTTCGCTCCGTTCGACGTCCGGTCGGTCCTCCCAACAGGACAGGACAGCGTCCCGGTCTGTGACACGCGTCTCGTGACCAGGTAATTTCGCCGCGGCTGTCACAACGACGCGGGCTGTCCTGTCTCAGCTGGCGAATCACACGTCACGGAGGTAGCGCCCATGTCCGACGAGAACGACTTCCTGCACGGGCTCGAGGTCGAGGTCGAGGCGGAGCTGACGATCACCGAGTCGAGCCACCCGGAGGAGGTCGCCGACCTCCCGATCAGCGAGTGGCAGTTCGACGCGACAGACGCCGAGCGCTACGAGGTCGGGCTGCGTGGTCTCCTCGGCGCGGTCGAGGCCATGGAGGACGGTCCCTCCCAGGATCGGCGCCCGTGACCGGGAAACCCGGTCTGGACGACCTCGAGCAGGCAAGCGCGGTCTTCGCGGACCTGCGTCCACGCCTGTTCGGAATCGCCTACCGCATGCTGGGCAGCGCCACGGACGCCGAGGATCTGGTGCAGGAGGTGTGGCTGCGCTGGCAGGCTTACGACCGCGCAACGGTGGTCGACCCGGCCGCGTTCCTGGCGACGGCGACCACGCGGCTGGCGATCAATGCCACACGGACCGCACGCGTCCGCCGTGAGACCTACATCGGCCCGTGGCTGCCCGAACCCGTCGACACCAGCGCGGATCCGCACCTGGGCGCCGAGCGCGGCGAGGCCCTGGGGTTCGCGGTTCTCATCCTGTTGGAGCGGCTGACCCCCAACGAACGCGCGGCGTATGTGCTCCGCGAGGCGTTCGACTACCCGTACCGGCAGATCGCCGACATCCTCCAGATCAACGAGCCCGCCGTACGACAACTGGTCAGCAGGGCCCGCAAACACCTGACCACGGCACGGCGGGCGCCGGTGACCGACGCCGAGCAACGAAAACTGCTGACCACCTTCGTCTCCGCCGCCCACACCGGCGATCTGGCGGCGCTGGAGGCGATCCTCGCCGCCGACGTGGTCAGCTACTCCGACGGCGGCGGCGCCGTGCGGGCCTCCCGTATCCCCGTCGTCGGCTCGCTCCGGGTGGCGAAGTACCACCGGGCGTTCGCGAGCCGGTTCTGGGCCGGGGTCGACGTGTCGTGGGCGACCACGAACGGACAGGCCGCCGCGCTGCTGCGCAGCGGCGGAGACGTGTTCGCGGTGCTCAGTGTCAACGCCTCCGCCGAGGGCATCGACCAGGTCCTCTGGATGATGAACCCGGCCAAGATCATGGCGGCGACCGGCCGTGTCTGAAGCCGGCTCACTGGCGGAGATGCTCGACGAACGGCAGCACCTGCTCGAGCTCGCGATGTGGATGTTCGACTCGGCCGCCACGGCAGAGTGGATCGTCCAGGAGACCTATCGCCGCTGGTACGCGCTCGGCGATGACGAACGCGCCGCCATCCCGCTGCCGAAAGCCTGGCTGACGCGGGCCGCGGCGCAGTTCTGTCTCGACCTGCTCGGCACCGCCCCGGCGTCGGTACCGGACCGCGATCCGCCCACGGTCCACCCTCGGCTCCCCGCCGTCTCACCGGACCCGGCCACGCTCGCCGCGCACGAGCACGTCGCACGCCGGATCGCCGCGGCCTGCGAGACGGGAGACATCGCGGCGCTGGCGGCGATCCTCACCCCTGACGCCGTGGTCGTGTGTGACGGCGGGGGCAAGGTGCGGGCGCCGGTACGCCCGATACAGGGCGCACCCGAGGTCGCCCAGTTCGTCGCCGCACTGCTGACCTGTGGTTCGGGCGCCGTGCTGGCCGTGGAGTCCGTGAACGGCCGCGCCGGCCTGACGCTGCGCCGGGCGGGCAAGGCCTTGGCGGTGGTCAGCGTGAGCATCGCCGGCACCGAGGTCACCGCCGTGTGGATCGTGCTGAACCCGGACAAACTACACGCCTGGCACCGCCCGACGCCCGGCGAATGACGATCCGCCAGGATCGACGCCGTGCGTTTTCTCCCTGCCTCCCGCCGCGTCCCACGGTGGATGGTGATCAGCCTGGTCACGGTGGTGATGGTCGCCGCCTCGCTGTTCGGCCTGCGGGTCGTCGCCAACGCCAGGACGTTCCAGGCCTTCGGTGGTCTGACCGACCGCGTGGACACCTCGGCCAGGGTCGTCGCGCTGACGTTCGACGACGGCCCGGATCCCGCCGGTACCAGGCAGTTGCTGGACGCCCTGGCCAGCGCCGACGTGCCGGCCACGTTCTTCCTGATCGGCCAGGACATGGCGAAGCATCCCGACCTTGCCAGGGATATCGCGTCGGCCGGGCACGAACTGGGCAACCACACCTACACCCACGAGCGCATGTGGTTCGTCTCGGATGGTTTCGTCGCCGAGGAGGTGGAGAGGACCGACGCGCTCATCCGGCGAGCAGGCTACGAAGGCGAGATCACGTTCCGGCCGCCGAACGGCAAGAAGCTGCTGGCACTGCCGTACTACCTCGACCAGCACAACCGAAAGACGATCATGTGGGACGTCGAACCGGACTCCGCCGAGGCCGACGCCGGTGCCCAACGCATCGTGGACGCCACCGTCGAGCACACCCGCCCCGGTTCGATCATCCTGCTGCACGGCATGTACGCCGACCGGGACCAAACCCGCCTCGCCGTCACACCGATCATCAGCCGCCTGAAGGCCGACGGATACCGCTTCGTCACGGTGTCGGAACTGTTGGCGTATCAGGGAAGGTAACCGGAGGCCTTGTCGCCCAGCCGGACGACATTCCGGTCAGGCCGTTGAGGACGCTGGCCACACCCGCTCGCACGGCGGCCGCGGCGCGTTCGGGGTGAACGAGGCTTGGGTCGTAGATCTACGAATGCCCAGGCCCTCGCCACGGAACGAGGCACCGGCGCGGCCCCGTTCGCTGACGGTATCGGCCCAGTAGCCACGCGTCAGCGCCACAGGAGAGCCGTCGACACGAGGCCGGCGCGGCGTAGGTGCTCCTCGGTGCGGCGCACCGCGGC
>NZ_DASUVO010000147.1:0-5023 GCF_036378875.1 Actinophytocola sp.
GCCGGGGCTCAACTCGATAGAACCGGCTCGCGACCCGCGCGAACAGGTCATCCAGGCCAGCGATCCAGGCAGCAAGATCATCGTCAGTCAACACAAGATCGACAACCTACACGACCAAGATCACAAAGTGCTGCTGGAGTACTAATACTGCAACGGCAGTTAGGTGAGCGGGTGACGGCCCGGCTGCCGGTCGGGTCAGAGGTACCAGGTGTCCGGGTCGAGGCCGACCAGGACCCGGCCCTGCACCTCGAGGTTGGCGTTGAGCTGGGCGAGCGCGTGCAGGGAGAAACCCTGGACGTCGCGGTGGAACCGCTGCAACGGGACGCCGCGGGCGATGACCGAACCGCCACTGGCGCTGTAGAGCAGTTCGATGGCTTCCTTGGCCAACTGGATGGCGAATCCGACCTGCCCGCGGATGATGGCCTTCTCGGTGTCGGACGGCTGCTCACCCGCGTCGGCCCGCCGCTGCAGCAACTCCAGCCACTGCACCGAGAGGCCCTCGGCCGCGGAGATCTTGTTCGCCGCGGTGGCCACCTGGATCTGGGTGACCGGGTGCAGGCTCTGGTCGGTCCAGTTGGTGTACGTGATCCCGCGTCCGGGCAGCCGCTCCAGGAACAGCTCCAGCGCGCCCTTGGCCGCGCCGATGAACACCCCGGCCGACTCGGCCAGCACGAAGGCGAGCAGGCCGTAGTTGCGCCCGTCGGCTCCGACGTTCGTCCGTTCGCCCGCGGTGCCGGTGAACGCCTCGACTATGCCGACCACGCGGTGGGCGGGGACGAACACATCCGCGGCGATGGTGGTCACGCTGCCGGTGCCGCTGCAGGAGGTGACGTCCCAGTCGTCCTCGGTCGACAGCTCCGACATGGGCACCGCCGCCATGAACTCCTCGTGCTCCCCGTTGGGGTGCGTGAGCGCCGCGGCGACGAGGTTCCAGTCCGCACCGAGACAGCCGGAGTTGTAGCGCCAGCGCCCGTCGAGCCGGTATCCGCCTTCGACCGCGGCAAGCGTGCCCGTGGCGGAGACCGCGCTGGACATCTTCACGGCGCCGCCCTCGAAGAACTCCTCCTGGGCGCGGTCCGGGTAGAGGGTGGCCGTCCACGCGGTGGACACCCACACGAACGCCGTCCACGCGGTGCTCGGGCAGCCGCGGGCGATCTCCGTGATGACCTTGACCTGGTCGGCCACCGGTAAGTCGAGCCCACCGTACCGGCGTGGCGTGGCCGTCCGGAACACACCCGCCTTGTCGAGCAACTGGATATTCTCCTCGACGAGCCAGCGGCGCCGTTCGGATTCCTCGCCATTCCTGCGCAGGGTCGGCACGACACTGCCGACTGCCTCCAGCACTGAGGCCAACTCTTCATTCTGTGCCATTCAGACTCCCCGGTATTTGGAAACGGCTAAGAGAATCCGCGCGTACGGATAAGCTGCTCGTCAGTCTTGCCGACCTTCGATCACTGCTCGGCCTTCGCCGACTCACTGTCGAATGACGGGTCGGCGTGACCGCACAGTTACCGACGTGCGGGTACGGCTCCGTTCCGTGCGCGCGGACCAAACCTGCTCGACCAGGAGTCAGCGCGGCCGCTGCGCGACACCGGCGCCAGCCGACTCGCGGCGGTGACCGGCCGGATCCACGGTGTCGAGATCATCGCGGGCGGCGCCGGATGGGCGGAGCCCTCTGCACGGAACCTTGCGTGTGCCAGTGTCGCCGTCGTAGCGGAAGGTGTTGGCTCGCCGCAGGCCGGTGAGTTCGCCCCACGAGGTGGAGGACTTCGGCGGGTTCCGCCCAGCCAACGGGCACAGCTGGAACGAATCGCCCGAATCCTCGCCGCCAGCCCCGAGGAAGCCCAGCCGCGGTTCGACCCGCGAATCACCGGTCGCCGACACCCGATGGCCCTACGACACCTGACAAATCCTGCTGGCTGTGATGGCGGGTCAACTGGAGTCGCACCAGGTTTTAGGCCGGCCCGGGTTGCACACCATGCCCGACACCTCCGGCATGCTCGGTCACGCGATCGCAAAAGGGTTTGCGCGACGGACGGTGGTCGGATAGACCTTGCCACCGGACCCCTGTCGACAGGACCGAGGGCCACGACACCGAGAGGAGGGATAAGCCCCCTCAGACCCGGTACGCAGCATTTCCCAGAACTGTTCGAAGTCTGCGGCTCCCGGCAGGCGTCCGGCCATATCGACAACAGCTATATCCGTCGACTTCACCTCGACATTATCCGAAGAGTGTTTTTAACCCATTTACCGAACCGCGATACTTAGCATCGCTCCCATGCGACCGCTGCTGCCACGAGGCTGTTTTCGATGTCAACATAGGTCGATGACATCGATTTACCTAGCACAGAATCGGGTCAGATCCAAACCTGACAAACGAAACAGTCGAACAGGCACCGACGGAGTCGTCGGCCAAGAAATTGCTCCCGCAATCACATGTTGGTTGGAACGACGGAACGTGAGTTCTTTCTTGGTTGCACACACGTCGACCGTGCTACCAAGAGTCGCCCCGCACTTCTCCTCCATGTCCATACAGCCACACCCCGTCCGTAAAGGACGGGGGGCCATGACAGAAATGGTAGCCGCGTTCGGACGTTTTCACGCCGGAGGCGCTCCAGGATCCGCATGGCCTCTGCCAGGAAATGAGTTTTAAGCTGTTCGGCGGGGTCGTGGGGGTTGACTTGGTGTCTTGCGGCTGTGGGGTCTTCGTGTGTCGGTGCTGGTGACGATGCGGACGTCGTGGCCTGGGGCTGGTCGTTGTTTGCGACTCCCTGCTGGACGTCGGGGGTCTGATCGGGTGGGTTTCGGTGCGGTGGCTGGTGAGCCGATTGTTGTGCGGAGATTCCGAAGCCCGCGGCGGAGCCCGCGCCGGGGTCAGTCGGCAGGGTTGGGCGGTTTTCCCAGGTTCGTGTGCTGTCGCCGTGCCGGGTCAGCAGCTCCGGCAGCGCGTGAAACCCCGACGCTCGCTGCCGCCCACGGTCGTGCCGTGTTCGAGGCAGTGGAACAGGCAGGCCCAGGAGCTTGTCGAACAGATTGCGAGCGCAGCGGTATGCCGTGGCCTTGAGTGCCTTGGCATCGGCGAACCGGGACCGGTCGTCGCCGATCTCGGCGAGCACACGCGCCCCGGCCAAAGTCGACAGTCCAGAAAGGCTGGTGATGATCTCGACGTCCGGGTGAGTCAGGAAGACTTCCTCGGTCGAGGTGGCCAACTCTTCGACTCTGCGGCAGGCGGCGACGAATTGCTGGATCAGCGCGGCGGCCTGGCGCCCATCGCGTTCTCGATCTGGGTCAGTTGGCGCAGCTGATCGACTCGGTACGCGACGGTCCGCTACGCGGCCGAGGACGCCCGGTTCGACGACGTCACAGTCTCCGCGGGCGAGATGGCCTGGTGTCACCGCTGTCCGCCAACCGGGACCCGACTTCTTCCCCGAGCCGGACCGGCAGGACACTCGCCGCTTTCCCAAGCGGCTCGTGGGGTTCGGCCACGGCACGCATCGCAGCCGCTCAGGTGGACCAGATGACACAAGGCCGGCTTCGGGTGGACGTCGACGCGCGCTGGTACGGCCAAGAGCACGACGCCTACGGGATGCTCTTTCCGTCGCTGCCGGAACGCTTCGACCGCCTCGAGTGGCAACTCGGGATATTCACCGGCATGTGGACCACGGCCGCTCGGCATGATGTTCAACTACAAGGCGTGCATCATCGTCGGCGGAATCCGTCCGAGACGAACCCGGCGGACCGCTGCGCGGTTCACCGACGAATACAACCTGCCGTTCCTCGACCCGGCAACCGCCGTCAGCCGGCTGGACACGCTCCGGCGGACCTGCGCCGAGGAGAGCCGAGATCCCGACACAATCGTCGCCTGCTCAACGCACGCCGTCTGTGTCGGACCATGCTGGGCGTACTGCAGCTTGCCACCCTATTCTGGCCGTTTCGAACCGAAGCGCTTAATGGCGCCGGCTACGCATGGGCCTGTTGTGCCCGCTCCGCCAACTCCTCGGCGAAACACCTCCACGCCTCGGCACACTGAGTGGCGAGATGCCTGACGACCTCCGCACTGTGTACCGGGATCGCGTCGATCAGCTGACTACGCGCGTCCGGGGCCATCGCCGAGAAGCGCAGCAAGCGGAGCAACGTGCGACCGGACTCGGACAGCCGCAGTGACGGGTCCTTGGTCAGCGTCTCCCACAGGGCGGTTGCATCGTTCGTGGTGCTGGTGACGGTGCCCTGCGCGAGCACCCGCCGGGTCGCCCGCACGGGCACGCTCGTCGCGCGACTCATCGCGGGCACGAGACCCGGAGGCACCGGGCTCTCCCCGCGACGTACGCGCTGACGCACGTCGCGCGCGGTGGCCACGGACACTCCCGCCTCCTTGGCCACGGTGCGCAGGGAAGCGTCCGGATACGCCGCGATGACGTCGCTGGCCCTCAGCCTGCCCTCGACACCGTTGACCGGACGGGACTTCCCGTCAAGACCGATTCGGGCGTTCAACTGCTTACCTTCCGCGGTTAAACGTTTACGGATCATACTCACCGTGCGCGCGGCGAGACCGGTCCTGGCCGCGAGGGCGCGGTCGGACAGGTGTGGATAAAACTCGATCACCCGTTTGGCCGCTGCCTCGCGTTCCTCCAGCGTGAGCGGCAGACCACGCCTGATGTTCGACTGCACGGCGAGTACGAAGGCCTCTTCTGGTGTCCCGTCGAAGAACCGCGCTTCGATCTCCTGCAGGTTCTTCAGCTTCGCGGCCCACAGGCGGTGCATCCCGTCGATGACCCGCATCGTGGGACGATGCACGAGGATCGGCGGGAGCATCTGCTCGCACTCGGCCAGCGCCCTCGTGTGCGCGACATTCTCCCCACCGGCCCGAGGCGTGTCTGATGGGAGGAGCGCATCGACCGGCACTCGCGTTGAGCAGGCGCGCTCCCCCAGTTCGTCCTCCCCCGCATCGTCCGCGGCACCAGCGCCCCATGCCGTTCCCCGAGACTCAACCATCGCTCCGCACCATCCCGTCCAGAACGGCCAA
>NZ_DASUVO010000148.1:0-2048 GCF_036378875.1 Actinophytocola sp.
CTCGCTCAAGCCGTACTCGGTGAAGAACAGGGCTGTGCAGTCCTCGGGCTCGGCGCGGACGTCGAGATCACCAGTAGGCAAGAGGTTTGCTAGGCGACCCAGATGCGCGAAGTTGTCCGCGCACACGATCGCCGGAAGCACCGTGCCGGTGTAGTAGCGCTCCTTGCGATTCAACGGCAGTGTCTGATCCAGCAGCATGTTCAACGTGGGCACGTAACTACCCTTCCTTCCGCCAAGACGGTGCGTCGCCGCACTTCATACCGCTGCCCTCCGCGGCACCTACGGAGACCCGCACTACGGTGCCGGGACGTAAGTATTCGGTGATCCCGTAGCTGTGGTTGTCGTGGCTGACTGAGGTGGTTCTTGGTCGCGACACGCTGGGTTGGGGTGCTGGACTCGGGGCGCTGATGGTGATCTTCTCGCGCGATCATGGGCGGGGACGGCGATCTTGGCGGTGACGTCGGGTTCTGGCGTGCCGAGGCGCAGCGTTGGCGGGCGCGTGCCGAGCGGTCCGAGGCGGAGGCGGCGCAGCTGCGGGCCCGGGTCGTCGAGCTGGAGGGCCAGGTCGGGGCGCTGGCCGAGAAGGTGGCGGAGCTGACCCGGCTGGCGTTCGGGAAGTCCTCGGAGAAGCAGAGCGCCAAGAAGCCGGTCGGGCGAGTGGAGGGTGAGGGCGGCCCCGACGGTCCCGACAGCGCCGAGCAGGGTGGTGGCCGGGCGAGCGGGCGTGGTCGCGGGCAGCAGAAGGGCTCACGGGGTCACGGCCGCCGGGACTACTCCCATCTCCCTACCGAGGAACATGTTCGTGACGTGCCGCAAGCCGAGCGGGTGTGCCCGCGTTGCGGGGCCGGGTATGTGCCGTTCGGCGAGGAGTGTTGCGAGCTGATCGACTGGCAGGTGCGGGTGGTCCGGGTGGTGATCCGCCGTCCGACCTACCGGCGCGGCTGCCGCTGCCCGGTCCGCGGGGTGCTGGCCGCGCCGCCGGCGCCGAAACCGATCGCGAAGGGCCGGTTCACCTCGGGGTTCCTGGCCCGGCTGCTGGTGGAGAAGTTCGTGCTGGGCCGGCCCACGCACCGGATCGCGGCCGCGTTGGCCCATGACGGGCTCGACCTGGCCGACGGCACCCTGGCCGGGGTGTTGGCCGCCTGTTCGGACCTGCTGGCCCCGCTGGCCGCCAAGATCAGCGAGCGGAACGCCGCCGCCGCGCACCTGCATGTGGACGAGACACGCTGGCAGGTGTACGCCGCCGTGGCGGGCAAGGACAGCCACCGCTGGTGGTTGTGGGTGTTCGCCGGCCCGGACACCACCGTGTTCACCATCGCCCCGTCCCGGTCGCTGAAGGTCCTCACCACCCAACTCGGCATCACCACCGACCCGGACACCGCGGCGTTGCCCGACATCCTGCCTGGTGGGCGGCGGCTGCTGCTGTCCTCGGACTTCTACACCGTCTACCAGTCGTTGGGCCGCATGGACGGGGTAGACAACCTGTGGTGCTGGAGCCATATCCGCCGCTACTTCGTCCGGGCCGGCGACGCCCACCCCGACGCTCTGAAGGTGTGGACCGAGGCCTGGCTGGAACGGATCGGCGCGCTCTACCGCGCCCACTCCGCCCTGACCGCCGCCGCGCCCGGCAGCCCGCAGCAGGCCGAGGCCGCCGAGCAGTTCGACACCGCCCTGGCGGCGATCGACCGTGAGCGCCACACCCAGGCCGCGAACGCGCATCTGATGCACCCGGCCGCGGTCAAGGTGCTGGCCACCCTGGACCGGGAATGGGAGGGCCTGGCGCGGCACCGCGAGTTCCCCGAACTGCCGCTGGACAACAACAGCGCG
Organism: Actinophytocola sp.; assembly: GCF_036378875.1. GTDB lineage: Bacteria > Actinomycetota > Actinomycetes > Mycobacteriales > Pseudonocardiaceae > Actinophytocola. The sequence goes on from NZ_DASUVO010000148.1 coordinate 1,828, forward strand.
GAGCGCGCGCTACGCGGCCCGGTCGTGGGCCGCAAAAACTTCTACGGCTCCGGCTCGAAAATCTCCGCCGAACTGGCCGGCCGGGCCTGGACCATCACCGCCACCGCGCAACGCGCCGGGCTGAACCCCCTCGCCTACCTGGGCGCCTACCTGCACGCCTGCGCCGAAGCCGGCGGTAAACCCCCCACCGGCGCCGCCCTGGATCGATTCCTGCCCTGGAC
>NZ_DASUVO010000149.1:0-28774 GCF_036378875.1 Actinophytocola sp.
GAATCTCGCGCAAGTATGCGGTGCTCGGGTCTGCCCGCCCCGCTCACTCCAGTGGACAGGACATCAGCCTGGCACGCAGAAGTAGTAGCCGTCATGTCCGACAACCGGGTGAACTTGCCCCCCATAAGGGTCAACGGGTGAAGCGTAGATCGGGCACTTATGGCCCGTGACTACACCACGGAGCGTCGAACGGACAGGTCGCGAACCCGCCGACGACTCAACGGCAGTACCTGCGCAGAAAGTCGCTGGTCTCCCGGTCTTCCGAATACAAGCACACGCCTTGCATTCCTCGGGTCATGAGCACCTTGTACGTGTTACGAACCAGTTGAAGGAATTCCCGGTTATCAGACACTCGGTTAACCGACCAGTCCTCTGACTTGCTCGGTTGCGGCACCCATTTCCCGCTGCGAACCACAAGATCTCCCCCGAAGATGACGCCCGCCCAATCGTACTCGAACCCTTGTGCGGTGTAGATACATCCGATCTGACTCGCCCCATCAGGATCCGATGCCCAGTAGGAGGCCGACGGAAATCCGTCGGCCTCCTTGCCTTGTCTGACGTTCCATGGACGACGCCAGTCGCCGATCTTCACATCGTCGACAAGCCGGTAAACGCCGTCTTCCACAACCGGATCATGCCACTTCCAGCAGAAACCGGCGGCGATGCGCGCTGTGCCGCCGAAGTTGCTCCGCTGTCGTTCGAGCCACGCCTCGAGCGCCGAAGGCGAACCCACGGAGTCAACGACGTACTCGTCGCCCCTTTCTGCGACGAACTCCGACCAAGGAACCGGCCCTCCGTCAACAATACCCAGCAGGCGCAGCACCCATTTATCATAAAGCGGGGAGCCGCCACAACGGAACTGCCCGTCCAGGCTAATGTTCTGAACCAGGCATCCTTTGGCCTTCGCCACCGCGGCGATCTGCCTCGCGGTATAACTTTCCTTCGGCCGGACTTTCTGGTTCTCATCAAGGAGAAATACTGGAACCCTGGCCACGTCAATGAGTTTCGCCACTTGCGGTGGAAACTTTTCCCACAAGTGGACAGGGACGTTGTTCTCCCGAATTCGATGCGCCTCATCGCAGATCAACACATCAAGGGAATCACGGGGGGCTTTGTCGAAGTTGTTGAAATATTTGAAGATCGACTCGGAACGCTCGTCGCCGCCGGCGACATCGCGACGCAGCGTCTCCGTGAACGCCCTCGACCCCGTGGCGTGCAGCACCCTTCCCCAGCGCTCCGCGAGCCTACTCAACAGCGCGATCGCAATCACGCTCTTGCCGGACCCCGGTCCACCCCGGACCACGACGACCGTCTTTTTCCGACCGCCTTCCACATCCGGCCGGTCTACCTGTTCCGCCGCACGTAACACTAGGTCATAAGCAACCTTCTGCGCGTCAAGAAGCAGATAACTCTGCCTGCCCGCAAACGCGGTGGCAGCCGTCTTGAGCAATGTTCGCGCAGGTGCTCTCGGTGCCTCGATCAGTTCCTGGACTGCATCAAGCGCTCCCGCCGCTGTGCCCGGATCCGTGTCCATGAACGAAGTCAGAGCAGTGACGAGATCACTGGTTTGATCCGCTGTGTAAAACTGGCCGAAATCGTCAAGGCTCGCATCATTCGGTTGAGACAGGTTGTGCAGGTACGCCATTCCCTGGACAGCGCCAGGCGTACGAGCCAGCGACGGAGTGAAATCGAGCAGGTAGCGACAGTACCTTCGTACCTGTTCGGCTGGATGAAGTTCGGGCTGCTCACGCTTCTCATTGAACTTCACCAAACCGGGCCCGACCACCTTCATGTCCGACCACTGCTTCAGTTCAACGAGCACGTAGGATGCCCGGCCGCTTTCCGGATGAACCCCACAAAGCACGGCGTCGACTCGCCGAGGACTGTACGGCAGCCGGTACTCGAGGAATACCTGGATGTGTCCGAGCCCCACATCGCAAAGCAGTTTGAGTAACAATGGAACGCTGTTTCGCCACGCACCTGACTCACCGATGTTCTCCAGCGAATACTCCACGCGGTTCTGATCCGCCAAGGTGCGCACAAGTACTTCAGTGTTGGCGCGCGACAGGTTCCACGCGGTGTCCGGTATTGACGGCCACACAATTCCCCCAGGGCCACTCTTTAGAGTTAACCCTGGCAGGGTACAACCACTACGCTGAGTGGTCGCTACGCAGGCTGAGCGAGTCGCCCTTCACTGGTCCCGACACGGCGCTCACTCAGGTCAAGCGCGCGAAGCCCCCATGGAACATCCCGCCGAGCTCCACACTGTGGCAGCGGCACCTGAGATGTCGCTGTGATACTCAACTGGTGGAATTGAACGATCTTCAGCGAGAACTACGCGACTTCGCCATCCAGCGGGACTGGCAGCGGTTTCACACACCCAAGAACCTCGTCATGGCGCTCGCTGGCGAGGTCGGCGAACTGGTCGAGCTCTTCCAGTGGCTCACTCCCCGGGAGTCGGCTGCCGTCATGGCGGAGCCGGAGCAGGCGGAGCGAGTCCGCGAGGAAGTCGCGGACGTCTTCGCGTACCTGCTACAGCTCGCCGACAGCCTCGACATAGACCTCGTATCCGCTCTGCGGAAGAAGGTCAGGCAGAACGCCCTGCGCTACCCCGTATCGCTCGCCAAGGGACGCGCTGACAAGTACGACCGACTCCACCCTGACGACGGGGAGGCGTAGTGACGCGGGCCGGCGTGGGGTGACCGCGATCTGTCCGACACACCTGCCCACCAGGTTCCCGGAGTTCGTCGTCAGCCATACCATCACTCTTTCAGGTGATCGCCTATCTGGGGGAAGCGATGGTCTTGTTGCGCAGGACGGCCCACGGGGTGCTCGAGATGACCCGCGCTGGTTCACTCGTTCGACACCTCGCGACGCAGTTCTCGTTTACGTACGGTTACGAGCCTGGGGTCAGCGAACAGCGGTCGTGGGCGGCGAGTCTTCCGGTCCTCGCGCAGGACCTGGTCGACACCGATCTCGGCGACGTCGAGATGCTCGTCGAGTACCAGCTTCCGCTGACGAGTCTGCGCGCTGACGTGGTGCTGGCTGGCCGGCATCCGGTCAGCCAGGCGGTCTCCTACGTGGTCGTCGAGCTCAAGCAATGGACGAGTGCTGGCGCTGTCGAGGGCGACCCTGAACTCTGTGTGCCCGCGGGGCCCCCAGGCCGCGTCATGCTGAACCCAATCGCGCAGGTCCGCGGCTACTGTGAGTATCTCGTCGACTTCGTCAACAGGCTGCAAGACTCCCCCGATGCCGTGACTGGCGTGGCGTACCTGCACAACGCCGTGGAGGCGAACGTCAACTCTCTCCACGACCTACCCGCCGACAAAGACGGGCAGCTGTTCACCGCGTCCAGCCGAGGCGCTCTGCTGGACCTTCTACGGAGCAGGATCACGGCGTACCCGCCAGCCGCCGACCAACTGCTGTCGAGCAAGATCGGCCCAAGCAAACAACTCATCGCCGTAGCCGCCGAGGAAATCAAGACCCGCGAGTCGTTCGTCCTTCTCGATGAGCAACGCGTTGCGTACCGGCTCGTACTCAACGCGGTACGTCGGGCCGAACAGTCCGACCACAAGGAAGTCATCGTCGTCGTCGGCGGGCCCGGCTCGGGCAAGAGTGTCGTCGCCTTGAGCGTTCTCGGCGAGCTGTTCCGAAACGGCTACGACGCACTACATGCCACTGGGTCCAGATCGTTCACGACCACCTTGCGCAAGGTGGCGGGCAAGAGAACTCCCCGTGTGCAGAATCTGTTCCGGTACTTCAACAACTTCATGAACGCAGAACGCAACGGCCTGAAGGTCCTTATCTGCGACGAAGCACACCGGATCCGGGAGACGTCCAACAACCGCTACACGCCGGCTGTCAAACGGAGCAGCAGACGACAGGTAGAGGAGCTGATCGACGCCGCCCGTGTGCCAGTGTTCCTGCTCGACGAGCACCAGGTGGTACGTCCAGGCGAGCTGGGCACGGTAACCGAGATCGAAGCCATGGCGAGGGCCAAGAACCTGACGGTCTGCCACGTGGATCTCAACGGCCAGTTCCGTTGCGGAGGCAGCCGAAAGTACGAGACGTGGGTGCTGAACCTCCTCGGGCTCGAAGACGAGGCCAAGCCAGTCGAGTGGAAGACCGACGGCCGCTTCGAGCTCCGGGTAGTCAACTCACCGAACGAGCTAGAGGCTTTCCTGCGGTCAAAGGCCGACCAGGACTACAAGGCACGGATGACCGCGGGCTTCTGCTGGCCCTGGAGCGACCCTGATCCCCAACGTGGCCTTGTCGACGACGTCGTCATCGGTGAGTGGCGCCGCCCGTGGAATGTCAAAGGCGACCGCGGTGTCAACGGAGCGCCACCCTCCCAGCTCTGGGCCACCGATCCCACGGGCTTCGACCAGGTTGGCTGCATCTACACCGCCCAGGGTTTCGAGTACGACTGGAACGGCGTCATCTTCGGCCCCGACCTGGTCTGGCGAGGTGACCGCTGGGTCACCGATCGCGCGGCCAGCAAGGACTCCGTCGTCGCTCGGGCCGAGCAGTCCGACTACGACCGGCTCATCCGCAACACCTACAAGGTGCTGCTCACCCGCGGCATGGTCGGTACGGCGCTGTACTCGACAGACCCGGAAACACTCGAGAAACTGCGGGAGCTCGTCGGGAACTGACGTGCACCTGTTCAGCGGCGCCGTCCGAGAACTCAGCGAAGAACTGTCTACAGTGGAACACCGGGCACGGTTTATCACGGAGTGTGAAGCGCGCTACCGGCGCCGGTATGGTCACGAACCGGACCAAAGTGAGCAGAGTAGCTGGCACAAGAGCTGGCCGAAACTGGTACACGCCCTTTGCCAGTCCGGCCTCGATGATCTCCATCTATTCCTGGAGTTCGAGCTGCCCGCATGCAGTGAACGTCTGACGCGGTGCTCATCGGAACGAATCCGGACGGCGGGTTACGGCGGTGGTCATCGAACTCAAGCTGTGGACGAAGCTGGACTCCACCACGCCGACTCGTACAAGGGTTGGTGGGCATGAGTACACGCATCCGTGCGCTCAGGCCGCGGGGTATGTCAGGTATCTGCGTGACTGGTTGACCGCCGACCACCTCCGTCTCGAGGTACGTGGCGTCGCCGTACTCCCCGACGCTTCGCCAGACATCACCATTCACTTGCGGGTGGCGGCGGATCAGCGCGAGGCAATCCGCGAGATTGGCATCTTTGGCGCGTCAGACCTCGCACGCCCGGCCGCCGAGCTGCCGAAGATCTTCTTCGGCGATGATCTACGGCCGCCGGATCCCGACGTCGTGCAGGAATTCCTCAACGTCGAGCACCGGCCAAGCGAGCGATTACTGACACGGCTCGCTGATGTCGTCAACGGCAACCAGGTGTTCGATCTGGTGGGTGCACAACAAGACGCCTACCTCACCGTCCTTGACAAGATCGCGCAGGCGCGTGACGCGCGGTAGACATCTCATCGTCGTCAGGGGCGGTCCCGGAACGGGCAAGTCCGTCATAGCGCTGCGACTGCTCGCGGCAATCCCCCGATACGGCGTCAAGGCACGATATGTCACGCCCTCAGGAACCCTCCGACGCCAACTCATCCGCGCGGTCACGGAGGCGGATGCGGCCGGACTGTTCGTCTATCTGAAAGATCACGTCGCCCGCCGCCCAAAGTTCGCCCAGGTGTCACTGGTCGACGAAGCCCGGCGTATGAAGCGTTCGGGCAACTACGTCTCACAGCTCATGTCGATCAGCCGGGTCTGCGTGCTGTTCCTCGACGAACGACAGATTGTCCGCCCCGACGAAGGACTTACGCTCGCGGAGTGCCAGGCCAAGGCCGACCAGTTAGGCGCCATCTGCCACACAGTCGAGCTCACCGCCCAGGTTCGCTGTGGCGGGTCGCTCGACTACCTGAAATGGCTCGAAAATCTACTCTTCGCCAAGGGAGGTACAGGCTCCACTCTGACCTACGACATCGGCCTCGCCCAGAACCCGGAAGACTTGGGGAACTGGGTCGAAGAACGCAACAGAACGGACACACGGCAAGAATCGCCGCCGGCTTCTGCTGGGACTGGTCGAAGACAGGCCGTTTTCGCTCACGGAACAATGACGTCTCCATCACGTGGACGGACGTCAACGGTCACCTGAGGAACTGGCAAAGACCGTGGAATGCCCGCAACCACGATTAACCGGCAACACGGTCGTCGCTCCTCAGAAGGAGTTCTGGGCAACCGACGAAGGAGGCCAGGACCAGCTCAGCTGCATTTACCTGTCAAGGACTCGAATACGACTACGCGGGCGTCATCCTCGGGCCGGACTTCGTCCGTCGAGGCAATCAATGGGTCAGCATCCCCACTCGGTCCAAGGACCCTGTAATGCGCGACGTCAACCCGGCTGACTACACGCAACTCGCCGCCAACATCTACTACGTGCTCGCCAGCCGTGGAACTCGTGGATGCCGCCTTTACCCGACCAATGAGACAACGCAGAAGTACCTCGCCAGTCTCCTCAGTCCACCAGGATGAAGATGAAGCTCGAGTCAGGGCAGACGCGACTGTGCCTCCGTGATCGTCGGGGCGTCGAAGGTGGTCGGGTCGAACTTGGTTGCGCTGTCGAGTCCTTGCCAGCGACGTGCCGTAGGACGTCTCGAAGGGGTGGAGGTGGCACTACCGTCCCAGTCGAACGCGATCTTGGATGATTTCGTGTAGCCGACCAGGCTTCTCAGTGTCGTGTTTTGCGGGGATCTGGGAAGCCGAGACTGATGTAGCCGGGAGCGCGTTTGGCCAGGGAGGAGGCCAACACACCGGTGTCGACATCGTGGTAGTCGTGTACTTCTGCGGTGGTTTTACCTGGGTGTGGGCGCAGGATTCGGCCGACGTACTGGACCAGGCGTCCTTTGAAGGCGATCGGTGAGGCGAGGAAGAGTGTGTCCAGGACGGGACAGTCGAATCCCTCGCCGACGAAGGGGCCGGTTGCCACCACCAGCAGTGCTCCCCTGTCGGAGGTCAACCGGGCCAGGGAGTCGCGGCGGGCCTTTGTGGTCATGCCGCCGCGTAGCACGACCGAGTCGAGGCCGCGCTGGCAGAACTCGTCGGTGAAGCGTTCCACGTGGGTGGTCCACTGGGTGAGGACCAGACAGTGCCGTCCTCGCTTCAGTGCCGCCGCGACGTCATCGGCCACCTGGGTGGTACGGGCGCTGTCGGTGACAAGGTCCCGGTAGATGGCTGCCATGCCACCGGGCCTTGTGGGATCGGCGTCGCCTGTGTAGCGGTAGGCGGTGTTGTGCACGTGCAGCACCGGCGTTGGGCGTTGCTCGGTCTGTTCGAGCGTTAGCTGGGGCGTGACGCCGGACTTCATCGTGTGGCGGACCGGGCCGAGTTGCAGGGCCATCAAGTCGTCGAGTTTGTCTCGGCGGTACGGGGTGGCGGTGAGCCCGACCCAACGCCGTGCCGGGATCCGTTTGACGGCATGCTCGAACGCCGCCGCGGGGATGTGGTGGCACTCGTCCACGACCACGAGGCCGTAGCCGCCGACGAGTTCGCCGAGGTCATCCTTGCGTGCCAACGTTTGCAGCATCGCCACGTCGACCACGCCGCGGGTCTTGCGACGGCCGCCGCCGAGCTGGCCTGCCTTCACGCCGAGGAGTTCGTCGATGCGGGTGCGCCACTGGTCGGCGAGGGCCTTGCGGTCGACCAGCACCAGTGTCGACGTCGCGTGCGCGGCGATCAGTGCGCAGGCGATGACCGTCTTGCCCGCGCCAGGCGGGGCTACCAGCACGCCCAGGTCATGTTCCCGCAGGTCAGATACGGCATCCTCCTGCGGCGTGGTCAGCGTGGCCGTGATTGTTCTCCCAGCGGGTGGCATAGACGTCCGTCCGGGCCGCGAACAGTGCCGCGAAGAACCCGACTTTCTTTTCGGGGGCCGACAGCCGATCGACGGGCCCTGGCCGTCCTTCGAAGAAACCGGTTTGTGCCGGGCCGGGCGGCGCCGCTTGCTTGGGTGTCAGCTCCAGCAGGCGCAACAGGCGTGCGTTCTCCGCGCGCAACTGCGCGGTTAACGCGCGAAGGCTGGCCAACTCCTCCGCCACTGGAAGATCGTCCACTTGACTTACCGTAGCCGAGCGACGTCGTCACGTCGGGAGGCTTACAACCCCCGGGCGGTTGATTCGGGCCTGGTCGCCGCCCGTGCTTCAGGGTGACCTTGAGCTGGTAAGTCCGTCTCTCGGGTCGCGGAGCGGTTCAGCTTCCTCTTCCCCGTCGACGACACCGGTCAGCGCGCCCCCAATCCACGTACCCAGGCGTCGAGCACGGAGCCGGTGGACTGCCAACTCGCCAAGGCCCGGTCCCGGTACGGCGCCCACCAGGGTAGGGAGTCGCTACGGCGCGGACAGTGCCTCCGTTGGGGTCAGGCGTGCTGCGCGTATGGCTGGGTACAGCCCCGCCAGTACGCCGATCGCCAGTGCTGAGCCGACGCCGCCCAGTGCGGCGGTTGGTGGGATGGTCGCCGGCCAGTCGCGGGTTGCGGCGTAGCTCGCGGCGGCCAGGACGCCGAGGGCCACGCCGGTCAGGCCGCCCAGTAGGCACAGCACCACGGACTCGGTGAAGAACTGTGTGCGGACCTGACCCCTTGTGGCACCCAGTGCGCGGCGGAGGCCGATCTCGCGTTTGCGTTCCAGTACGGAGATCACCATGGTGTTGGCCACGCCGACGCCACCCACCAGCAGCGCCACCCCGGCCAAACCCAGGAACAGGCCGGAGAACGTGGTTTCCGCGATCCGTTTGGCGGCCAGTGCTTCCGACGGGCGGCTGACCTCGATGCGGGCCGGGTTCTTCGGGAACACCGTCGCCGCCAGGACGGCACGCACGTTCTCCAGTTCGGACTCCTGTGCCCGCACATAGACAACAGTGGGGTGGCCGTCGAAGCCGAGCCATGTCGTTGCGGCGGGCCAGCCCACCAGCACCGCGCGCTCGATGTCCGGTGCCAGCGGGATCGGCGCCAGGACACCGGTGACCGTGAACCACCGGCCGCCCAGCCAGATGGTCGGGGCCGGCTCGCCACGGCGGATCTCCGTGATCCCCAGGCGGGTCGCGGCCTTGTCGCCGAGTACCACCACCGGCAGCGCGGAGGTGCCGTCGGTCAGGTAGCGGCCCGAGGCCACCCGTGCGCCGATGGTCGGGAGCAGGTCGCTTCGTGCGGCGAGCACGGTGAGCCCCGAGGACTGTTCCATCGGGATGCGGTCCGACCGCAGGACTCTCGCGTGGGTGTTGGCGACCGCGCTGGTGCGCTCCACCGGACCGATCCGCGCGGCCATCGCGGCCGCGTCCTCCGGGACGGGCGGCAGCTTCTGTGTCACCTGGTCGAACGTGGCCTGGGCACGCAACAGGTTGGTGCCGAGCGCGGACAGTTGGTGGTCGAGGGCCTGCTGGCTGGACGCCGGGATGCCCACCACGACGACCATGGTCGCGATCCCGATCGCGATGCCCAGTGCGGCGAGCACGGCACGCAGCGGCCGGGTCCGCAGGCCGACCAGACCGAGCCCGAACACGTCGACGAGGCTGAGCCGGACCGGCGTGTCGTTCATCCGAGAACTCCCTGCAAAGAATCAGTGCGGATCCGGCCGTCGCGGAGTTCGACCCGGCGGGGCAGGGCGGCGGCGATGTCACGGTCGTGGGTGATCACGGCGATGGTGGTGCCGGCCGCGTTCAGCTCCCTCAGCAATGCCAGGACGGTCTGGCCGGTCGCGGTGTCGAGTGCTCCGGTCGGCTCGTCGGCCAGCACGATCGCGGGTTCGTTGACCAAGGCGCGGGCAATGGCGACCCGCTGGCGTTCCCCGCCGGACAGCTGGTGTGGCCGGTGTTCGGTCCGCTCGCCCAGCCCCACCCGCTCGAGCGCGGCGACGGCGAGCGGGCGGCGGTGACGTCGGGGCACCCCGGCATACAGCAGCCCGGTCGCCACGTTCTCGACCGCGGTGAGGCCGTCGCTGAGGTGGAACTGCTGGAACACCAACCCGATTCGACGGGCACGTAACGCGGACAGCCGTCGGTCCGACAGCCCCGACACGTCCTGGCCGTCGACCTCGACCGTACCGCTGCTCGGTCGGTCCAGGGTGCCCATCAGGTGCAGCAGCGTGGACTTGCCCGAACCCGACGGGCCGACGATGGCCAGCAGCTCACCGGGTTCGACGGTCAGCGAGACGTCGTCGAGCGCGCACACCCCGCCGGGGTAGGTCTTGCTGGCGTGCTCGACCGCGAGAACCGGGGTCACGACGCCCTTACCACGTGCATGCCCTCGGTCAGGCCCTCGCCGGTGACCTCCACCAGGTCGCCGGCGAACATGCCGGTCTCGACGCCCACCAGCTTTGTCGTGCGGCCGGACACCACCTGCAGCGCGTACCCGCCCTCGCCCAGCGCGAGCAATGCCGTGACCGGCACGGCGAGCACGCCAGGTCGGTTGCCGGTGACCACCGTGACCTGGACCGGCCCGGAGTCGACCGAGGCGACCGCGTTCTGGTCGTCGACGGTGATGGTCGCGGCCTGGCCCGGTTCACCGCCCTCACTCGACGATTCCTGGGTCGTGAGCGCGCCGACCGTCCCGGTGGTCTCGGTGCCGCCCGGCAGGGTCAGCGTGACCTTGCTGCCCGGTTTGACGACCGCCACGTCGATCTGTGTGGGGTCGAGCGTGGCGGACACGGCCCGCTCGACGGACGTGTAGGCGAACAGTTCCGCGTTCGCTGGCGCGCCCGGCTGTGCGGTCACCGCGTCGATGCGGACCTTGCCGGGCAGCACGACCGCGTCGCCGACGTCCAGCACGCCGGTCTCCGCGAGCCCGACGTTCTTCTGCCAGCGCTTCAGCGCGGCCTGCGTGCCCTCGGTGAACTCGTTCTTGTTGCCCGGGTTGCGGTAGCCGAGCGCGCGCAGGTTGGTGATCAGCTCAGCCACGTCCGGGCCGGGCGGGATGCCCGGCTCCAGCTTGCGGTACAGCGGGGTGTCGCCGAACAGCAGCGGCACCGGCTGGGCGTCCACTTCGTACAGTTTCTCGCCCTGGTCGACGACCGTGCCGATCGGCGGCAGCCAGGTCAGCGTGCCCGCTCTGCGACCGGTGAGCGTCGTCGTCGCGCCGAAGCCGAGGGTGCCGCTGATGGTGACGGACGTGACGAGGTCCGTCCTCTCGACCGCCACGGTGTCCGCCGCGGCCGGCCGGTCCGGGCCCTGCTCGGGTGGCGGTTCAGCGAGCCTGCTGTAGGCGAACGCCCCGGCGGCACCCAGTACGAGCACGGCGGCCAAAACAGGTAACAGCCACCGTCTCACCTGTTCGCCTGCTCCTTCTCACAGGTGGGAATCAGGTCCAGGCCCTTGGTGATCGAGTCCGAGTCGTTGTTCTCGCCGCCCAACGCCAACGTGCGGCGATCGTCGGTCGCCGTGGGCGCCGACTCCTCGACGTACTTCACACCCTTGTCGCGCAGGCACTGCACCACCGCGTGCACGAAGTCCGCGGACTCCGGGTTCGCGAGGTCGTACTCCCAGGGCGGCAACGGTTTCTTGCCGATACAGGCGGCCTCCGCGGCGGCCACCGTGGCGTCGTCGACGACCACGCTCTCCATGGGCGCTCCGCCCCTGCCGTCTCCCTTGCTCGGGAGGCCGTTGTCGCCCAGGCACTGGTTGTAGGCCTCGGACAGCTCGATGAGCTCGTCGTTGGTCATGTCGAGCCGCTCACGAGGGCGGCTCGCGGCGGGTGGCGCGCTGGACACCGTCGCGGGCGGCGCCGACCCCGTGGTCTCCAGGGTCGCCACCTTGTCCTTCGGCTCGGCCGGCGTCGAGCACCCGGTCAGGACGGCCAGGAGGGCAAGCCCGACGGCAAGTAGCACTGATCTCATGTGACCCAAGAGTGGCCCGCCGATGTGAAGATCCTCTTGGGGACTTGTTCGGGTTTCTTCATATTCGGCGGGGCAGTCGGATGGTGAACGTCGTACCGGCGCCGGGCGTGCTGGCCACGGAGATGCGGCCGCCGTGTGCCTCGACCAACTGACGGGCGATGGCCAGACCAAGACCGCGGCCGCCGGTGGCGCGGCTGCGGGAGCGGTCCGCTCGCCAGAACCGGTTGAACACGTGCGGCAGGTCCTCCGGCGCGATGCCGCTGCCGGTGTCGCTGACCTCGATGACGACCACATCGGACTCGCGACGCGCCCGCAGCGTGATCCGGCCCTCCGGCGGGGTGTGCCGGACGGCGTTGGTGACCAGGTTGCCCACCGTCTGGCGCAGGCGTACCGGGTCGGCCAGGACGAACAGGTCACCGGACGCCGCCACCGCGATCGGCGCGGTGGCCGACCCCGCGACCTGGGTCAGCAGCTCACCGACGTCGACGACCACCGGCCGCAACCGCAGCTCCCCCGCGTCGGCCGCCGCCAGGTCCTGCAGGTCGTCCACGAGGTGCTGGAGCACGAGGGTCTCTTCCAGCAACGACTCGACGAGCTCCGGATCGAGGTCGGCCACCCCGTCCTGGGCGGCCACCAGCCAGCCCCGGATGTTGCCGAGCGGGGTGCGCAGCTCGTGCGACACGTCGTTCACCAGGTCCGTGCGCTGCCGCTCGATCCGCGCCAGGTGCTCGGACATCTGGTTGAACGCCGCGGCCAGCTCGGCGACCTCCCACCTGGCCCGCACCTCCGCCCGCGCCGAGCGGTCACCGGCACGCATCCGCTGGGTCGCCGCGGTCACGGCACGCAGCGGCCGCAGCACCGGACCGGCCAGCAGCATGCTGACCCCGACGGTGAGCACGAGCACGATCGCCGCGGCGATGACGATCCGCGTCATGCCGGCCGCTGGCAGCCCGACCACCGCCGGTTCGGCCGGCGCGCTGACGAACAGCAGCGCCGCAGGCGTGACGTACGGGGTCAGCAGCAGGTGCCGGCCCCAGCTCAGGCATTCGAAGAAGACCTGCTGGTCGGCGCGTGGGTCGGTGGGCACGTAGCCGCCGGACGCGGTGAGCTGTACCTCGGTGCCCTTCATCGCCCGGTCCTTGAAGCACGTGTCCAGGTAGCTGTTGAGGATCAGCAACGACTGCTCCTCGGTGATGGTCAGCTTCAGCACGGGTGAGTGCTCGGCGACGCCGGTGCGATCGCAGTCGCGGTCAGACCCGCCGGGAGTGCGCACGAACGACCGCCCGCTGGCCGTCTCGACCACCGCGGCGTCCATTCCCTTGGCACGCATGCACTTCGCCGCTGTCTCCGCCACCTCCCGGACGTCGGCCCGCTCTTCGGGGAGCAGCCGGAACGGGCCGACCGCGCGGGCGTCGATCCGGTCGTCCGGCACCTGGGGGTCCAGCGTGACGTCGACCGCGAGCGGGTCGGCCACCGCGGCGGGCTTGGCCGACAGTGGTGGGTCGTCCGGCCCGAACGCTCCGGCGATCGGCACGCGGTTGCCCGTGGTCAGACCGATCCGCAGCCCGGTCTCCCGGCTCAGGTCCGCGAGCACCGGCGCGACACCGTTCCAGCCCGGATGGGTCGCGGCGTAGGCGAGCACACCGTCGTAGATCCGCGCGACGCTTGCCCGGTTCTGGCCCTGCTGGGCCTGGATCGTCCCGGTGGTGCTCTGCACCGACAACCACGCGGTCGCCCCGATCGAGCACATCGCCACGAGCACCGTCCCGGCGAGCAACCGCGCCCGCAGCCCGTGCCGCCGGCGGGGTTCAGCCGTGTCGGCCATCGGTGGCCTTGTAGCCGACGCCGTACACCGTGCGCAGGTAGGCGGGCTCGCGTGGATCGTCCTCGATCTTCTTGCGCAGGTTCATGATGTGCACGTCGATGGTCCGCTCGGTGATGTGGCCGTCCAGCCCGTACGCCTGCTCGACGAGCTGCCCGCGACTGAACACCTGGTCCGGCGCCGCGACGAGAGTCGTCAGCAGGCGGAACTCGGCTGGTGTGCAGGAGACCTGCCGCGCACCGAGCCGCACCTCGTGCCGTACCGGGTCGAGCACCAGGTCGCCCAGCCGCAGGGACGTGCTGGTCGGCGGCTGGGCACGCCGCAGCAGCGAGCGGACCCGTGCCATCAGCTCACGCGGGTCGTAGGGCTTGGTGAGGTAGTCGTCCGCGCCGAGGTCGAACCCGAGCAGCTTGTCCTCGGCGCTCGCCCGCGCGGTCACCATCAGCACCGGCAGGTCGTACTCACGCCGCAACACCCGGCACACGTCCAGGCCGTCGACCCCGGGCATCATCACGTCCAGCACCAACAGATCGGGCCGCTGCCGCCGGACCTCGTCGATCGCCGACCGCCCGTCCGCGACGACGCGCACCGTGTAGTCCTCCCGACACAGGTACCGACGCACCAGCTCGGCCTGCTTCGGATCGTCCTCGGCCACCAGGACATACGCGCTCACTCGCGCCATGATGCCAAAGTGGTCCCGGGCCGAACGGGTCACGACCACAGGTCTGATCAGTGCCGGCTCGGCTCGAGGATCTGGTACAGGGTGGTGCGGCGCGCCAGCCGGCGGTCGAGTGTGTCGACCAGTGCCACCAGTTCGGCCTCGTCGATGTGCTGGCCGTGGGCCGCTCCCGCGGCGCGGCTGATGTTCTCGTCCATGAGGGTGCCGCCGACGTCGTCGACGCCAGCCTGGAGGAGTTGGCGCACGCCGGGCAGCCCGATCTTCACCCAGGATGCCTGGACGTGGTCGATGAGTCCCGAGTAGACGATGCGGGCGACGGCGTGTACCAGTACGACCTCTCGCCAGGTCGGGCCGCGGCGGGCCTGGCGCTTGAGGTAGATGGGCGCCGCCATGTGCACGAAGGGCAGGCCGACGAACTCGGTGAACCCGCCGGTCTCCCGTTGCAGCTCGCGGGTGCGCAGCAGGTGACGTGCCCAGTGCACGGGCCGCTCGATGGCGCCGAACATCATGGTGATGTTGGAGCGCAGGCCGACGCTGTGCGCGACCCGGTGGCATTCCAGCCATTCCTCGGTGTTGATCTTGTCAGGGCACAGGACCGACCGGACCTCGTCGTCGAGGATTTCGGCTGCTGTGCCGGGAAGTGAGCGCAGACCGGCGTCCCGCAGCCGTCGGAGGTACGACTCGAGTGGTTCGCCGAGCCGTCGGGCGCCTTCCGTGATCTCCAGTGCGGTGAACCCGTGCACGTGGATGTCCGGTGCCGCCTCCTTCACCGCGCGACACACGTCGAGGTAGTACTCGCCGTCGAAACTCGGATGGATGCCGCCCTGCAGGCACACCTCGGTGCACCCGAGGTCCCATGCCTGCACGACCCGCTCCGCGATGTCGTCCAGGGACAGCAGGTACGGCCTGCCTCGCAGGTTCAGCGACAGCGGTCCCTTGGCGAACCCGCAGAACCGGCACCGGTACGTGCACACGTTGGTGTAGTTGATGTTTCGGTTGCGCACGTACGTCACGGTGTCGCCGACCGCGGCCGCGCGGATTTCGTCGGCCAGGCGCGCCACGGCGGCCACCTCGGGACCGCGGGCCGACAACAGCGCGACGATCTCGGCCTCACCGAGTTGCTGGCCGCTCCTGATCCCCGTCAGTATTTCGGTGCAGTGGCCGGGAACGAGCGTCACCGGGTCCCGGTCAGCCCCGGAGTACCACGCGGTGGAACGGCGTCCGACGAGCACCACGTCGGCGCCGGTGCCCGCGTTCACGGCGGCCTCGTGCCGCTCCGGGAACACCGCGCCCGGGTCGTCCCGGCCGAGCGCGTCGGCGTCGGACCGGTCCAGCACGGGGAACCGCATCACCGGGTCGAGCCAGCGAAGCGGTTCGCGGGCATATTCCGGATGGATGGTCAGGCGCGGCGCCAACGCCTTGCCGTGCGCCTCGGTGACCTGCCTCAGCCGGTCGAGCGCTGGCCAGGGCCGCTCCGGGTTGACGTGGTCGGGCGTGACGGGAGAGACGCCACCCCAGTCGTCGATGCCCGCGTCGAGCAGGAGACCGAAGTCCTCGGAGAGGTTGGGCGGGGCCTGCAGGTGGATCTCCGGCGGCAGCACGACACGCGCGGTCGCGACGGCGCGCAGGAACTCCGCCGACGGACAGGGTGGCGTGTCGCGCATGAGCGTGCCCGGCTTGGGCACGAAGTTCTGCACGATCACCTCCTGGACGTGCCCGTGGCGGCGATGCGCGTCGGCGATCGCGTGCAGCGCGGAAAGCCAGTCCTCACGGGACTCCCCGATGCCGACCAGGATGCCTGTCGTGAACGGGATGGCCAGCTCGCCGGCCGTCTCCAGAGTGGCCAGCCGTCGTGCCGGCGTTTTGTCGGGAGCGCCCCGGTGTGCGGCGAGGTCCGGGTTGAGCGACTCGAGCATCATGCCCTGGCTGGCGGACACCGCACGCAGCCGCGCGAGCCCGTCCCGGTCGAGGGCACCCGCGTTGGCGTGCGGCAGCAGGCCGGTCTCGGTCACCACGAGCTCACACATCGCGGCCAGGTAGTCCACTGTGGAGGAATAGCCGTGTTCGGTGAGCCACTCCCTGGCGATCGCGTAACGGTCCTCGGGTTGCTCGCCGAGCGTGAACAGCGCCTCGTGACAGCCGGCTTCCGCGCCGCGGACCGCGATCGCGAGCACCTGGTCGGGGGTGAGATAGGGGGCACCGGCCCGGGCGGGTGACTTGGCGAAGGTGCAGTAGCCGCAACGGTCCCGGCAGAGCGTCGTCAGCGGGATGAACACCTTCGGCGAATAGGTGACACGGGAGCCGAACAGTCCATCCCGGACAGTCGCGGCGAGGGTCATCAACTCACCCAGCGGCATCTCGAGAACGCTCATGGCACCTCCACTGGCAACTGCGCGAAGGACAGGACAGTGTCGACCAGTGCGCGGTCCCGACGGGTCCCGGAGAGCAGGGTCGGTGCGGCGACGGCCTCGATCCCGAGCCGGCCGATCGCGGCCAGCTCGTCGACGTCCGCACTGTCCACAACGAAGCGATCGCAGAAGTCCCGGTACAGCTCGGCGACGGTGTACGCCGTCGCCGGCAGGCCGCGGCTCGCGAGCAGTGCCGCGCGGCTGTGGGCGCGGCGCTGCTCCCCGGGATCCCGGATCGGAATCCCACGGACGATCGGCGTCACCGCGACCACCGGTGCGCCCACCAGCGCGTCGCGGACACCACGCACGCCCAGGATCGGCAGCATGCTCGCGAGTGGGTTGCTGGGGGCGAGGACGACGAGATCGGCGTCGCGGATCGCGTCGATGACTCCCGGCGCGGGTTCGGCGTCCTCGATCCCGTCGTAGCAGACGTGCTGGACGGTGAGGGCGGCGCCGTGCTTGACCAGGAACTCCTCGTAGTGCAGGGAACGGTGCCCCGGGACGACGACCCGCGTGGTGACCTCCTGTTCGGTCATCGGCAGGAGGCGAGCGCCGACGCCGCTCGCCGCGGTCAGCCGGGCGGTGACAGCGTTAAGGCCGAGACCTTCGGCGAGCCATCCGGTGCGCAGCAGGTGTGTGCCGAGGTCCCGGTCACCGAGGTTGAACCACACGTCCTCCCCCAGCTCGCGCAGCTGGTCCATGACGCGGAACGTCTCGCCCCGCAACCCCCAGCCGCGCTGGGCGTCGCCTTGACCCGACAGCCGGTACCGGACGGTGTCGAGGTCCGGACACACGCGAAGCCCGTGCGTCCAGAGGTCGTCGCCGGTGTTGACGATCAGGGTCAACGCGCCCTGGCCCACCGCGGAGGCCAACGCGACCCACAGCCGTGAGGCGCCGATCCCGCCGCCCAGCCCGACGATGCCGCCCATCAGCTCAGCCAGTCGGGCATCTCGGGCGGGACCCGCCGCCCGTTGGCGATGAAGAACGCCCGGATCACGTTGCCGCAGGCCACCTGCCTCGTTCGCGGCACGTCGAGCTGCGCGCTGAACTCCTTGATCTTCTTGGCGTAGAAGCCGCGTTTGCGGTACTTGCGGGTCTCGGTGTCGAAGATCTCCTCGACCATCTGGTCGGGGGAACGGTCGACGAACTCGGCGAACTGGACGAGGATGCCGAGCCGCTCGTCGCGTTCGGCCGGGGTCAGGTCCTCGTCGAGGCTCTCCGCGTACCGCCGCACGGTGAGGAGATCAGTGAACTGTGTGCTCACTCCGGCAGACCGAACAGGCCGGCCAGCGCACGGATCTCGGCCTTGCGCCAGACGGCCGGCGCGGCTGGCTGAAGTGCCCCTGCCTCGGTCAGCTCCTCGACGACGGCCGGGTCCCGTGGGAAGCTCTCGCCCCACTTTCCCTTGAAGTAGAGCTGTTCGAAGTCCGGCCGAGGTCGTTGTCCGCCCGCGTTCGGGTTCTCCGCCGGATAGCCGAGCAGCTGGATCTGGGCCGGCGTGGCGTGTTCTGGCATGCCGAGCAGCTCACGGATCTGCTCGCGCTTGCCGGTCAGCAGGCCGGTGCCGAGTCCCTCGTCGACGGCGGCGAGCAACGCCGCACCGATGGCAAGGCCGGTTTCGATGGCGCTGAGCCATTCCGCGAACCGCAGGTCGCCCGACATGACGTTGAAGTCCGGCGTCTTCATGACGACGTCGTCGACGAACTGCTCACTCCAGCCGTAGCTGGAGGTCAGCGCCCCGACGTCGATCAGCTTCAGCAGTTCGCCCTTGAGGCTCGTCCAGCCGCTCATGTCGATCGTCCAGTAGACGTGCACCGGCGCCTGTGCCGCCGCCGGCTGGTTGTACAGCGCGTCGACGAGGCCGTCCCACAGCTCCTTGGGCGCTTCGTCGCGCACCACCACCACTGCCTTGCGGATCAGCTGGGCGTTGCCGTGCTGCGACTGCAACCGGGCCGCTTCCAGGACCTTCTGCACCTTGCCCTGCTCGACCGGGCGCCACGACTGGTAGTACCGGATGGACCGGCGACTGCCAACGGCCTTCTTGAACTCCATTGTGTACTCCTAGTGTTGTGGCTGGCTACCGGCGTGCCGGGCACGTAGTAGGTGCTTCTGGATCTTCCCGACCGACGTTCTCGGCAACAGGTCGACGAACTCGACGTGGTCGGGTACGCGGAACTTCGCGAGCCGGGTGCGGCACCACTCACGTAGTTGCTCGGCCGAGATCGTGGCGTCCTCGGTGCGGACGACGTAGGCCTTGATCGCCTCGTCCCTGATGTCGTCCGGGACGCCGACCACCGCGCACTCGAAGACCTCGGGATGTGCGTTGATGGCGGCTTCCACCTCGGCGGAGGCGACGTTCTCGCCCGCCCGTTTGATCACGTCCTTGGCGCGGTCGACGAAGTAGAGGTAGCCGTCCTCGTCCGCCCGCACCCGGTCGCCGGTGTGCAGCCACCCGTTCCGGACCGCCTGCCGGGTGGCCTCCGGGTTGTCGAGGTACCCGGCCATGATCGTGTGGCCGGGCTCGCCCGCGACCAGCAGTTCTCCCGACTCGCCTGGTGCGACATCCTTGCCGCGGTCGTCGACGATGCGCAGCCGTGCTCCCGTCACCGGTCTGCCGACCGCGTTGCCTCGGCGGTCGCCGTAGAGCGGGTTCATGGTCGGTGGGGTGACTGTTTCGGTCATGCCGTAGAGCTGGATCATCGGCACGCCGAACCGTTCCTCGAACGCCGTCAACTGTGCGGCGGACAGGTTCTGGGCGAACATGCCGGCCCGCAGCCGGTGCGCGCGGTCGTACGCCGTGGGTGGTGCGGCCAGGATCATGCGCATCGGGGCGGCGAACAGACTGGTGACCGTGGCGTCGAGCACCGTTGCCTGTTCGGACCACCGGCTCGCCGAGAACCTCGGCGCGAGCGCGATCGACGCGCCGGTGACCAGCGCGGACATCGTCGAGTAGAACTGTGCGTTGCCGTGGAAGAGCGGGAGCACGACCAGTTGTCGGTCAACGGGTGTCAGCCGGAGGTGGCCGGCGACCACATCTCCCGCGGCGAGGTAGGACGCGTGCGTGATCACCACGCCCTTGGGGCGGCTGGTCGTGCCCGACGTGTAGAGCACGCTCACCGGTGCCGTGCTCGACCGATGGTCGTACGGCTCGGCCGGGGTACTCGCGGTCAGTGTGTCCACATCGGTCACGAGCACCGGCAGTCCCTTGACGGCGGCGGAAACCGTGTCGAGCAGGCTGGTCTGGGTCACGACCAACCGGCACCGCGAGTGGTCAAGCAGATAGCTCAGCTCGTCGGCGGACGCGAGCGGGTTGGTCGGCACGGTCACCACACCGGCCGTCGCCGCGCCGAGCCAACACTCGTAGAACTCGACACAGTTGGTCAGGTGCACGCCGATCCGGTCCCCCGGCGACACACCGGCCGCGCGGAGCAGACCGGCGACCTGGCGGGCGCGAAGCCACATCTCGCCGTAACCGATCGTCCGCGTCACCCCGGGTTCGGTCTCGAAGACGACGAACGGTCGCGCCGGGTGCCGCTCGGCATGCGCGGCCAGCGTGCCATGCACGGTTCTGCCGTCGAGGTCGCGGAGTGTCACGCGGTCAACGGTGCGGCGACGGGATCAACCCGGCCGCATCGAATTCTCAAGTGTCCGTTAACGACGGTTCCGACCACCGACCGCGATCTACGCTGCACACAAGGAAACCGAGGAGGTGAACGCGTGATGCTGAGCCGGCTCGGCTCCGGCGGTGACGCGGACCTCGTGCGGCGGTGGCTGTCGGCGCTGTCGGAACGGGTGGGCGTCCCGGACGAGATCATCGTCCGCTACCACGCCGAGTTGGTCACCTTCTGCCGCGCCCGCGCGATCACCCCCGCTGTCCTCCTGCGGACCTGGCAGGACTTTCCGGAACTGACGGTTCGCCGCAGGCCGGATGCCTGCGAGGAACCGAGGCTGGGCCTGGAGAGTTTCCTGATCCACAATGGCGTCAACATCTTCGGCGACCTGGTGTGCCTGCCGGGCTGTCCCGAGGATCTACGCGCACAGGGCACACGGTTCCTCCCCGATCAGCCGTGAGATGGCAGCCTGACCTCGGCGACGGTGCCGCCGTCATGGGCACCGCGGACCAGCAGTTCGCCGCCCATGACCTCCGCGAGCTGGCGCGACACGGCGAGCCCGAGTCCTGTTCCCGGCGTGTCGTCGGCGCCCAACCGGTCGAACGGCGTGAACAGCCGGGCCAGCCTGTCGGCTGGGATGCCGGCACCCGTGTCGCGCACCTCGATGGTCGTGCGGTCGCCGTGTCGCCGCGCCAGCAGCCGAACCGTGCCGTCCCGCCGGTTGTACTTGATCGCGTTGGACAGCAGGTTGAGCAGGATCTGCCGTAGCCGCCGCCGATCCGCGCACACGGTCACGTCGTCGGACACGTCGACCTCGAGCCGGACCCGCCGGTCCGCGGCCAGCAACTCGACCACCTCGGCCGCCTCCCGCAGCAGCGGCGCCACCGGCAACGTGGCCGGAGCGAGGGCGATCGCACCCGCCTCGATGGTCGCCAGATCGAGCACGTCGTCCACAAAGGACAAGATGTGGTGCGCGGCCCCGGTGATGTGGCGTGCCGCGGCGGACCTGCGTTCCGCCGAGAGGTCCAGTGTCTGCAGTAGTTCCGCGAAGCCGACGATGGCCGACAGCGGGGTGCGTAGCTCGTGGCTCATCGCGGCGAGGAACTGGGACTTGGCCTGGCTGGTGCGTACCGCGGCCAACCGGTCCGCCTCGGCGGCGTTACGCGCGCGGCGCTCGGCCTCGGCCGCGTTGCGCTCGGTGACGTCGAGGACGTTGGTGCAGAGGTGGCGTGGCGCGCCGTCCTCACCGCGCACGACGGAGGCCGTCATCATCACCGCGACCGAGGTGCCGTCGGGCCGCAGGTACCGCTTCTCCAGCTGGATGTTGCCCGTCCTGCCGGTGGTGAGCCGGTGCAGGGCGGCGGATCCCGCCGCGACGTCGTCCGGGTGCGTGATGGCGCGGACGTCGAGGCCGAGCAGGCTGCTCTCGTCGCGGTTCACCATCGCGCACAGCGCGGTGTTGACCTTGTGGAACCGGCCGTGGAGATCGAGCAGCGCCATGCCGACCGCGTTGTCCTCGAACGCCCTGCGAAACCGCTCCTCACTGTCGATCAGCGCACCGAAGAGGAGGGCGTGCTCGATCGCGACGGCCGCGAGATGCCGGAACCGGGCGACCAGCTGGGTCTCCTGGCGCGTGGGCCGATGGGGTTCGTCGTAGTAGACGGCGAACGTGCCCAGGACCGTGTGATCACCGCCCAGGATCGGGCTGGACCAGCACGAACGCAGGCCGTGGGCCAGCGCGAGGTCGCGGAAGCCGTGCCACCGCCGGTCGGTGGCGATGTCCACCGCCACCACCGGCGCGGCCAGGTACGCGGCCGATCCACACGACCCGGCGTACTCCCCGATCGCCATGCCGTCGATGGCGGCGCTGTAGGTGGGCGGCAGACTCGGCGCGGCGCCGTGCGTGAGGGTGCGGGTCGTGCCGTCGAACAGCAGGATGGAACACCGGCTGGTGGGAATCAGCTGTTCCAGAGCCGTCGTGACCGCGGTGAGGACCGTGGGCAGGCGGGCGCCGGAGGACTGCAGCTCGAGGATGTCGGCCTGGTGGCGGAGCAGCTCGAGGCTGTCCCGATGACTGATCCCGTGTTCAACGGCTTCAATGCTCGGCGACAACGGTTCGCTCGCAAGCTCGCTCACGGCGACAACCGGTATCCCGCGCCGCGGACCGTGCTCACCCAACCCGGTTCGCCCGGCCGGATCCCGAGCTTGCCACGGAGCCGGTGCACGTGCTGGGTGACCGTCGCAGCGACCTGCCACGCGGCCGAGGAGTCCCAGACCTGCTCGAGCAGCTGCTCCCGGCTGAACACCTGCCGAGGTGAGAGCGCCAGGAAGTGCAGCAGGTCGAACTCCCGCGCGGTCAGCTCCACCCGCACGCCGTCGACGGTCACCTCCCGCGTCGCCGCCTCGATGGTCAGCCGACCGAACGTCAACGGTCCGTCCTGCCCGTTCCGTCCGATCCGCCGGAGTACCGACCGGGCACGCGCGGCAAGCTCCCCCGGCGAGAACGGCTTGACCAGGTAGTCGTCGGCCCCGAGATCCAGCCCGACGATGCGGTCCATCTCGCCTGCGCGGCCGGTCAGCAGAATCACGGGCACCGCGCTGACCTTTCGAACCCTGGTCAACACGTCAAGCCCGCCCAGCTTCGGCAGCCCCAGATCCAGCACGACCAGATCCGGACTGCTGGTGTCGATCATCCGCAGCGCCGACTCCCCGTCGCCGGCCTCCGCCACGGCAAACCCCTCGGCCGCCAGCTGCCACGACACCACGGTGCGCACCTGCGGGTCGTCGTCGACGACGAGCACGTGCTGCTGGCTACCGGAAGCGGCCCTGGTCACGACCGAATTGTGCGCGCCGGAAACCCGCGAGCGCGGAGTTGTCTCACATCGGGACAGTGGGGGCGGTCAGTCACCGAGCGAGGCACGAAGCCGACGAATCGCCCGCAGGACCTCGTCGCGGTGTTTCGCGGACTTCAGCCACGCCGGCAGCCGGGCGAGCATGCTCATCGAGCCAGGAAAGGCGCAACGCTCACGCAGCCGCGCGGCGACGTAACCCTCCAGCAGGTCCAGATGGGCCTCGTTGAAGGCCCACAGCGTGCGACCGCCGCAGCACTCGGCCCGCAACCACAACGGCACCCGGAAGAACGGGTCCACCGGACCGCCCCACATCGACGTGCCAGGCTTCGATGCCGCCGAATATCCGCAGCTCGGGCACGCGAGGCGCCGCGGCCACCACAGGACGTGCCGGCTTTCCGTCGGGCGCGGCACGTCCACCGCACGAGCCTCACAGCGGGGACACACGACGTGGATGACCTCTGCGGCCAGCTCCTGCAGCCTGGTCAGCGGGTCCTCGAAACGTTCTCGACCCACCATCCGCTGCGCGCTCATCCCGCCATTCTCCATAAGGAAACCCCGGCGGTCACCCGGATTTCCCGTGCCCACGCCGAAGGAATGTCCACCCTGAGGGGCGGACATTCCCGACGTGTCAGAACGGGTTGCGGCTGCCCATGGGGGCGGCGGCCGGGGCGGCCTCCATCACCGTGATGGCGACGATGGTGACCCCGTCCAGCGGTTCCTGTGTGGCGTTGTCCTGCGGAACCTTCTGGCCGTCCAAGGCGATCCGGATCCAGCGACTCGGTTTACCATCCTCAGTGGACAGTCGCCACATCAGCTCGGGATACGCCGAGGTGAGGTCGGCCCACAGCTCGCCGACGGTCGTACCCTCGGCCCGGACCACTCGCTTGCCACCGGTACACCACGCCATGCCGTGGGGTACCTGGACGTTGACTGTCATCGCATCCTCCTGGAATGCCCGCGGGGCGGGAGCTCCCCACCCGCCCCGCGGGCGGGTCGGGTCAGTGCCAGATCTCGTCGTGGTTGCGGATGCGGTCGGTGATGTAGCCCGGGACGTAGAACTTGTCGTAGTAGTCCACGTCCACGTTGTGCAGCTGGATCATGAAGTTGCACTGCATGGCGCTGAAGTTCACCGGGTAGCGGCCGTACTTCTCGACGTTGTGCCGCAGGTCGCGCTTGACCGCCTCGATCGTCCAGTCCTCGTAACGAAGCCGGGGGTTGCCTCGGAAGCTGTCGAGCTGTTCCTTCTTGAACGGCAGTTCGTCGAGCTCGGAACCGGAGGCGCCGCCCTTGCCGAAGAAGTCGCCCTTCTTCCCGTAGCGGTAGTCGACGACGGCGTCGACGAGCTCGTCGACGCTGTTCCACCACGGCGCCGGGAATCCCCAGCTCTCGAACACGCCCTCGCGCCCGAGTGAGTACCGCTGGCCGTTGACCTCGTTGTAGGTGAAGCCGAGTCCGTTGGCGATCTCGGGAAGGCTGCCGAGCACAAGGTCCTCGGCGAACCCGCAGAAGTTCCAGTAGCCCAGGCCGAGCGCCTCGGCCGCGAGCTTGGCGTTTCCGATCGCGTGCCCGACCACGTAGTCGCTGGCCTGCAGGCACAACTCCTCGAACTTCTTGTGCGGGTAGGGCAGTGTCAGGTTCTTGTGCTCGCGCAGGAAGTCCTCGCCGACGTTGGGTTCGCCGTCGTCGTCGACGATGTACCAGCCGGCCCACTCGTAGAACGTGAGCAGCAGGTTGATCTGTTCGAGAGCGATCTCGCCAACCGGGATGATGATCGTCGTGCCTGGCTTGTTGAAGTTCCACTGCCAGGCGCCCATCAGCCGGTTCGGCACACCCCATGACAGGTCGATGCGCTTCTCGGACAGCTGGATCAGGCCGTCCCGGTACCACTGGAGGATCTTGTAGTAGTCGTCCGGTCCCTCGATCTCGACCGGCTTCTCGCGCTTGCGGGTCGGCTTCCAGAAGAACGTGCCTCGGTCGTTGACCACGAAGAAGTGCACCTGGGAGTCGTTGCAGGGGCCCGGGATGGTCCGACCGGCCACGCACAGGAAGGTCGCCATGTCCACCCCGCACGGGAGGTCCATCACGATCTGACCGTTCGGGCCGCCAGCGGCCCACAGCACCAACGCCTCCTGTACCTCCGTCAGCGGCGTCGGGTCCTGTTGGGACTTGTACTTGAACTCGCCCTCCGGCAGGAACTGGGGCAGGCCGGTCGCCGGGTGGATCTCCGTCTCGCCCGTCTCG
This sequence comes from Actinophytocola sp., assembly GCF_036378875.1. Classification (GTDB taxonomy): domain Bacteria; phylum Actinomycetota; class Actinomycetes; order Mycobacteriales; family Pseudonocardiaceae; genus Actinophytocola. The sequence goes on from NZ_DASUVO010000149.1 coordinate 25,470, forward strand.
TAGGTGAACCCGCGACCGAACCTGCGGGTGCGCAGCTGGGACAGCAGCTGGAACACGGGCGGTGTGTGCTGAAACGCGCGGGTCAGGTCCGCCTGCTCCTTCTCGGAGAGCTTGACCTTGCCGTTTGTCTTGACGTCATAGGTGATAGCCGACATGAAGGGCCCTTTCGCAGAGCGTCCGGTGGCGCGTGCCAGCATCAGCGCCGTAGCTCACGGCGAGATGCCGCGGTTATCAACCCTCCGTCAACGAGGCCCGATTTGATGAACCGTTGACATGCGCGGACTACGTTCGGGTCCACTCAGGACCAACGGAGGTCGCCGTGACAGAGCTGGCGGGTGTCGACCGGGCGATAGCGGAGATCGCCGACGGCAGGCCGGTCGTGGTGAGCGGTGGGGACGGCGACCTCGTGTTCGCCGCGGAGCATGCCAGCCCGGAGCTGGTGGCGTTCACCGTCCGGCACACCTCGGGTTTCGTGTGCGTCGCACTGTCCGGTGAGGACTGCGATCGGCTGGAGCTGCCGCCGATGTACCCGCGCGTACGGCCGCGCGGCGAGGAGTTCACCGTCGCGGTCGACGCCCGTGACACCGGAACCGGCATCTCGGCCACCGACCGCGCCAACACGATCCGGCTGCTCGCCGACCCGCACGCGAGGCCACCGGACTTCACCCGGCCCGGACATATCGCCCCGATCCGGGCAGCCGACGGCGGCGTGCTGGAGCGCGCCGGACGTGCCGAGGCCGCGCTCGACCTCGTCCGGCTCGCGGGCCTGTCGCCGGCCGCGGCGCTCAGCGGCATCGTCTCGCGACGAAGCGTTGTCGACATGGCCGGTCCCGGTGAGCTGGCCGACTTCGCGGCCGAGCACCGGCTGGCCATGGTCACCACGGCCGAACTGGTCGCTCGTCGACGACAGACAACGGACCGTCCACTGTGCCACCATTGCGGAGCGGCTATCTGAACCCACGGACAACGAGGTCTGGATGGACGGGACGCATCAGGACGCGCACGTCGTCGAGCTGGCGCGCGAACGTTTTCTGGCAGCCGGGGCGGCACGCACGGATGTCGCTGTCCGCAAACAGATCCTGGCCTCCTGGCAACGGTCGCAGGTGGCGGGCATCGACGCCGACCAGTTCGACATCCCGTACGAACCCGACCTCGACTTCGGCGGTCGACTCGTCACGTGTGCGCAGCCGGTGCTGGACCGCCTGCAGGAGCAGCTGTCCGGGCTGGCCGTCTCGGTCGTGCTCACGGACGCCGACTCCCGCCTGCTCGACCGGCGGGTCGGGGAGCCCGACCTGCGGCATCAGCTCGACGACATCAACTTCGCTCCTGGTTTCAGCTACGCCGAGCACCATGCGGGCACCAACGGCGTCGGCACCGCCGCGGAGGGCGGCGGGGCGGTCCTTGTCGTGGGGGCGGAGCACTTCGCGAGCCGCCTGCGCCCGTTCGCGTGCGCCGGCGCACCCATCCGCGACCCGATCACCAGCCGGATACAGGGCGTCATCGACATCACCTGCCGTCAGGACGAGGCCACCGGCCTGATGAGCGTGCTCGCGCTGTGGGCCGCCCACGAGATCGAGCAGGTGCTGCGGCAGCAGGCAGGGGCAGGCGCGCGGGAGCTGCTCGCCGAGTTCCGGCTGCGCAGCGCGCGCACGGTCGACGCCGTCATGGCCGTGGGGCCGGACTTCGTGATCGCCAACCGGGTGGCCGAGTCCCGCCTCACCGCGAACGATCGTGAGCAGCTGCGGCACCGGGCGCGGGACATCGCGCAACACCGTTCCGCCCCGGATGTCCGGTTGCTCCTGTCTGGCGGCGAGGCGATGGTCCGCGCTTTCCCGGTACACACCGACTCCCGGCCGGCGGGCGTCGTACTGGAGGTCACCAGCCTGCCGCCGGTCACCGCACGTCCCAGGATCGGACCCGCCCGTTCGCTGCCCGGCCTGGTCGGCTCGTCGCCCTCGTGGAGCGACTACTGCCAACGACTGCGTCGCGCGGCCGCCAGTGGGGTACCGGCGTTGGTCGCCGGCGAGGCAGGGGTCGGCAAGCTGGCCAGTATTCGCGCCGCGCATGCCGAGACACGGCCGCAGCGACCGTTCGTCGTGGTCGACGCCGGCGAAGGAACCGCGGACGCCCTCGCCAACGGGGCCACGGTCGTGCTGCGGCACCTCGACGGTGGCACCATCGACGAGTTGCCGCCCGGACATGTCGGGGATGGCTGGCTCGTGGCGACGGCGAGCAGTCCGACCACCTCGCCACTGAACGGACTGCTCGGCGCGTTCCGGCTGTCCTTCACCGTGCCGCCGCTGCGCCACCGCCCGGGAGACATCGAACTCCTGATCCCCGAACTGCTGCGCCGGCTTGCACCGGGACGGCAGGTGGCGTGCTCGGCACGAGCCACCCGCGTGCTCCTGGGCTGTCGATGGCCGGGCAACGTCGCGGAGCTGGAACGAACGTTGCGCCGGGCGCTCCAGCGTCGCCCCGTCGGTGACATCGACGTCGCCGACCTGCCGGCCGACTGCCTGACGAGCAGCAGTCGGCGGAAGCTGTCGCGTCTGGAGATCGCGGAGCGCGACGAGATCGTCAGCGCGCTGTTGGAAGCCGACGGCAACCGGGTCAGGGCGGCCGCGGCACTCGGCATCGGACGAGCGACGCTCTACCGGCGGATGAGCGCGTTCGGTATCGAGTACGTCGGCAGGCAGTCGTAGCGGGCTCGGCCCACCGTCGTTTGTGGCACGATCGCCGATGTGACCAGCAGACCCGTCTCGCCCGAACGTCTGGCGGACCTCGCACGGCTGCGTCGCGTCCGCGACCGGATCGACCGGGAGTACGCGCAGCCGCTGGACGTCGAGGCGCTCGCCCGCGGCGTGAACATGTCGGCCGGCCACCTGAGCCGCCAGTTCCGGCTGGCGTACGGCGAGTCACCGTACGGCTACCTGATGACGCGGCGCATCGAGCGCGCGATGGCGCTGCTGCGCCGGGGCGACCTCAGCGTCACCGATGTCTGCTTCGCGGTCGGCTGCTCGTCACTGGGCACTTTCAGCACGCGCTTCACCGAGCTGGTCGGCGTGCCGCCCAGCATCTATCGGCGTGACGGCGCGCACACGACTGCGGGGATGCCGCCGTGCGTGGCGAAACAGGTGACCAGACCGATCAGGAATCGAGAAGCGCGGGTTACGGAGCCGCACCTAGAATGACTCGCATGGACATCAAGATTCACGCGAGCTTCCTCCCGCATGACGACCCGGACGCCTCCCTGGCCTTCTACCGCGACACCCTCGGCTTCGAGGTCCGCGATGACGTCGGATACG
>NZ_DASUVO010000150.1:0-28488 GCF_036378875.1 Actinophytocola sp.
GACCTACACCGCCCACACCTTCACCACCCTCTGCGACAAGCTCAATATTCGGCAGTCGATGGGCAGGACGGGGTCGTGTTTCGACAACGCGGCGGCCGAATCGTTCTTTTCTACCATCGAGCACGAGGTATTGTCGCGACATCATTTCACAACCCGAGATGAAGCACAGCGAGTTATTGTCAAATGGGTTGTTGACTTCTACGATCGACGACGTCGTCACAGTTCCTGTGGCATGCAATCCCCGATCGACTACGAGACCAGTGCGGCCAACCGAGCCGCATAGAGGAGTCCTCCACGGTTCGGGGGGAAGCTCAGGGCACACCGAACGGCGCGTTGATTGCCTTTCGATGTCGCGGTCCACTGTGGATGCCGTGGACACGTTGTGTGCGGCTGTGGCCCTGGCCGTGTTCGATGGGAGACAGCGGGATGAGGAAGCTGGGGCCAGGTGTTGGATGGGCGGTGCCCGTGGTTGCCGGCCTGCTGCTGAGCAGCGGCGTCGTCTGGCAGGCGTCTGACGCGGCCTTCTCCGACACCACATCGAACACCGGCAACGGTGTCTCGGCCACCACCCTGAACCTGGCCGATGACAGCACCGGGCCGTTGTTCTCGGTCGCCAACGCGACACCGGGCGCAACCGGCATCAACTGCATCCAGATCAGCTCGACCAGCCCGGTCGCGACATCGGTCAAGCTCTACACCGCTATCGGCGCCGTCCCCGCCAACGACGTCAGCACTTACATCACCATCGTGCTCGAACGGGGAACCGGCGGCACCTACGGCGGGAAGCAACCCAGCATCGAGGGCAACCGAACCGCACCGCTTTGACACCGCTCGACGCAACCCCACACCGTCAACCTTGAAGGTGTCTCGATCGACGAACCGGGCCCGAGGGTCCTGTCGGTGTGGAGCCACACGTACACCCCGACGACGGCAATGTTCGGTCCATGCCCGATCCACCCCGACACACCAGGAGATTTGTGATCATGGACTTGACATGAGTTGGACCAAGCCTTCCGAGGACGTCCTGCACACGGTATTCCTCTTCGCGATGGCCAAGGCGCTGGCGCTACCGCTGGTCTTCATAGCGATGCATACGTCCAGAGCCATGGAAGCGCTGTTCGTCGGGCAGGGCGTGGGCATCTGACCCGTGTACCGCAGAGTAGGCGCGACGGATGCCATGGTGCGTGATCGTGAGGGCGTCCTCGGCATCGAGCAGCTGTTTGCACCAGATGTGCTGGGGCTGCCCGAGTTGCGGTGGTGACCGGCGAGCTCCCGTGGCATCTCGGCCGTGGTGGCGGTATCGGTGATCAGCGTGTCCGCAGGCGTGTGCAGTGGTCTTGTCTGTCGGTGTGGAAGTTGTCGTCGGTTGGCTTCGGCACGCATGCCCGCAGTCGGTCATGACGAGGGTGCGGTCGATGTGACGCGGCCTCGGTGAGCAGGTCGTTCGATGGCCACGGTAACCAGAACCAGGTGATAACGCGATTTCCACTCTTTTGTGTGAGTTTGTTCGCCTAAAGCCCGCGCTCTGGTCGAGTAACGTAAAATGTAAAAGTGGGGTCGTGAACCATCAGGTGATCCGCCCTGGAGCGGATGAGTGATGACCATGGTAAGCCAGTGGCACCATGTCGAGACGTTCCAGAACGAACCAGATTTGCATGGATCCGGTGTTCGAGAGGACGTGGCAGGCGCCCAGGTCCAACGGTCGGAAAGCCTGGGCAAGCTTGCTGGCAGGGTCGCGCACGACATCAACAATATTCTTACCGTTATCACCGGTTTCAGCGCCTTTGTCGCCGAGGACATCAACGCGGCACAGCGCGACGGTTGTGCTCACCTTCCGAACGCTTCGGCCGACCTGGAGAAGATCCTCACCGCCGCACGACGCGGGAGAGGTTTGACCAACCAACTGATGTCATTCGAAGACCATCAGGTGACGCGGACGGATGTCACGGACCTCGACAATGTGATCACCAGCGTGGTCGAACTGTTGCAGCAGACCGTGGAAAAGCACATCCAGGTTGTCCTGGACTCCAATGGCGAGCCACACCCGGTCCTGGTGGACCCGGTGTCACTGGAACGAGCGCTGCTCAACCTCGCCGTCAACGCCCACGACGCGATTTCCACTCGCGGAACCCAACGGAAACGTCGAAGTTCGTGATTTTGGGTGGATATCCAGGCAGGGATCCAGCGAAAAGGTCCCACGTCGCCCGACGGGCATCGCGATCGACATGCCTGTCACGGATAGCCAGCGCCTTTCAGCCAAAGCACGGAGATGATTCACATGACAAAGCCGACAGCGAACGCGCAGGCCGCGGTCGAGCGGCAGGCCCGTGTAGGGGCGACCGCCGTTGAACGCCGAAAGGATCGGGATGCTCTGGAACGCTCCGAAGTGACCGCCAACGCCGGACGTCGTGAGGACCGGGATGCTCTGGAGCGGTTGGAGGTGAGTGCCGATGCTGGGCGTCGTGAGGATCGGGATGCTCTGGAGCGGTTGGAGGTGAGTGCCAACGCCGGGCGCCGTGAAGACAGGGACAGTCTGGAGCGAAAGGATCACCATTCGCAGGCGCAGGCGCAGCGTCTGGAGAGCCTCGGCCAGCTCGCCGGAGGTGTCGCGCACGACTTCAACAACCTGCTCGCCGTGATCCTCAACTACGTCTCCTTCGTCGCCGAGGAACTCGACGCCGCGGCGGCCGGCTCGGACCCAGCCCCGCACCTGGAAACGGCCAGCGCTGACCTCGCGCAGATCAAGAAAGCCGCGCAACGTGCGGCCGGGCTCACCCACCAGTTGCTTGTCTTCGCGCGGCGCGACGTCATCCGGCCGCAGGTGCTCGACCTCGACACCGTGATCACCGCGGTGGAGGAAATGCTGCGCCGGACCCTGGGCGAGCACATCGAGCTTGTCACCTCGCTCGCCGGTGACCTGTGGCCGGTCCTGGCCGATCCCGGCCAGTTGGAGCAGGTGTTGGTGAACCTCGCGGTCAACGCCCGTGATGCCATGCCCGACGGCGGGACGCTGACCATCGATACCGGCAACATCACCGTGGACGCCGACAGGATCGCCGGGGGGTCCAAGGCACGGCAGGGCCGCAACGTGCGGCTGCGCGTCAGCGACACCGGCATTGGGATGCCCGCCGAAGTCGTCCAGCACGTATTCGAGCCGTTCTTCACCACCAAGCAGGACAGCGGCGGAACCGGGCTCGGTCTGGCCACCGTCTACGGCATCCTCACCCAGGTCGACGGGACCATCCGGATTTACTCCGAACCCGGCACCGGCACCACCTTCACCATCACCCTGCCGGCCACCGCGGAAGCAGCAGCCGCCCCGGTGGCAAAGCCGATTCCGTATCAGCGGGTGCCCAAGGGAGAAACCGTCCTGGTCGTCGAGGACGAGGAAGCCCTGCGTGAGGTCACCAGACGGATCCTCACCCGCAACGGATACAACGTGATCACCGCCGCGAACGGCCCGGAGGCCCTCGACCTCGCCGGCAGCCACTCGGGCGAGATCCACCTGCTGATCACCGACGTCGTCATGCCGCACATGCTCGGCAAGGAGATCGCGGAGAACATTCGGCTGATCAAACCGGAGATCGAAGTGATCTTCATGTCCGGCTACGCCCGCCCTGTCCTCGCCTCCCAGGGCAGGCTCGAACCTGGCGTGGCCCTCGTGGAAAAGCCGTTCTCCGAGGCCGACCTCCTGGCCACCGCCGGGCAGGTCCTCAACGGCCATTTCCGGGGATTCACGACCGTCCAAGACGAACCCCGCCTGACCCCAGACAGCGCACCTCCCAGCCCTTGACCAACGCCGCCGAACGCACCGAGACCGCGCCGGTCGCGATCCACCGGGGCGTGCGGCGGCGACAGTGGCGGCGATCGCGCGTGCGGTCTCGATATCGATCAGTGCTGGGCGGTTTTGCGACGTGCGCGGCGCCGGTGGACAACGACGGCGAGGCCTGCGATCGCCAAGATTGTCAATAGGATCAGAGAGCCGATCAGGATCCACAGTGGAACCGCTGGCGGCTGTGCGGCGATCGGGGTGACGGGGCTGGTGCCGGGATCGGGTGGGAACTGGATGCGGGCGTGGGCGTTCTGCTGGATCAGGCCGCTGTTGAGGGTGAGGTCGGCGGTCCATGGGCCGTCCGGGAGTTGCTGGTTGAGGTCGATCGTCACGGTTGCGGACTGGCCTGGTGCCAGGGTGCTGCCGAGTTGTGCGGGAAACGGGCCGGCGTTCAGCGATCCTGGTCCGTCGGACAGTGACAGCGTTCCGGACATGTCCAGCGCGCGGCCGCCGGTGTTGTGGACCTGGGCGGCGACCACCGGATGGCGGTCGGGGGCGCGTTGCGCGGTGAGGGAGTCGATGGTGAAGTTGGATGCCGGGGCGTTGCCAGGGCCCACGGAGAGGTAGATCCGGATTCCGATCCGGTTGACCAGGTTGACTCCCACGCCGTGGGGCGCGTTGACTTCGGCCCATATTGCGGCGTACTGCTCGCCTGGGGCGGCGTCGGTCGGCACCGCGACGGTGACCACGACCGTGGTTTTGGCGCCGGGAGGGAGGTCGACACCGTTCTCGTCGAGCGTCGTCCACGACGACAGGTCGTTCGCGGTGTGCCCGGGGGCGCCGAGGAACGTTCCGTCCGCGATGCCGGCGGCCGCCGCGTACATCGCGATGTGCATGGGATCGAGGGTGGTGTTGGATACCTCGATGCGGCGATGGATGACCGATCCCGGCGGCAGGTGATCCACGATGTACTGCCGGGCACGGGGGTCGTCGCGGGTGGCGGTGGGTGCATCTACCAGGCCCACGCTCACCCCTCCCTGACCACCGTCCACACCTGGGGGCGGTGCCGTCAGCACAGCCGAGGCGGCGGACACGGTGACCGCGGCGGTGGTGCTGGCGGACGCGGTGCTGGTGGCTGCGGCGAAAGCCGGGGCCACCAGCAGTACGGCGAGAACGACGTTACGCACGGTGGCGTCCTGCGCGATCCGTGGTGTGGGTCATGCGACCGAGTGGGTCAACGTGGCAGTGTAGGTGCCGGCTATGGCGCCCGCCGGCACCGCGAAGGTGAGGGTGGGGTTCCACACGGCCGTGTGGGGCCCGGTGACCGTACTGGCGACCTGAACCGCAGTGACAGCGGTCAGGTCGGTTTTTGCCGTGGGGGCGGCAAGGACGGCGAGACCGGTCGGGGTCACCGTGGCCACGGGCGGGGTGTAGGTGATCGCCGTGGGCGCCAAACCACTGCCGCCGGTGAAAGCGCTGGAGATGGCCGACGCCGTCCATCCCAGGACACCGCCGCGTGCATCGGTCACCGTGACATCGCCCAGGGAGAACGGTCCCACGGTCTGGGCCGTCGCCTTGGCCGTCGCGGTGCCCAGGGCAACGGTTCCGGTCGGTGCGCTGATCGTGAACTCACCCGCGGTGAGTGTGAAGGTTGTGATGGTGTCGGCCGCGTTCGCGGTCCCGCCGACGAGGAGAACGAGCGCCGCACTGGATACGACGGGGACAATGACCATGATCTTTCGCATGTTGCTGCCTTATCGAAGCGTCGAAACGGAGCAGTCGCGATTGCTTCTGCTGGTGAAACAACCCCAGAGCAACCTGACACTCACAGCAGCGGCACGGACTCGCGCCGAAGGAGGAAACTGCGGATGACGGTCAACGGGCGGAGTCCCTGACTCAGGCTCCTGTTCCCTGTGGAGCGGACCGCGATCCATTCCCGCTTCGTGTGCGGGCTTCGCGTGGGCTCCTACTAGGACTATACGTCATCACGCGAGTACTGGCAGTAGCAGGTCGGGTGCACCCCACCTGGGCGACGCGCTACCACTGGCATCGCGCACCTTGCCCAAACTGGACAGTGCGATGAATGCCAGGGACGCCATGCAGTACGCGGGCTCGGTGACAATCCGCACCACCAACCTGGCCGAACTCTCGCAGCCGCCCGGGTCCGCGAAGCCGCCGAGGAACGTTCGAGACAAGTCGGCCGAGCCGGCGATCGAGCGGTTCGTGCCGCTCAGCGTGACCGACACCGGCAGAGGCATGCCGCTGGCAGTGCTCGCGCTGGCATTCGAGCCGTTCTTCACCACGAAGACGGCGGGCGCGGGCACCGGCCCGGCCTGGCCACCGTGCACAGCAACATCCGGCAGGTCGGTGGTCGGATCGACGTCCAGTCCGAACCCGACCAGGGCACCACCGTCCACGTGTACCTGCCGGCGACCGATGAGGCGATCCAGCACACCATGACCGATGAGCCCGACGACGGCTGCGCGGGCACCGAGACGTCGTCGTCGTGGACGACGAGCGAGCGATCTGCGAGATCGCCGAGGAACTCCTGCGCGCGGTGGGATACCAGACCGTGGCGGCCAACTCCGGCGCCGAGGCCATCGAACTCGCGCGGTCACTGCCGCAGCCCATCGACCTGCTGCTCACCGATCTCGTCATGCCGCTCATGAACGGCTCGGTACTCGCCACCCACTTCGCCGAGTACCGCCCGAACACTCGGGTGTCGTACATGTCCGGCTATGCCGCGCCGTTGATCAACGACGAGGGCGTCATGCCCTCCGACGTCACAGTGCTGGCCAAGCCGTTCACCGGCGCGGCACTACGGCGGGCCGTCCGCACGGCACTCAACGCCGACCGGCAGGCGCACTGAGCTCGCGGGATCAGCGCAGCGGGTTGGTCCCGTGGCGGCGAGCACATAGCAGGCGGTGGCAGCGACGTGCGCCGCAGGAAAGTACCTCCGAGATCACATACCCGGCATGCAGAGGGCTGGTGGCGGCGAGCACGGCACCGTCGGGGGGAAGCGGCCGGCCAGCAACGGTCTGGCCCTCACCGAGCGTGACCTGGGCGGCAAGCAGGGTCTGCATCCGCCGATAGTGTTCCAGCGCGCCGAGCGGGGAGTGGTGCAACGCGGTGGCGTACTGGGCGGTGCCTGCGAGCCCAACGGCGTCCGGGTCGGGTGCCGACAGGCCGGGTTCGATGGGGACGCTCGGGTCAACCATGTGGGACTGGGAGGACACCGTGACACCGGTGAAGGTCTGCTCGCCGGTCCGCGCGGCCAGTTGGGTGAACAGGGGCGACCAGGTCGGCGTTCTGCGTAGTGCTGACCCAGCCGATCCGTGTACCCACACGGTCGAAGCCCGCGGAGATACCGCCGAGCGGGCCCGAGGACCGGCAGTTGTTCATGATCCATTCACCGAGCCGGATCACACCGCCGATGGCACGCCCGGCCAGTGCCAGCGCGGTGCGTGCCCACACCTCGGGCCCGGCACTCAGCGGGAGCGGGGTGAGCCCGTACACCTCCCTGGCGAGGCCCCGAACGCCGGGCAGGTCCGAGGCCAGCACCGGCACGCCGGCCGCCAACGCCTCCAGGACCACTGTGGGCAGGCCTTCGCGAATGCGAGGGCAGCAGGAGCACGTCGGCGCCGCTGAGTACCTTCTCGACGTGGTCGCTCTCCCCGAGCAGGCACACGGACGGATCGGTTTCGACTGCCGGGTCGACAGCGGTCAGGTCGCTGGTTCCGCCGGGCCCGACGACCGTCAACGTGGTGGCGGGGCGCAGACGTTTCGCCGCGGCGTGCACCTCCCGCCATCGCGACCGCCGGGCTCACGCCGGACGACCTGGACACGGTGATCGTCGCGAACTGCACCACCACCTCCCCGATCCCGAACGCCGCCGCGCAGGCGGCCGGGAACCCCGACCGGTTGACGGACCTGCTGTCCTACCATCGCCGCTCCACATCCCTCTATCGGGCGACCCGCGCAAAGCCGAGCACGCTCGTTGGTCCGGGCCCGTTCGCGCGCGTCCCCGGGACATCGTCCGAGTCGCGAACAACTCCGGTGGCGAAGGATCCCGGCCGGAGGATCGGACAGCTACGCACCTACACCCCTACGGTGAACCGCTGGCCCCAGCCGGAGACATCACCCCAGGCAGCGTGCCGGACCTGGCCAGATGAACTCGCCCGGCTAGGCCAACACCAACGCGCCTACGAACAAGCCGGCGCCTCTCGGGAGTCCGAGAGCGTCGGCTCGAGGTCGCCATCAGGCAACACAAGATCGACAACGACGACCATGATCACAAAGTGCTGCCGGGAGTACTCGGCCACTGTGCACCCGGTCGGCGCCGTCGCGCTGAGTCCGTTGGCTGCTACCGAAACGCACCGTCCTCACGCCGGGTAATGCAACTGTCCACACGGAGTGTTGGTGACACAACCACCCCCACTTGGTAAGGACACCCGCCATGCGCAAAGGCACCATCTGTCTGACCACGGCCTCACTGATCGCCGGCGCCTTCGTCGTCGCCACACCGGTTCTCAACTCGGCTCCGGCCGATGACATCACCGTTGTCGGCGAAGCCATCCTGGCCACCCCGATGACGGCCGCGACCGCGGCCACCGTGACGAACGCAAGCCTCGATTGCACGGACACCGCCTACGTCTTAGAGAAGTGGCGCCTGTCCGGCACATACACCTGGTCCTACAACCCGGCCAACGCGCCGGCCGCAATCGGTTCGACAGCGGCCACGGCCATCTACCGGGCGACAGCGAACCTGATCGGCGGCTACAACCGGTGCGGGACCCGCGCAGGACTGCCGTTGACCCACGCCTACCAGGGATCCGCCGTCCGCGCCGCCCAGATCAGCGCCACCGCGACCTGCGCCGGCAACGACGGTGTCAACGTCACCAGCTGGGGTGTCCTACCGACCAACACACTCGCCTACACCTGCACCTACTACAAGACCTCCACCGGCACCGTGGTGTCCTCGGACATGCTGCTCAACTCCACCCACAAGTGGTTCACCGGCACCGTACCGACCGCCTGCGTCGACAGCTTCGACCTCGAGTCCGTCGTCGCACACGAACGCGGCCACACCGCCGGCCTGTCCCACGTCGACCAGACAACGCACTCCCGGCAGACGATGAGCCCACGCACCATGGCCTGCACCACCCACAAACGACTGCTCGGCAGCGGCGACATGCTAGGTATGAGGTCACTGACCGGAACCCGCTGACACCAACCCCCACCCCCGGGTCACCGCGTGGGGCTCTGACCATCGAGGTCAGCGCCCGCGCGGTTGCTGGTGGGGATGCGGAAGGCGTCGCTTTGTGGCTTTATTTCCAGGATGTGGCCGAGGTTTCGAAACGAACGCACTGACCGAGGTGAACTCTTTCCTCCTTCACTGGTGAGAAACCCAAACCGCCATCGGCTTGTTGGTTCTCATAGATACTCGAGGTCAGGTTCGCATGCGGACAAGCATGATTCCCTCACGTACAGGAACGTGCCCCGTTGACGAGCGAATGCCTCCATGCCCGCTCGTGACAGGTCGCAAATGTCGGCACTCCGTCCTGACCGTGCGTGACTGCGGTCTTCGGTGGAGCACGCGCCATACACCCAACTGGGCGTTCAACGTCCACGCCCTGCTCGACGCCCGGCCGCCGCTGGTACCGGCAGCGACTCGACTCCCCGCATCGGCAATGCCGCACTGGCCGCACACAAGAGAACCCGACCGTGAAGAACCTCATCGTCGCCCAGGAGAAGGGCGGCGCCCGCGTGTGGGCCGAAGGCAGGGCGACGGCGATGAGCAGCCATGGACCGAACGGTGTCGTCGCGAATTTGCGCAGTCCGCCGTCGAGTCCCTGCGCCGATGCCGCGTCGAACGTGGCGGCGGCGATGACCAGGAACACCCCGACAACACCGAAACTACACTGCGGGCGGCGACTCCCACGGTGCCCACGGTTTCGACGACGGTCCGGTGCGTGGGCTCATCTGCCCTGTCCGCAGCTGCTTGAGGAACTTCCGTCGCAGGCCGCCGACGATCATGGCGATGCTGACCCCGACCACCACGAGACCGACGAGACCGACTAGCCAGCGGCCACCGGCATGGCCCATGAGTCGGGCGATGATGTCTTTCGACTGGCTGTTGCTGGAACTCGGGACGCTGGCACCGAGCAGGAAACTCACCACGCCGACACACACGAACCCGTAGAACAGGGCCCGGGCAAGGGAGCCAAGCCGTTTGGTCGCCTTGCGTCCTTCCGGGCCGGCCTGCCCGTAGACCGCCTCGGCGAGCCGCCAGATCGCCAGGCCCGCGAATCCCACGGCGAGCAGCCACAGTGCGACGGTCCCACCGGGGTGTTTGGCCACCGCGTGCAACGCCCCAACGCGGTCGGCCTCCTCGCCTCCGGCGCCGAGCCCGATCTGTACGGCCAGCACACCGATCAGCGCATAGTTGACGCCGCGAGCCACCAGCCTGCCACGAGCGAGTCCTTCCAGCCAACGACTTGAGGCCGCGTCACGCCCCACGGACTTGGCCCCGAACCACTGCCGGACCTGTCTACCTATTGACGCCATGACACTCGCACCTCGGTTCACCCATTGTCTCCAGATCTCCAGACAGCCACCAAGGTCCAGAGCGGCACAGACTTCAGTAGCCCGGTCCCAGCCGGAGATCACGCGGCCGGCGGGATGGTTGGTGGCTGCTCGCCGGTTGTGCCACGGGCGAGGCAGGCGGCGGCCAGAAGGGTCCAGGGTGCGACGATGCCTAGCGTGAGGACACCCACACCGACTGGTCCGAGACCGAACAGCAGCAAGCCGATCGGGATCATGGCGAGCCCAAAGGCGAGCAGCCCCAGCAGCCGGCGCCAGGTCCGCACGACGTGCGAGGACAGGAGACCGCGGACGGACCCCGCGTTCAGCGCCGCCGCCATGCCTGATTCCTTCGGGGTGAACTCGTCCTCAATCTGGGCGAGGATCTCTTTTTCCCGCCGCGACAACTCCATAGCCCTCCTCCCATCGTGTCGATGAACGATCCCAACCCTCACACCGAGGGCTCTGGGTGTGTGCGGTGGCGTGGTGGGCGGTCAGGCGTCGAGAAGCTGGTTGAAGAACGTCCGATAGCGGCGCAGGGCGAGTCGCAGGTCCTCGGTCAGGGCCTCGGATTCGCCGTGCCACTGCCCTTCCAGTTCGTGTTTGCGTTCGGAGAATGTCCCGGCCAGTGACTCCAGTACCTCGGCGAGGAGGTGATCGGCGCCCTGCACAGCGTCCTTCGGGTCGTCGACGAATCTGCTTTGGAGCCGCTGCCATTCGACCCGGAACCGTTCGGCTGCCTCGGGCTGGAACAGCTGCACGGGTGATTCGTCGTCCCCGACCGCCGGGGGCGGCGTATCGCCATCGACCGGCAGCGGCGGGGCATCGACGAGCCGGTCGTGATGGTGATCGGGACCGGCGGTCAGGTCCGCCGTGCGCGGTTGGATGTCGTCTGGAACGGCTCCATTCGGCGCGGGTCCGTCATCGGTGAGATGATTGTCGGCTCTCTGGTCGGGATGCATGCCATGGCTCCTAGTTCAGGTTCCAGGGTTCGGGTTCACGCCGCGGCCGGCGTTGTCGACGTTGCCGGTTCGGCTGTCCACGTCGGCGTCGAGTAGGTCCTCGAACAGCAACCGGTAGTGCACCATCGCCTTCCGAAGTTCCTCCGTGGACACCTGGCTCTGGTCATGCCGGCTTTTGACGTCGTGTGCGCTGCGGTAATGCTCCAGTGTCGAGGCGTGCTCGACCGACAGATCGGTGACCTGTTGCTGGTAGCCCTCGGTCGGGTAGCCGCGCTCACCCATGACCACGACCACGAGCCGGTCCGCCTCGGCCACCGCGATATCGGGGCGGTCGACGAACTTCGCCTGGATCAACGCCCATTGCTGCGCGTAACCGTCTCGCGCGGTCGGCGACAACGGCGTGATGTCGAACTGCTCGTGACGCTTCTCCCGCTCACCGAGCTCCCGCTCGGCTGCCCGCCGGTTCTGGCCGTCGTCCACAGCTTTGTCGTACTCAGGGCCGAACCGGTCCCGCAGCTGTTGTCGGCGCCGAAGCCGGGCCACCACCAGCCAGACGACCAACGCCGCCACGACGACAACGACGATTACACCAATGATCATGCCAGTAGACATCACACATGTCCTTTCACGACAGGAAGATCTTGCTGAGCCAGGTGG
Organism: Actinophytocola sp.; assembly: GCF_036378875.1. Lineage (GTDB taxonomy): Bacteria > Actinomycetota > Actinomycetes > Mycobacteriales > Pseudonocardiaceae > Actinophytocola. The sequence continues at coordinate 11,974 of NZ_DASUVO010000150.1, forward strand.
ATGTGCCGGCCTGAACACAGGAGAACAGGGCGTTCACATCGGTGCTGCCGACCGCGTCGGCACACTCCCCGCGGGAACCCGGGACCACCGTGTGGTCCACGCGACAGCGCTCGCGACCAACCAACCGGCCACGTCGCGCACGACGCGGATCCGCCGGATCCTGGCGGGGAAAGGGAATCTCTCACGGTGGGAGAGGCTGCCGTACGGCGATGGTATTCCTCTCCGGTCGTCGAACTCTGCGATTCGACTGCCGGGGTCCGGGACAGCGCCCACCACAGGCGCGAGGTCAGTATGCGCCGCACCGACGGTCTCCACAAGGGCACGCAACCGGCCCTCACGTGCGCGGGTCAGAATCAGTCTCCGACTCTGTTGGGTCACCCGATCGTTGTGGCTTCACGATGGCGCCTGTTGGGCTGACGACGCTGAAATCGTTGTCAGCAACAGGGATTGTGCGGTGTCCAGTCGGGGTATCCGAGGCTGGGCCGGGCAGCTCGGGTGACCTCGGGGAGGTCTGGCTGCCCGGTGAGAATGGCGGAGTGAGGGACAGATGTGGTGCTCGCGACCGCGCGTTGACCGATGAGCGGGTCCGACGAGACACGCGCGTCCCGAATACCAACCAGGGACGTGACGGGTCTGGTGCCGACCGGGCTGCGGGTGAGCGCCGCGCTGGCGTGGCGGTTCATCGTCGTGATCGCCGCGCTGTATGTGATCGTGTGGCTCGCGGGCTTCTTCTCGCAGCTGATCGTGCCGATGGCGATCGCGCTGCTGCTCGCCGCACTGATGGCGCCTGGTGTCGACCGACTGGCCAGGTGGGGCGTACCGCGCTGGGCCGCCACGGTGATCGTGATGGTCGCGGGCATCGCCGTCCTCGGTGGACTGCTCACCTTCGTGATCATCACTTTCGTCAACGGACTCCCATTACTCCAGTCCCAGGTTGTGGCGAGCCTTGACCAGATCCGGGACTGGCTGACCACCGGGCCACTGCACCTGCGTGCCGAGCAGATCCAGAGTGTCATCGACGACGCGATCGGCGCCATCCAGGACAACCAGGCCGCCATCACCCAGGGCGCGATCACCACCGCGACCACGATCGGCGAAGTCCTCACCGGATTCCTGCTGACCGTCTTCATCCTCATCTTCTTCCTGCACGACGGCCCCGGCATCTGGCGCTTCATGACCCGCGCCGTGCCCGCCCGGGTCCGCAACCGGGTCGACGTGGCCGGCCGGCGCGGGTTCGCGGCGCTGGTCAACTACGTGCGGGCGACCGCCGCGGTCGCGCTCGTGGACGCGGTCGGCATCGGCATCGGCCTCGCGATCATCGGCGTCCCACTGGTCATCCCACTGTCCGCGCTGGTGTTCCTCGCCGCGTTCGTACCCATCATCGGCGGCATCCTCGCCGGGACCGTCGCCGTGCTCGTCGCACTGGTCGCCAACGGATTCATCGCCGCGCTCGTCGTGCTCGCCGTCGTCATTGGCGTCAGCCAACTCGAAAGCCACATCCTCCAACCCCTGCTACTCGGCCGCGCCGTACGACTGCACCCCCTCGCCGTTGTCTTCGCCATCGCCGCTGGACTGATCACCGCCGGCATCGCGGGCGCCCTTCTCGCCGTGCCACTCCTCGCCGTCCTCAACGCCAGCATCAAATCGCTGCTACACGAAGAACACACCGAACCCGAAACCATCGACGTCCTGCACGACGATCACAACCAACCTCCACCGGCCGGCCCGGACGACACGAACGCCACGTGACCAACGGCATCACTGTCCAAAACAGAGCGTGCGCTACACGGAGGAGCAGTCGGCCGGTGATCTACCGTATGACTGCCGGAAGGTGATGATCATGGATGACATACCCGCTCTGAACGCCGCCGCCCGAGGTGACCAGTACGCCCACATCGAAGCACGGTTGCTCGACGAGTACGGCCCCAGACGCGGTGCCGCTGTGCGCCACGTGATGGCCGAGGAACGAGGCCGGTTCGCCGACGCCCGGATACACGCGTTTGTACCCATCCTGGTGGAGCGCTCGGTGCGGACTCGGCTCGGCACCCCGGCCCGTCGTCTCCATCGACGCCCGTAACAAACCCCTGAGGACTGTCAAAGGGGCACGATCCTGGACGGAGCGGTGGCAGTGCCGACGTCGGTTCGGTCAGCGCCGACGTGGGCTGGTTGAGCAGGCCGGTGGCGCCGATACCCGGCGCGACCCATCCCGCCGCTGCCGGCCGCGCGCGCCCATCACAGCGGAGATGGTGGTGGGTCACTACGACGCTCGGTTGCCGCCACCCAGTCGCAACTGGGTGGCTACCGAGTCGATGGCGACAGAAGCCGCCTGATCAGGCCAACCGCAGCGACCACAGCGACCACGAGGATCGCGGTGCCAGGAAACCCAGCGCGCGTCGGGAGTGTTTCGACCGGCCTTTGTCGGCGCCCGTGTGTCGCGGTTGGCGGTAGTGGTCTCGTCCCTGCCCTGTTCGGCGGTCTCGTGGGGGTCTACGCTGAGGGTGCACCTGGTCACAGAGTTCGCTCGAGTCCATCGTGGCTCGACGGGAGCGGGTCTGGTGCGATCGGGCATCGCCCAGGACCTTGGCGAAGAACATGTCGAGCATGTCGACGCGCCAAGGAGATCGCGGGCATGTTCTCCCGAGCCATCCCACCTGACATCCGCGTACGGCCCGCCTGGGCGTCCGCGTAGCTGGGATTTCCTCTTCCCCTCAGCCTTCGGTCCATTCACGACGTTTCTTCGAGTATCCGGGGTGGGCTGTCCGGAAGCGATTGTGGCCCGATCACCGGAAGCAGTTCGCGATCTGGCGCACCAAAGGAGTCATCATGAGTATGAGTGTGATCGGCTGGATCGTGCTCGGTCTGATCGCCGGCGTCATCGCCAAGTACATGCTGGGTAGTAGGGCGAAGCACGGTGTCGTCGTCACGATCCTGATCGGCATCGCGGGGGCGTTGGTCGGCGGTTGGGCGGCCTCGGAGTTGTTTGACATCAAGGCCACTGGAGGCTTCTTCGACCTATCCACCTGGTTCATCGCCATCGTGGGGTCGGTCGTCCTGTTGGGGATCTACTACGCGATCACCAACAGAGGCCGCGGATCCAGCCGCAGATCCACTCGTGGGTCCAGCCGTAGGCGTGGTGTCTGGCGCGCTCGGCGATGACGGGCTCACCAACCCGGCGGCGGTTGCGCGGACTCCGCCGACCCGGTCCATTTGCCGGCGGGGACACCACGGTCGTGACAAGTCGAGAGCCGCATTCGAACCTGGAATCGGGTCAGGTCGAGATGACACAGACCGAGAGCCCAGTGCCGCGGGCCGCACCCCACAACCAGGCACAGGACCGGGCCCTGGACCGCCACCAGCGGCGGTCGGACCGGACCCGTATGGTCCGGATCGTCTGCACGATCGTCAACGTCCTGTGTGGCCTGTTCGCTGTGGTGCTCGTCTTCGCCGCCGCGGTGTCCCTGGGATTCAACGAGCTGTTCACCCCTGCTGACGTGAAGATCCGGGTACTGCTCAACGACGGCTTCGCGGCGATCGTGTGGCTGGCCCTCGGCACGGTGGTCACGAGCTTGATCCGCCGTTTCGCACTACCCGACCCACGCGAACTCATGCGGCAGAGGCAGGCGTAGCGCACCAACCCGCCGCCCTCACGGCGGCGCCAGGACAGGATCAACCGATCCCACCCAGCCCAAGTACAAGAGAGGGGGTAGCCAACGCGAGCATCACGTGACACTCCTCTGTTCGGCAGCGATCAGCCCTGCCGCCCGGGCACTGTTGTGCTGCCCTTTATGGACTTTCGTGTCATGGTGTTGACTCGGAGAATTTACCGGAGCGGTAGGGATCATTCTCTGGTCGAGCGCGTAACATATCGGAGTAGGTGCCCGGGACTCCGGTGTGACGTCAGTCGACCGAGGGACCAACTCTCATGGCACACATCGATCCGATCCTGAGCGCCGCACCGGTCGCGAGGATCGCCGGACCCCACCAGAGCACGGTCGCGACTATCCTGCGCGCTGTCGAGCTGGGCCTGTCCACCGCGGCCCAAGCCGAACTCATGATCGACCGGGTCCGCGCGCACCTGACCGCGCTACCGGCCACATCGCCGATCCCGCCGCTGATCCCGCCGCCGGTCGCACTGTCATCCGTTGCGGACAGTTTTCCCACCACAACCAGCGGGTTCGCATCGGACACTCTCCCTACTGGTCTCGATAGGACATTCTGATGACTACGTCCGTGACGGTTCGCCAGCCACCACAACCTGTTCCAGCGCCGCCGTGATCACAGCGTTCGCTCTCGCGCCGAGCACCGCGTGCGCCGACCAGTCGGCTCAGTACCGTCGCGGCCTCGATTTGCGGGTCGATGTCGGGGTCGACGGCGTCGGGTCGGTCGATATCCACGCCGAGCGGTACGAGGGATTCCCCGAACTTATCCCGGCGGCCACCGACCCCGTTCTGGGGAAGAAGAAGCTGCCGGCGGATTACCTGACCACGGCGCCGAACTCGCGGAAGTTCTTTTACTACCTCCCGAACGCGAACCCGGCCACCCTGGCCGCGGACGAGCGGTCCAAGACGACCACGACCGCGGCGGAGGTGCCGGGCTTCGCGCAGGAGCTGGTGAGTCAGGCCTTCGCGAAGGCCGTCCGGGTGCCGATTCTGGTCGTGGTCGGAGACCACGACTACCTCTACCAGGGCGACGACCCGGCAGCGTTCAAACCCGACCAGAAGAACGCATTCGAAGCCGCAGTCAGCGTCCAGGCGGTGTTGATCCCGAACGCCGCGCACGATCTCGCGTTGCACCGCAACGCGGGATTCACGACGGCGCTGATCAACCAATGGGCGTCCTCGGCGCTCGCCCAATGGCCGTCCCGGCACTGATCTTGTGGCCGCCGAGGTTGTGATGCGATCAGCCGTCGAGGGCAACGAGGCGCCGCCGCGAGACCATGCGCGACGTGCGGTGCACCTCGCGCATGGTCTCGTCCACTGTGGTCTGTGAATTCAGATGAGCTGGTCGAGGGTGATGGGTAGCTGCGTGGCGCGCTGGCCGGTCGCGTTGAACACGGCGTTGGCGATTGCGGCCGGTACACCGCAGATGACCACTTCTCCGAGTCCTTTTACCTTCAAGGGGTCGGTGTTCGGGTCGCTGGCGGCCAGGATGGTCGCGTCGAGGCGCGGGACGTCCGCGTTGACCGGTACCAGGTAGTCGGCGAGATTGGCGTTGACGATGCGACCGTCGCGGTGATCGATCACGGTGTGTTCGAGGAGACTGGTGCCGATGCCCATGACCATGCCGCCCAAAGCTTGGCTGTGGGCCAGCTTGGGGTTGATGATCCGTCCGGCGTCGTAGACACTCTGGATCCGGCGGATCCGGATCTGCCCGAGATTCTCGTCGACGGAGACTTCGGCGAATACGGCACCGTAGGCGAACGACGAGTAGTGCGCGCGTATGTCACCCGGGTCCCACCGCTGAGTGGTGTCGATGTGGGAAGGCCGCGTCGGCGCAGGAACTGACGGTAGGTCTCGGCTCGCTTGGGCGCCTGCTTGAGATATATCCGGCCGTCGGTGACGTCGACGGCATCCGGCCGCGCGCCGTACAGGGGAGAGGCAGGGTCCACAGTTGCCATGCGTACCAGGCCGTCACGGAGCTGGCGGCACGCCGTGAGCACGGCTGAACCGCCGCTCGCGGTCGTGAGCGAACCGGCGTGAAAAGGTGACTCGGGCAGGGCCGAGTCACCGAGACGGAACTCGACGTCGGTGACCTTCAGGCCGAGGGTGTCGGCTGCGATCTGCGTCTGCGCTGTGTAGGTTCCGGGTCCCATGTCGCTCGTCGCGCAGGCGACCACCGCTTGGCCGTCGGCGGTGAGCTGAGCGAACGCCGCGGCCGGCAAAAGGTTGTTGTGGTATGCGGCTGCAGCCATGCCGTAGCCGATGAGCAGGTTGCCCTCACGCCGGCTGCGGGGCTGGCGAGGCCGTCGTGACCAGCCGAACAGTCTGGCGCCTTCCGCGTAGCAGTCGAGCAGCCGACGGCTCGAAACGGCAGTCCGCCAGCCTGGTCATAGGTCGGCTCGTTTCGTCGGCGCAGCTCGATCGGGTCCAGGCCGAGGTTGTGGGCGAGTTCGTCCAGCGCCGTTTCGAGGGCGAAGCCGGCTTGTGCTTCGCCGGGTCCCCGCATGTAGGTGGGCAGGTTGGTGTCGACGGCATGGGTGAACAGAGCGGAGCGCATGTTCGGTGAGTTGTAGAGGAACCGGGGTACCTCGAGGATGTTGTCTTCGTAGAAGCCGTATCGAGCGGTTTCCGTGTGCGCTTCGTGCTCCAGTGCGCTGATCCTGCCGTTGGTGTCGGCGCCGATCCGGACCCGTTGTCGGGTCGCGGCGCGGTAGCCGATGATGTGGAACATCTGGCGGCGGGTGAGCGCCAGCTTCACCGGCCGTCGGAGGACGCGGCTGGTCAGAGCGGCGAGGATCTGGTGCGACCAGGTTATCGCCGCGCCGCCGAAGGCGCCGCCGACGAAAGGCGAGATGATCCGAACCTGCTCGACCGGCATTGTGAAAGCGGCGGCGACGCATCCCTCGCCGAGCTCGTCAACGAGCTGCGCAGCACCAGCCGTCCGTTCGACACCCTGTGGCGCACCCCGAAAACGGTCTCCGCCTACGAGAACCGTGCCGTGTTCCGGCATCCGGACGGTGGCGACATCACGCTCGACGGCGCTCTGCTCGAGGTTCCCGGGGACGGCCTGATGGCGGTGGTCCTCACCGCGGCACCGGACTCGGCCGACGCGGCTCGGCTCAGCGAGGTCGTCCGCACCTCCGACGGGCCGGCCGTGGTCAGGGTGGGCCAAAGCGGCCCACGCTGACCGAGCCGGTGACCCCCGCGATCATTGGCCGCCATCTGGACCGACGGCGGGGCACGAGCCACTCGAGGCTTGCGGAGGCTTTGAGGACGACGACGACTCGTGCCGCTCGTCACCGGCCAGAGCAGCGCCGTCTTGCCGCTGCGAGAGGTAGAACGCCCGTGGCCGGTCCCCGAAACCCGTGGGCGCCTGCCTCCTGCCTGCGCCGCACCGCTGCCCGGTCTCCACACCCGGTGCTGCTCACCCGGGCTTGGTGCTGTCCACACCGGACGGCTTTCACCGATCGGGCCGACACGACACAATGGACTGCGGAGAAGGGAGCGTTGAGTGAGTGCTACGGGACTGGCGGCACGCCTGGCCGCGGCACGAGCCGGTGCGCTGGTGGGCCGGGAACCGGAGCGGGCGGTGCTCGACCGGATGCTCTCAGGAGCAGCGGATGCTCCGGTCGTGGCGTACCTGCATGGGCCTGGCGGCATCGGCAAGTCCTCGCTGTTGCGCTACGCCGCCGGGCAGGCCGAGTTCGCCGGCCGCCGGGTGGTGCACGTGGACGCCCGGTTTCTTGACGCGGATCCGCGTCGGCTCGAGGAGGCCGCCGCGCTCGCGCGCGTCGAGCCCGGCGCGGTGCTGCTCATCGACACCTTCGAGCACTGCCAGAGACTGGAGCCGTGGCTGCGCGACACCTTCCTGCTGCGGCTCGCCGACGGTGCGCTCGTCGTGCTCGCCAGCCGAGTCGCTCCCGACGCCGAGTGGTCGCTGGACCCCGGCTGGGCGCAGCTGTTCACGCAACTGGTCGTGCGGCCGCTCGACGCCGCTCAGTCCGACGCGCTGCTCGCCGCCCGTGGCGTTCCCGTCGAGCAGCGCGGCGCCTTCGTCGCCTTCGCCGGCGGCAGCCCGCTGGCCCTCTCCCTCGCCGCCTCGGTGCCCGCCGCGGCGCCGGGCGCACCGTGGGAGCCCACCGGCGATGTGCTGACGACCCTGGTCGAGCGGCTCGTGGGCGACCTGCCCAGCGCGGCTCACTGGCGTGCCCTCGAGGTGGTCGCGCAGGCCCACGTCACGCGCGAGCCGCTGCTGCGCGCGGTGCTGGGTGACGAGGACACCGCGACGGTGTTCTCCTGGCTGCGTCAGCTGCCCTACATCGAAGCCACCCCTGAGGGGCTGCACCCGCACGACGCGGTGCGCGCCACCCTCGCGGCCGACCTGCGCTGGCGCGACCCCGAACGCTACGACGACGTCCGTGTCCGCATCTCAGTCGCCTGCCTGCAGGCGGTGCGTGCCGCGTCCGAGGACGACGCCCTGATGCGCGTCGCGGAGTGGATGTTCCTCTTCCGCGACCAGGGCGGCTCGGACGATCGTTACGAGTGGCGAGCGCACCCCCAAGTCGAGGACACTCCGCTCCGGCCCGGCGACGTGCCCGATGTGCTGCGCCTGGCTGAGGAGGCCGAGGGCCCGGTGTCCGCGGCCGCGGTCGCGCACTGGGTGCGCCGCCAGCCGGAGGCCTTCCGCGTTTACCGCTACGCGGGCTCTGCCGCGCCGGTGGCGTTCATGGCCATGCTGCGGCTGGAGGCACCGCTGCCCGAAGACCGCGCCGGGGACCCGGTCATCGCGGCGGTCTGGGAGCACGTGGAGGCGACCGCTCCCGTGGGGCCGGGCGAGCACCTGGGCATTCGGCGGTTCGCGGTGCAGCCGGGCTGGCACCAGCGGCCCTCGCCCGTGATGGACCTGGTCAGCCGGCGCACCATCGCGGAGGAGATGCGGGCCCGGGGACGCGCGGTGACCTTCACCGTCTTCGAGGACGGCGAGCGGTGGCGGCGTTACCTCGCCGAGGCCGGGTTGCTGGAGGTCGCGGCGGTGGATGTCGGCGGGCAGCAACAGCACGTCTTCGGCAGGGACTGGCGGCGGCAGCCTGTGGAGCAGTGGGTGGAGCACCGGGCCCGCACCATGATCGCGCCCGCAGCCGGGTGGGCCGGAGCTCCGGCCGCCGGTGGCTCGGGTGACGAGCGCGGCGACGACCCGCCGCGTGCGGCGTTCGAGGCGGGGGTGCTCGATGCGCTGCGCACGTGGCACACCCCGCGGGAGTTCGCGACCAGCGTGCTGCTGCGTTCGCATCTCGTGCCGCAGGGTTCAGCCGACCCCGTGGCGGACCTGCGCGGCGCCATCACGACCGCGCTCGACGCGCTGCCGGTCGATCCGGCCGGCGTCAAGGCCCACGAGGCCCTTACCGCCACGTACATCACGGTTTCCCGCACCCACAAGGCCGCCGCCCGGCGGCTGGGGGTGCCCTACGGCACCTACCGGCGCCACCTCGCCCTGGCCAAGGAGCGCCTCATCGAGCGGCTGCTGCAGCAGCCGGCCACCGTGCCCGTGCCGTTTGCCGCTCCGCATTTGTCGGGAGGCGCTGCCGAGCGAGGTGGCGCATGACGCAGGTGAGCGCGCACTGCCTGCCACAGCAGAACCGAACCTTCTCCGGGAGTTCTTTGTGGGCAGTGTTGGGCCCGGGTGAGCACCGCCGGATGTAGAGATCGGGCAGGGGTGCGGCGCAGGGTCGTGGGCAGGAGGACGGCGCCGCCGCCCACGGACATCGAGGACCCGCCATGAGTATCCCGTACCTCGCGCAGCGGGAAGACCACCAGCAGCTCGAGTGGATCGGCGGGAGCGTCTTCAGTGTCCTGCTCGATGCCGAGGCGACCGGTGGGCAGCTGACCGTCGGACGCTTCGACGTCAGCGAGGGCGAAGCTCCGCCGTTCCACCTGCACAACAACGAGGACGAGGTCTTCCTGCTGCTGTCCGGCTCGGCACTGGTGTGGGCCGGCGACGAGCAGCACGAGCTGGCCGAGGGGGGCATCGTCTTCCTGCCCCGGCGCATCCCGCACAGCTACCGCATCACCTCCGAGAAGGCCGACCTGCTGCTCATCGCGACCCCCGGCGGACTGGAGAAAATGTTCCGCCACGCGGGCCGCGACCTGCGCGAGCCACGCCCGGAGGGCTTCGAGATCACGCCGCAGCTGCTCGCCGAAGCCGCCGAGCTCACCGGCAACGTCGTCCTCGGCCCTCCCCGGTGACGGCACCACGCCCCGGCCGCCGGGGGAGAACAGCCGGGAACGCGGTGCAATGAGCCGGTCCGCGTGGAGCCCGGTTTCCCTGGCCGTCCTCTGCGCCGGTGCCGGCTACGCGCGTCCCACCCGCCTGCTCGCGGACCAGATCGCGGAATCCGTCTGCGGGGTCCTCATGGCCGGGGGAGTGCGAGCCGAGGTGGAGGTGCTGGAGCTGGGCCGGCTGGCGGCAGACCTCGCCCAGTGCGCCACCCGGGGCCAGACCAGCCTCGACCTGCGCGAGGCGATCGCGGCGGTCGTGGCGGCCGACGGGCTCGTGGTGGCGACACCGGTGGTCGGCGTTTCCCCCAGCGACGTCTTCGAATCGTTCTTCGACGTCCTCGACGGCGGAGTCCTGTCCGGCATGCCCGTGCTGCTCGCGGTCAACAGTGGCTCGCGCTGGCAGCCACCCGACATCGGGCGGGTGCTGCGGAAGCGCCTCGCCTGCTTGTACGCCGAACCCGTGCCCACCGTCGTCGTCGCCGGCCTTGCGGATTGGGAGGGACCGGCTCCGGACGGCTCTACGCAGCTGCGGGAACGCATCGACCAAGCCGCTGTCGAGCTCGCCGCGGCGATCGGCTCTCACCCGCGGTGACCGACCTCACTTGCTTCGAACTCGAAGCAAGAAGTACGCTGATCTGAGTTGCTTCGAGTTCGAAGCACGACTACCTCAACCGAAAGCGGGAGCTCCGATGAAGGCAGTGCGTTTCCACGAGTACGGCGACCCCGACGTCCTGCGCTACGAGGACGTGGAGCTGCCCGTTCCCGGTGCAGGGCAGGTCCGGATCCGCGTCGCGGCGACGTCGTTCAACGGCGTCGACGGCAACATCCGCGGGGGCTTCATGCAGGGCCCCATTCCGGTGGTGCTGCCCCACACCCCCGGTATCGACATCGCCGGCACGGTCGACGCACTGGGCGAGGGTGTGGACGGCGTCCAGGTCGGTGACCAGGTCATCGGGTTCCTGCCGATGGACGGCAACGGCGCCGCCGCGCAGTACGTCCTCGCGCCGGCCGAGGTCCTGACGCCGGCACCCACGAGCATCCCGCTGCCCGACACCGCCGCGCTACCGCTGGTGGGCCTCACCGCGTGGCAGGCGCTCTTCGACCACGGCAAGCTGACGGCCGGGCAGCGCGTGCTGATCAACGGCGCCGGCGGAGCAGTCGGCGGCTACGCCGTGCAACTGGCCAAGGGAGTCGGAGCCCACGTCATCGCCACGGCCAGCCCGCGCAGCAGCGAGGCGGTCAAGACCGCAGGCGCCGACGAGGTCGTCGACCACACCACCACCGAGGTGACCGCGGCGGTGACCGAGCCGGTCGACGTCGTGCTCAACCTCGCCCCGGTCGAGCCGCAACAGCTGACCGCACTCGTCACCCTGGTCCGTCCCGGTGGTGTCCTCGTGAACACCACCGTGTGGATGCCCGCCCCCTCCGACGACGACCGCGGCGTGCGCGGAATCGACCTGTTCGTCCGCAGCGACACTGAACAGCTGGCGCAGCTGGTGGCGCTGATCGACCGCGGCGAACTGCGCGTCAACGTCGCCCGGCGGGTACCGCTGGCTGAGCTGCCGGCCGTCCACGCCCAGGCCGCCGGGGGCACGCTGGCCGGCAAGGTCGTCGTCCTCCCGCCCGCCGCCTGACACCCACCCGGTCCGCACCTCGACACCGCCGCAAGGAGACGACCATGGCACTCAGCCTCGACCCCGAAATCGCCGCGGCACTGGCCCCGATGGCCGGCGCGATGGCGGACGCCCCACTGCCGGCGGTGGGAGACATCGCTGCGCGGCGCGCTATGTGGGAGCCGATCATCGGCGCCGCCGGAACGGCACAGCCGATCCCAGCCGACGTCAAGACCAGCGAGCACCACGCGACCGCCGACGACGGCACGCAGATCACGATGCGCTGGTACACCAAAGACGGTGCGACGCCGGGGCCAGCCGTCCTGTTCTTCCACGGCGGCGGGTACATCTTCGGCCACATCGACCTGTTCGACGGGCCGGTCAGCCGCTACGTCTCCGCCAGCGGCGTGCCGATGCTGTCAGTCGAGTACCGCCGCGCCCCCGAGCACCCTTACCCCACCCCGCTCGAAGACGCCTATGCCGCGCTGGGCTGGCTGTACGAGCATGCCGCCGAGCTGGGCGTCGACCCCGAGCGGATCGGCGTGATGGGCGACAGCGCCGGCGGCGGTATGGCGGCCGCACTGACCATCCTCACCCGCGAACGCGGCGGCCCGAAGATCGCCCGCCAGATCCTGCTCATGCCGATGCTCGACGACCGCACCACCACCCTCGACCCGCACATCGCGCCGTATGTGCTGTGGTCCTACGACGACAGCCTCACCGCCTGGCCGGCCCTGCTCGGCGACGCCGTCGGCGGCCCCGACGTCCCCGCCACCGCGGCCCCGGCACGCCTCGAAGACGCCACCGGCCTGCCCCCGGCCTACATCGAGGTCGGCCAGCTCGACGTCTTCCGCGACGAAGACACCGCCTACGCCACCAAGCTCAGCCAAGCCGGTGTGCCCGTGGAATTCCATCTGCACCCCGGCGCACCGCACGAGTTCGACTCCATCGCCTTCGACTCCGACGTTGCGCGGCGCGCCATCGCCGACCGGGTGCGGGTCCTCAAGTCGATCTGAGCATCGTTTCCCCGCGCACCACGCAACGAAAGACCGAGCTCATGACACTTCACTTCGACCCCGAAGTGGCCGACGTCCTGGCCCAGATGGGAGGGACGGAGGCATTCCAGCCTCCGCGCGACGACGTCGAAGGTCGCCGGGCCTTCTGGGAGCCGATCCTCGCAGCCTCCAGCGGCGCCCAGCCCTTCCCCGAAGACGTCCGGATGAGCGACAGGTACGCCACCGCGGACGACGGCACACAGATCCAGATGCGCTGGTACACCAAGGAGGACGCCACACCAGGCCCCGCGGTGGTGTACTTCCACGGCGGCGGCTACTTTTTCGGCCACATCGACCACTTCGACGGCACCGTCGCCCGCTACGTCTCCGCCAGCGGCGTACCCATGCTCTCCGTCGAGTACCGCCGCGCCCCCGAACACCCCTTCCCCGCTCCCATCGAGGACGGCTACGCAGCACTGAACTGGCTGCACGACCACGCCAGCGAGCTCGGCGTCGACCCCAACCGGATCGGCGTCATGGGTGACAGCGCCGGCGGCGGCATGGCCGCCGCCGTGTCGATCCTCGCGCGAGAACGAAGCGGACCGCAGATCGCCCGCCAGATCCTCGTCATGCCGATGCTCGACGACCGCACCAACGCCCCCGACTCCCACCTTGCGCCCTTCGTCTACAACCACGGCGACCTCGTCACCGGATGGCGGGCCTTCCTCGGCGACGCTGTCGGAACGTCCGACGTGCCGCCCACGGCCGCGCCGGCCCGGCTCGAGGACGCAACCGACCTCCCGGCGGCCTACATCGAGGTCGGCCAGCTCGACCTCTTTCGCGACGAGGACACCGCCTACGCGACCAAGCTCAGCCGCGCCGGGGTGCCGGTGGAGTTCCACCTCCACCCCGGCGTACCCCACGAGTTCGACTCCATCGCCTTCACCTCCGACGTCGCCCGGCGCGCCATCGCCGACCGGGTGCGGGTACTCAAGTCGATTTGAGCCGACGCCGATCGATCGAGTTGGCAGCCCCGCTGCATCATCTGGTGTTGGTCGCCAAACCGCATTCCAGCGTGGTGACCGGATGGCGCCTCGCCGCACCGCGAGCTCTCTACATACCTAGGTTCAGGCCACGGATTCATGCTCCATACCCGCCGGGGCGAGACTGCGCAGGACCTCGCGGCGGTGGTCCATTCACGATCCACGCGAAGTTTCGAATGACTTACCAGTCAACAAGGCGAGTTGCCGCAAGGCTGCGGTGACGCGACAAAGGAAGAGCTCATGAGCGACAAGAAGATCATCACGGTGCTGGGTGCGACGGGCGCGCAGGGAGGAGGCCTGGCCAGGGCGATTCTGGACGATCCCGACGGTCCGTTCGCCGCGCGGGCGGTCACCAGGAACGCAGGCTCGGCGAAGGCCCGCGCGTTGGCCGAGCGTGGCGCCAAGGTGGTGGAGGCGACCCTGGAGGACGAGGAGTCGCTGCGCAAGGCGTTCGAGGGGACTCACGGCGTCTACGTGGTGACCAACTTCTGGGAGTCCATGTCCGCCGACGTCGAACTGACCCAGGCCGCTACAGCCGCCCGTGCCGCGAAGGCGGCCGGGGTCGCCCACGTCGTCTGGTCGACCCTGGAAGACACCCGCGAGGTCATCCCCGTATCCGACCAGCGGGTCCCGGTGCTGCAGGACCGCTACACGGTCCCGCACTTCGACGCCAAGGCCGAGGCGGACGCGTTCTTCCACGACTCAGGTGTTCCGACGACCTACCTGCGGAGCACCTTCTACTGGGAAGCATTCACCCAGGGCTCCGGGCCGAGGCGGGGCGAGGACGGCCGGCTCGTGCTCACGCTGCCGATCGGTGAGGCCAGGCTGTCGGGCATCGCGGCCGAGGACATCGGCCGCACCGCCTACGGAGTATTCGCCGCCGGCGACCGGTACGTGGGCAAGACCGTGAGCATCGCGGGTGAACACCTGACCGGCGCCCAGTACGCCGCCGCGTTCGCCGACGCACTCGGCGAACCGGTCGACTACCGGCCGCTCACCCACGACCAGCTCCGCTCGCTCGGACTGCCCGCCGGCGATGAATTCGGCAACATGTTCCAGTTCTTTGTCGAAGGCGAGCGCGACTTCGTCGGTGCGCGCGATCTGGAACTGGTCCGGTCGCTCAACCCGCGCCTGCAGACCTTCCGCGAGTGGCTGGGCGAGCACATCGAGGCGGTCAAACCCGCATGACCACCATCGACAGCCGGCGGCGTTTGCCGGGCTGAGCCGCGGGTTGGCATGTGAACTCGCGCCGAGGGGGCGGCGCGGCCCAGGGCAGCGCGATGAGCTTGATCTCCGGGTTGCGCGCGACGGCCTGCTCGCGCGGCCGTGCCTACGAGTCGCTTTTCTCCGCTTCGATCACTTGCACGCACCGTGCGAGAGCGGCCCGCATGTATCGGCGCCAGAAGGGCGTGAAGGGACCGGCGAGGATCCAGCGACGACCCGGAAGCGGCTTGAATTCGTAGGTCCACCGGATGAGGGTGCCGTCGCCGTCGGGGTTGAAGTTCCACTCACCTCGGACACCAGCCGCGAGGCGGGAGAGGATGTTCGTGAATCCCGTCAGCTGATAGGCGAAACTCGAGCCTTTCGTGTATTCGGTCAGCTGTTCATTGGCCTGCGACCCGTCGTCGAACTGCGGGTTCCTGGTCGGACCGACGTGATCCCATGCTTCGGTCTGGTTCTCCACGCCCTTGACACCGGGAAACGGTGCCACTCGGTGGAAAACCCTCGAAAGGTCGATGGGCACGATCAGCCGGAACGCGGTGGCCGGCGCCACCGAAGTTCGCTGCTGGACCGTGATCGGAACAGTGTTGTCGGCTGAGGTGATGAGGGGCGGTATCGCCTTGACCGTCTCGCCATCCTGCTCGGTTCGGGCCGGCTTCTCCGGCGGTGTGGCGTGGCGCGTCTCGTCGGACATCGATGTTCTTCCTTCGTGTGCGGTGAATTAGTGGCTCGGGTGCTCCGGGCTGCTCGTCAGCCCGGAGGCGGTGAACATCGCGCCCTTGTGAGCGAATCGCGACGACGCACGGTGCCGGCTCAGACCGACTGAATACCCGGGTTCGTAGGCGGCCGGTGATGGCGTGGCGGACGGCCTCAGAGTCGAGGGCGAGGGACTCGAATTCGTGAGATACGCCGAGGGTGGAGAGACGGAATTCCACACCGTGTTCCCGGCTGTCCTCCCCAGGCGGCCGGGAACACGGTGCCGTCACTGGGAAAGGCCGTGAACGACATCGCCGGACAGCTCGATGGCTTCGGTCGGCAGCTGGGGCAAGATCCCGAAGCCCTCCGGATATGACTCGCGCAGGAAGCAGCCTGCGCGGCGAGCCGTCTCTTCCAGGCTGAAGGCACTCTGAGCGACCCACGCAAGCTGTTGCCCGTCTTCCCGCGGCGCGTAGTACAGGATGCTCATGGCGGTCCTCGAAGTCTGTGGTCGGCGGCGCCGTCCTGCTCCTCGCGATCTTGCCCCGCCCCCTGCCTGATTTCCATGTCCGGCACTGCCCACCCCGGCCCAACATTGCCCACGGGAACCCGCCAAGAAGGCTCACTTCTGCCGGGACGGCCGGATCGGTGGACGACACACCGTTCGAGTTCGAAGCAGTAGACTTCGGTCATGTCCGATTCGCCGCCGTCGCTCGATCCCGTGCAGCTCGGCGCCTACTTCGACCTCATCGAGGTGACCAGTCTGCTCCGGCACGCGGTCGAGGGGCAGTTGCGCGAGGCCGGCGATCTCAGTTACGTGCAGTTCCAGCTGCTGGCCCGGCTCGGGGACTCGCCGACGGGCAGCCACCGCATGACCGACCTGGCCGACGGCGTCGTCTACAGCCGCAGTGGCCTGACCTACCAGGTAGGTCTGCTCGAAAAGGAGGGCTTGGCCGTCCGCGCTCCCTCGCCCGACGACGAGCGGAGCATCACCGTCACCATCACCGATGCC